>JAFUZJ010000003.1 GCA_017476665.1 Lachnospiraceae bacterium | reverse complement strand
TAGGGTTGGAAGAATTTATGCCGAGGATGTCTGGAATTATGACATCTATGAGGAAATAGGTAGATATACGAAGGCTGTGCTTTTATTGCACGGCGACAGAGACGGCATTGTTCCCATAACCTACGCCAGACAGGCTGCGAAAGTATACCCTGATGTGGAATTTGATATTATCAGGGGCGGAGGTCATGGATTTTACGGTAATGCGTTTGACGATGCAGCAGACTGTATTTTGAGATATCTGCAGAGAATAGGGGCAACTGAGTAAAATGCAGGATGTGAAGTATGGGAAAATTCGACCAGGTGGATATATGAAGAAAGCAAGAAAGTTTATAGATATCATGATGGTGTTGCTTCTGCCTTTTCTCATGGCGTATTCCTTGATTGGAGAAAACATCCATGAAGTTCTCGGTATTTGTATGTTTGCATTGTTTATCGCGCATCATGTGATAAACCGAAAATGGTGGACGGGAATATTCAAAGGAAAATATAACGCGGTACGGATTCTGAATACTGCCGTGAATCTTTTTCTTGCAGTATTTATGATCTTACAGCCCATTAGTGGGATATTGATGTCAAAGTATGTTCTGAAAGAAGTGACGATCAGCGGAGCATCGAGCGTCTTACGAACCATTCACATGACTCTTGCATACTGGGGCTTCATCATGATGAGTTTTCATTTGGGGCTGCATATCAGGATGATAAGTGCCGGGATGAAGAACCACATAAGCAAAGCGGTAAGTACGGTTGTTACGGTTTTATTCCTTATGATCGCAGCGTATGGAGTTTATGCTTTCCTTAAGCGCGGTATCGGCGATTATCTGCTGATGAGGGTTAGTTTCGCATTTTTCGATTTTGGTGGATCAAGGCTCAGATTTCTCATGGATTATGCTGCTGTCATGGTTTTGGTAGCAGAGATTGCTTTTTGGTTACAGAACGGAATGTTGATATTTAGCAGTGGCAGCCAAAGGAAACGGAGGTAAAAATAGAGTATGAACAGAGTTTGGATGATCACAGGCGCTGGCAGAGGACTTGGTAGAGCCTTTGCCGAGGAAGCTGTAAAAAATGGTGATCAGGTTATTGCTACAGTCAGGAAACTGAATGAAGACGATGAGCTGATGAAAAGAGAAAATGTACTGCCGGTCATTATGGATGTGACGAATAAGGATGAGGTGAAAAAGGCTGTTCAAGCAGGCCTTCAGAAATTCGGAAGGATTGATGTTCTGATCAATAATGCCGGATTTGGCGCAAGTGGAGCCTTTGAAGAAATATCAGATGAAGAACTGCGCACGCTGATGGAGACCAACTATTTTGGCGTGACAAATGTGATGAGAGAGGTTATTCCGGTCATGCGAAAGCAGAGGGGCGGCATGATCCTGACAGTATCTTCCCAGGCAGGAGCAATGGGATATCTGGGGAGCTCAGCATACTGTTCCTCAAAATACGCTGTTGTGGGACTGTCGGAAGCTCTCCGCATGGAACTTGCACCGTTTGGGATTCAGGTTGCATCCATCTTGCCGGGATCGTTCCGAACAGATTTCAGAGATAACAGTTCCATGAGATATGCAAAGAATCCCATGCCGGAATATGACGGAACGGCAGTCCATGCAACGAGTAAGTTTCTGGCAGAGAACAACCACAAGCAAGAAGGCGATCCGGTGAAAGCAGCAGCATTTCTGTATAGCATCATTGAGAGCGGAAATCTGCCGATACGCATTCTGATTGGCAAAAAGTGCTGTGAGGATGTAAGAGGTTTTTTGGGTGATCGCATATCGGAGATCGATTCTTATATTGAGGATTCGTCACAGACGGATTATTAATACAGTACGATATATTCATCACATTATAGCAGATATTTAGGCGAACACATGCCTGCAGGTAACTCTTCGAAGAGCCTGCAGGCTTTTTTTATTTTCTTTTTTTCAAAACCGTCAGATTCCATCGCTCCCCAAGGCTACCCGATAGAGGGCAGCAAGGAATATCAGTCTGGATTAAGGAGATCGGACACCAATCGGAACACGAGGACACATAGGAACAGCAAATTCCTATCTCTCCGTATATAATACACATTTTTTATATACTCTATTTTCGTTCACGAAAATTATGTTGTAATAGGATTTTTCGTGTTCCTTGTGTTCCGACCATTGAAAATAAAGGGTTTTCCGGAACATGTATGGCCTGTGGGTTTCTCTTCGGAGAACTTGCAGGCCGCTTTTTTATGCCGTAACGGTGTGGGTTGAATTTCTCGGTAGTGAGTGAGGGAGATACCATAAGACCTACCCTTAAGAAGGAGCCGAGAGAATATGACCGATAATCAGAAAGCGCAAATCATCAAACTCCGTGCGGCTGGAAACGGCTATGGCAAGATTGCCCAGACGATTGGCATTTCGGTGAACACAGTAAAGTCTTTCTGCCGCAGGAACGATATCAATGGGGACATGACGGCCGAGCCTTCCATTATTCTCACCGGGGAGACAACAGCCTGCGAGAATTGCGGTCGGGAGATTCAGCAGATCGTCAAGCGGAAGAAAAAACGCTTCTGCTGTGACAAGTGTCGTAACGAGTGGTGGAACAGCCATCTTGACCAGGTGAAGCGTAAGGCGGTCTACGATTTCAGATGTCCGCACTGCGGTAAGGAGTTCCACATTTACGGGGACAGGCGCAGGAAGTATTGCAGCCATGAATGCTACATCGCCGACCGCTTCAAAGGTGGTGACGGCGATGAGTAAAGAAGAATTCCGCAGCGAAAAACTCTATCAGACCACCATGCACCTCGCCAGAAAGATGCTCGAAGAGGGCATTATTTCCGAGGAGGAGTATCGTCAGATTGATACAATTTTCCTTGAGAAATATAAGCCTGTTTTCGGCACATTATTCTCGGATATATCGTTGACTTCCGGGGCGTAAAGAGTGATGTATAGTGTCGGAAAGGAGTGATTTCATGGCAAAAATCACAAGGGTCGAACAGGCAGTGCCGACCATAAAAACGAAGAAGAAAGTCGCTGCCTATGCCCGTATCTCGATGGAATCGGAACGCATGAACCATTCCCTCTCCGCACAGATCAGCTACTACAGTTCCTTGATACAGAAGAATCCTGACTGGCAGTACGCAGGTGTGTTCGCGGACGATGGAATAAGCGGCACCGGGATTGCCAAGCGCGATGAGTTCAAGCGTATGATCGAAGCCGCCGACAACGGCGAGATCGACATCATCCTTACGAAATCAATCCAGCGGTTCGCCAGGAACACGGTGGACTTGCTGGAGACGGTGCGTCACTTGAAGGACATCGGCGTGGAAGTGCGGTTCGAGAAAGAACACATCAATTCCATGAGCGGTGACGGCGAGTTGATGTTGACTATCCTTGCATCTTTCGCACAGGAAGAGAGCCGCAGCCTTTCGGAGAACTGCAAATGGGGCATCAGAAAACGGTTCGAGAAAGGGATACCGAACGGACACTTCCGAGTGTATGGTTACCGTTGGGAAGGTGATGAACTGGTCATCGTGCCGGAGGAAGCGGAAATTGTGAGACGCATCTTCCAGAACTTCCTGGACGGAAAGTCGAGACTGGAAACGGAGCGGGAATTCGCTGCCGAGGGCATCACTACAAGAGAGGGATGTCGCTGGGTGGATTCCAACATCAAAGTGGTTCTCACGAACGTAACCTACACGGGAAACCTTCTTCTGCAGAAGGAATTCATATCCGATCCCATTTCAAAGCAGCGAAAAAAGAACAAGGGACAACTCCCGCAATATTATGTGGAGGACACGCATCCCGCCATCATCGACAAAGCGACCTTCGACTATGTTCAGTCAGAGATCGCACGGCGCAAGGAACTGGGACCAAGGGCAAACAAGAGCCTGAACCTTACCTGTTTTTCGGGGATGCTGAAATGCCCGCATTGCGGTCAAAGCTATATGCACAACAAGCGTACCGACCGGGGCTTCATGGAGTTTTGGGTCTGTGGGTCGAGAAAGAAAAAAGGCGGTCGGTGTTCCGTTGGCGGCAGCATCAACCATGAGAATTTGAAAAAGGCGTGTGCCGAGGTTCTTGGACTGGATGAGTTCGATGAGGATACATTTAGCAAAAAAGTGGACTTCATTAATGTGCCGGAGCGGTATGTACTGGAGTTCCATCTGAAGAACGGAGAGGTCATCACAAAGGACTGCCCGAACACGGGACACAAGGATTGTTGGACTGCGGAGTACAGAGCGAAAACCTCCGAGAAGCGTAGGAAGAAACCGAACTGCAAAGGCTCCTCCGTCATGACGGGCAAGATCAAGTGCGAGGGGTGTGGGTGCAATTTCCGCAGAGCCACACAGCCGTCAGCCACATCGGATAGCGGTAAAGCCTACTACTGGCGATGCGCTGAACGGGATGGATGCGGAACGGTCGGATTGCGTGAGGATGTACTGAAGCCCTTTATAGCGGAGACGCTCGGCATTGCCGAGTTTGACGATGGCGAGTTTGACAGACAGATAGACCATATCGATGTGGTTTCCGCAACGGAGATGGTTTTCCATTTCAAGGACGGTAGAACGGTCAGCCGCACATGGGAGCAGCCGAAACGGGTCGGCAGACCTTGGACGGATGAGCAGAGAGCCAAGTTCAAGGAATCCATCAAGGGCAGGTACACGCCGGAGGTGCGGCAGCAGATGAGCGAACACATGAAACAATTGCGGAAGGAGCGTGGGAAAGCATGGCGCAAAGAAAAGTAACGGCGATTCCGGCTACCATCAGCCGGTTCACGGCCACGCCGATCAACAGCACGAAGAAACGCCGTGTTGCCGGGTATGCCCGCGTCTCGACCGATCATGAAGACCAGACCACGAGCTACGAGGCACAGGTAGATTACTACACTAATTACATCAAGAGTCGGGACGATTGGGAGTTCGTTGCCATATACACGGATGAAGGAATCTCGGCAACGAATACCAAAAAGCGCGAGGGATTCAAGGCGATGATCGCAGATGCCCTTGCCGGGAAGATCGACCTTATCGTCACCAAGAGCGTGAGCCATTTCGCAAGGAACACCGTGGACAGCCTTACTACGGTACGAAAGCTGAAGGATGAGGGCATTGAGATTTATTTTGAAAAAGAAAACATATGGACGCTGGATTCCAAGGGCGAGCTGCTCATAACGATTATGTCGAGTCTTGCACAGGAAGAGAGCCGCTCCATTTCCGAGAATGTCACCTGGGGGCAGCGCAAGCGTATGGCGGACGGCAAGGTCAGCTTTGCCTACAGTCGCTTCCTCGGACTGGACAAGGATAAAGAAACCGGCAAGATTGTGGTCAATCGTGAACAGGCAGAAACCGTGCGGCTGATTTTCCATCTGTTCCTTGAGGGCATGACGCCGCATTCCATCGCCGCAGAACTGACGAGCCGGGGCATCAAAACGCCTGCAGGCAAGGACGTGTGGAATCAACAGACGGTGCGCCGGATGCTTTCAAACGAGAAGTACAAGGGCGATGCTCTTTTGCAGAAGGAGTTCACAGTGGACTTCCTTCAGAAGAAGATGAAGAAGAACGAGGGCGAGGTCCCGCAATACTATGTGGAAGGCAACCATGAGGCAATCATCAGCCCTGCGGTGTTCGACATGGTGCAGGCGGAGCTTGCCAAGCGCACGAAGGGAGGTTCACGCTACAGTGGCGTGAGCATCTTCTCCAACAAGATAAAGTGCGCCGACTGCGGCGGCTGGTACGGCTCGAAGGTCTGGCACTCCACAGACCGCTACCGCAAGGTCATCTACCGCTGCAACCGCAAGTACAACGGCGAGAAGTGCCAGACTCCCCATGTGACGGAGGACGAGGTTAAGGCGGCGTTCATTTCGGCGTACAACCAACTCGTGACCGAGAAGAAAGAGATCATCGCCAATGCGGAGATTATTCGCAAAACGCTCTGCGTCACCGATGCCCTGCAGGAAGAAAAGGGCAAGCTGGAGGAAGAGATGGCGGTGCTTGTGGAAATGACGCAGAACATTGTGGCGGAGAATGCTCGTGTCGCGCAGGACCAGGACGAGTACCAGAAACGTTACGATGGGCTTGTCCAGCGGTACGATACGGCGAAGGTTCGGTACGATGAAGTGGTAGCCGCTATCTCCGCCAAGGAAGCGCAGGGCGAACGACTGGCGGACTTCATCAAGGTTCTGAAAGCCCAGGACGGCACCATCAGCGAGTTTGACGGCAGCCTTTGGGGCAGCATGGTCGAGTTCGTCACGGTCGGCAGGGACAAGGAGATTACGGTCACCTTCCGGGACGGCACGGAGATACAGGCATAACAACCTCGATTTCATAGTGAATATTCCCGTGGTGTAACACCGAAGTATTCCTTAAAAGCTTTGTAAAAATTGCTGGTGTTGCTATAACCGAGCATGATAGTAATCTCTTCAATGGAAAGGGTTGTGTTTTTCAGAAGAAGCACAGCTCTCTCCATTCTTTTTTCCAAAAGGATTTCTGTAAACTTTCTTCCGGTCTCTTTATGCAGCAGAGCTGAGATATAGTTTGGATGATAAGAAAAATGTGCGGCGATGTCTTTTAGTGTTACGACATCTGAGTGATCCGCCATGTACTGAATAATCTGTTCGGAAAGAGTGATCGGAGCGTTTTTGGCGTTTTCAATCCGGTATCGCCTTGCTATTTGTAAGAACAGGGTCTGGAGCATGGATTTAAGAAGTCTCTGAGTATCTTCCCTGCGGTCAGCGTATTCCATGACCATCATTTCGAGAATGGATCGTATAGCATGATCCTTACCGGGTGCGAGATGGATAAACTCATCCGAAAACTTGTTGGACTGTGGCTCTATGAAGAAATGGAATAGGTCTGAATCCGTGTAAATGGTTGGCAGATACTCTCTGAAAAAAGTATCTTTCCGTATCAATACACCAATGATGATGAGGTCTGTCTCGCTATTTCCACGAAGGGCATAGCCGCTGTATGGCTGGCCGATATAACATTCATCTTCCCGGATGGTGATCAGGTTGTCATATTTATAGGAGAGTGCCTGATAGTCCTGCTTGTAGGCGTAGTTAATGAAGAAAAAATCCTGGCGGTGGAAGGGTTCATTGATTGAAGTTCCCTTAAACACACAGACCAGGATATCTTCATCTTCTCCGCCTGGCCAGAATGATGTGACATCTCCCCGTCTTCCTTCTTTCATCTGATGGAAGGTCAAGTCAAGAGAACTGAATTCCTTTCCGAGCTTATTGATTGCCAGATTCAGCATTTTCGAGCGATTCATAGATAAGTCCCTCCTGCGGTTTAACAAAATCATTATATCACATCATATTAGAAATTACCACTAAAAATATTAACATTTAGCGCTGCATTGACTGAATATCGGTAGTATAATTGCATCAGAACGGACGAAGCAGGGTGCTTCAAGACATACACAAAGCAAATGGAGGTAAAGCAAATGTACAATTTCAATTTCTACAATCCCGTAAAGGTATTATTCGGACCGGGCAAGTTAAATGAGCTTCACAGCGAGGCACTTCCGGGAAAGAAGGCGCTGATCGTTACTACAAACGGAACTTCGGTAAGGAAGTATGGTTATCTTGACCGTGTTCAGAAGGAACTGGAACAGGCAGGCGTGGAATACGCTGTTTTTGCGGAAATCCGTCCGAATCCTACAGACATCAATGTTATGGATGGAGCAAAGGCAGTGAAGGACAATGGCTGTGATTTCGTCATCGCCCTTGGCGGAGGCTCCGTGATGGACTGCTCTAAGTGTATTGCTCTTATGGCAGCCAATGAGGGAGATATCTGGGATTACTCGCTTTCCGCAAACGGCGGGAAGAAAAATGCTCCGAACCCAGCTATTCCGATCATCTGCATCACAACATCCGCTGGAACGGCAAGCGAGGTGGATATCGCATCCGTCATCACGAATGACAAGACGCAGGAAAAGACAGGTATTTTCTTTCCTTCAATGTTCCCAACACTCTCCATCGTAGACAGCGATCTGATGATGAGCGTGCCGCCGAAATTCACAGCATATCAAGGGATGGATGCTTTCTTCCACGCATCCGAGACGGTGGTCAATAAGAATGTTCACCCTATGGGAGAAATGTTTGCGCTTAAGACCATTGAGCTTGTGGCGAAGTATCTGCCGCGTGCGGTAAAGGATGGCAACGACAAAGAAGCGCGTGAGATGATGGCTTATGCGAATACTTTTGCCGGTTACTATATGATGTGTACCTCTGCTCATACGATGGAGCATGTCATGGGAAGTTTTCATGATGATCTGGTACATGGAGCTGGACTCATTGAGATCGCACACGCTTATTATGATTTCTTTGCTGAGAGGAAGGCAGCCGAAGAACCGATGAAGAAAATGGCAAGGGCAATGGGCGTGGAGAATCCGGCAAGTGGCAAGGACTTCATCGCGGCTCTTGACAAGCTGATTGCTGATGTTGGATGCGCTGACCTTAAGATGAGCGAGGAAGGAATCACAAAGGAAGAACTGAAAAAATATCCTGCTAAGGTACATGAGGTGCTTGGCGGTGACATTACGGCAGATCCGCTTCCTCTGTCAGATGACGATTATTTGGCAATCTTTGAAGCCGCATGGAAATAAGGAGCGTGAGAATATGAAGAAATTAGCATCGAATACCGTATTATGCCTGCAGCCGGTTCCTCAGACGATCGTTTCCTGCAGGGGCAAGGATGGAAGGAACAACGCTCTGGTAGTTGGATTTACAGCGAACGTAAGTCTTGATCCTGTTATGGTCATGGTAGGCATAGTGCCTTCCAGATATTCCCATCAACTGGTTAAGGACAGCGGATGTTTTGTCATCAACCTGCCAAAGAAGAGCTTTAAGAAGGAATACGACTATCTCGGTTCAAAGTCCGGAAGAGACGTAGATAAGTTTGCGGCACTTGACCTGAAATGGGTAGACGCAAAATATGTGGATGCTCCGATCTTGACAGAATGTCCGGTAAGCATTGAATGCAGCGTTGTGGAAAGCACAAAGCCGGGAACGCATGAGTTGTTCATCGGAAAGGTTGAAGCGGTTCATGTGGATGAGGAATATCTTGACGCAAAAGGAAACATTCTTTGGGATAAGATGGATCTGATGTAAAAATCACAGGGAAGCTCCAAAGCGGGGCTTCCCATAAGCATATTTAAGGCGGTGATTAGATGAGGCGAAAGTTTAAGCTGTTTCCAATCATTCTGCTTTTGATTCTTATTACCGGATGCAGCAGCACCGAAACGAATCTGCCAGATAGTTCGGAAGCCACGATGAATCAACAAGTAATGCAGGAAGTTGAAAAGCTATCGGAAGAGCCTAAAACGGAAGATGAAGCGGAAGAGGCTGCTTCGGAAACTGTTGATGCCGCTCAACAAGACGAGGCGGATGCCGATATAAAAAAGGTAGAGGTATCTTTTGATTATACAAGGATGTCCACACACGCATCCAACCAGATCGCAGTCTGGGTGGAGGATGAATCCGGGCGGCTCATAAAGACGATATATGTTTCTGATTTTACTGCTGCTCGGCGCGGATACGAGAACCGTGAGGATGCTTTGAATCACTGGGTTTTGGCGGCTCATCCGGCAGTTCTGTCAGACGAAGAGATTGATGCCATAAGCAGCGCAACGCCGCAAGCGGGAAGTCAGAGTTTCGAGTGGAATCTGAATGACGAGGTAGGAAACCGGGTGCCGGACGGAAGGTACTTCATCAAGTTGGAGGGAACTTTGTACTGGAGCAGCAATGTCTTATATATGGGTGAGATTGTTCTTCCTGGAACAGTGCCCGGCGAATTAGATATACAGATTGGAAGAAGTGAACCGGAAAACACGGAAAACGTAAATATGATTCAGAATGTGAGGATGACGGCTTATGACAGAGATTGAAAAACTGGAGGCAGGTCTGGAATATTGCTATGATGACCCAGAAGTCGAGGCTTTGAAGGAAAATGCAATTATCCAGTGTAAGGAGTATAACGCAATAGACGATACGGATTATGAGGCTCAGTATGCGAAACTAAAGGATATGCTGGGGAGCGTTGGAGATAAGGTTTGGATCGCCAAGACTTTTAATTGTGATAACGGCAGGAAAATTCACATCGGAAACAACTTCACGGGAAATTATAATCTGACAATCCTGGATATCCGTGAGGTCTATATCGGTGACAATGTGATGATCGGTCCCAATGCGCTGATATCCACCGTGAACCATCCACTCACTCCGATGGGACGAAGACAGCATCTGGGGATTGCGAAACCTGTGAAAATTGGTAATGATGTCTGGATTGGCGGGAACGTGACTATTCTTCCGGGCGTGACGATTGGAAACAATGTCGTGGTCGCTGCAGGAGCAGTCGTAACAAAAGATTTGGCAGATAACGCGCTGTACGGCGGTGTTCCGGCAAGGAAAATAAAAGATATTGATAATGATATTGAATAAAATATGTTGCAATAATAATGAAAGACGAAAAGACTCTCGGCGCGGTCGGGTGTCTTTTTTTGTTGCGAGGGTAGAAATATCCATATTTTTTTGGTATAATAGATTGCACAGATTGTGAAATTGAGTTGCAGAGAATGGAGTTTTGAAATGATAAAGAACAATCTCGAAATTGATGTAAAAGTAAAATGCTTGGAAGAAGGCGTCACGCAGGCACAGCTTGCGGAGATGGTCGGTACTTCCGCTCCGTATGTCAGCAGGCTCATAAACAAGAAGGACGGCATCGTCAACAAGGTCTTTGTAGATATGCTCGACAAGTTGGGGTACGATATCCAGCTTACTTATGTTAAGAAGGAAGAATCAAAATGAAGCAAATAAAAAATTCGGAGTACGAGGAATTTCAGAAGTATCTCCACGATAAAAACAATGGTCGCATACTGACGCCAGACGGACTGCGGTTTATCTTCCAGGCGAATGATTACGATCCTGAGAAGATTGGCAGGCATATGCTTGAAGTAATGGCAAGGCAACAGAGTGACCAGACAATAATATAAATAGAAATTTACGTACATTGCTGATGAGTTTTTCCTTTGTCAGCGCGGAAATCCATAATATGTTGAGGTATTGGTATGGAGGTTATTTGATGAGCAACATTGATAATAATAGGTTAACACCCGCAAAGCAGATTCATTGTGGAATTGAAGATAAATTCAGTTATCACATTACAGCCGATTGCATTAGTTGTGGAGCCTGCACTAAAGCCTGCCCTGTGAATGCAATATCTAAAGGAGAAAACCAATATATGGTCAATGCGGAAACTTGCATTGACTGCGGTACTTGCTCTGCCGTCTGTCCAAAGGGTGCGGCGGTCAGGGTGCCGTTTATTCGCCAAAGTATCGATATAAAAGAGCTTGACGAAGAACATTTGTACTTTAATCCTGGATGCGCCATGAGCTTATACAAGCCTGAGCTACCCAGTATAATCATGGGCATCCTGAAGGACAGGTTTGAGAGCATACAGCTGCATTCTGTCTGTTGCAGGCACGATCCAAAGATTCCGCACGGCTCCACCATCATCAACAACTGTGCCGGGTGTGACCGCCGATTTCGGTCTCTTTATGAAGGTATCAACACGGTTTCTCTTTGGGAAGTCGTTGACAGCTTGAGCGATCTGGAGCTGCCGGATCATACCGGACTAACTGTTTCTGTACATGATTCTTGCGGATATAGGCATAAGCCGCAGGTTCACCAAGCTATACGAAGCCTTCTTGCAAAGATGAATATTAAAGTAGTGGAATCAAAATTCAGCGGGACAGAATCTGTCTGCTGTGGAGATAACTTTTATGGGTACGTTCCCAATGCTGATGTCGAGAAGCGGATACGGATGAGAGCTGTGCAACTTCCGTCTGATAATGTTGTCGTGTATTGCATAGGCTGTGTCCGTGCCATGGTATTTGCAGGGAAAACCCCCCTCTACTTGCCGGATCTGATTCTGGATAAAAAAACAGAGATGATGCAGGACACTCTTGATGAATACCACTTAAAGCTGGGACAGTACATTGATGAACATTGATAAACATTAATGATACTACTTATTAGTCAAACAAATTTCTGCTTGTACAAGAAAGAGCTGACAAAAAATGAATAATCATACGAAAACAAATGAACAGAATGATAGAATTGGAAGGATACTGCTTGTTGTAATTTCCGTATGCATTGTATTTGCCGTCATGCAGGGAGTCCATGACAACTATGGGATTATGCTGAATGCCCTGGTGGATCTGACAGGACTTGATTATGCGGCGGTCAGTTTTGTCATCGGAGTGGGTGCCCTTCTTTATGGAGTGGCACAGCCCTTTATGGGGATGTTGGCATTAAGGAAAAGCAACAGTTTCGTAATGATGACAGGTATCGTCATGATATCGCTGGGGCTTGTTCTGACCACGTTCTGTCGCACCTTCTTTCCGCTTCTAATCGCATTTGGAATCATTCTGCCCATCGGTACGACGGGACTGGCATCCGGAATCTTGATGAGTGCCATTACGCCGATCGTTGGAGATAAGAAGGCAGTTATTGTATCGGGGTTCTTGCAGGCAAGCGCAGGAGTGGGGGATGCGCTGATGGCACCGGGTATGGAGAGACTGATCTCTGCAAACGGCATTGTATTTACGCTGTTTACCCTTGCCGTACCTTTTGTTATCATGATACCCGTTGCTTTGTGGATCGGGAGACTGGATAAAAAGGTCGAGAGGAAAGCGGAAGATGAGACAGATGAGGATGTAAAAAATGGGAAAAGGACACTTCGGGTTATCATTAGCGAAGCGTTCAAGGACAGGGATTATCGTTTGATCCTCATTGGCTTTGCCACCTGCGGCTTCAATATGTCCATCATAGAAAGCCATTTATTTTCGCAATATCTCTCTTATGGAATACCGGGAAGTCTCTCATCCCTTACGCTTACGGTCTATGGAATAACTACGATGCTCGGAGCAATCCTGACTGGATTTTTGGGTACCAAGTTTAAGATGAAAAATGTCCTTGGGAGCGTATATCTTACGAGAGTGTTTATCTCGGCCGGATTTTTGCTTCTGCCAAAATCTGCGCCTTTTGCATTTATCATGACAGGTCTTTTGGGGCTTACAGGCGATTCCACAGTTCCTCCCACGATGGGAACCATCAGCCGCAAGTTTGGCGCCAAAGAAATGGCGGTGCTTTACGGATTTGCCCTTGTTGGGCATCAGATCGGAGCGTTCGCCAGTGCGTCTTTAGGAGGGCAATTTGTCAAGGCGGGTTTGGGATATGCACCGCTTTGGATTGTAAACTTGATTCTTGCGGCGATTGCGGCAGCAGCAAGCTATCGTATCCGAGAAGGAAAAGAATGAAGAGGAGAGATAACTGATGGCAACCTTTGATGATTTCATGAAGCTGGATATCCGAGTGGGGACGATTACAGAGGCAAAGGTCTTTGAAAAAGCAAGAAAGCCCGCTTACCAACTGAAGGTGGATTTCGGAGCGGGAATCGGAGAGAAGAAGTCCTCGGCTCAGATTACCGAACATTACAAGCCAGAGGAACTAATCGGCAAACAGGTGCTGGCGGTAGTGAATTTCCCGCCGAGACAGATTGCGGACTTTATGTCGCAGGTGTTGGTACTCGGAACATATAGTGAAGGCGGGGTTGTATTAATTGCACCGGACAAAGCAGTGCAGAATGGAGATAAGCTGGGGTAACAGCACACAGCACTACGAGGCGAGCAAAATGTACGCACAGGCAGCGATAAAACCGAATACCTTACTCCGTAACGGTGCATACGGCATCGTTATGAGGGGTGTGCAAAAATGCACACGGGGGTGTTCATCGTTAAGGGGTAGAAAAAGACTGCCGTTATGTTGTATCAAATTAGACACGGCAACAGATCCTTGTTGTGGAACAGGTGGATTCTTGCTTGCAGCCTATGAGCATATGCGCAAGCAGAGTAAGGATGTGGAGAAGCAGAAGTTCCTGAAGAATAATGCTCTTTACGGAGCAGATAATACTTCCTTGGTTGTTACGCTGGCATCCATGAACCTGTATTTACATGATATCGGCGTGAATAAGAGCCCGATTGCATATAAGGATTCTCTGATTGAGACTACGGATGATCTTTACCAAGTGGTTATGACCAATCCGCCATTCGGTACACGTCCGCAGGGTAGTGTGGAGGTATCTGCAAACAGACCTGAATTTATCAAGACCACGGATAATCAGGTTAATTTCCTGCAGCATATCATGTCTATCATAAAGACCGGCGGAAGAGTAGGTGTAGTTCTACCAGATAGTGTATTGACTGACGCTGGCGCTACTGCAAAGGTGAGGGAAAAGCTGATGAAGGATTATAACCTTCATACGATCCTCCGCCTTCCTACGGGAATCTTCTATGCCAATGGCGTTAAGACAAACGTGCTCTTTTTTGAGAAGGGGGAGCCCACAAAGGATATCTGGGTATACGACTACCGCACAGGCGTTAAGCATACGATGGCGACAAAACCGATGACGAGGGATCATCTGCAGGAATTTGTAGATTGCTATTGCTCCGGTCATTTGCAGGATCGTACCGAGACCTATGATGCTGAAACCAATCCTAATGGAAGATGGAAAAAGTTTACTGAAGCAGATGTCAAAGCGCGGGAAGACCTTAACTTCAAATGGATCGACTTCACAGAAGAAGATGATCGTTCCGTCGGAGAAATCCTTGATGAGATGCAGGAAGAGGCGGACGGCATCAGTGCGGCTGTTGCTCAATTAAAAGAATTGCTGGGAGGGATTGAGCTTTGATTAATACAAAGGCTATAAGAGATCGTATACTGCTCCTGGCATTAAAAGGTGAATTAGTGGATCAAAAACCCCAAGATGCACCGGCATCAGATTTGATTGACGAGTTGTGCAAAAAGATGGCGGATAGATCGTTTAAGCCGGACTTCTCTGAAGATGAAGTCCCATACGATATACCATCTTCTTGGTCTTGGTGTCGGCTTTCCGATATTGGATCAACAAATATTGGATTAACATATCATCATACGCGTTTCAAGAGAAGAGGCTATAAAAAACGGACGAATTAAGAAAGATACTATGACAAAGAATATTAGCTCTGAGGATATTCTTTGCGATATTCCTGCAACTTGGCAGTGGACACGACTTGGAAATATTGCAACGATTTTAGGCGGAAAAAGAATTCCGGCCGGGAGAAAACTTACCACAGAGGATACTGGACATAAGTATATTAGAGTTTCAGAAATGAAAGATCTATCTGTTATTACAGAAGGATTGTTGTACGTTCCGGAGGATATATACCCATCAATTTCCCAGTACATCATCAACAAAGAAGATGTCTATATAACAGTAGCTGGAACAATCGGACGCGTGGGGAAAATACCAGCGGAGATAGATGGAGCGAATCTCACTGAAAATGCAGATAGGATTGTCTTCTCTAATATAGATCAAGATTGGCTTATATTCTGCCTATCGTCATCAGTTGTTCAAAAGCAGATTGAAATGCTGACCACACAAGTTGCACAGCCAAAACTTGCAATAAAGAAAATACAAGAGTTTCTGATTCCGTTACCACCATTTGATGAACAAAAAAGAATCGCTGAAAAAATAAGTGTGGTCTTAAAGTCAGTTTCGTAGAAAACGAGGAGGTGTAGCATGGCTATTCCAAAGATAGCTGAAGAATGGGAAAATGATCCACGACGTAGCAAGGATCCAAATTTTCGTTGGACGGATTCAAATCGATGGGATAAAGATTAATGTAAAAAAATCAGAGTTTCTAGAGAGCAGTAGTCATTCACCATTGAATGAGAATTATTAACTGGAGGTATTGTTTATGGCAGAAAGTCAAAACATCGAATATAAAGAATCCTGGCGGGATGAATACTGAAGTGGCTTTGCGGCTTCGCCAATGCACAGGGTGGCACCATATATATTGGCATAGATGATACCGGAAAAGTTGTCGGGGTGAAGAATATCAAAAAGTTGCTGGAGGATATCCCGAACAAGATTCAGTCCGGGCTAGGTATTGTTGCCGACGTGAATAAGCACACCAAGGATGGAAAAGACTATTTGGAGATTAAAGTGAAACCGAGTTCTTTTCCTATCAGTTATCATGGCGAATTCCATTATCGGAGTGGTGCAACCAAGCAGCAGCTGACCGGGATCGCATTATCAGAATTTATCATGCAGAAGACCGGTTTCCGCTGGGAGGATGTCACTGTAGACAATATCACGGTGGATGATCTGGATGAGGAAAGCTTCAAAATTTTCCGCAGAGAGGCTCTTAGAAGCAGACGAATGACGCAGAAGGAGCTTGATATACCGAATGCAGAGCTTTTGAGCAAACTTGGATTAACGACAGATGGAAAACTGAAACGATCGGCAGTTCTTTTGTTTTACCATGATCCCGGAATCATACAGGTCGGAAGTTATATAAAAATCGGGAGATTTGGTGAGGGAGCAGACTTACTATATCATGATGATCTCGAAGGATCTCTGATTAAAAATGCTGATCAGGTCATCGATATTATCTACCTGAAGTATCTGAAGGCAAAGGTTGATTATATACATGATAAAAGGGTTGAAACGTATCCCTTTGCGAGAGGCCATTCGAGAAGCTGTTTATAATGCCATAGCGCATACATGCTATATGTATGGTGTCCCGATACAGATACGCATCGAGGATGAACAGCTCATCATCAGTAATCAGTGCGTTTTCCCTGAGGGGTGGACAGTAGAAACACTGATGGAGCCTCATGATTCCGTTCCTTATAATCCGGACATTGCAAACGTTTTTTACCGGGCAGGGTATATTGAGCATTGGGGTCGCGGAATTGAAAAAATATGTGACGAATGCAGGGAATTAGGAGCAGAGCCACCGCGCTATGAGCTTCTTGGGCATGGGCTTCGTGTCTTTTTCAAGGCTCTTGAGAGTGCTCTTATAGATCAACCTAAAGTGCCAAAGGGTCAGAATGAACCTTTGGATGAATCTAAAGAGAACCTTTTGACCGAAAAAATCATTCGATTACTTAGAGATAATCGGCGGGCAACTTATGATGATCTCGTAACAGAATTGGGTGTATCACGCAGTACAATAAAAAGAGCAATGGGAAATTTAGTTGCCGCTGGTCGTATATTGCGTGTCGGCGGAAAACGATATGGACATTGGGAAATACATTAAAGAAAGATATATGAATCTGTTGATTTTCGAATAATCAACAGATCCTGCATCTTTATTGCACACCCAATGCATACAGAGATTGTTACAATGATGCAGCTTCATTCCAACTTGGTTGGAATGAAAAAATAGATAACAGTCGGATAGAAATCACTCAGTTCATTTAATGCAATTGAGTGATTTTTTGTTGCAGAAAGTCTCATAATAATATAAAATGATGGTTAGTCAAGGCTAACACAATATACAGAGCAGCAGGTTACAGACTATGAAGAGACAGGTATTTAGAGTTAACTCCGACGGATTTAACGGAGCGTGGTATCCGGCGCCCGGTAAAAGCAACAGAGGGCTTATCATTATGCTTGGTGACAGCGCGGAGGACCGCATGGCCTCGACCGGAGCAAAATGGCTAAATCAGCAGGCTATTCATGTGATGGCGATGTCACCGGAAAAGAAGGATTACGGACATCACAATTATCCGATCGAGCGGTTTGGTAAGGCAATCGCGTTTATGAAAGCTCAGGGCTGCGAGAAACTCGGCATTGTGGGGGCTTCCACCACAGGGATGATGGCGCTGCTGGCGGCGTCCTACTATTCGGAGCTGTCACTTACCATTGCAATCTCGCCTCCGGACTTTGTGATGGAGGGCTTTTACCGTGACGGCAAGGACGGTGCGACTGAGAGGCCCGGCGACAATGAGTCCTCCGTGTCATGGCAGAATAAGCCGCTTCCCTATCTGCCTTATGCCTATCGGCATCCGGAATACTGGAAAAAGATTCAGGAGGAATCAAAGGCGGGCGGCGACAAGGTTGCTTCACGGAAATTGTTTGACGAATCCGAGCGCAGACATCCCATTTTGGAGGATGAGAGGATCAAGGTGGAGAATATCCACGGGAAGATCATCTTCATCGGTGCGGAGGATGACGTGCTTTGGGACACCTGCAAATACATCCGCAGGATGGAGAAGCGCCTTGCCGGACTACAGCATGACAGCACTTTTGAAAGCTGGCTATATGAGCACGGAACACACTTTGCCTTTCCGGAATCCATGCTCAGGATGATGCTGCCGGTGGGTTCCGGGCTATTGGTTTCCTTTATGTTCAAGGCCGGAAAAGAGCATCCGAAGGAATGCAGGGAAACACGCATGGATATTGACAGGAGGCTGAAAAAAGTCTTGGCAGAATGGTAGATTCATACAGTCCGGTTTGGAGGGAAACAGATCATGTTGTATATCAAATCAGAAAATCGCAGGTTTCTTCTTGTCATCGGATTTATCGGGATGGCGCTGTTTGCCGTAGGAGATGTGCTCTTACAAAGCTTTGCCAATGAAGGAGAAGATATTCTGCTTATAATGAAGTCCTCGATCAGGGATATGCCTATGGGGAGAATGTATTTCACATTGTTGACAGGCGTGATCGCAGCACCCTTTATGTATCTTGGACTTAGTGCGATGGATTCCGTTTTACGGGACCGTTTGGGAGAACAGAAGGGAAAGATGTATCGCTGCTTCCAGATCGGTGCGATTATTGGAATCCTGTCTTTCTTTGCGGCTCACTCGGTCTGTGCCGTGCTGGAGATGAACGTAAAGCAGGCGCTTGCGAGCGGCATTTCACCTGAAATGGCAGATGCTGCCTATCGGACACCATTTCTTGTCTCTTTTGCAGCTACGAACCTGTGGGTGACTGTTACGGAGGTGTGTCTCTCGATAGCCTATATTTATTATGTTCTGAAAAAGATCCTGCCGCTTCCAAAGGTGGCGGTGATCGGGAACACAGCGGGCCTTTACATCATTTTTAACGTTGTCGGGGCGGTGCTTACAGGCATAACCGGGAACAGGTTTTTCTCCCTGCTTGCAAAATCAGGGGCGTCGCTTGGTATGGGTGTAATGTTTCTGGCTGTTGCCTGTGTCTGTAAAGAGAGGAAAACATCATGAAATACTTTGAATTTGGAACAGAAAACGATACCACGCTCCTGCTTTTGCACGGAGTGGATACCACCTGGCAGATGAGTTTTCAGCCGTTTATTAATGTGGCTCAAAAGAAATACCACATCATTGCCGTGGCTGAGGACGGCTTTAATACCGATGAGCCGGAGGTCGACGCAACAAGTGTGATAGACGAAGCACATAAGATCACAGAATATCTTGTGGAGAATTTTGACGGCAAGATTGATATTATCCTCGGCGAGTCCCTCGGCTGCATGATCATGACAGAAATATTGCTTGACCCTCGTATTTCCGTACACACAGCCATCGCCGACGGATTCACGATACTTGAATATCCGAATTTTAAGCATGATCTGCCGAAAAGGATGGTTGCCGCCGCTCTGACCGGCGTTGAACTGTTTGCATTCAGGCATATGGGTCTGTTCAATAAGATACTCGGCGAAGATATAGAGTCGATGATATATAAGGAGACCTCAAAAACAACCCTCTATAACCTTGAGTATTCTATGATGTCTTACCGCTACAAGTACGAGGCATTTAACAGGTCAGATTCGTACCTATGGCACGGGGAGAAGGAGCCCGGTCTGAAACATGTTCTGAAAAAAGTCGACCGCAGAAAGTACCATTTTGCCCATAAGGTTTTCTTGAACAGAGGGCACGGTTCGCTTCTTCTGGAACCTGAGAGACTGCTGAGGGAAGTTGATCTTGCTTATAAAGGTTATAAAGGAAGGCTGAAAACTCTTTTATAAACATTGAAAACTCCGCCAAAACAATATAAAATGACGTATATACGGGTTGGGAAAGGATGGCGGAAATAACATATGAGAATAGCAGTATGCGACGATGAAGCGCATATCCGCACACAATTAGCTGGAATGATCGCGGAGCTAGATGAAAAGGTAGAGACCAAAGAGTACGAGTCCGTCCAGGAACTTGAAGCTGCCGGTGAACCCTTTGATCTTTTTTTCCTGGATATTCAGTTTCCTGCCGGGGACGGCGTAGAACTGGCGCGGCGGATCCGAAAGGAGGATAAGACGGCAGTGATCGTCTTTATCACGGGGAGCAGGGAATATATCTATGATGCTTTTGACGTGGGCGCCATGCAGTATCTGGTGAAACCGATCGATCCGGAGCATTTCCGGAAGGTGTATGAGAGAGCAAAGGCGGAGTGCGAGGAGCGGAAAAAAGAGCGCAAGGTCATGGTCAGGACAAGGTGGTCAACCAATGTCCTTGACGCGCGGGACATTCTCTATGCGGAGAGTGTCCTGAAGAAAGTGCTGATACATACATCAGTTCAAACGGTGGAGTATTACGGCTCCCTGGGGAATCTGGAGAAGATCCTGGGAGAGGGATTTTACCGTATCCACCGGGGATATCTTGTCAATATGGCATATGTCACGCATTACGGAAGCGACTTTGTCACCGTATCAAACGGCGATAAACTATTTTTATCCAAGGAACGATATGCAGGCTTTACGAAGGCCTATCTGCAATACCTACAGAATGGAGGGATCAGCTTTGCGTGATTTGATGTTTATGTATCTGATTCCGCTTTTGGGATATTTGGTCGAAAGTGCTGCTCTTGCGTGGTATATCTGCAGATTTGGCGTCAGCAGGTCGAAACCGGGCTGGCTGTCGGTTGTCTGTTTCCTGGGGGCGTGGACCATGGTGGATGATGCATTGCATCGGCTGGATGTGGGCTTTCTCGGTTCCCTGGAGAGAGATGTGGGAATGCTATTCCTGCTGTTTCTCTGTATGGGGATCTTTTTTCGCGTCAGTTGGGATAAAAGAGCCTATATCTCCATCACTTATTGCGCAGCAGATTTTGCTGCAAAGCATCTTAGCGAATGGATAAAACTGGGCTCTGGAAGGTCGCAGTATATCGATTTTGATGTGCTGGATGAAGAAATGGTTCATTTTTCAATTGAACAAATGCTGCGTTATCAGCACGAGCTGCTGGTGACGGAATTTAAGATCGCGCTTTTGACGGCCGGTTTCATTTTTTGGCTTCTGTATATATTGAATTGGCTTTTTCGTGCAAAGGAGATGCGGTTTAGATGGGGGGAGCTATTATTTATGGCGACTCCTCTTTTTACAGGATATCTTTTTTCGGCTTTCTATAGTGAGGCGACCCGCGGTGTGGAGCGGAGCGTTGCGATACCTGAACAGGTGAAGATTGCGCTGAATATCACCATGACCGTGACCATGCTTCTTCTCATTGTCATCATGATGATAGAAGTATATGTTTTGCAGAAAAATTACAGCTTGGTACAGGAGAGGACAGAGAGGATGGTCTTTGAGCGGGAGTTCATGTCTTTCCGCGAGCATGCCCTTGAGATAGAACGCATACAGAAAAATTTTCGCAGCATGCGGCATGATATGCACAACCATATAGCGGTGCTGTCGAAACTGGCAGCTGATGGTGATGCGGAAGAATTGCGGAACTATCTTACCACCATGACTTCCTCAATTAAAGAGATCAACGGGAAATATGCCACAGGGAGCATTATCCTGGATGCGCTGTTGAATGCGAAGGCAGAGGAAGCGGAAGGGATAGCGTTTACCGTCGAAGAAGTGGCTTACTCTCAGGTATGGGGAATCAACGAATACGATCTCTGTATTTTGCTGGGGAATGCATTGGATAACGCGATCCGCGCCTGTCGCAGCATGCAGGAGCATGACCGCTATGTCCTTTTGAAATCCTATGTGCGCGGCAGAATGGTTTTTATCGAGGTGGTCAACAGCTATGATGGCTCCATACGGACCACTGCCGGAAGTCCTTATCCGAGCACGGACAAGGAGGCATCAGAGGAACATGGGCTGGGGTTTGCGAGTATGCAGCGTGTTGTAGATAAATATCATGGCGCATTGGACTGGAAGGCGGAGGAGGGAACCTTCAGACTCACGGCAATGCTGCAGATGGCGGAACGGGAAGCGTGATCTTATACAGGATTTTATTCCCTTTCAAAAGGCTTTTGTCAGCCTTGTATTGCAATTTCAAAAAACGGATTTAAGATGAAAGTGACTGTGCAGGCAGTCACTTTTATTATGGAGGAAAATGGTAATGGGATTAACATTGTTTTACAGATACTACAGGTATTCAGGGCTGGCCACATTGATTTCAATATTGGCGAATATTGGAGCAATTATTTCCGCATTAACAGCAGCATATATGTTTCTTGCCGCTGAAAACAGAGTGATGGGCATTATTGTCGGGATCATAACGGCGGCACTTGCACTTTTCCTTTTTATATATGTAGGGCGTAAACTAACAGACCGGCTGGCTGCAAAGTGGACAGAAAAAAATATCCGCACGAAGCCGGGAATTGCTTATGAGTATTGCCATGATCACCCGGAAGAATATGAAAGAGTTGCCGGATTAAATCCTAAATTTGCATCGAAATACAGGATGGACGAGAACGGAAAGATTGTAAAGAAAAAATAAATCAGGAAAAAAATGCAGAATAGGAGAATAAAGGAATGACACCGACAGGGATAATGTTGATCATTGGATTTTTGGTAATTCTGGCTGTGTGTATTTGGATTGACAAGAACAGTAACAAAAAGTTTGCTCAAAAAATTGACGAGGAATATCCACAGGTGGAAAAACTAGGTGCTGCTTGGGTGACGGAGAAAGGAGAATTATTGTTTTATTGCGGTTCAGGGACTTTGCTTGGGTACAAAAAGTGGAACCTGAAGGAAGTGGCTTATATTGGAACGCACTCTTCCGGACCGATGAAAGGAGAATTTTCTTTTTACGATAAGAATGGCGAAGTAATGCGTGGGGAGTATCTCACACCATCCAGAAAACCTTTGAAAGAAAAAATGTACAGTTCCTTTTATATCGGAATTGGACATATTGATGAATTTGTTGCGTTTGTAAAAAAATATGGACCGCATATAGAGCATACCGTGAACGGAAAAGTAGTATAAAAATATGAGTTAAAAACGGAGATGAAAAAATGACAGAAGAAAACGGAAAACCCAAAAGAAAGATTGGCGTCAGCGATGTGGTGATTTTTGGCGGCATTGTTGTGGCGGTGATCTACAGTATCTGGTATTTTTTCCTGGGACCGAAGGTGGATATCAGGGTGAATGATGTACAGATCAGTATGAGGAACACGGTGCAGGAGCTGATAGATGAGGGATTTGTACTCTGTGACGTAGGTGGTGAAACAGTGGGCGTCGGGATGAATGTGCGGGCAAAGGAAATATATAGCAAGCATTATTATTTAGGAGTGCCGCTATATGGAAAAAATGCCACGAACACAGGTCTGGAGCTTACGCTGGCCAATTTCGGATCCGCCGATAAAGAATTATCACAGTGCAGCATTTATGAGATAGCCTATCATCCGGAGTTTCAGAAAGGTGCGACGGTACTCATCGGCGGAGAGGATATGCAGGGCGCGGATCTGGACGAATGGATCGTGTTCTTTGAAAAGCAGGGCTATCCTTTTAAGAAAGAGGAACTCGAAAAGTTCCGCACAGGTGATAAGATGATCGTGTTTGGAAAGCGCGGGAATTACCAATTTGCAGGGGCACTGGATTATCACTCCAAGCAAGGTCCGGATGGATCGCGAGTGTATGAATACACGTTTCAATCTATCACCTTTACCAGAGACATAGATGTGGAATATAAGAAAAAGTAAAATGGTTATCCAGGCTGTCAATTGGCAGCCTGGATTTTTTAAAAAAATACTTTAGGAAGTATACCATCCATGCTATAATAGCTTGAGTACATGTTATCAGCAGGGAGGGAGTTTATGCTATGACCGATAAAACGATACAGCGGATCCGCAAATTTAAAGAGGATCGGGACTGGGACCAGTTTCACTCGCCGGCAAATCTCGCCAAATCTATTTCCATTGAGGCAAATGAGCTCCTGGAATGTTTTCAGTGGAGCGATACGGATTATGATATGAAAGCGGTAAAGGAAGAACTGGCGGATGTGCTGGTGTATTGCAGACATATGTTGGACAGGCTGGGACTGGACGAGGATGAGATCGTCAATGCCAAGATGGATAAAAATGAGGTAAAGTATCCGGTGGATAAAGCAAAGGGTACTTACATAGAGCCGGAACGGCTGAGGGCTATGACGAATGCAGAGTGGAAGGCGGCGCTTGCAAGGCGGCTGACGGAAATTTTCGGAAAAAACGTTTTTACGGAGGCCGAACTGACAAAAGAATTTTACGTGGAGCTGCGGGTTGGCTGTTCCGAATTCTTCCAGACGGAGAACGATGCGTTTGACCAGGATCTGTTCTGGTCGGAAGGCTTGCGGAACTGGCTTCTTGGGGATAGGAGTAAATAATGGGGAGAGATCAAGTACAAAAGAAGATTAAGATATCGGCTATTCAGCATCTGATCCTGGGGATAGCAATCGTATTGTTTGGCGGATTTTTTGTTGTATGCGTATTTTTCTCGGGGTGGCCGGAGGAGCTGTCGGAGTGCATCATGGCGGTGGCATTTGGAGCTGTTGCAGTGTGGGGAATTGTAATGATTGTGAGTTCGATCCGCACATTGATCAATCCGGAGAACTCAAGTACGATGAAGAAGAATCCGGGTATCCTGCAGCAGGCGGACGAGTTATTTCGGAATATTATTTATCAGGATGAAATGATCATTCTTTCTCCCCGTATCATAGCAAATGCCAAAGATGTGAGGGAGATTGCGTATACAGACGAGGTTTTTTTGATCTATGTGTATAAGCACAAGACAAATGGCATCACCAATCAGAAGGAGCTGGTGCTTCAGACGGCGCGTGGAACGATAGAGATCAATATCTTCTGGAAAAACGATGCCAAGGTGGATGAACTGGCAAACCGTATTCTTCAAAACTGCCGGTATGCACGTGCGGGATATACGCCGGACGGACTGAGGTACGTGGAAGAGATGCGGGAACTCTGGAAGAGGGATCAGGAGAGTAAGGGTGTAAGAGTCTAAGACAAAAAGGAGGAGATACAAAATGAAAAAATGGAGCTATGGAATCGTGGCAATTCTGATAGGAGTGATCTGTCTCATGCTCAGTGTTCCGAATGTGTTGGTGATGTTGAAGGCACCGAAGGACGGATTGGTGATGGAAATAGATGAGCTGCATTCCGGTGATCATCTGGAGATGGATATCACGGTGGCTTATGATTATATGATCAGTGAGACGACCACGGAGACGCAGAACGGAAAAACTGTCTCGTCCAGAGAGAGCAGCCGTTATTACGGCATTCCGGTTTTTGCAGTGGAGGATGATATGGCATATATTGATCATCTCTTGCTGGTAAAGGTAAATTCTTCGGAATTTGAGACGTTGGAGCGTGCGGTGGAACGCTTTGATGCGTGGTGGGATGACGAAACCGGAGAGACGGAATTTCCCAGTGAGGTATTGTATCATGCAAATGGAAAATTACAACCGTTAGATTCCGAGGATAAGAGTATTTTAGCCGAGTATTTTGAAACTTCGGATTATGAGGATATATGTCCTGCCTATGTTTTGATCCCAATGAGAAACGGTGTATGGGTGTTCTTCGGGATCGGGGCTGCGGCACTGGTGATCGGAATTGTGTTAGTGGTTTTGGGTGTCAAAGCAAACAGGAGGCAAAAAGAAGAGGAGGCCCGCCGCAGAGAGCAGATGCAGGCCTCGGGTTATTACAACACCTCACAGAGTGGTATCACGTTCAACAACGGACCGGTGGATGAAAATCTGTATCACTGACGACCGGGAACCTTTGATACCGGCGCGGAAATCTGCAGCGCGCGATAGCGGTTCACCATGGCCCAGAGTTCCTGTCTGCGCACCATGGCCAGATTGCCGGGAACGGACGAGCCGGTGGCGGCGGCAAAGCCCTGTTTCATCAGATTCTGATAGAGCTCCTCTACGCACTGCGTAAGAGGGGCTTTTCCGTTGAATTTCTTTTCTTCCAGGGTGCGGAGCAGAGCACCCAAAAGGTTGGTCTGTTCGTTGTCCACGACCTGTTCCACGAAGCGCAGTTCCACGGATTCATGATTGAGAGAGACACTGTCGGTGCCGGAGCCGCGCACTTTTACTTTGCGGCTGTCGGTGACATCGCGGTTCTGGGAAGCGATCCGGTGGTCGGTAAAAGGCGTCAGGGCGTCGGGCTTCTCCGGTGCATCGCTCTCCTCGGCCGCCGCTTTCTTCGCGGTTTCGGTGATATCCAAAGGCTTGTATTCTTTCATCTGCAGAATCGTGTCGGACACATGGAAGAAAGCGCCCGAGCTGCCTGCCACCAGAATGGTGGAGACGCCAAGTTCGTCATAGAGCTGGCGCATACGGCTCAGGAAAGGAATGATGGGTTCCTGTTCCGGGTGGATCACACGCTGCATGAGGGCATCGCGCACCATAAAGTTGGTGGCGCTGGTATCCTCGTCGATCAAAAGGGTGTGGCTGCCCGCCAGGACTGCCTCCACGGTATTGGCCGCCTGGGAGGTACTGCCGCTGGCGTCCTCCGTGGAGAAATGGGCCGTGTCCTTGCCGTTGGGCAGATTGCGGATGAAGGCGCTGATGTCCAGCTGTTTCACGCTGCGACCGTCCTCAGAGCGGATCTTCATAGCAGTGTCCTCGGTGATGACGTATTCTCTGCCGTCGCCGGGGATATGGTTGTAAACGCCGCGCTCCAGTGCTTTTAACAGGGTGGATTTGCCGTGATAACCACCGCCCACGATGAGAGTGATCCCCTTCTTGATCCCTAGTCCGGAGATGGTCCTGCCGTTCGGAAGATCCAGGGTCACCCGGTCCTGTTCGGGACTTTCGAAGGTCACTCCCGAAGCCATGGGGGCATCGTCCACGCCGCTCTTGCGAGGCAGGATGGCGCCGTCCGCCACAAATGCCACCAGGCCTTTTTCGGGCAGCTGGTCGCGGATTGCTTTCTGGTCGTCCGCCAGGGAGATCCAGGTTTTCAGCTGGGCTGTCGGTACGGCCTTGGAAAACAGACTGTGCTCCGCCGCAGCGGGTACATATTCCATCAGCATCTTTTTTAATTCCATGGAAAGGGTGGTGCGTCCGGCTGCCGGAAAACCTGCGGAAAAACGCACGGTCAAGGCGCCGTTTACAGGATTGATGGTCAGTGCCGAGCGCTCTAAGATCTCCTGGTGGCAGGTGCTGACAGAGAGTGTGCCGCTCTTGCCGGACCCCTTTGCCTTATGGCTGACTTTGCCCAGTTCACGGTAGAAGCCGCGCAGCAATAGATCCTGCAGGGCAATGCGCCTGTGGGGCGTGTCATAGTATTCCCTGGGAAACCCGTGGCGGGCCGCATCGATGTGTATGCTCAGGGAAGAAGGCGCCGCGAAGGGATCTCCCTGCACATGGTCAATGGATAAAGTGTATGCGGGAAAGCGGTAGCTGCCCTGCAGGGATTTGTATGCCGGATAGCTTTTATGGTCCGTCTGATGTAATAATTGTTCCAGTTGTCGCATGGTGATTTATACTCCTTTTGTTTTATGGTGAAACGGAGAATAGCTATTAGCCACTCTCCGCATCTTTCCAGGTAATATGATATTGTATGCCGGTGAATTCACCAATCTGATCAATGTAGTTTTTGATGAGTTCCTGTGCCTGCAGTCTGGCGGTATTCAACAGGGAAGAATTGCCCCGGATCTGAAGGATCATTTCCGCCTGTGCCAGGTTGATCGCCTTGGTCTGGTCGTCCGCCGTGATCGGGTTTTTCTGGATCATCTGATCCTGGGAGATCACATAGGAATTTTCATTCCAGGAGTCGGGGTTCACTTTGCAGGTGACCTTTGGCCTGGGAAGCGTGATCGTGACTTCTGATCCGTCGATATCCATCTGTATTTTGCTGACATCATAGGAAATTTCTGCGGTGGCCGTGTATTCGATCCAGAAAACCCGCTCGGTCTCGCCGATGTGTTCCAGGCCGATGCCGGGGGATTTGGTGGATTTGGCTACGTTGTGATAAGTGCATTCCACGGTGACCAGCTCGCAGATCTGTCGGATTCTGCCGAGCTCCGGCGTGGCTGCGGGAACAGCAGGTTGTGTGACGGTCTGTGTGGTAATCTGTGCGGAGTTCGCCGAATTGGCCGGCGCGGCATTCTGTGTCCGGGAAGCGTTTTTGCCGCAGGCGGGCAGCAGGCCGATCAGGAGCAAAGCCAGGATTCCTAGGCAGGATATGCGTTGTTTGCGGTGTAATCTTGTCATTGATACGCCTCCCCCTGCTCCAGGACAACAATGGTATATTGATTGTCCGGATCCATTTGCTCTACCAGAGGTTCCACAAAAGCCTTTTCGTACATTTTCGCTGTCTTGGCAGCAGTCTTTACAATGTTCGGGTCTGCGGCCACTTTGTCTTTCAGATCGGCAATGGCAGCCTTGTAAGCCTCCTGCGCCACGGTTTCCGTGTTGTATTGACTGTCCTCAAAAATATATTCCATGGTTCCCGCGTTGATGATGGGTTCCTCCACCGTGACGGCGGGCAGTCTGATGATGATCTCATGTTTTTCCTTGTCCAGATGGAGCAGGATCCTGGAAGCGTCTATGCCGGCTTTGACGGTGCCTTCGTAAGCCACATGGTATTTCAGGGTGTCGCCCTCATAGACCGCCGCAATGCCGTTGTAAGGGTATTCGGCGGTGTAGAGCTTGCCATTTGTAACGATTTTTTCCAGAGAAGCCTGGGTAATGGTGGTGACTTTTCCTTCCTGGCTGTGGACCGCGTCGTTTATGGCGCCCTGAAGATTCTGGGAAGACTGCTTTTTGCCGGCGGAGCGATGACCTAAAATAAACGCAATAATGACGGCTATGACCACCAGGATCGCGATGACGGCCAGCGCCAGTTTCGCCAGCTTTTGCTCCAGCCAGCTCGGTTGCTCTTCATTTTTGTTGTGTCTGCCAAATGCCATATGGTTTTCCTTTTATGCTCAGCTTATACTCAGATACGCCTATGCCTTAGCTTATGGCGTGGTTTGCGGTGTATCTTTCTGCATGCTCCGGATCACAAGCAGTACGACTACCATCAGGATCAGTCCCACGGGCAGCGCCACCACTGCGGTTCTTGCGAAGCCGGCAATGATGTAACCCACAAAGGATACGGCTGCGACGGTCAGAGCGTAGGGCAGCTGGGTGGATACATGATGAATGTGCTCACACTGTGCACCGGCGGATGCCATGATCGTGGTGTCGGAGATGGGGGAGCAGTGGTCGCCGCAGACGGAACCTGCCATACATGCGGATATGGAGATGATCATCAGCTCGTTGCTCATATCGCCGTGGAATACGCTTACCACGATGGGGATCAGCAGTCCGAAGGTACCCCAGGAGGTACCGGTGGCGAACGCCAGGAAAGCGCCGATCACGAAGACAAAAGCGGGCAGGAAGGACATTACCATGCCGTTCTCCGCAATGCTCTCCACCAGGCCTGCCACATATTCCGCAGCGCCCAGCGAGTCGGTCATGCTCTTTAAGGTCCACGCCAGTGTCAGGATCAAAATCGCCGGCACCATGCTCTTAAAGCCCTCGGGAATCGCATTCATGCATTCCTTGAAGCTCAATACTCTCGTGCAGAGGTAGAAAATAATTGTAATGAACAATGCAGCCATGGAGCCGTAAACCAGGCCTACGGAAGCATCGGAATTTGCAAAAGCATCCACAAAGCTCTCTCCCTCGAAGAAGCCGCCAGTGTAGATCATGCCCAGCACACAGCAGACGATCAGGGTGATGATGGGCAGTACCAGATGGATCACTTTACCCTTGGAGGAAACCGGCGGATTGGGCTGGTCCTCGGAGCCGGTGATGCTGGCTGCGCGAAGGGAAGGATCGGGATTTTTCTCATTCAGACAGTCCTTCTCGGCTTTCTTCATGGGACCGTAATCGAATTTGCCAAGAGTCAGGGTCAGCATCATGGCGATGGTCAGGAAAGCGTAAAGGTTATAGGGGATTGCCCGGATGAACAGGGTCAGTCCGTTGGCGCCGTCCACGAAACCGGTGACTGCCGCCGCCCAGGAAGAGATCGGGGCGATGATGCAGACCGGCGCTGCGGTGGCGTCAATGAGGTAAGCCAGCTTTTCCCTGGAAACTTTGTTCTTGTCTGTCACGGGGCGCATCACGCTGCCTACGGTCAGACAGTTGAAATAGTCGTCAATGAAGATCAGCACGCCCAGGGCGATGGTGGCAAGCTGTGCACCCACGCGGGTCTTCACATGTTCGGAAGCCCAGCGGCCGAAGGCGGCGGAACCGCCCGCGCGGTTCATCAGCATCACGACACTTCCCAGAACAACCAGGAAAATGAGGATACCCACGTTCCAGGCGTCGGAGAGCTGACCGATCATGCCGTCCACGAAGACATGCTCCATGGCAACGATCGGATGAAATTCCGCGTACAACAAACCTCCTGCAATGATACCGATCATCAGGGAGGAGTACACCTCTTTGGTGATCAGGGCAAGCAGGATTGCAATGATGGGGGGCAGGAGCGCCCAAAAAGAATTGGTAAACATGATTTTTCTCCTATGTGTTTTTTCGTTAACCAAAGATTTGCTAAAGCAGACTCGAAAATTGCTTCGCACTTTTCTCTTTGAAACAAAGCTTTGCTTTGTTTCACATTATACGCGGAATACGGAGGATTGGCAAGAAATTATAATATGAATCAGTAGAATTATCAGAGAATTTGTGGTAAGATAGAGACGAAAGTTTTATGGGGATTTTGAATCAGGGGTGATAGAGCATGAATGAATTTAAAAAATATCTGATCTCTGTGGATAAAAATATGAATGTCATCAATATGGGGGATGATTTTCTGGAGCTTTTGGGCAGAAAGGCACTCAGAAATCTGGATCAGGTGATCCCGCCCCAGGACATGATGCAGCTACAGAACGTTGTGTTCAGTATCGATCCGGGTAATCTGGCGCTCTCCTGCTTCCGTATCCGTACGGCCACGGGAAAGCTGAATTGGATCGCGGCCAATGTGGAGAAGCTGGCGGACAATGAGGAAGTCATCCACATGGAGCTCTCCGACATTCAGACGCTGAAGGCGGAAGGGGTCCTGGCGCATTACGACGAGATGACGGGTATTCTGAACAAACAGGCCATCAAGGACTATGCGGAGAAGCTGACCCAAGAGTATCCCAGAAAATGCTTTTATTTCTGCCTGATGGATATTGACCATTTCAAGAGTGTGAACGATACCTTCGGCCATATGTGCGGCGACGAAGTGATCATTGACGTGGCGCATATCATCCGGGACTGCGTGGGCAGCAACGGCGTGGTGGGACGGATCGGCGGCGATGAGTTTATGATCGTGCTGGATCATGTGCAGGATAAGCCCAAGGCCAGGGAAGTGCTGGCCAGTATCCGTGAGACGGTGGAGGCAAAATACCATCAGTTTAAGGACAGTCTGGACATCACGGTGTCCATTGGTTCGTCCTTCTATCCGGAGTATTCGTCCGATTATGACGAGATGTTCCAGCTGACCGACAAGATGCTGTACCGCGCCAAGACCAAGGGGCGCAACCGCTACATTATCTACACGCCTGAGGTGCACGGCAAGGTCAGTGATTTGTTGGGCGGTGATGAAAAGGTTGCCACTGTGACCTATCAGATTGCATCCGGCAGCGACAAGATGGGACTGATGTTAGATCTGATGGCGGGCTTTTTACATAAGACAGATATCTCCATCCAGATGGCGATGGAGCGGGTTCTGCACGCTTACGAGCTGGATGAGATGTATCTCTTCTACGGGACGCTGGAGCGGCGGGAGTACGGGATCACCCGGGTCAACGTGGACGGCGGCACCTACAAGGTGGAGGACTGCGAGAAGGCGATGTTCATCCTGGGCGAAGAGGAGTTTGCAGAGCTGTTCAACAAGAACAATCTGGCCATGGCCAACATTTTCGATCTGAACAAAGACCAGTACGGCGACGTGATCAGATACATGGAGGAAAACAATTACCGCTTCATGCTGGTTTACCGCATGTCGGACGCCAGAAAGGACGGATACCTGGTGTGCGTGAGCCGTACAGAGAGTCCTTGCAGACTGTCGGAGTCGGATATCGCGGAGCTGGTGTATTTCGGAAGGATGCTGGAGCTGACGAGCCTGGACCGGTAGGGAATTTTAGAAAAAACCTCAATTTTAGAAAAGAAAGCAAAATAAACGCACGAAAACGCACGCGTGCGTTTATTTTTGTTTACAAAACACACTAAATGCAATAGAATGCATTTATGGAGGTAAAAATTTGACTTGTAACATAAAATGAGTTACAATCAAAAATAATAACATGGAGGTGGCACTGTGAAAGAATATCTGGAACAGGTATTACATCAGAGCATCGATGAGAAGAAATACGATGATACAGGAAGCTTGCCTTTAAGCTGCAGAATTGCTTTTGAACTGAATACTCTGAAAATAGGACAGCAGGAGTTCATTCTGGCTGCACCTGTTGAAGACATGAGTTTGACCGAACTACGGAAAATGCGGTTTCAGCTGGAAAGATATACAGGATATCTCTGTGCGTTTTATCTGAAAAAGGTCAACTGGTATGCAGCTCCTAAAATGGTGCAGGAAGGAATTCCTTTTGTATGGGAAAACCATCAGGTATACCTGCCGTTTATGGGGATGCTTCTGCAGGAAAATGCTCAGAGAACGCTAAGGAATTGTGCCAAGATTTCTTTCCTTACGCAGAAATTGCTCCTGAAAGCACTGTATGAAAACTGGAAGGATGTATCTGCTGTGCAGACCGCAGCATTGCTTGAAGTATCCAGAATGTCTGTTACCAGATGCTATGACGAGATTGATGTACTTGGCATGCCGTTTCTGAGAACGCAGAGGAGATCCCGCCGTTTTTATGCGATGGATGATAAAAAGAAAATGTGGGAAACGATTCTTCCATTTCTGCGTAATCCTGTTATTCGTACCTTTAACCTGGAAAGAAAGCCGGAAGCTGATATGATCCTCAGCGGAACGTCCGCTCTTGCAGAGTATTCGATGCTTGGAGAAGACAGATATCCCACTTATGCAGTCAGAAAAGATCAAATTGGAGCATTCGGAATCAAAAACATCCGCGAAGTGCCGACAAATGAAGAACCAGCCTGTATGGTTCAGGAAGTAGGCTATCTTCTTCCCTTTGGTAAGGGAAAAGCGGTTGATCCCCTTTCACTGACATTAATGCTGACTGAGAATGATCTGGAAGATCCCCGTGTGGAAAGCTGTAAGAATGAAATGCTGGAGGAACTTGTATGGTAAAGGGAATTGATATTTTTCAAGAGTATTTCCGGGAATATACAGATCAATATGTCCTGATAGGAGGAGCTGCCTGCAGCGTGTCCTTTGAAGAACAGGATTTAAACTTTGGGCGAACCACAAAAGATCTTGATATTGTTCTCATTGTTGAAGCGCAGACAAAGGAGTTTGGCGAACGATTCTGGCAGTTTATTAAAGACGGACGGTACAGAATCCGAGCCAAAAGCAACGGAGAGCCACAGTTTTACCGGTTTGATAAGCCTGAGGATGATCGCTTTCCCAAAATGATAGAGCTTTTTTCCAGGACAAACTATCTTTTGAAAGAAGAAACAGGGCTGACACCTATTCATATTGACGATACTGTCTCGAGTTTATCTGCGATTCTTTTGAATGATGCCTATTACCAGGTACTTTTGGATGGCCGGGAGATCATGATGGGAATCTCTGTACTGAAGCCGGAATGGATCATCCCCTTCAAAGTAAAGGCCTGGCTGGATCTACGGGAAAAACAGGACGCAGATTCTTCGGACGTAAAAAAACATAGAAATGATATTATCCGTATTGTGTCCGAAATGGTTCTTCAGAAGTGTATTCTTCCGGAAGATGTGAAGAAGGATATGGAACTCTTTCTTGAGGAGTTTGAAGTCACTGAAGCTGAATTGAAAAGCCTGAAGATCCGCGGAGTAAAGCCTGCGGACATTAAAGAAACATTAAAAAGTATATATGGATAACAAATAATTACATTGCGCTTTATCTTTATATTATTTTATTGAGAAAGCCCTGCATATTTGCTATAATTAAAAAAATTAGGAATTCATATGCAGCAATGATAAAACAGGGAGCAAACATGTCATCTACAAAAGAACAGATTCTTGCAGGAAGCACTACCGCTTTTTGGGATGCTTCCTGTAATTCCAATTTAGCATACAGGCCGCAGTTCATCTCCAACAATCATACTGCGGGGCAAAAGGTATTGGCAACCATTGAGAATGAGTTACGGGTTTGTGATTCATTCGTCATCAGTGTTGCCTTTATTACTTTGGGCGGGATTGAGCCGCTACTGCAGGTATTACAGGAGCTGGGAAACAGAAATATTCCCGGCAAGATCCTGACGACGGATTACAATATGTTTACTGATCCCAGGGCGTTGGATAAGCTGGCGGGGTTAAAGAATATAGAGCTTCGCATGTATCATGAGGTAACGGTTTCGAATACTTCGGAGAAGGCGGATACGGAAAAAACAGGGTTTCATACAAAAGGATATATTTTTAAAAAGGCCGATTTATTCACAGTGGTTGTGGGCAGTTCCAATATGACGATGTCAGCACTCACGGTCAATAAAGAGTGGAATACAAAGCTTGTTTCGGCAGAAAACGGCGAAATTCTGCAGAATATTCGCCGGGAGTTTGAACAGCTCTGGACAGATCAGAAGCACACAGGAGAGTACAGCGATTTTATCGAAGAATATAGAACCAAATATAATGCAATTCGCAAGCAGCGGCAGGTGGCAAGGCAGGCCGAGAAAAATATTATTTCTTTTGAGCAATATAAACTTCAGCCTAACAAGATGCAGGTTAAGTTTATTAATCGTTTGAAGGAGATTCTTCAGGAAGAGAAAGACAAAGCGCTTTTAATTTCGGCGACAGGTACTGGAAAAACGTATGCTTCAGCTTTTGGGGTAAGAGATGCGATAAAGCCACAGGGGAAGGTTTTATTTGTTGTACACAGAAAGCAGATTTTAAAACAAGCGATTTCCTCTTATCAACAGGTGTTTGGGCAACAAAAGAAAATGGTGCTGCTCACGGGAGAAGATAAGGATTTTGAGGCAATTCAGAATGCAGATTTTGTATTTGCCATGATAACTATGCTTTCTAAGGATGAGATTTTGCAGATGTTTGCGCCAAATGAATTTTCGGTAGCTGTTTTTGATGAAGTGCACCATGCTACTGCAAACATGTATCAAAAGGTGCTTCACTATTTTCAAACGGATTTCTTGTTAGGGATGACGGCGACACCTGACAGAACAGACAGCGGAAATATTTATGAGATTTTTGACAATAACATAGCATATGAAATTCGTTTGCAACAAGCACTGGAATATAATTTACTTTGTCCGTTTCATTATTTTGGAATTACGGATATTACTTTAAATGGGGAATATCTGAACGACGATATTATTGACAGAGCCGGTAAGGGCGATTTTACCATATTTAACATGCTTACCAGTGACGAAAGAGTTGATTATGTCTTGAAGCAGGCAAAGTACTATGGATATTCCGGAAACAGAGTAAAGGGTTTGATTTTTTGCTCATCTATCAGGGAGTCCATAGCCTTATCTGAAAAGTTTAATCAAAGAGGATTAAAAACGATTGCTCTTACAGGTAGTTTTAATGATGATGAAAGAGAAGAAGCAATAGACAGGCTTGTAAGCGATGCGCGAGAAGACTATTTGGATTATATTTTGACAGTTAATATTTTTAATGAAGGCGTTGATATTCCTGAGGTAAATCAGGTTATCATGCTGCGGCCTACAGAAAGTGCGATTGTATTTATTCAGCAATTGGGGAGAGGTCTAAGAAAATATAGCGACAAAGAATTTGTTGTAATTTTGGACTTTATCGGAAATTATAACAACAATTTTCTGATTCCAATTGCGCTTTCCGGAGACAGGACTTATAACAAGGATAATATGCGCAAATATATGATGGAGGGTGCCAGCATTATCCCCGGAAGTTCTTCGATCCATTTTGATGAGATTGCGAAAAAGAACATTTTTGATGCCATAGATCGGGCAACGACGCCTTTAAAGTTCTTGAAGGAAATGTATTTTAATTTAAAATACAAATTGGGACATGTCCCGAGCATAACAGAATTTTATCAGTATGGAGACATTGATCCAATTTTGTTTATTGAGTATAAAAAGGCTGCCTATCATAAATTTGTACAGGCAGTTGACAAGGATAGTGCGTCACATAAATATACAGATGAACAGGAAAAGTTGTTGGATTTTGTTGCTTTGAATTTAGCAAATGGAAAGCGCCCCCATGAATTAGTTATGTTAAAACAGCTGATGGAGAGCAATGAGATAGACCAACATAGCTTTGAGATGCTGTTGAGTGATTTTCAAAGGGCTTATCGACAGGAGGATTTTGAATCTGCAAAGTCAGTACTTGAAATGAATTTTATTAACACACAGAGTGAGAAAGAAAAATATCAAGGAATTACTTTCATCAAAGATGTTCCGGCTGATCTAACGGAACGCAGTCATATTTATTACAGTGGTATTAAAGGTGTGAAAGAGCAGGAATTTGTAGAAGAACTGCGACAATTGGTTGATTATGGTTTGATGAGATACCGAGACTATTTCATGCTGGATTCGGACGAGGACAATTTGGTACTTTATCAGAAATATTCACGTAAAGATATTTGCCGTATTTTAAACTGGGCAAAGGATGATAGTATGACCATGTATGGTTATCGAATCAAATATGGTACTTGTCCGATTTTTGTGACGTATGAGAAGAAGGATGATATTTCTGAAAGTACGAAGTATAAGGACCAGTTCATCGATAATACTTGTTTCAGCTGGATGACAAGAAATCGGGTGAGCGAGGAAAGTACAGAAGCGCAGCAACTAATCCATGCAGAAGAGAATGGTCTCAAAGTTTTCCTCTTTGTAAAAAAGAGTGATGGTGAAGGAACCGATTTCTATTATTGTGGTCGTGTGAGGCCGATTGATTGGCGTGAGACAACGATTGAGAATGATAAGGGCAGCAAGCTTCCGATTATGAATTTCAAGCTTCAATTAGATCACCCTGTGCGAAATGATATATACGAATATTTGACGAAATAGAGGGATAAACGCTATGGAATTATATAAGGTTCAGAAAATTACAGAAGCAAATTATGGCTGTGAGGAATGTGGTGCAGATGGACCGAAGGCAGAAGTGACGCTGGTGCAGTTGATTACAGACAATGGAAAGGGGAATGCAGAAGATACGAAACAAAGTGTTTCCTGCGCCCCCGGCGATTCCCGTAAGGTGGAGCTTACCGAAAGCTATCTTGCCGAAATAGGCATTCAGGAAGGCAAAACCGTTCTGTTCGGCGCGGACGGCAGGCTGCGCAAGTATGTAAAAGTTGTAGGTGCGATCATTGTAAAGGATGGCCGGATTTTTGCCACACAGCGGGGATATGGCGAGTTTGAAGGCGGCTGGGAGTTTCCGGGCGGCAAGGTGGAGCCCGGGGAAACGCCGGAGCAGGCGATCGTGCGGGAGATCCGGGAGGAGCTTGCCACGGAGATCGCAGTGGACTCCTATTTTGACACGGTGGAGTATGATTATGAGACATTTCATTTGTCTATGGATTGTTATGTCTGTCATGTGGTTTCCGGGAAACTGGAACTGTTGGAGCATGAAGCGGCGAAGTGGCTGGGGAAGGGCGAGCTGGACAGTGTTGGGTGGCTGCCGGCAGATGTGGTGTTGGTGCCGAAGTTGGAGGAGATGTTGGGATAGAGGTGTAGGATTAAGAGAATTAAGCTATATGATTTTGAGAAGGACGGCAACAGAAATGTTGTCGTTTTTCTCAAATATATAATAATCAAATATATTATTGAAAAATTGCAATTGAAATGGTAATATATAAAAGAACAAGTGTTTGAAATGATGATTGTATTATAAGTTGATGAGGGTATAAAATACAAATCTAGCATGGCATAAAAGATGTAGGTGTATTGTATGAAAAAACATATAGTTATTCAAAAAAAAGAATTTGATTGCTTTGATGTCTACTTTTCTGCTGAGGGACATTCGTTTGTGTATGCTGTTTTTAAAGATAAAGATTCATATATCGAAGGATTAGTAGAGTATATTTTTAAAGAGGAAAACCTACTTAATTATGCTAAACGAAATAATAAAATTGGATTTATAGGAACGCAAAAACAATATGCTAAATTATATAATAATATTAGTATGTTCTTGAATACAGACATTGAGTTATTAGAAGTCGATAATATTACAGATGAACTGAAAGACGTATTAGGACAGGAATATACTCTTATTGACGAGGCGGGTAATTTAAAGGTCCAAAATGATAAAGTGGGAAAAATTGGGGAGTATACCTTTCATCTCTTGCTAAATAATTACTTTAAATTAAATTGCATTCTGCCCAAATTCCGTTGCACAACAAACAGAAATATGAGCGTATTTGGTATTGATACTTTATTTTTAGATACATCAAAAAAGGTTTTATATTTTGGAGAATCAAAGTTTTGTAAAACACTCGATAATGGAATAAAATTGATAAATTGTTCTCTGGAAAAATACGAAGAACAAATAGATGAGGAATATAGAATTGTTTTGTCAGATGATGAAGCATTTAGACTTTCAGAAGAATTTGAGAACATATTTGGAAATGCAAAGCAAATATGTATATCGTTTAGAGAGTTTATTAAAATAGCAGGCATTAAAGAAATAGGTGTACCGGTGTTTATTGCTCATGGAAATATGGAGATAGAAAATGTTAATCCAGAAGAATACATTAATAAGTTAGTAAAAAAAATTAAACGAAATAAATATTTTGGAATTGATGTAAAGTATATTTTTATTTCCTTGCCAGTAATTGATAAAAATAAGTTTATTGAGCGTGCAATAATAAAGGCGGTGAAAAAGCAGGATGAGTACAAAAACAAAATATCCAGAAATTGCGGATATTCAACAGTATAGAGAACAGGTAATAAAGGAAATTAATGATACAGAGAATAAAACTCAATATATTGAAAAAAATGCAGATGCTATTTATGCATTAGGATTAACTATGTATTCGAGTGTGTTCTCATTAGATTCAGCTATTTTTAATGGGTTTTCCTTGAGTGAGCTGGATGAAAGAATATCTTTGCATCCAGAACAAATGCGAGTTCTCGAAAAAATAGGACAAAATAAAGGATTGATTTTCAGTGCACCGACGAGTTTTGGTAAAACATTTGTAATATTTGAATATATTGCTAGAGTTCAACCGAAAAATGTTGTATTAGTTGTTCCTACATTAGCATTGATAGATGAATATAAGAGAAAAATTATAAATCAATATAAAGATATATTTAAACAATACAAAGTGTATTTATCAATAGATGGGGATAAAGAATATAATTTAGAACAATATAATTTGTTTTTGGTAACGCACGATCGTGTCATAAATGAAAATATACACGAGATAATTAGGGATATAGATTTTCTGGTGATAGACGAAGTATATAAATTGCAGAAAGATGATAAAGATGATAGGGTATTAATACTTAATTTGGCATATTATAATTTAGTATCCATTAGTAAGAAGTATGTTTTATTGGCACCTTTTATTAAAGGCGTGAATAATTTGGACAAGTTAGAAGATGAACCTCATTTTTACGGAACAAATTATTCACCCGTAGTCAATGAAGTAATAGAAATCCCAGTTTTAGATGATAAGGACAGGATAAGCAAAGCAAAGAGTGTATTAAAAGGGCTAGAAGGAAATACATTGGTATATTTTCCCACTGTAACTGAATTAAATAAATACATAGATGAAATAGAAGATGATGGTGATAAAGTATTAAATACTAATCCAATTCTAAGCGAGTTTGTAACATGGGCTAAAAATGAGATACATGAACAATGGTCAGTTTTAAAGGCAATGGAGAATGGGTATTTGGTACATCATGGACAGTTGCCGTTAGGAATTAGAATGTTGGAATTGGATCTCTTTAATGATTCCAATGAACGATTTTATTATAGGATGTTGTGTACGGCAACATTGTTGGAGGGAGTGAATACAACTGCCAAAAATATTATTATTACAAAACCAGCTAGAGGCTCTGGAAATGAATTTGATGCATTTGATTTTTATAATTTAGTTGGAAGAACTGGAAGGCTGTTTCAACATTATTTGGGAAAGGCTTATTATATAAAAGGTCCCGAAGATAGAAATTATGTTAAAGGAGATGCTTTAAAATCCATCGAATTTGAATTGACAACAGAGAGCATAGACATTGATATTAATAATGGAAACTATACAAAGCATCAGAATTTTATTGATTTTTTAAATATATTACATATTGATTACGATACATACAAAGAAGAAATAGGTTCGAAGTGCAGATTTTTAACAGTATTGAAGCTTTATTCAAAATATTGCAGTAATAAAAAAAGTTTATTTGCTGAACTTGATAAGCAAAGTAAGAATGATGCTATAAGTAAATTAGAGATGATTAGAGAACTATATAAAATAGTGAACGATAAACTGTACAAAATTAAGCTGCAAACTTTTTTAATAAACAAGCTGACCTACAAAACAATTCCCAGATTAAATATTAGAACAGTTGTTAATGATACAATGAAGTCGTATGGGCATGAGGACATTAATTATGTAATAAAAAGTGCAATAAGTTTGAAGAATAGTTATATTGAATTTGATTTTTATAAACGAATTCAGGTTATTCTATTTTTTATGAAATGTGAAAAAGTAGAACAGAGACTAATTGATGTAGTAAATGAAAAATTAATGAGAAATATCGAGTTATTATATTATATTAATTCGCCGTCAAAAAAATGTTAAAGGATATGGGGATATATGAAGGTGATATAGAATTTATTACAAATATCATAGGTGATGATTTTGAAACGGTTGAAGAATTGCAAAACAGAATTCGACAAGTGAGATATCGACTAAATGATATAAGTATTGTATCAAAGTATGTTATTGACAGATTTCTGGTGTAGTTTAAAATAACTCCCTTTTTACATTTGTGTTCCTGATAGATTTCTATACAAAATATGGAACGTTGAATGGTAGTGAATAATTGGACGGTGTTGAGCCACCGCTGAATAACCTTGATTTTGCTTTGCGGATGATATGAGTGAATGCCTGACTTGTAAAGCCTGCTTCGCACCGCATACGTGGCAAGGGCTTGACAAGTCTGATGATTCTTGTAATACCTGGACAGCATTCCTATAACATTCGGACAAGGCTGGCATCTTACAAGCATTCCTTTTATGATGTACATAACAAGTACGAGGAGGTACAACTATGAGCAGAAAAAATTTCGGATCCAAGGCGTGGAGCTATCCGCAGCCGGTTTGGATCATTGCAACCTATGATGAGAACGGCGTGCCCAACGCGATGAATGCGGCCTGGGGCGGTATCAGTGAGGAGAACGAGATTTCTGTGTGTCTGTCGCCGGATCATAAGACCTGCAGGAATTTTGCCGCGACAGGGGCATTTACCATCAGTATGGCGGATGCGAAGCATGTGGCAGGATGCGATTATGTGGGGATCGCTTCCGGCAATAAGGTGGCGGACAAATTTGCAAGAGCCGGTTTTACTGCCACGAAGAGTGAGCTTGTAAATGCGCCGATCATCAATGAGCTGGCGGTCTGCATGGAGTGCAGAGTGATTAGTTATGATCAGGAGACCTGTATTCTCAAAGGCGAGATTGTAAATGTGAGCGTCGACGAGTCGGCTATGACGGATGGCAAGGTCGATGTCAGCAAGGTGGCGCCGATCTGTTTTGACCCGTTCAACAATGCTTATCATGTGATTGGTGAGCAGGTTGGGAAAGCATGGGGAAGCGGGAAGGAATATTTAAGTTAGAGGGCAGCAGCATTGAAATTATACAAGGTTCAAAAAATTACAGAAGCCCTTTACGGCTGCGAGGAATGCGGTGCGGACGGACCGCTGGCAGAATTGACGCTTGTGCCTTTGAAGGCAGATAGGAGCCACAGCCGCAAGGTGGAGCTTCCGGAATCTTATCTTGCCCAAACCGGTATCGAGGAGGGCAAAACGGTTCTGTTCGGCGCGGATGGTAAGCTGCGCAAATATGTAAAAGTTGTGGGCGCGATCATTGTGAAGGATGGCCGGATATTTGCCACACAGCGGGGATATGGCGAGTTTGCGGGCGGCTGGGAGTTTCCGGGCGGCAAGGTAGAACCCGGCGAGACGCCGGAGCAGGCGATCGTGCGGGAGATCCGGGAGGAGCTGGCCACGGAGATTGCAGTGGACTCGTATTTTGACACGGTGGAGTACGATTATGAGACGTTTCACTTGTCCATGGACTGTTATGTGTGCCATGTGGTTTCCGGGAAGCTGGAGCTGTTGGAGCATGAGGCGGCGAAGTGGCTGGGGAAGGGCGAACTGAACAGTGTTGGGTGGCTGCCGGCGGATGTGGCGCTGGTGCCTGAATTGGAGGAGATGCTGGATTGACAATCTGCATCTGATTGGGATATAAAAAGAATAAGAGCATTTTAAAATAAGGAGGGTTTCAATATGAGCAAAATTAATGATTTTCTGACAGAGGCAGGGGTATTCTTTCTGGCAACCGCAGATGGGGATCAGCCGAAGCTGCGTCCGCTGGGAGCGCATATGGAGATGGACGGCAAGGTGCTGTTCGGCGTAGGAGATTTCAAGGATGTGTACAGGCAGATGGTGGCGAATCCGAAGGTGGAGATCGTGGCTGCAAAGCAGGACGGGCACTGGCTGCGTTACACCGGCAAGGCGGTGTTTGAGACGGATGAGAAGTATGCGAATGCGATGCTGGACGGCGCGCCGCATCTGAGAAGCATTTACAATGAGGAGACGGGCAAGAAGATGATGGTGTTCCACATTGAGGATGCAACGGCCGTGGATATTCCGGTGATGGGCGCGGGCGAGAGTCTGCTGTGATCGCGTGACGGGCAGAGATAGCATAAAGGGGAGAGTAAAGAAGTATGTTGCAGGTAGGAACAAAGGCGCCGGATTTTGCGCTGCCGGATCAGAACGGAAAGATACATAAGCTGTCGGATTACAGGGGGAAAAAGGTGATCCTGTATTTTTATCCTAAGGACAACACGTCGGGCTGCACGAAGCAGGCCTGCGGTTTCTCCGAGCGGTATCCGCAGTTTCAGGAGAAGGGCGCGGAGGTGTTGGGGATCAGCAAGGATTCCGTGGCTTCCCACAAGAAGTTTGAGGAAAAGCAGAATCTCGGGTTTACGATCTTGTCGGATGAGGAGCTGGTGGCGATCCGGGCTTATGATGTCTGGCATAAGAAGAAAATGGCGGGCAATGAGTATATGGGTGTGGTGCGCACGACTTATCTGATCGATGAGGAGGGCGTGATCATCCGCGCCAACGATAAGGTGAAGGCTGCTCAGGACCCGGAGAATATGCTGCAGGAGCTTTCGTAGTGGGAAAAGGGAAGCATGGGCTGGCGTTAAGGTTATTGCTGTTGTGGATGTTTCTGGCGGGAGCGGTGATCCTGGCCGGCTGCAGGCAGCAGGTGCCCGATGCCGGGGAGGCGTCTGCGCCGGACGAGATATCTCCTGTGATACCGCCCTATTCGGGGAATCCGTTTGTGCTTATAAACGGCAATGTACCCATGTTTACCGAGGCGGATTTTGTTCAGATCAGTGGGAAAACCGGCGTCTTTTACAGTGAGCTGGATGGATTGGGACGGTGCGGTACTGCATGGGCCAGGTTGGGAGCCCGGATGCTGCCGGAGGAGCCCAGGGATGCCATCGGGGATCTGAAGCCTTCCGGCTGGCATACGGTAAAGTACAATGACCTGATTGCAGACAATTATCTGTACAACCGCTGTCATCTGGTGGGGTATCAGCTAGGCGGTGCAAATGCGGATCTGCGGAATCTCATGACCGGTACCAGGTATTTGAATGTGGAAGGGATGCTGCCCTTTGAAAATCGGGTGGCGCAATATCTGAAGCAGACGGAGAGTCATGTTCTGTACCGGGTGACGCCGATGTTCACGGGAGAGAATCTGTTGGCGGACGGCGTCATTCTGGAGGCGGAATCCGTGGAGGACGACGGCAAGGGCATTCGCTTCTGCGTGTATGTGTATAACGTACAGCCGGGTATCCGGATCGATTATGCCACGGGCGACAGTGAGCCGGACGAGCCGGACAGCACGGCAGAGGCGATGGAGGCCGGGACGGCAGAGGCGCAGGAAACCACTTATATTTTAAACAAGAGCTCCGGAAAATTTCACTTGCCAGCCTGCGAGAGTGTGGACGAGATGGCGGAGTGGAACCGGCAGGAGAGTCATCTGAGTCGGGAGGAGCTGATCGAGGCGGGATTTACACCCTGCAAAATGTGTAATCCCTAGGAGTGAAGGAGTATTTTATGGAGAACCGAGAGAAAGTTATTGTACGGACCAGTATGATTGGCATTGCGGCCAATCTGGTGCTGGTGGTATTTAAAGCGGTGGTGGGGCTTTTGTCAAATTCCATCGCGGTGGTTCTGGATGCAGTGAATAACTTAAGCGATGCGCTGTCTTCCATCATCACGATTGTAGGTACGAAATTAGCAGGAAAGGCACCGGATAAAAAGCATCCGCTGGGGTACGGCAGGGCGGAATATCTGACGAGCCTGATCGTGGCGGCGATCGTGTTTTATGCGGGCGTCACGTCCCTGATTGAATCGGTGAAAAAGATCATTTCCCCGGAGACACCGGACTATTCCATGGTTTCGCTCATCATTATTGCGTTGGCGGTGCTGGTGAAGGTCTTTCTGGGGAAATATGTGAAATCCGTCGGAGAAAAAGTAAACAGCGGATCGCTTGTGGCTTCCGGGTCGGATGCCATGTCGGATGCGATCCTGTCGGCTTCTGTGCTGGCATCGGCACTGATTTTCTATTTCACAAAGGTCAGTCTGGAAGCGTATGTGGGCGTGGTGATCGCGGTCTTTATCATTAAGGCGGCAATTGAAATGATACAGGATGCGCTGGATGAGATTTTGGGGAAGCGTACCGACAGAGAACTGGCAGCAGCGATCAAACAGACGATCAGTGAGGATCCGGATGTGCACGGAACGTTCGACCTGTATCTGTATAATTACGGGCCGGATCAGAATTACGGGTCGGTGCATGTGGAGGTCAATGATACGATGACGGCCAATGAGATTGACGCTATGGACAGACGGATTCAGGCGTGTGTCTATATGAAGCATGGGGTGATCCTGACGGGTATCGGGCTGTATTCGATTAATACACAGAATGATGAAGCAGGTCAGATGCGCCGGAAGATCATGGAGACGGTGATGGCTCATGATTACGCCATGCAGTTCCACGGGTTTTATGTGGATGTGGAAAAGAAACAGGTGACTTTCGATGTCGTCTTCAGCTTTGAGTGTGACAGGGATGATGCGCTGCGGGAAGTGACGGCGGAAGTGCAGGCATTGTATCCGGAGTATACGTTTATGGTGCAGCCGGATATTGATATCACGTAATCCGGTCATCTGACCAATAAAAAAGCGTTTAGACTTTACGGTCTAAGCGCTTTTTTCGTTAATCTCAGATTTATCATTGACAGCTTGACAGCTTATTTAGAACTTTCCTGCCTTGGCAGCCTCTTCGATGGATACGGCAACGGATACGGTCATACCAACCATAGGGTTGTTACCTGCGCCGATCAGACCCATCATTTCCACGTGAGCGGGAACGGAGGAGGAACCTGCGAACTGGGCATCGGAGTGCATACGTCCCATGGTATCGGTCATACCGTAGGAAGCAGGACCTGCTGCCATGTTATCGGGATGCAGGGTACGTCCGGTACCACCGCCGGATGCAACGGAGAAATACTTCTTGCCTGCGTCGGTACGCTCTTTCTTGTAGGTACCTGCAACGGGATGCTGGAATCTGGTAGGGTTGGTGGAGTTACCAGTGATGGATACGTCCACGTTCTCCTTCCACATGATGGCAACGCCTTCCTGTACGTCGTTTGCGCCGTAGCAGTTTACAAGCGCTCTGGGGCTCTTTTCATCCTTGGAGTAGCACTTGCGGTATACTTCCTTCAACTCGCCGGTGAAGTAGTCATATTCTGTCTCAACATAAGTAAATCCGTTGATTCTGGAGATGATCTGTGCAGCATCCTTGCCGAGACCGTTCAGGATAACGCGCAGAGGTTTCTGACGAACCTTGTTTGCTTTCTCTGCAATACCGATGGCACCTTCTGCAGCTGCGAAGGACTCGTGGCCTGCCAGAAATGCGAAGCACTCGGTATCCTCTTCCAAAAGCATCTTGCCCAGATTGCCATGTCCCAGACCAACCTTACGGCGGTCAGCTACGGAGCCGGGAATGCAGAAGCTCTGAAGGCCTTCGCCGATGGCTGCAGCAGCCTCAGAAGCCTTGCGGCAGTTTTTCTTGATGGCAATGGCAACGCCTATGGTGTATGCCCACTTCGCGTTCTCAAAGCAGATGGGCTGAATGTTCTCTACCATGTGGTAAACGTCAAGACCTGCATCTTTTGTGATCTTCTCAGCCTCTTCAATCGATCCGATCCCATACTCGTTCAGTTTGGCAAGGATCTGTTTTTCTCTTCTTTCATAAGACTCAAATAAAGCCATTTCTATATCCTCCTTCGGTTATTATTCTTTTCTGGGATCGATCAGTTTCACAGCGTCAGCTACGCGGCCGTACTGACCGGATGCCTTCTTCAGTGCCTCAGCAGGCTCGCTGCCGGCCTTGATGAAGTCCATCATCTTGCCGAAGTTTACATACTTGTAGCCAATGATCTCATCGTTCTCATCCAGAGCAAGTTCCGTTATGTAACCGTCGGTGAGTTCCAGATAACGAGGTCCCTTCTCCAGAGTACCATAGGTTGTACCAATCATGGATCTGGTTCCCTTGCCCAGATCTTCCAGACCTGCGCCGATCTGCAGACCATCCTCAGAGAATGCGCTCTGGGTACGGCCGTAAGCGATCTGAAGGAACAGCTCTCTCATAGCGGTATTAATGGCATCACATACAAGGTCGGTGTTGAGTGCTTCCAGAACGGTCAGTCCGGGAAGGATCTCCGCAGCCATAGCAGCGGAATGCGTCATGCCGGAGCAGCCGATGGTCTCAACCAGTGCTTCCTGGATGATACCGTCTTTTACGTTGAGGGACAGCTTACAGCAGCCCTGCTGGGGAGCACACCAGCCGATACCGTGTGTGTAGCCGGAAATATCTTTTACTTCTTTGGATTTCACCCATTTTGCCTCTTCCGGGATGGGTGCAGCGCCATGATGTACGCCTTGATGTACCGGGCACATACCTTTTACTTCTGTTGAATAAATCATGTAATTAACCTCCTTATACACCTTTTTGGTATGATTTATTTCTTTTGGTTCTGATTGATAATAAATTAACATATCAAATGATAAATTATATCATTGATAAATTATATCATTTAGCATGGTTTTTGTACAGTAGCAATTTTGTCCGGGCGCACAGGAATAAAACAGGAATAAAAAAGACTTTCTCCGGTTCGGAATACGGAGAAAGTCCTGGTTTGGTTTTATTATTTTTCGAAATGGGATCAATCCAGTTTGTCAATCAGTGCCAGGATATTGTCCTGTTCTTTCTGTACGGCAGCGAATAGTTCGGGTACGTTGTCCGGGTAGCTGTTCCGGGTGGCCTCGGTCAGCTCGGTGGCTGTCTGGGCAAGCCGGCCAAAGCCCAGATTCAGGGCGAGACCCTTGATGGTATGGGCAGCGGTGAAAACCTTCTCGCGGTCTTTTTGGGCAACGCCGTCGCAGAGCTGTTTGTAATTCTGGTCGTCGCGGTATTTTTTTACCAGTTTCTCGATGAGTTTGGCATTGAACAGTCTGCCCAAAAGTTCGTTGTAATCGTCTCCGGATGCTTTGTATAATTCTTCAATGGTCATATTTCAGGTCCTCCGTTCAGTGGATTAGTGAATTGTTTTATTGGCTGCGGTGCTGAGGCGCGCGCAGAGTGTTTTCAATAATACGGTAAATATCTTCGCGGAACATTTCTTCGGCGCTGCTGTTATCCAGCATCTCAGGTATTTTGTCACCCAGATTGTTCAGGCACTGTAATAAGATCGGATTGAACGTGCCGCATTCACCGTTGTTGATCATCTGCATGGCCTTCTCATGGGAGTATGCCTCTTTGTAGCAGCGCTCGCTGGTCAGGGCATCATATACATCGGCGATGGAAACCAGCTGTGCTGCAATCGGAATCTCGTCGCCCACCAGTCCGTCGGGGTATCCTTTGCCGTCATAGCGTTCATGGTGCCAGCGGCATACCTGACCGGCCATGCGGATCAGGGGGTCTTTCTGATAGGTGGGAAGCTCGGTGAGCATATCATAACCTATCGTGGTGTGTGTCTTCATGAGGTTAAATTCCTCTTCCGTAAATTTGCCGGGCTTGTTCAGCACATGATAAGGAATGGAGATCTTGCCCACATCATGCAGCGCGGCTACAGTAGGGATCATGGACATTTCATCGTCTGTCAGAGGGTATTTGTCTGTTATCCGCAGCATCTCCCGCATGAGCATATCTGTCAGATTCTGCACGTGGAGAATGTGCTGGCCGCTCTCGCCGTTCCGGAATTCCACAATGCTGCTCAGGATGTTGATCATCATGTGGTTATTGACATGTTTATCCATGATCTGGGAGGTGGCAACGTTCGCCAGATGCTGTTCCTTCAGATGCATGCGCATGATGGTGTCCACTCTGTGGCGCACGATCACCGCGTTGAACGGACGGCAGATATAGTCCAGAGCACCGAGCTGATAGGCTTTTACAATGAAGCTCTGGTCACTTTCGGCGGAGATCATGATGACGGGGATATCCTCCTTGGCCCAGTTGCGCTCCAGTTCCGCCAGAACCTCGAAACCGTCCATATCCGGCATGACACAGTCCAACAGGATGATATCGATGGCATTTCTCTTTTCATTTACAATTTTTATGGCTTCCTTGCCGCTTTCCGCTTCCAGAATATCATAGTCATCTTCCAGCATGTCGGCCAGGATCATGCGGTTGATGTCGGAGTCATCTGTGATCAGGATCAGCGGTCTTGTTTTTTCTGTTCCCATGGCACTCCTTTGCACTTGTATAAATTTCCATAATAAAGCAGACTCAAAAAACGCTTCGCATTTTTCTCGTTGATAATGATGCTTTGCATCATTTGATATTATACCACATTAAATATGTGGAAACCAGTGGTTTTTAAAAAAGCAATATTTTTATTTTAGAGATTGATTTTAAGGCTTGAAAAGGGTATAATTTTAACTATGTGAAACTCTTGACACTGTAGGTGTGGAGACAATTCTCTATATGGTAGCAGAATAGGTCAGAGGTACAAAATATAGGGGTATAAGGAGAATACTATGGAGAGAAAACAGAGATTTGTGATTCGAATGATGGCGGTTTCCTGCGGATTGATCGCAGCGGTGTCCATTATTCTGACGATCATTGCCAGCGCATTGATCGAGGAGGCGGCACAGCATGCAGGTGATGATAAGAAAGATATCATGATCATGATCCTGGTGTCCATCGCATTTATCGTGGCAGCGGTTATCTACAGTGTGATCAAGGTGAAGGCCATCGATCATATTATTGATGAGATCACGGTTTCTCTTGAGCACCTGGCAAAAGGCAATCTGGGGATCGATATCCATGAGGATGCCCTTTCCCGTAAGGATGAGTTGGGTGAGATCGCGGATTGTATCAAGAAGATTGACGATGAGTTAGGCGAGGTAATACATACAACATTGAAGCTGGCAGACAGTGTGGCGAACGACGGAACGGTGCTTTCCGATTCCTCTGAGCAGGCTTCCGAAGCATCCCAGCAGGTTACTATGGCGATGGAGGATATCTCCAAGGGTGCTGTGAGCCAGGCCGAGAGCGTGGAGCAGGCGGCGCATGATACCGGTGACATCGGTGCGACCATTGAGGAGATCACAGAGCGTGTCAATGAGATGAGCGAGTTTGCCGAGAATATGAAAAATGCATGCTCAAACGCAATGAACGCATTGCAGCAGCTGCTCAGTCAGAACGCTGAGGTTGTAGAGTCCATGAAGGTCATTGATCATCAGATCAATTCTACCAACGAAGCGGTTAAGAATATTTCCGCTGCATCAGATCTGATCACGAGCATTTCGTCCCAGACCAATCTGCTTGCACTGAACGCTTCCATCGAGGCGGCAAGAGCGGGAGAGGCCGGCAGAGGTTTTGCGGTTGTGGCAACGGAGATCGGCTCTCTGGCAGATCAGTCCCAGCAGGCTACCGTAGAGATCAACAATATCGTTACCAGGCTGATTGAGGAATCTGAGAAGAGTGTGAAGACGGTTGACGAGCTGAGCCACAACTTCGAGATTCAGAATCAGCAGCTGGATTCTACCAGAACCGATATGCATGAGATGGAGGTCGGCGTAAATCATGTGACCAGTTCCGCTGTGGAGATCAATGCACAGATCGGCAATCTGAATCATGCAAAGAACAGTCTGTTGGAGATCATCACAGACCTGTCCGCAATCTCCGAGGAAAATGCGGCTGCCACCGAGCAGACCAATGCTTCCATGGAGGAGTTGAATGCGACCTTCTCCGTGATCAGCCAGTCCGCTGCGGATCTGCAGGATCTGGCAAGAGAGCTGCATAAGGAAATGAATTTCTTTACGCTGCACGATTGAGACACAAACAGCAAGATACACCACGGGGGATTCTCCGTGGTGTTTTTTTCGCGAACAATGAGGCGAACGGACACGCTTGCGTGTCCACTCGCCGAATGTCGCGAAAGTGAAAATTGCGAGCGAGGAGTTTTATTATGAAAAAGAATTCGGATGAGATTGACTTGTGGGAGGAAGAACCGTCGGAAGACTGGGATGCGAGACCAAACAGACAGCAACGGCCCGGTAGGAAGGAAGTAAAAAAACAGGTGCGCAGGGAGAAGCGCAGAGGCGGACTTAAAGGGTTTGTGATCAAGCTATTCTTAGTGCTTCTGTTATTGCTGGCGGGGCTGTATGTGGTGGTAAATCACGCGTACAGTAAGATGAATTACCACGAGATAGCCAGTCTGAAGGGGGAACCGCTGCAGGAGGACGGGGTCATTAACATCCTGTTGATCGGGAATGATTCCAGGGAAAACGGGGAAGACGGGCGCTCGGATGCTATGATCCTGTTGTCGATCAGCACGCGTACTAAGACGATCGCCATGACTTCTCTGTTGCGGGATATGTATGTGGAGATACCGGACCATTCGGGAAACCGTCTGAACGCGGCTTATTCCTATGGGGGTGCCGAACTGTTGTTAAAGACAGTGGAGCAGAATCTGGGGATTACGGTGAATCGCTATGTGCAGGTGAATTTTGAGGCCTTTGCGAATCTGGTGGATGCGGTAGATGGTGTGGATCTGGAGCTCTCCGCCGGAGAAAAACAGCTGGTGAACGGCTACCTGAACGAGTATAATGAACTTACGGGGAAGGCATTCGGCACGGATTATCTGGAGGATCTGTCGGACGGGATGGTGCATCTGAACGGCCCGCAGGCATTGGCTTATACCAGAAACCGGTATATGGGCACGGATTTCGGGCGCACAGAGCGGCAGCGGAAGGTGCTGGCAGAGGTGGTGCATCGGCTGCCCAAGGCGCTTCTGCACCCCCGCACATTGGAAAACGGACTGCTGCCCAACCTGACCACGAATCTGACGGCTTGGGAGTGCTACAGGCTGACATTGATGGCGCCGTTTCTGCTGCGGTATGATGTGGAGCATGGCAGTATCCCGCTGGAGGGCACGTATCGGGATGTAACGATACGGAAGATGGCGGTGCTGGAAGTGGATTTTGACGCCAACAGAAAATATCTCCGTGCGTTATTGTACGAGAGAAAAAAGGAAAACACCGAACATGAGGATTAAAAACTGTTTTGGAATATGGGGGATCATGCTGTTTAGTATGACCGGACTGTGCGGCTGCAGTGTGCCGGAGCAGGAAACGCCGCAGATGCGGACGATTGTGCCGGAAGAGATCGTAATCCCGATCCTGCCCTCGGAGTCGTCAGAGCCGGAGGAGGTCGTACCGGAGCCGGAGGTCGTCACGATCACAATTTCCGCTGTGGGGGATGTCACCATGGGCAATTATGTGGGACAGATCTACACGAATTCGTTTCGGGAGATGTACGGAACCGTGGATTCCGAACGGTATTTTTTTGAAAATGTGTATGATATTTTTTCCCGGGATGACATGACGATCGTCAATTTGGAGGGGGTGCTTACCGATTCGGATGCGGCGGCTTCGGGGCGTACTTACAATATCAAGGGGGATCCGGAGTATGCCAGGATCCTGACCTATGGCAGTGTGGAGGCGGTCAGCATGGCGAATAACCACCGGTTGGACTTCGGGCAAACCGGCTCGGCGGACACGGTGGCTGCGGTGGAGGCCGAGGGGATTGTTTATGCCTATGATAAAAATATCGGTATCTATGAGACAAAGGGAATCCGGATCGGCTATGTCAGCGTGAATGCGCTCAGTCAAAGCCGGGAAGTGGAAAAGATGATGCAGGACGGGATTGCCAGGCTGCAGGAGGAGCAGGCGGACATTATTCTTGCCTGCTGCCACTGGGGGATTGAGAAGGATCTTTATCCCACCGGTTATCAGCAGAAATTTGGCAAGCAGTGCATCGACTGGGGCGCGGATCTTGTGCTGGGGCATCACCCTCATGTGTTGCAGGGCGTGGAGCAATATCAGGGGAAATATATCATCTACAGTCTCGGCAATTTCTGTTTCGGGGCGAACCGCAATCCCTCCGACAAGGACACTATGATCGCGCAGCAGACCTTTACTTTTGTGGACGGGGAAAGGCAGGAAGAGACGGCTTTCCGGATCATTCCCTGCAGTATTTCCTCCACGCCGGAGCGGAATGATTACAGACCCATGCCGGCGGCAGGGGAGGAGGCCAAACGGATCCTGGATCGTGTGAATCAATACAGTGAAGGATTTGGATTACAGTTCGACGCGGAAGGTTATGTGGCAGAGTAAGCCGGGAGATCCGCGGAGGGAGGTACATGAAGTTTTTATTGGCAGCGGTGAATGCAAAATACATACATTCCAATCCGGCGATCTACAGTCTGCGCGCCTATGCCGGCGATGAGATGCGGCCGTATATTGAATTGGCGGAATATACCATCAATCAGCAGATGCAGGAGATCCTGGCGGATCTGTACGGAAGAAAGCCGGATGCGGTGGGTTTTTCCTGCTATATCTGGAATTGGGATATGATCCGGAGGCTGATCGTGGAGCTGAAAAAGCTGCTGCCGGAGACGGATATCTGGCTGGGAGGACCGGAGGTCAGCTATGATGCGCCGGGGGTGCTGAATTCGTTTGCCCAGGTGCGCGGCGTGATGGTCGGCGAAGGTGAGGAGACCTTCCGGGAGCTGGTCCGATGGTATGCGGGCGGATCTTCGGCCGGCAGGCTGGAGGATATCGCGGGTTTATGTCTGCCCGGGGGCTACACGGCGCCCAGAGCGCTGACGGATCTGAGCCGGATTCCGTTTTTGTACGAAAATTTGGACACCTTTTCCAATAAAATTCTTTATTATGAGAGCAGCAGAGGCTGTCCGTATCACTGTAGCTATTGTCTGTCTTCCATTGACAAGAAAGTCCGTCTGCGCGACATGGAGATCGTGCGGCAGGAGCTGCAGTTTTTTCTGGATCACAAGGTGAAGCAGGTCAAGTTTATCGACCGCACGTTCAACTGTGATCATGCGCATGCTATGGCCATCTGGCAGTATATTTACGAGCATGACAACGGGGTGACGAATTTTCACTTTGAGATTTCCGCGGATATTCTGCGGGAGGATGAGATCACGCTGTTAAACCGATTCCGGCCGGGGCTGGCACAGCTGGAGATTGGCGTGCAGACCACGAATCCGGAGACGATCCGGGCCATCGACCGGGTGATGAATGTAGACCGGCTGGAGCGCATTGTAGCAGCGATCCGTAGGGGCAGGAACATTCATCAGCACCTGGATCTGATCGCGGGACTGCCCTATGAGGATTATGACAGTTTCATCCGTTCCTTTAACCGGGTTTACGCTATGAGGCCGGATCAGCTGCAGTTGGGATTTTTGAAAGTATTGAAGGGTTCGCCCATGGAGCAGCGGGTCAAAGAGTACGGCATCGGATACTGAGCGAGCCGCCCTACGAGGTGCTGTACACAAAGTGGCTGTCCTATGAGAAGGTGCTGCGGCTCAAGAGGATTGAGGAGATGGTGGAGCTGTACTACAACAGCGGCCAGTTTACCGCAGTGCTGCCGTTTCTGGAGCAGGCCTTCGAGAGCCCTTTTGCCATGTATGAGGCACTGGCGGACGATTACGAGGCGAACGGTTATTTTGTGCAGAATCCTGCCAGAAGTTACCGCTATGAGATCCTGCTGCAGTTTGCGTTAAAGCAGGATGCGGCTTATGGGGATTGTTATCGGGAGCTTCTGACGTTTGATGTGTACCTGCGGGAAAATGCGAAGAGCAGACCGGATTTTGCCCGGGATACAAGGGGGGACGAGGGAGTCCGGGAGCGGATCCGCGCCTTTTATCAGAAGGAGGCGGCGGCCCATTGCTATCTGCCCGCCTATGCGAATTATGACTGGAAGCAGATGAGCCGCATGACCCATCTGGAGCCGTTTTCCTATCCTGTATGGGATGCGGAAGCAATGCAGCATCTTCGCCAGGTCGGCCCGAAGGAGCAGGACAATCCGGGGGAAGCGGTTCCGTATTTTGTCCTGTTTGATTATCAGAAGCGGAACCCGTTGAACTATGAGGCGCAGATACAGATCATTGCGGCAGACCCGCAGGGGAGATAGGAGTCAATATGATACAGGATTACATCAGTATAGATTTGGAAACCACAGGGCTAAGCCCCAAGCTGGACAAGATCATAGAGATCGGCGCCGTGAAAGTTGAGAACGGTCAGATCACAGATACGTTTCAAAGCTTTATCAATCCGGGGCGGAAACTGAGCGATGCCATTGTATCGCTTACCGGGATCCGTGACGGGGATCTGGAGGAAGCTTCTTATATAGAAGAGATCCTGCCGTGGCTCTATGAGTTTATGGGGGATCTGCCGATTCTGGGGCACAGTGTGATGTTTGACTATAAATTTCTGAAGAAAGCGGCCGTTGACAACAGGCAGATTTTTGAGAAAAACGGGATCGATACGCTCCTGATCGCGCGGAAATATCTGGCGGATCTGGAGCACCGCAATCTGGATTATCTCTGCCAGTATTATCAGATCCCGCATCAGGCGCATCGGGCGGCGGAGGATGCAAAGGCAACGCATTTTCTGTATCAGAAGTTTTTGGAATTGTTTTATGAAAAGGAATGTGCGGAGCATCCCGAGACCGGCAATCTGTTTGTGCCGAAGAAGCTGCAGGCGGAAATCAAGAGAGATATCCCCGCGACCAGCCATCAAAAAAAGTTGATCTATCATCTGATCAAGCAGCATAAAATAGTATTGGACATAGATGTGGAACGTATGACCAAAAGCGAGGCAAGCCGCCTGGAGAATCAGATCAGGACGGGGCAGCTTGGGGCAGTTTTTCCTGCAGATGACGCAGAATGACCTGTTTGCTCAGGGAATTCAGGTTTTCCGCGGTGCTTAAGAGGGTCTGTATCTTTTCAGGAGCGGCGTCCTGCAGATAGATGTCTGCCAGCAGGTCATAGGAAGCGGTCACATCCGTGCGGGTGGAGACGGCAAATTCCAGAATTTTCCGGGTTTCCTCCACGTAACCGGCGTCATAGAGCAGCTTCGCCCAGGTCTGCAGCGTGTTCACCAGCAGGGTGTAACTCTGGTCGTATTCGGTCAGGACGGTGATATTGGCGGTGCCGTATTCCAGCTTGAGATCGGTATTGGTGTAGCCGGTCAGGTTGACGATGGGCTGCAGGGACAGTTCGTTGATGATCTGCAGGCAGCCGGCAACCTGCTCGTTGTCCTCCATAAGATGCATGGGCAGTTCTTCCAGAGGGATCCTGACATAATCCAGATTGTCCAGAGGTTTGCGGCGGGTCTCGTTGGCAAGGCGTTCCCGCTCCCAAAAGCGGGCTTCCGCTTCGCTCTGAATGCGTTTGGATTTTCGAAGATTGTGTCCAATGATCCAGATAAATACAATTAAACTTGCCAAAACGTAGAATTTCATATATAATATCCTTTCAGATTGATCAGGGATTGTAAGGAGTGAGGTACGGGTATGTTTCATTTTCACAATAAGAAAGCTAAACAGCGGATTTCTTCTATTATTATAATTCTGTTGGTACTTGCTATGGTACTTTCCACTGTAGCATATTTTACGTTTTAATTCAAATGGTATTCAAGGTAGGAGTGCATGTTATGAAAAAGATGACAAAAGCGGCCGGATGGGCGCTTGGTCTGTTGGCTGTGTTTATGTGTCTCGGGGCAGAGGCGAAGGCGGCAGAGACCGACGAAACCATCAAGACCGGTATTTATGCGGAAGACGTTGATCTGTCCGGCAAAAATGAGACAGAGGCAAAGGCGGCCATAGATGCATATGTGAACAGATTGAAGGCGACAGAGATCACGCTGGATGCGGGAAACGGGAACCAGGTGAAGGTGACCGCAGGGGCACTGGGCGTTTCCTGGAAGAATCCTGATCTCGTGGATGAGGCGCTGGAATTCGGCAGTAAGGGAAATGTCATTGAGCGGTATAAGATCCTGAAGGATCTGGAATATGAGCCGTATGTATATGACATTCTGCTGGATTTTGACGTGGAAAAGATCAATGGGATCCTGATCGATGAATGTATGAAATTTGACCAGAAAGCGGTCAATGTTTCCATGAAGCGAAATGAGGACGGGACATTTACATACACCGACGGGCAGGAAGGCCGTGTGCTGGATGTGGAGGCTTCCATTGACGAGGTATACGAGTATCTGACAAAGGATTGGGATGCAAAGCCCTGCACGATTGCACTGGCGGTTATGGTAAGCAAGCCCCAGGGCAGTGTGGAGGAGTTGGCTCAGCTGACGGATGTGCTGGGAAGCTTTACCACTTCTTACAGTACTTCCGGGTCATCCAGAAGCGCGAATGTGGAGAACGGATGTCGTCTGATCAACGGAACACTGCTCTATCCGGGGGATGAGTTTTCCACCTATGAAACGGTGGCGCCTTTTTCCAAGGCCAACGGTTATTATCTGGCGGGTTCCTATATGAACGGGAAAGTGGTGAACAGCCTGGGCGGAGGCATCTGTCAGGTTTCCACAACGCTCTACAATGCAGTGCTGAAGGCGGAATTGGAGGTTACGGAGCGGCATAATCACTCCATGATCGTGACTTATGTGGATCCTTCCGCGGATGCAGCCATCGCCGAGAGCGCAGGCAAGGACTTTAAATTTGTCAATAATCTGGATTCACCGATTTATATAGAGGGTTATACACAGGGAAAGAAGATCACGTTTAACATCTATGGCAAGGAGACCAGGGATGCAAACCGCGAGGTCAATTATGAGAGTAAGATCCTGCAGGTGATCAATCCTGAGAGGGATACGATCTATGCGGACGGTGGACAGCCGATCGGCTATATCGCGACGGAAGGTGCGCATATTGGATACAAGGCACAGCTGTGGAAGGTGGTAAAGGAAAACGGCAAGGAAGTCAGCCGCGAGATGGTGAACAACAGCAGTTATAAGGTATCTCCCAGAAGCGCCACGGTTGGGGTTGCCACCGACAATCCGACTGCGTATAATGAGATCATGGCAGCGATCGACACGGGAAGTATCGATCACGTAAGGGGTGTGATCGCGGCACTCACCACGCCTCAGGTGGTGGAAGTGGAAGACGACGATGATTGATCCTACGTGAACAGGGTTGTTCATGAAAACAGGAGTTGTCCATGAAAACAGGGAAAGTGACAGAGAACGTCTTCAGACGTTCCATCCTACAACCGATAAAGACAAAGCGGCAGGAAGTGATAAATGGTGCAGGTCCGGGGGAGGATTGCGCCATTTTTTCACTTTCGGATGCTTTTGTTGCCTGTGCGCAGGACGGCAGGATTTCCCTTTTTCCGGTGGAGGATCTTTTACAGAAATGTGTGAATATCCTGGCGGCGCGGGGCGCGAAGCCCGTGGCGGCAACTATGCGGATCCTGTTGCCTGAGGATGCGGAGGAACCGCAGCTGAAGGGATTGATGCAGGCGGCGGAGACGTTCTGCGGCCTGCATGGGATGCAGATCGCACAGGCGGATGCGCAGGTCACGGCGGCAGTGCGGGAGATTTTTGTGACGGTTACAGCATATGGGTTCGGCGCAGAGGCAGCAATCGCGGCGGTGGACGTCGGCTGGCATACCGTGCGGAATGCAAAGCCGGGACAGGACATTGTGGTAAGCAAGTGGATCGGACTGGAAGGGACGGCCATTTTGGCAGACCGGCACAGGGACAGGATTTCGGAGCGTTATCCGGCCTGGCTGTCGGAGGAAGCGGCGGATTTCCGGAGCTATTTATCTACGGTACCGGAGGCCGCAGTCGCGCTGAAGTCCGGCGTGTGCGCCATGCATAATCTCTCGGAGGGAGGCATTTTCGCCGGGCTCTGGGAGCTGGCAGAGGGTGCGGGCGTTGGACTGAACATAGATCTGAAGAAACTGCCGATCCGGCAGGAGACTGTGGAGGTCTGCAATCATCTGAACGTAAATCCTTATGAGCTTTTGTCCGGCGGCAGTCTGCTGATGACCGCGGCGGACGGCGCAGCGCTTGTTACGGCGTTTGAGGAAGCCGGAATTCCGGCGGCCATAGTGGGAAGAACCACGGACGGTAACGACCGGATCATACGGAATGAGGATGAGGTCAGGTATCTGGACAGACCCCATGTAGACGCGATATATGAGGCTTTAAGAGATGCTTTAATTGATAAAGAAACAGGAGGAAAGCAGGAATGAGAGAAGAATTGTTGGCGATTATCGAGAAAAACAGCAGGATCGATCTGAAGGAATTGGCGGTGATCCTGGGTGTAGAGGAGATAGATGTGGTGAATGAGCTGCAGGCGCTGGAGGAGGAAGGCGTGATCTGCGGTTATCACACGCTGATTAACTGGGAGAAGACATCTCTGGATAAGGTGACAGCGCTGATCGAGGTGCGTGTGACGCCCCAGAGAGGACAGGGATTTGACAATGTGGCAGAGAGGATCTATAAGTATCCCGAGGTGCGCAGTGTGTATCTGATTTCCGGCGGGTTTGATCTGTTAGTTACGTTGGAAGGCAAGACATTACGGGAGGTTTCTACTTTTGTGTCCGACAAGTTGGCGACCTTAGAGCCGGTGCTTTCTACTGCGACGCACTTTATTTTGAAAAAATACAAGGATCACGGTACAATCTTCAGCCAGAAATCCGAGGACGAAAGAGAGATGATCACGCCATGAGAAATTTTTTAGCAGATCAGGTTGTAGAGCTGAAGCCTTCGGGCATCAGGAAATTTTTTGATATAGTGAGCGAGATGAAGGACGCCATCTCCCTTGGTGTGGGTGAGCCGGATTTTGACACGCCCTGGCACATTCGGGACGAGGGTATTTATTCCCTGGAAAAAGGGCGTACTTTCTACACGTCCAACTCCGGTCTGAAGGAGCTGAGACAGGAGATTTGCGCTTATATGAAGCGCAAGTATAATGTTACCTATGATGCGATGAGTCAGGTACTCATCACGGTGGGCGGTTCCGAGGCGATCGATATGGGACTGCGCGCCATGATCAATCCGGGCGTGGGAGAGGAGGTTCTGATCCCGCAGCCCAGCTATGTGTCCTATGAACCCTGTGCGATCTTAGCCGGGGCGAAGCCTGTGATCATCAATTTGAAGGCGGAGAATGAGTTCCGTCTGACTGCGGAGGAGCTGGAGGCAGCCATCACCGATAAGACCAAGATCCTGGTGTTGCCGTATCCCAACAACCCCACCGGCGCCATTATGGAAAAGAGCGACCTGGAGGCGATCGCGGAAGTCATTATCAAGCATGATATTTTTGTCATGTCCGATGAGATTTACGCGGAGCTTACTTATAAGGAGAAGCATGTGTCCATCGCGAGCCTGCCCGGGATGGCGGAGCGGACGCTGGTGATCAACGGATTCTCCAAGGCATATGCCATGACCGGTTGGAGACTGGGCTATGCCTGCGGACCGGCGGACATCATCAGGCAGATGACCAAGATCCATCAGTTTGCCATCATGTGTGCGCCCACCACCAGCCAGTATGCGGCTGTGGAGGCTTTGAAGAAAGGGGATGCGGACATTGAGGAGATGCGCACGGCGTACAATCAGCGCCGCCGCTATCTGATGAATGCGTTCAAGGAGATGGGGCTGGAATGCTTTGAGCCCTACGGTGCGTTCTATGTGTTCCCCTGCATCAAAGAGTTTGGCATGACCAGCGAGGAGTTTGCCACCCGGTTTTTGCAGGAGGAAAAGGTGGCTGTGGTGCCGGGGACGGCGTTCGGAGACTGCGGGGAAGGTTTCCTTCGTATTTCCTATGCGTATTCGCTTGAGAATCTGAAAGTTGCCATCGGAAGACTGCAGCGGTTTGTGGAGAAACTCAGGAGCGAGAAAGCTTGACGAACAGGTAAATCGGAATGCATATTGTATTACATCAGCCGGAGATTCCGGCGAACACGGGAAATATTGGGCGGACTTGTGTCGCAACCGGCACAAGTCTGCACTTGATCGAGCCGTTTGGATTTCGTTTGAATGAAAAAGAGATCAAGCGGGCCGGCATGGATTACTGGGAAAAGCTGGATGTGACCCGGTATATGAATTTTGACACGTTTTATGAACAGTATAGTGAGTATGCGGAATTGTCCGGCGGACAGCAGACAGAATGTGCCGCGGAATGCCGCAAACCCAGGCTGTGGATGGCCACGACCAAGGCGAAGCGCGCCTATACGGAGGTCGTGTTCGGGCCGGATGATTTTATTATGTTCGGGAAGGAGAGCGCTGGGATTCCGGAGGAGATCCTGGTGGAGCATGAGGAGGACTGTATCCGGATTCCCATGCTGCCGGACATTCGCTCCCTGAATCTGTCGAATGCGGTGGCGATTGTGTTGTACGAGGCGCTCAGACAGAACGGTTTTGAAAGCATGCAGCGGGCAGGGGAATTGCACAGACTGCATTGGAGACAAGAGGATTAGACAAAAATAAAGCGGAAATTGAGGAATCAGAATGACTTTATATATGAGAGACATGGCTTTCATGATGATGTATATGCTTCCGGTGTATTGCGCCGGGAGAATACTGGTCATACGCCGGAAGCTGTTTGCGGAGAAAAAATCGTTTGAAATGTCCCTGAAGACGGGAGCCAGAGAGGTTGTGATGGCGCTGTTTGTGCTGTTCATGGCCGGACTTCTGATGCTGACGTTTCAGAACGGACAGGAGTGGATGCGTGCCCGGAATCTGACGGAGGCGGTTCTGCGGTTCCGCAATCGGGTCGGCGTGAACCTGACGCCGTTTCACACGATCCGGAATTATATCAAATACGCGCCTACCAGCGACTGGCTGTGGGTGAATATCGTGGGGAACATCGTGATGTTTATTCCTTGGGGATTTTGCCTGCCCCTTTTGTGGAAGGAATACAGATCCTTTTTTAAGCTGGCCTTTATGGCGCTGTTTCTTCCCGTGTGCATTGAATTTTTCCAGCTGTTCGTGGGCAGGACGGTGGACGTGGACGACGTGATCCTGAATTTTGCGGGAAGCATGCTGGGCGGCGTTCTTTTCCTGATCGCACGGGTGTTGGTGCCGAAGATCGGGAGGCTGGCGAAGTGAGGTTTTTTCAATCTAAAAGCAGGTTTCAGATAAAAGGCGATAGAAACCATTTGAGATCGGAAGAAGAATTGGCCCTCATAGACAAAAATGCCGCGGATGAGGCATTTAAGAAGTACAAAAAGATCTTGGACGAATATCTTATATCAAATGGTTTTGCAAAGTATAAGACGAACGCTTATGTGCGAAGAAATCACGCAGATCTGTTGGAACAGATTGACCTGCAAAAAGAGAGATACGGGTCAAAGACTTTTACGGTGAACTATTCTATTATGCCTCTTTATGCTCCCTATGATCATATTTATAATACAAATTTGGGTGACAGATTAGGGACATTAGTCTGCGGAAAAGATGTGTGGTGGGATTACGCAGACGATCAGGCGGCGGAGATCAGTTTTCAAAATGTGACCGATGCCATCGGGAGATTTGTTTTTCCATGGTTTGAAAAATATGAGAATGAAGATTTCCTGAAAGAGGAACTCTCAAAACGGAAAAAGGTCAGATGGCTCGATCTATTGGAGCATTGTACAGACAGGGAAGTTGTTATTGCTGAAAATATTGAAAAACTGAAATTACCCAAAAAGATAGGGAAAGCGGTTGAACGATAAAAGGAATGGTAAGGTCAGATGGAGTTATATGAGGGACGCCCGGAAGACGTGACGGGCAGACTGGAGCGGGAGGTCAAGGTGTATGACCTGTTGGACAGCCTGGGGATCAAATATTTCAGAACGGATCATGGACCGGCCGACACCATGGAGGCGTGCCATGAGATTGATGCGGTGCTGGAGACTCTGGTGTGCAAGAATCTGTTTCTCTGCAACCGGCAGCAGACGCAGTTCTACCTGCTCATGATGCCGGGGGACAAACCCTTTAAGACCAAGGATCTGTCGAAGCAGATCGACAGTGCCAGACTGTCTTTTGCAAGCCCGGAGTACATGGAGGAGTTTTTGCATATCAGTCCGGGTTCGGTGTCGATCATGGGGCTGATGAATGATACGGAAAACCGCGTGCAGCTCCTGGTGGACAAACCTGTGATCGAGAGCGAGGATCTGGGTTGTCACCCTTGCGTGAACACCTCCAGCCTGAAGATGCGGACGAAGGATGTGTTTGAGAAGTTTCTGCCGGCGGTGCATCATCAGGCGATAGTGGTGGATCTGCCGTTTCCGGAGGAGTGAAAAAGGTAATAGAGATGTTAGAAAATTCTGCCAGTGGAATCTATAAACCCTCGCAGAATTTTTATTTTAGAATGTTTTATCTGTACAAGTGACAGAATAAATGATAGAATAAGTGACAGAATAAATGACAGAATAAATGATAGAATAAATGACATGATAAGAGGAGTTTCCATAATGAAACGACGAGAATCAGAAACAGTGGAATTTAAGAAATCAACTGCACAAATAAAAGAAGCTGTTATTTCGCTCTGTGCAATGTTAAACAAACATAATGCGGGGTGTGTTTATTTTGGAATTAAGGATGATGGCACAGTTTATGGCCAGGATATAGGAAAAAAAACCACTTCTGACATATCTCATGAATTAAGAAATTATTTGAAACCCATGCCAATTGTTGAGATATCAACAGAAACATTGGAAGGCAAAGACATTATAAAAGTGGAGGCATCCGGTGATGATACACCATACTCAGCGTATGGACGTTACTACACAAGGGTAGATGATGCCGATATCAGCATGGACTCCAGGCAGCTCTGGAAATATTTTGAATCCAAGGATAAGACATATTCTAAGTGGGAAGAGGAGTTAACATCCTATGGTATAGACCAGGTTAATGAGGATTTATTGATTCAGTATATAAGAGATGCCAATGACACCGGAAGATTGAACTATGTGTATAGAAACCCTATGGAAGCGCTGATGAAATTAGGATTGATCAGTAAAGAGGGTTTTCTGAATAATGCCGGATATTTTCTTTTTGGAAATGATGGTCCCGTACTGTTAAAAGAAGTCATTTATCCTACGGATGAGAGGAAAACGTTTACTGACTTGAAGCAGTTTCGAGGTAACATCCTTGAATGTATTAATGAAGGAATGAAGTATATACAGAACAACATTCATTATTATTCTGAAATTGTCGGAGCCAGACGCGAGGAAAAGCCGGAAATTCCGACAGAGGCTTTGCGTGAGATCATCATAAATTCCTTTGCACACTGCCACTATCAAAAAGGGGATAGTAATGAAATATCCATTACCAAATCAAGGGTGAGGATTTATAATCCCGGAGGTATTCTGAATGATATGAGTCCTATTGATTTTGCTTCAGGAAAAGTAGGAAGCAAGATCAGAAATCCGCTTATTGCAACGGTTTTGTTTAAAAACGGAATGATAGATGCATTTGGGACAGGTTTTGACAGGACATTTAAGGTGTGTGCAGATCAAGGGGTGGATTATGGTTACCAGAATGATGAATATGGTTTTACGTTTATCTTTAAGAGAAAAGAAAATGATAGGATAAATGATAGAATAAATGACAGAATAAATACTCCCCTAAATCAAAAAATATCTGAATTGGACAGAATGATCTTGCAGCTTACTTCAGAGAATTGTTATATAACAATTGCTGAAATAGCTAAGCGTGTGGAAAAATCTGATGCGACCATTCAAAGACATATGAGTAAACTTATCTCAAGCGGAAGAGTCATACGTGTGGGATCAAAGAAAAACGGATATTGGAAGTTGCAATAGATATAAATCTTACTGAATCTCCTGCTCCAAATCGTCAAAAACCGTATCATTAAAAAATTCTGCCAGTGGCATATCCAGGCCGTCGCAGAATTTTTTGATTGTTCGGATAGAGATATCCCTGCGCCGCTCATCCATCATGCTATAAAGGGTGGAGGGAGTCACGCCGGAAAGGTATGCCAGCTCGTTCAGCGTGAGCTTTCTTTCCCGGCAAATCTGTTGAAATCGGGTTGCTACTGCATCTTTTACATTCATTAATCATTCACCTCAAAACTATTATAAAGAATATTACGCACGTGAGTATACGCACTTGCGTAATGCAGAAAGAATATTTATAATAATTTCATAGATATCACATTGCCTGCTTTATATTAGAAGTAAGAACGGTTAAGGGCCATTACCGATATAAAGGGGGCGAACGAATATGAAAAAATATGGATATGTGCGAGTTTCTTCCAGAGATCAGAATCCGGACAGACAGCTTGACGCGTTAAAGGGGCTGGGGATTGACAGCAGACATACTTATCTAGATAAGCTGTCAGGAAAGGATTTTTCCAGACCGCAGTACCGGAAAATGCTGTCAAAGCTGAGGAAAGGCGACAAGGTGGTCATCATGAGTATTGACCGCCTGGGCAGAAATTATAATGAAATTCTGGAGCAGTGGCGTGTGCTCACCAGGGAAAAGAAAGTGGATATAGAGGTGATCGACATGCCTCTCTTAAATACGGATTCTGTCAGGGAAGGCTTGACAGGCGTATTTATATCGGATTTGGTGCTGCAGATCCTCGCTTATGTGGCGGAGACAGAACGGGCGTTTATCCGCCAGAGGCAGGCGGAGGGGATTGCTTCTGCAAAGAAGCGAGGCGTGAGGTTCGGTGCAATGAAGACAGAAGATCCAGCAAATTTGTCGGAATATTATGAAAAGTGGAAAAGGGGCGAGGTGTCGCTCAGAGGGGCGGCAACGGAGTTGGGCATCAGCTATTCACTGTTTTACAGGCGGTGCCAGGAATTAAAAAAGGAAGAGGAGGAGCGTTTTTTTAAGTAGACAATGTGAAACATCTATGATTGATAGTAAACGGTTGCGGAAAATAGTGTATTTTCGCACCTTTTTTTATTATATAGTATGCGTTTCAAAAAGTCTGCTTTGTGAAACAGTGTACCATATTGATGTCTAAGAATAAGGTAAAAAAGCGTATATAAATATTTTCTAAATATAGTGTATAAAGATTGTAGATATTGCAGAAAGAGAGGAAATTAAATGGACAGTACAACGCAGGTGACCGGTTATCCTTCCATTGATAAACCGTGGCTGAAATACTTTACAGAAGCAGATATTAACGAAGAATTGCCAAAGCGAACAATTTATCAAAGCATATATGATAATAATAAGGACTATTTTAAAGATAATGCAATAAATTATTTTGGTCATAAAATTAGTTATGAAAGATTATTTTTGTGTGTAGATAGATGCACAAAGTCCTTGAGAAAAATTGGCATTAAAAGAGGAGACTGTGTAACACTATGTACTGCGGGCATTCCAGAGGCGATATATATTGTACTGGCATGTAGTCGTATAGGTGCTATTGCAAACTTTATCAATCCGCTATTCTCTAAGGAGCAGATGGTAAATCGGATTAATGAGACGGAAGCAGATTGGATATTCATACTTGATGAGATGTATCAATTTATTGGGGATGCATTAGCTAATACTTGCCTGACTAATATTGTAATCATTCCGGTAACAAACTCGGTGGTACCTGTGGCTGCAAAATTACTTTATTTGAGGAGCAAGGCGCGGAGAATACTTAAAGGAAAATACGATGGAAAAAAATATTATTCCTATAATGAGTTTGTCGAAATGGGTGATACCTATATGGGAGAGCTCGATGCACCATACAAGGCGGACACTCCTGCGGTCATGGTATATTCATCAGGTACAACGGGTGCATCAAAAGGTATTTTGCTGACTAATGATGGAATAAATGCGATTATTCAGAATTATAAAAGAGATACATTTTATGGAAAAAGGACAGAAACATTCTTATCAATGATTCCGGTATGGTTCTCTACAGGAATTGTTTTATCGGTGATTATGCCGTTGGCTCATGGTGTGTGCGTTATACCTGAACCGAAATTCAGCAAAGAGAGTTTTGCCAGGGACTTGATGAAATATAAGCCTACATTGACACTTACGGCAACCAGCCTTTGGCTATACGTTACGACTGCGGAGGAAACTAGAAATATTGATTTATCGAATATGACATACCCCAGCACCGGTGGAGAGAAAATATCCGAAAAAGACGAACACATGCTGAATGAATTTCTAAAGTCTCATGGATGCAAGGTTCAGTTATTAAAGGGATATGGGATGTGCGAACTTGGAAGTGAAGTTACAGGGACAACCGCGGCAGAAGGGTATAAAGCAAAGATTGGTAGTAATGGGTATCCGATTCTTAATTCTATAGTAAGTGTTTTTGATATTATTACTGATGAGGAGTTGACGTATGGTAAGCATGGAGAAATTCGTGTTTGCTCACCAGCAAGAATGAAGGGATATTATAAAAACCCAGAGGCAACGAAAGAATTCTTTAAGACTGATGCACAGGGAAGAATATGGGGTTGTACGGGTGATATTGGATATATAGATGAGGATGGTGAGGTTTTTGTTCTTGGTCGCGCAACAGACCATTATCGCCGCGAGAATGGGGATATTGTCTATTTGTTTGATATAGAAGATGTAGTATTAAAAGATGAAGCAGTGAACCAATGCAAAGTTGTTGATGTGGAAATAGATGGCAAAAAAGCATTGGTATGTCATATTGTGTTTAAGGATGAAAAAGAGGAAACTGGAGCTGCATTAAACAGAATAGATAGTAATTTAAGAGTAACTCTTCCAGAGTATATGATTCCTGAATATTATAAGGTTCGTCAGGCGATGCCGGTGCATTCCAATGGAAAAAGAGATGTGGGAGCTTTGAAAAAAGACAAAGACGACTTGATAAGATTGAATAATATCTAAATATAAAAGATTGTATGGGCTGAATAAATCTTTTGGGGGAAGACTGTTCTGATAATAGATAAGGTACTTCCTTCCGAAGATGTAAATGGTTTTCTTTAGAGTAAAGGAAAATTTCATAGAAGGCGATATTATACTTTTTCTTGATGTTTCAGCCCATTTCTTCTGCAAACAACTGAAGTAAAAATATCACATTGTTTCTGAATCCAATCATTGATATAATATCCTATGAGAAGCTGCTCTTTGGCTTGTCATAAAAGGCGCGTTCTATACGTCCCGATTTGAAACGATCAAGAAAAACGCAGAGGCAGGGAGCATTATGGACACAACAGCTAAACACCCCAAACTTCATCCAACCGCATATGTAGCCCCCGGCGCCGTCGTTCTCGGCGATGTGACAGTCGGTGAGGATGTGGGCATCTGGTATAATGCGGTGGTTCGTGGGGATCGCGGACCCATTGTGATCGGCAGGGGCAGCAATATCCAGGACAATGCCACGGTGCATCTGGATGATCCCTATCCGGTGACCATTGGGGAAAATGTGACCATAGGACATGGTGCCATTGTGCATGGCTGTATTATTGGCGACAATACGCTGGTGGGCATGGGAGCGATTCTTATGAATGGCTCACATATCGGTAAAAACTGTATTGTGGCAGCGGGGGCATTGGTGACACAGGGTACGGAAGTGCCGGACGGGATGTTGGTGATGGGAAGTCCCGCTAAGATCAAGCGACCGATCACAGAGGAGGAACTGGCGGCGAATCTGCGCAATGCCGAGCGGTATGTGGAGGAGGCCAGAGAAGCCCGGATGTAGGGTATTTGATTCTTTGAAATTGTAAAATCTAATATGTAAAGAAGCTTATATTGACAATCTAAAAATGTCGTATTAATATAGGTTTATAACGGTTCATGTGCATATCAGGCGTTTCGCCATTATTCACTTGAGAAGATAACTGAATATGGAGTCAGAGAGGATATATTTTATATGAGTGTACAATCTGAAAGAAATGTGCAAATAATCCAAGATGTGGATGGCAATAAGATTGTTGTAATTAATGATATAATTTTTAAGGGCAGACGATCTATAGACTGGGGGGATGTGGAAAAATATTTGAAACAATATGTGGGAGAATTCTTCGCTGTGGCTGAAGATAATGAAATAATTTATATTGGAACAGAACTCCCGGGTGAATATACGGGATCGGTTTATACGAAAACATTAAAAGGAGCAGAGGCTAAGGCAAAAGCAAATGCAGCGCAGGCAATTCCTGAAATGATTGAATTTGCTTCAAATGGTGCATTTGAAAACAATCGTAGAGCAAAACATGGTAGAGATGCGAAAAATGGCTGGTATCGTTATGACACTAGATTTGCGCTTCCTGTTTACGGTGAAGACGGTGAAATTGAAAGATATAATGTTTTTCATGGCAGGCTGCTTATAAGACATGCGTCCGGTGGAAAAAAGTATTTGTACGACATAATGGAAATAAAAAAAGAAACAGGCAAGTCCTGTCAGGCCTAAGCCTTACCCGGTGAAAACCCATTTCTTATATCACGTATGATAACAGAGAATAGAACAGATGTCAAGATAAACTGGTTCTGCCGTGGTGTTGTAAGAGAGGCAAAGAAATTTTCTTGAAGGTTGCCTCTCTTTTTTGTATAATAGACCTAATTAATCACATAGCAGAGGTGGCAGATTATGGATCAGAACAGACCAAGAGGTCGAGATAAAAATATCATAAGCGGTACAGGAAGTGTGAATAAGAGAGGCAGCGGGCTGGGAACCGGTCCGGTGGGCACCACGGGCGGACGTACCGGAAGCGGCGGAGGCGGACGCATGAGCTCCGGCAGCGGCGGTCCGAATCGCGCCGGCGGAGGATTGTCCGGCGCATTGGTCGGCGGTCTTTTGAGCGTATTGCTTTCCACCAAGGGGGGCAAGATTATATTTGTCATACTGATTGTGTTCCTGTTGCTTGGCGGAGGCGGGGTCCTCGGCGGAGGAGAGAGCGATTACGCGGACGGCGGCAACGGCAGTTATACAGGCTATGTCGATAACGGTCAGAGCGGCAGCGGATCCTCCGGCAATTACACTTCTGACTATACTTATACCGGCACAGGTTCCGGCAGCGGCACGCTGAACACAAAGGTGGCGGCCGAGGCCCGTGATAAATATACGACCATTTACGGAAACGGCCAGGATGTGGTTACGATCATGGTCTACATGTGTGGTACGGATCTGGAATCCAAGCACGGAATGGCAACCGCCGATATGAAAGAGATGGCATCCGCAACGCTCAGCGACAATGTGAACATCATCGTTTATACCGGCGGCTGTAAGGGCTGGCAGAACGACATTGTGAGCAGCAGTAAGAACCAGATCTACAAGATAGAGAGCGGCAAGTGGATCTGCCTGGAAAAAGACATGGGCTCCGCATCCATGACCAAGACATCCACGCTGACGGATTTTATCAAGTATTGCAACAAAAATTATCCGGCCAACCGGAACGCGCTGATCTTCTGGGATCACGGCGGCGGATCGCTGACGGGTTACGGATATGATGAGAAAAACGCGACCAGCGGTTCCATGGGTCTTGCTTCCATCAACACGGCGCTGAAAAATGCCGGTGTCAAGTATGATTTCATCGGCTTTGACGCCTGCCTGATGGCCACCATGGAAAATGCGCTGATGCTGACGCCCTATGCGGATTATCTGATCGCGTCCGAGGAGACGGAGCCGGGCGTGGGCTGGTATTATACAAACTGGCTGACGGCGCTTTCGAAAGACACTTCCATGCCGACCATCGAGATCGGTCAGAAAATAGTGGATGACTTCGTGGATGTGTGTGCGCAGCGGTGCAGGGGACAGAAGACCACGCTTTCCGTGGTGGATCTGGCGGAGCTGCAGGAGACGATCCCGGAGAAGCTGAGCGCATTTGCCACTTCTGCCAGCGACCTGATCAAGAACGACCAGTATCAGACTGTGTCCAGCGCGAGATACAACACCAGAGAGTTTGCTCAGTCCTCCAAGATCGATCAGGTGGATCTGGTGCACTTGGCGCAGAATCTGAATACCACGGAGGCAAAACAGCTGACGCTTGCCATCAAGAGCGCGGTGAAGTATAACCGGACTTCCACCAATATGACCAATGCCAACGGAATCTCGATCTATTTCCCGTATAAAAAGGTGTCCAAGGTGAGTCAGGCGGTTTCCGCATACAAGCAGATCGGCATGGACGACGAGTACACCCGCTGCATTCAGGAGTTTGCAAGCCTGGAGACCGGCGGACAGGTGTCGGCGGGCGGTAATACCACCAGCACCTCTTCCCCGGTGGGTTCCCTGTTAGGAACGCTGTTAGACGGCGCACTGAGCGGCGGTACGACTTACAGCGGCGGCTCCGCTTCCGGCGGCAGTGCGGATCTGATCGCGCAGATGCTGGGCGGGCTTCTCTCGGGAGACGGCTCCAGTGTGGGAATGGATAAATCTTCTTTGGATTTCTTCTCCCAGAAGAGCATGAGCAACGAGGATATGGCAGATTACCTGGCAGATCATTATTTTGACTCCAGCAAGCTGGTCTGGACGATGGAAGGCGGCAACTACAAATTAAAGCTTGCCGAAGACCAGTGGGATCTGATCACCGGACTGGATCTGAATGTGTTCTATGACGACGGGGAAGGCTTTATTGATCTGGGTCTGGACAATACCTATTCCTTTGACAGAGAAGGCAATCTGATCGGTGATTTTGACCATACCTGGCTGTCCATCAACCATCAGCCGGTGGCTTATTATCATACGGATACCACAGAGGACGGCGAAAATTATACCATCACAGGTTATGTGCCTGCGTTGTTGAATGAGAACAGGGTGGAACTGATCCTGGTATTTGACAATGAGCATCCGAACGGCTATATCGCCGGTGCCAGAGATGTCTATCTCAAAGGTGAGACCGAGACCGTGGCGAAAAATCTGACGGAAGTAAAGAAAGGTGATGCTGTCATTTTCCTCTGCGACTACTATTCTTATGACGGTGTTTACCAGGACAGCTACTATTTGGGCGACACCATGGTGCTGGGCGATGAAGTGGAGATCGGCAACATCCGAATCGATGCAGCACACACGGAAGTAACGTATCGGCTGACGGATATTTACCAGCAGACCTATTGGACACCGGTAGTGCCGGAGTAAAAGTGTGTCTTTGTGTTTCAGGTCCGAGGGAGGATTATCATGCCAAAACTTGTTTTTATCAGCCATAGTTCGGCAGACAAACCCATAGCAGATGCCATCTGCCATAATTTGGAGTCGCGGGGAATCCGGTGCTGGATTGCGCCAAGGGATATCACGACAACGGACTGGGCGGGATCTATTATGGACGGACTGCATCGAAGCGATGTTTTTGTAGTGATCATCAGTCACAATTCGATTCCTTCGCCGGAGGTGACCAAGGAGGTTACGGAGGCCACTCGTACTTGTCGTTACCTGCTTCCCTTTAAGGTAGACGGAGAGGTTCTTTCCGACAGGCTGCGGTACCATTTGGGGCCGTGCCATTGGCTGGACGCCGTGACCCCTCCTTTGGAAAAGAGGATTGAGGAACTTGTCCACCGCATTATGAATCTCTCGGAGGAAGATGCCGTATATCTGAATACAGAGCGTTGGAAATTAAATGAACATATTGTTTTTCCGCAGGGTTTGTTTGTCGGCAGGGAAAAAGAGATACAGGAGATTGCCGACGGCCTTGCGAGGGAGCATGTGCTTTTCCTTCAGGGTATGGGTGGAATCGGCAAGAGCGAGATTGCCAAAAGTTATGCAAAACGATACAGGGAGCGCTATGACACGATAATTTTTGCCAGCTATACATCAAACCTGATGGATCTGATCTGTGGAGAAGGTGTGTCCATAGAAAATCTCAAGCGGGCTGACGGGGAAGAGCAGGAGAGTTGGTTCCGCAGGAAAATGAATGCTTTACAGACATTGGTGAATGGAAGGACACTTCTTATTATTGATAATTTTGATACGGACGAAGATAATTATCTGGTCGATATACTGAATCTGCCCTGTCATCTCCTGTTTACCACGCGCAATGACCACAGCGATTATCCCACTATCCGTATTGGGAAAATTCAGGATTTTGCCCAGGTGCAGAAAATTTTTACGACCCATTACGGAAGACCGGTCAAGCCGGAGGAACAGATGCTCATAGATGAAATGTTGCATCTTGTGGGCTGTCATACCATTACGGTGGAACTGATTGCCAAGCAGATGAAAGCCAGTTTTCTAAAGCCGGAGAAAATGCTGGCACGCTTAAAGGAGACAGGTGTAAATACGCATCTTAAGGAAAAAGTAAAACGTGAGGGCGCGGAGGATAAGCTTACCAGTTTTGATTATATTCGTAATCTCTTCACTTTCTCCGGAATAACGGAGGAAGAACAGCATCTTTTAAGCTGTATGTGTATGGTTCCCGTGAGTGGCATTTCGGTCCAGCTTTTAGGGGAAATACTGGAGATGGAGGATTTTGATGCGGTCAATGGGCTGATTGGAAAAAGTTGGCTGATGCTGGACGAAGAGGAGGATATTCTGCGCCTGCACCCGGTCATCAGCGACGTCGTGTCGGAGGAACTGAAGCCGACGCCGCTTTCCTGTAGGGATTATGTTTACGGACTGTGGAACAGGATCAAGAATTGCTGGTTCTTTGAGCGCTCGGAGCGCGATTATTTATACCCCTATGTATCGTACTATCTGAACCATTATCCGGATCCAATTCCGGAACTGTTTACGCAGTATTGCGCTTTTATTAATATACCGTGGATCTGCAGTGATTTTAAGCAGGCAGTCATCACAGGGCATAATGTCTATCAGTTTGCATTAAAAGAGTATGGTTCCGGAACAGAGGAAACCGCAACAACGGCACTTTATCTGGCAGGGGCATACCTGAATGGCGGAGACAAAGAGGCTGCAGAGCCCTGGTACAAGAAATCTCTGGAGCATTATCTTGCCGTAAAGGGGCCTGTTACCGCAAAACGGGCACAATGCTATTTCAAGGTCGGACGATGTGAGAGAGAGCGCGGAAATCTGGAAGAAGCCGAACACTATTATGAAAAGGCTTTAGCCGTTTATGGGGAGATAATAGAGCAGAACAACATACCGGCAGGGAAGAAATATCCGGACCAGTATGAGGATCTGTTTGTGGAATGGGAGAGGCTCCGCATGGCTGAGGGCCGATATGAGGAGGCTTTGGAGATGAGTCAGAAAAGCTATGATCTTCTGCTGGATTCCCTGAACGGTGAAAGCGCAAGCAGCTATTATGCTATATTGGATATGGGAATCTGCCATAGCATGCTAGGGCATTATGAGGAGGCGGAAAAGTATCTGAACCGTGCGCTTGAGCTGAATCTGGAGTATCATGGACAGGCCAGCGTTCCGACTGTCCGCACGAGAGAATCCATAGCGGATAATGCATTGCGCAGTGGGGATACAGAGAGGGCAAAACAGTTATACAGTGAACTGGAACTTGATCTGGAGAAGGACTTTGGCGTTAATAATCCACAGACAGTCCGGATCAAGGGCAAATATGAGGCAGTAAAGCCGGTATCGTAAAGCCGGTAAGAAATAATCCCTTGACACACACCCCTGCATATGTTATATCTAAGTATGTATGGAGTGCGTGTTTTATAGTCTTCCATGCAAATATTTGCGGCAACCGGGGTCGGACGAATGTGTTCGGCGACAGCGAAGTTGTCTTTTATTGATTGAGTTAGGAGCTCAAATTTTATAAGTTGGTCACTATAAACCTGTGCAATGCACACTAACTTGTGAAACGGTCAATAAGAGTAGTAAAAGTAAAATATTTGCTATATAGACTCTAAAAACCAGAATAGGCGTATCCATACGAAAAGCAAAAGCTTCCTGCCCGTATCCTGCAAGCTGAAGAGCAAAGGGGCAGTGTGGATGATAACCGATTTTTCAAAGCAAGTGGTGTAGAATGCCGCTTGCTTTTTTCGCGAGCAGCGATGAGACTGCTGTGCTTGCACAAGCATTCGAGGAGCGCCGCGAAAGATCAAAACACAAAGTGTTTTGATCCGCGCGAGCAGAGCACTACTACAAAGGAGATTTTTATGAGCGAGAAGATTACTCTCTACGGATTTAATAACCTTACGAAATCCTTGAGTTTTAATATATATGATGTGTGTTATGCCAAGACCCAACGGGAACAGAAGGATTATATTGCTTACATTGACCAGCAGTATAATTCGGAGCGTCTCACGAAGATTCTGACCAATGTGACGGACATGATCGGGGCGACGGTGTTGAATATTTCCAGCCAGGACTATGAGCCCCAGGGTTCTTCCGTGACGATCCTGGTGGCGGAGAAGAGCATGGTGCCTGCGGGGGACACCACGGTGGAGAGCAGGACCGGGGGATCTGAAGGGCAGACGGCGGCGAACGGCGATACGGTACCCGTGGGCAGAGCGACGGTGGCGCATCTGAATAAGAGTCATATCACGGTGCACACTTATCCGGAATACCATCCGGAAACCTGCCTGGCTACGTTCCGTGTGGATATCGATGTGGCGACCTGCGGGGAGATCACGCCGCTGTCCACGCTGGATTATCTGATCGGTTCCTTTGACTCCGATATCATCACCATGGATTACCGCGTGCGGGGCTTTACCAGGGATGTGGGCGGCAAGAAGCTTTTCATGGATCACCCCATGACCTCTATCCAGAACTACATCAATCCGGAGACGCTGCTGCGCTATGACGCGGTGGACATCAATGTGTATGATGCCAATATTTTCCATACCAAGATGCTGATCAAGGAGATCGATCTGCAGAATTACCTGTTCAACAGTGATGTGTATGAGCTGCCGCCGAAGGTGCGACTGGAGATCACAGATAATCTCAGGCGGGAGATGATCGAGATCTTCAGCGGGCGGAATATTTATTAAAAGAAAGATTGACAGAACATGGGCAGATATGACCAGTCCCGTGCCCCGATCTACGAGGCATTAGAGGAATTCAGACAAAACAGAATAGTGCCCTTTGATGTGCCGGGACACAAGCGCGGGCGCGGTAACCCGGAGCTGGTAGCGCTCCTCGGGCAGCAGTGTGTGGGGATCGATGTGAACTCCATGAAGCCATTAGATAATCTCTGTCACCCGGTGTCGGTGATCCGAGACGCGGAGGAGATGGCGGCGGAGGCCTTCGGGGCGGCGTACGCCTTTCTCATGGTGGGAGGAACTACTTCCTCCGTGCAGAGCATGGTGCTGTCCGTGTGCAAAAAAGGGGATAAGATCATCCTGCCCCGCAACGTGCACCGCAGCGTGATCAATGCACTGGTGCTGTGCGGCGCTACGCCCATCTATGTGAATCCGGATATGGACGCGAAACTGGGAATCGCGCTGGGCATGAAGGTGAGTCAGGTGGAGCGGGCCATCAAGGAGAATCCGGACGCGGTGGCAGTGCTGGTGAACAATCCCACTTATTATGGCATCTGTTCCGACCTGCGCAGTATCGTGAAGCTGGCGCATCGGGCGGGCATGAGGGTGCTGGCGGACGAAGCTCATGGCACCCATCTGTATTTCGGAGAAAATATGCCGGTCTGTGCCATGGCGGCAGGGGCGGACATGGCCAGTGTGAGCATGCATAAGTCCGGCGGAAGCCTGACCCAGAGCTCTTTTTTGCTGGTGGGACCTCATATGAATCCCGGGTATGTGCGGCAGATCATTAATTTAACTCAGACCACCAGCGCGTCATATCTGCTGTTGGCGAGTCTGGATATTTCCCGCAGGAATCTGGCGCTGCGGGGCAAGGAGGAATTTGCCAAGGTGACGGCCCTTGCGGAATACGCCAGGGAGGAGATCAACAAGATCGGCGGGTATTACGCTTACACGGCGGAGCTCATCAACGGCGACAGTATTTTTGATTTTGACAAGACGAAACTGACAGTGAATACACTGGGAATCGGGCTTGCGGGCATCGAGGTCTACGACCTTTTGCGTGATGAGTACGATATTCAGGTGGAGCTGGGGGATATCGCAAACATTCTCGCCTACATCTCCATCGGTGACAGAGAGCGGGAGATGGAGCGGCTGATCGGGGCGCTGGCGGAGATTAAGCGTAAATATCAGAAGGACAGCTCCGGCATGTTTACTCAGGAATATATTGATCCCAAGGTGGCGGTGTCGCCCCAAAGCGCATTTTACGCCGAGAAGGAGTCGCTGCCCCTGATGGAGACCGAGGGGCGCATCTGCAGCGAGTTTGTGATGTGCTATCCGCCGGGCATTCCCATTCTGGCGCCTGGGGAGGAGATCACGGGAGAGATTCTGGAATACATCCGGTATGCCAAGGAAAAAGGCTGCTCTATGACCGGTCCGGAGGATGCGGGAATCGAGCGGCTGAATGTGTTGAAGGAAGTGTGGGTGTAAAGAAACAGACGGAAGATTATTTGGAGTGCAGATAATGGTTGAATCTAAACGAGGCTAAGATTATTCATGGATATTAGATACATTGAACTGAAAACAGGTTATTGCGATAATGGTCCGGCATGGATTGGAAATGTAAAGGAATCGAAATCCGGAAAAACTATCTATTTTAATGATCATGCCTTTCAAAAATATCATGGCATATCCGGTAATTACATTGATGTTGAATCGGGTGAGGAATATTGGATTTCTTGTGTAAAAAAGAACGGGGAAGACAGGCATTGGGCCGGAAACGGAAAAATCACCATAGACCGCAAAGTTGTAGATGCATATTTGGCAATCGTTCAAGCGGACAAATTGGATGATGCAAGATATATTGCAGCTGACATTGAAGATGTATTTCCGGTTGAAAGAATTAGTGCTTTGTTGAACCAGAGCAACAGGTAATTTTAAATTTGCTTAATGCAAATACTATTTGATGCTATGTCATACATTTGGGTATATAAATGGTTGTTTGCATTTGAATTATGAGAGTAAGGTTATAAGCGATGCTGCCCTATGAAGTGGAGGATGAAAAATGGGAGTATGTAGGGGTTCAATATCTCATTGCCGGTAATGCGGATGGATTTGAGGAGACAAAGATAGGTGATGTGGAGATTTTTGTCACAACAAGCCATCCCAGTGCAACTTATGAAGGAGAGTGAGAATTTAGCAGGCTGTGCCAGATTGGAAGAACCGTATGGTGTTCATAATTACATTGAATTTTATGCCGAAACAGGCGGGCACATAAGGGTAAAAGGTATTATGAACAGCATGAGATACGGATATGAGCAGGAGTTATCGTTTGAGAACGAGATCGATCAAACATATTTGAAAGACTTTACGTTCGGATTGCTTGCAGATTTTAGTAAGTATTCCGGCTGATAAATTGGGATTTGTGAGCCCAAAAGCTATATTATGTTACGACTGCTGGGGGAAATTATTTTCCGGAGCAGATGGATATGTAGAGGCATTGGCACAAAATTTCTATGGTATTAAGGATATTGAACTGATTAAAGCTGTGGGACTTGACGTGGAAGGCGCACAGATCGAGAAAATATTGCTTGATTGCGAGGAAGAGATTGTCCGCAGATTTCAGACATGAGAATAGCAGTTATTGATGAGCAAAAGTTTGGGACGGACGTGTATGTACGAATATTAATAGAAATGGTGCGAATAATAATGCTAAGTCATTGCAAATGTATTGACTTGGCATTACCTGTTTGATATTCTTATAGTAGAAATAGAGTAAGTATGGGAGGTGGCGTAAATGGCAAGTACGATTCAAGTGAGAGTAGATGATGATTTAAAAACAAAAGCAGATGCTTTGTTTAAAGATTTAGGAACAGATACTACAACTGCGGTCCGTATGTTTTTAACACAGGCGCTGGCAGTAAATGGATTTCCGTTTGAAATAAAAAGAGCAAATGCAAATCCATATGAAGCATTAACAGAGCATGAAATATTGGATAAACTGGAAAAATCGCGTGAGCACGCTGCACAAGGGATGTATAAAGATGCGAAAGAAGCTTCTCGTGATATGAGGGCAAAGTATGGATTATAAAGTTGTCATTACTTTAGATGCAGAAGAGGACTTAGAGCGTTTTGTCAAATATCTTATGGATGAGAAAAAGAGTATGCAGGCGGCAGAGAATGTACTGAATGATTTTGATGCAACAATCGAAAGTCTAAAGCATGTGGCAGGAAGCTTGAAACTGTGCGATAACCCCAAACTACATGAGTTAGAATATCGGCGCATTAACTTTTTAAATCACAGATATTTTATGGTTTATCGTATCGTGGATAATGTAGTATTTGTGGATAATATTTTTCATGAGCTGCAGGATTATGAAAATAAGATGCATTAGTTGTAATGCGGGTAAACGGAGGATTTATATTTAAAAAGTTCAAGTTGGCGGGAAATACATCCGGAGCGATAAGATCCGATGCGTTGATTCCGCTATATGTTCCGCAATATAAGGAATTTTTAGACACTAAGGAAGCATTCTGAAAATACAAAACAGGCAGGAACTGCGAGAGTGGGCGAAATTCGAAATGTTCCCGCCTCTCTATCAGAGAGTACGAGCATATAATGTGGCATTCCATAAAAATGAAATATTGTTCATAGAGAAGGTAGGGAGTTTGTGGAGGTAAGTAGGACATGGAATTATGGTTTTCGGAGTTACATACACCAAATGTGAAGATTTCCATCCGGGTGGACAGGCAGCTGTACAGCGAGCAGAGCGAGTTCCAGCGGATCGATGTATATGAGTCCCCGGAGTTTGGCAGGTTCCTCACGCTGGACGGGTATATGATGCTGACGGAGAAGGACGAATTCATCTATCATGAGATGATCACCCATGTGCCCATGGCTGTGCATCCGAACGTAAAGAAGGTATTGGTGATCGGCGCCGGAGACGGCGGCGTGGTGCGGGAGCTGACACGGTATCAGAATATTGAGCAGATTGATATGGTGGAGATTGACCGCCGGGTGGTGGAGGTCTGCAAAGAGTATCTTCCCCAGACAGCGTGCTGTTTCGACGACCCGAGAGTGCAGCTCACCTTTGCGGACGGGCTGAAATTCATCCGCTCTAGGGAGAATGAATACGACCTGATCATTGTGGATTCCACGGATCCCTTCGGGCCCGGCGAGGGACTTTTCACTAAGGAATTTTACGGGAACTGCTATCGGGCGTTAAAGGAGGACGGCATCATGGTGAATCAGCATGAGAGTCCTTTTTACGAGGGGGATGCGCTGGCGTGCAAGCGGGCGCACAAACGGATCGTGGAGAGCTTTCCCATCAGCAGGGTCTACCAGGCGCACATTCCCACTTATCCTTCGGGGCATTGGCTGTTTGGGTTTGCGTCCAAGAAGTATCACCCGGTGGACAATCTGCGGGCGGCGGAGTGGACGGCGCTTGGCATAGAGACCCAATATTACACCACGAAGCTGCACCAGGGGGCGTTCTGCCTGCCGGCGTATGTGGAGAAGCTGCTGGAGAGTGTGGAGCAGGGATGATCCTGTTAGAGCATGAAAAAGGTATGATTGATATTTTGTGATATACGAGTGATTTGACTGAAACACAAGATTTTAGGAGGTGATAGGGTGGTTTCAGTGCAAAATACAACATTCTCGGGGAAACAAAATATTCCGTGGGAAAAAGTAGAAAAATATCTGAAATCATACATAGGAAGGTTATTATTAACATAAAAAAAGAAGCGCGTAAACCGCAAGAACTGTAAACAGCAACCTTACGGTAGAAAACCGCCTCTTTTCTTCAGTATAATGACAAGAGATTTTTTTGTCAATAATAATTTCAATTATATTCATGGAATGAAAGAGATATTATTATGGATAAGATCGTAGAACGAGGTGAACAGCAAATCGTGTTGGAGCCCCTCAAGCAATATCTGGAAAGAGAGGGAATACCGTCCCATATTCGATATGAATGGGTCGGATATAGGGGCGCGCATGGTGATGCGATCCTGGTGGTGGAGGATGACCTGTATGAGAAGGCGATGGCAGCGCTAAATGAGATAGACAGGGCAGGCACGTATCTTGTAAGGGGCACGCTGGTGTTTCTTATTTTGGCGCTCCTATACGGACTGATCAAATATCCGCCGTTTTCTCATTAAGAATATTTCCATGAAAAAGAAAAATTCTCAATACTATTGAGAATTTCGGAAAAATGGGTTAAAATTCTCAATAGATGGAGGCAGCCTATGATTAAAAGAGAGAAATATATAGCACCCATACGGGGATTTTATAAGAGCGACTTAATTAAAATTATCACGGGAGTAAGGCGTTCAGGGAAGTCGGTTGTTTTAGTGCAGATTATGGAGGAAATACGGGAAAGCTCTGATAATATTATTTTTTTAAATTTTGAAGACAGGATTGTCACAGAGAGTATTGTTACCTGGAAAGATATTGTGAAATATGTGGATGAGCATAGGCAAGATGGCCGTTGCTATGTTTTTCTGGACGAAGTGCAGGAAATTGCAGACTGGCAATATGCATGTAAGACGTTGAGATTACACGATTGTTCCGTGTTTATCACAGGCTCCAACTCAAAATTATTGTCCAGAGAATTTACAAAAGAATTGTCAGGCAGATATGTGGATTTTCGTATTCGACCATTTGTATATAAAGAGTTGACAAAATATGCAAAGGAGTTGAATAAAACGATTTCTGTGTCAGATTATCTGGTATGGGGAGGATTTCCCAAAAGGATAGAATTTACATCAGAAAATGACCAGCGCAGATACTTGAATGATCTTGATGAAACAATCGTACTGAATGATATCATTAATCGCTATAAGATTAGAAAAACCAATGAGTTTAAGAAATTTGCCGGCTTTATTTTAATCTCAAATGCGCGTATTTATTCTGCAAAATCAATTGCAGATTATATGAAGGTGAAGGGAATTTCCTGTACTTCCAATACGATTCAGAAATGGATCATGTATTTAAGCGAGGCCTATATTATTGATCAGGTCAAAAGATTTTCCAGAAAAGCTAAGAAGGAATTGGAGCAAAGCCATAAGCTGTATAACTGTGATGTAGCGTTGAATTCTATCAGATGCAGCAACAATCGATATGATATTTCTCATAATATGGAAAATATCATTTATAACGAACTTATATACATGGGCTATGAAGTGAGTGTATATGACAACAATGGAAGAGAAATAGACTTTGTTGCTGAAAAAGATAATCTGCGGTATTTTGTGCAGGTAGCATACAGTGTTGCGGAAGATAAAGCATATCAACGGGAGATGTCCGCATTTTCAGGTTTGGATCAGATTGATAAAAAGATATTGATCACAAATGACGAGATTGATTACTCTACAAGCAATGTGGAGCATATTCGATTAGGAGATTTCTTGTTGAAAGATGACTTAAAATAAATTGTAGTGTTTAAGGAGGACAACGAAAATGGGTAAAATCTTGATCATCGGCTGCGGCGGCGTGGCTTCCGTGGCCATCCAGAAATGCGCGAAGTGCGCGGAGACGTTTTCGGAGATCTGTATCGCGAGCCGTACGAAATCCAAGTGCGACGCGCTGAAGGAGAAGCTGGAGGCAGAGGGCACCAAGGCGGTCATCACCACAGAGGCTGTGGATGCGGACAAGGTGGAGGAGCTGATTGCGCTGATCCAAAAGGTGCAGCCGAAGGTGGTGTTAAATCTGGCGCTGCCCTATCAGGATCTGACGATCATGGACGCCTGCCTGGCCTGCAAGGTGGACTACATCGACACCGCCAACTATGAGGCGGAGGACACAGAGGATCCCAAGTGGCGTGCCATCTATGAGAAGCGCTGCGAGGAGAAAGGTTTCACGGCGTATTTTGACTATTCCTGGCAGTGGGTGTATAAGGAGCGTTTTGAGCAGGCGGGGATCATGGGACTGTTGGGCACCGGTTTTGACCCCGGCGTGACCAGCGTATTTTCCGCGTATGCGCTGAAACATTATTTTGACGAGATCCATACTATTGACATTCTGGACTGCAACGGCGGGGATCACGGGTATCCTTTTGCCACAAATTTCAATCCGGAGATTAATCTTCGGGAGGTTTCCGCCAACGGCTCCTACTGGGAGGACGGTCACTGGGTGGAGACGAAGCCTATGGAGATCAAGCGCGTTTACAACTTTGACCAGGTGGGTGAGAAAGATATGTACCTGCTGCACCACGAGGAGATCGAGTCTCTGGCGGAGAACATTCCCGGCGTGAAGCGCATTCGCTTCTTCATGACCTTCGGGCAGAGCTATCTGACCCACATGAAGTGTCTGGAGAATGTGGGCATGCTGCGCACGGATCCGGTGCTGTTCGACGGGAAAGAGATCGTACCGATCCAGTTTTTGAAGGCGCTTTTGCCGGATCCGGCCTCTCTCGGTCCCCGCACGGTGGGCAAGACCAACATCGGCTGCATTTTCACCGGTGTGAAGGACGGCAAGGAGAAGTCCATCTATATCTACAATGTCTGCGACCATCAGGAGTGCTACAAGGAATTAGGTTCCCAGGCCATCTCCTACACCACCGGCGTGCCCGCTATGATCGGTGCGAAGCTGGTGATGGACGGTGTGTGGAAGAAAGTCGGCGTGTTCAATGTGGAGGAGTTCGATCCCGATCCCTACATGGAGGCGCTGAATCAGTACGGACTGCCCTGGGTGGTGGACGAGAATCCGACACTGGTGGAATAGAGTGGAAAACGGGAAATCGGTTAAATCATATGGACATTTAAATCAAATGGAATGAAAAGAGGAATGAAATGATGGCGAAAGGCAGCAGGTTTGAAGGCGTGTATAAAGATGGCTCTGAAATGAATGGGGCAGGTGTGCGCCAAATACTTGTGGATAGAGAAACGGGAGTCAACTACCTTTTTTGGAAGTCGGGATATGGTGCGGGAATAACCCCCTTGTTAGATGCCGAGGGAAAAGTGGTAATTTCCGAGTTGAAATAAACGAGGAGTTTTCTGGTAAAATAAATGCGGAAAAGAATAAGGGTATAATAAGCGAGAAAGCAAAAATAAGAAACGACAAAATAAGAAGCGACCAAACAAAAAGCCAAAAACAAGAAGTAAAAACGCGAGTAGGAAGAGTAAGAAAACAAAAATGTAACAAAATAATAGGAAAAATCGAAAGAAAGGATAGTGGAAAAAATGGGTATTATTATCAGTATTATTGTGGGAGGAATGGCGGGAACGATCGCGGGGATGATCATGAAGAGCGGGCAAAAGAGTTTGTCAGGATTCTTTTGGAGCTGTTGCGGTATATAGCGGACAGTCGCTCCGAAAATGTAACCAATTCTGAAATTCAAGAGATACAGAAGATGGTGGACGAAATCAAGCAGAACTCAGAGATTGGAGTGAGGTATATGCAGAGCTGGGAGTTTAGACAGATTTGTCATGAAGAGGGCTATAAGGATGGCTATAACAATGGTTATGGTAATGGTTATGAGAGCGTCTATGACAAGGGGGATCATCAGGGAGACAGCAGAAGGCTGATAGAAGATGTGGAAAATTTGATGAAAAATCTTAAGATGGATCTTCCCACAGCGTGTGAAAGTTTGGGTATGACAGTGGATGTGTATGAGCATGCGAAACAGGAATTGATGGTAGAACAGGATTGACATTGAGAAAGATAGGAAATTTGATTCATAGGGAATGAGAAAGAGCAGAAAGTCATGTGAATGATTTTCTGCTCGATTAGTTTCTGCGATATCATTCGGAGTATAGTTCAGAGTATTCTTTAAGCATTCATATGTTTCAGATATTCAATCAGGTATTGTTTAGTTACGGGATTGACCTTTCTGATGCAATCAATAATTTCGAGTTCCAGGTAAGTAGGTTCTAGGTCTGCCTCACGCGATTTGTCCATTCTGTAATCCACAAGATAATCTATGGAGCATCCAAAATAATCCGCAAAATCCCGCAATGTGTCCAAATTAGGCTCTGCCAAATCATTCTCATATTTATAGATAGATTGTTGGCTCAAATGAAACATATCCGCCAAGGCCTGTTGGCTGATACCTTTCTCTGCGCGCAAAGCTCTCAAATTCTTCACTTAAATCACCTCATTAAAATTCCATGAACATTCCATGTATCATTGAAATATTGGTTTGAATCTATTTTAAAATTATATATTGCCCAAATATAAAACTTTATAGTAGTTTAACAGTAAAAATAAAATTAGTTGCCAACAACCAAAAGTTGTGATAAATTATAAAAGAGCATAAAAAATCTTATGTGAGGAGAGTGCTATGATGAAAAAATTGAAAACATTTTTATTGTTAAACATCATTGTTGTACTTGCCATGGGCATGACAGTCTCTGCGGCGGGAAGCGGTAAACTTGTCCTGACGGCTGATAAGACAGAATTGCAGCCGGGTGATACGGTAACGATAACACTAAATGTTACGGAGAATCCGGGCATTATCACACTTGACGGAGTTAGCGTTAAGTATGATGCAGATGTGTTCTCCGTGATAGCAAAGACTCCTGATCCGGACGTAGAAGGATCGGAAGAAGGTTTGCTGTTGCCTGATATTGCCACACGTCCCGTTACGGATGACCAAAATGACGCAGGGACTGTAAAGTATAGTTTGGGGAAAGATACAGCTAGGTCAAACTATACTAAAACGGGGGCAGTGGCAACGTTGGTATTAAATGTTAAGGATAGTGCAATGAATGGGACGACTGACGTTACAGTCAGTCTTACATCGAGTTTAGACAAAGATGAGGAGTTTGTTACATTTAGCATGTCACCAGTTGCTCTCACTATTACAGGCGGTAAATGCGTTCATGAGCTCTCCAAGGTATCGGCAGTTGCAGCGACCTGTGAGAAAGAAGGAAACAAGGAATATTACAAATGCTCCATATGCGGCAAACTCTTCAGCGATGCGGCAGGAACTACTGAGACAACCGGTGACGCAGTTGCCATAAAAGCTATAGGACATGCATGGGATAATGGTACCGTGACAAAGGCTGCTACTTGTACGGAAAAGGGTGTAAAGACTTATACCTGCACCCATGACAGTTCACATACCATGACCGAGGACATTGCGGCAACCGGACACAACTGGGATGAGGGCAAGGTGACAACGGAGCCCGGTTGTGAGACCAAGGGTGTGAAGACTTATACCTGTACCAATGACAGTAGCCATACTAAGACTGAGGCAATTTCAGCAACCGGGCACAGCTGGGACGAGGGCAAGGTGACAACAGAGCCCGGCTGCGAGACCAAGGGTGTCAAGACATATACTTGTAAGAATGACAGCTCCCATACCCAGACGGAGGATATCCCTGCAACCGGGCACAGCTGGGATCCGGGCAAAGTGACCACCGAACCCGGTTGTGAGACGAAGGGTGTGAAGACCTATACCTGCACCCATGACAGTTCACATACCATGACAGAAGATATCGCGGCAACAGGACACAGCTGGGATGAAGGCGTAGTTACCAAGACTGCCACTGCGACAGAAGACGGCATTATTACATACACCTGTACGAAGGACAGTTCACATACCAAGGCAGAAACCTTCAAGGAAAAAACGAGGGAGCCGGAAGTTAACACTGTGACATCCTTCAGTGACAGCACCGTGACAACAAAGCTGATCAACGCGCTTGTCTCCAACAAGGAATATACGGAGAAAGACATTGCATACTATGACATCGAGATGAAAGTCAGTCTTGACAATGGCAAGACTTACGTGCCTGTAACCGCGGAAACCATGCCAAAAGAAGGCGTAAAAGTGCGCATTCCTTATCCGAGCGGCACGAATCCTGTAGATTATGATTTCGTCGTGCTACATCTGCTTTCCAACGGCACGGTAGAAACCCTTGAGCCGGAAGAGGCGAGCGAATATCTGATCATAACAGCTAAGAGCTTCAGCCCTTTTGCGGTAGGATATAAAGAGGGCGAGGAAGATGAGCCTGATGATGGTGATGATAATGCCAGCACAGCAACAACTGCTGCAAGCAGTAACTCCACTGGAACAGCAAACGACGGTACCATCAGATCTCCGAAGACGGGAGATATGATCAGCGCAGCAATGTGGATTTTAATTGCATGTGCTTGCGCAACAATATTGTTGGGCACTGCTTACGGTTACAAAAATAAAAGATAGTAAGTAGAATGTGACAAAAGCCAGGGCTGAAAAGCCAGTCTTGGCTTTTGTGCTCTAACCTGGAAAGCGGAGGGAAAATGTATGGGAAGATGGAGAAAAAGTTTGGGCATTATATTGTCAGTGGCAATGTTGGTTTCAATGGTGCAACCGGTTCGGATGGGAATTGTGTTGGCGGATCCGGCTGTTTCAGAGAACAATGAAGTTGCAAATAAAATACAGACCGTCTCGTTCGTAGTGAATGACTATGTCAAAGCTTATGAGAATGCAGACGGTTATTATGCATCAGTAAAACCGGGTGAAGAAGTCATTTTGCAGACACAGGTACAGACAGAGACCGGCAGCGAAAATAATGATATCCTTTATTCCTGGTATAAGGATGGAGCGGAACTGGAAGGGCAGACAGGAGCATCTATACAGATTGTGGCAGATAAGGATGCGGCGGGCACTTATAGCTGTCGTGTTTCGGATGCAAATGACAGTCAGGAGGTCATATGTCGGGTATCTGTGAATAATAATTTAACGGTAACCCCCGGTGTGGGCACTTTAAACAGCAGCGGCAGCACTAGTACGGTTTATGTGGATTTTCAGAAGAGCATAGCTTTGTCTGTGGAGGTAGACGCTTGTGATAAAGAGGGTATTCACTATCAATGGTCTGTGGATAATACAGAGATTGAAGGTGCGACAGCCGCTGTTTATCAAACAGGCGCAATTGAAAAGAAAACTTATTACAACTGTGTGGTTACAGATCCTTATGGCGGATATGCCCGCATGAGATTTGCTGTAAAAATACAGAATTCTTTCAAGCTTGTGATTGACGGTACGGATGGCGTGACTAGTCTGACTCAAACCGCAAAATACGGAGAAAAGGTGACGCTCAAAGGGAAGCTGAAAGCCGATGAATCTACGGACATAAGCCAGATCACATACACTTGGACAAAAGATGGGACAGTCATAGAAGGTGCTACCACAAATACATATGAGGCGTCAGAATCAGGGATATACCGTCTGACGGCAGAGGATCAGTACGGCAATGCCTCCAGTATTGAATTTGTACTCAAGTTATCCAGCGGTAGCGGCAGTAGTAGCGTGGATTCCCCAAGCCTGAAGCTGGATTATAATGCGGATGTATTGGTGAAAGCGGGAGAAAAGGCAACCCTGAGTGTTGCCGCGGTCACGGACGATGACGCTGCAGTAGAATATCGTTGGTACAAGGGGTATGTCTATAATAATGAGCCGATCGAAGGTGCGACCGGCAATACGCTAGAGACTGAGGAGATCAGCCAGAAAGCTACTTACACTTGCGAAGCAGTTGCTTCAAACGGAACGAAAACAACCACCTCCTATGCCTATTTCGATGTTTCTGTGGATAACGGTTTTCAGGCGTATGCGGTGGCTGAGAATGGAAAGCGCCAGACAGGCTCTTTATCAATCGGAGTAGCGGCAGGTCAGAAAACGGTTTTAAAGACAGCTGTCAGCGCGAATGATAAGACAGGGCTCACCTACACATGGAGCAAGTGGGAGCAGGCACAGAATACTTTTGTGGCGGATGAAAACGCCACGGGTGACACTTATGAGACGGCGGAGATCACGGAGAAAGCAGTCTATATGTGTGAAATCGCGGATCGGTATGGAAATACCCAAAACCTTGCTTTTAATCTGACAATTGACAATGCACTGAAAGTGACAGCAGTGGGAAGCACGGAAGTGATCAAGGAGCCGGGTAAGGAGATAGAGATCAAGGTAGCTGTAGAGGCGAATGATAAAACAGGTCTTACTTATGTATGGGGAGAATATTACGATAACCACTATGCTGCTACTGCTAATAACAATAGTGATACGATGACGGTTAGAAAAGATTATACAACTAATCATGTCTCATTAAGATGTACCGTGACAGATCAGTATGGAAATTCAGATTTTGTGGATTTCAATGTAATCGCTGATAATGATTTTACAGCGGAGGCAATTACATCGAAGCAGATCACCGTGAAAAAGGGAGAGACGGCGATACTTCAGGTGGCGGTAAATGCAAAGGATGACAGCAAGTTCACTTATACATGGACTAAGAGCACGGACAGAGACTTTGAGGCTACGGGTAAATTATATCATGCCGGAAATATAGAATGGACGACCGATCCCATCACCACGTATACAACCTATTCTTGCAGTGTGTTGGATATTTATTATAATCTCCATGAGATTAGTTTCAAGCTTTATGTGGATAACAATTTTACTGCAGAGGCGGTAGGAAATGCAGAGAAGACGGTCGCAGAAGGGGAAGGCGTTACGTTGCAGGTGAAGGCAACGGCTGACGATGAAACCGGAATGACCTATCAATGGTACAAACAGTACTATAACGAAGCGAAGAAGAAATTAGCCGGGAGCAGGCTTTCGGGGCAGACAAAAGATACCTTGCAACTTACGGCTGACGATTTGAGCGGAGCAGTGAGCGTTGTATATTATTGTATAGTAAAGGACGTGTATGGAAATCCACAAATGGTATACTTCACGGTTCATGTGACCACAGATGCGATCACAAAAGCTGCGGAGCAGGTGATTACCGCAGACAATGTGGACGATACACTGAATGAATTGAAGACCAAGGGCAATGAGCAGCTCGTGGCGGAGCTTCAGGAGGCTGAGGCTGTGGAAGCCCTGGGATCCATCGAGGAGACATACAAGGAGGCTCATGACATTGCGGAGAAGGCGCCGGAGTCCAATGTAGCGGCGATTGACAAGGACAAGATCGAGATGACTGGTGCGGCACTCAACGTGGAGGATGAAGGAGCGTCAGTTATCCTTAAGGTGGATTCGACCGAGGAACAGCCACAGATTGACGAGACCGATTTTAAAGTTAAAAACATGATCGTTTTCGACATGTCCGTTGTGGCCAAGAAAGCGGACGGATCGGACGCGGATGTGGACTTTTCTAAAGATCTGGCAATTCCCGTAACGATAACACTACCGATTCCTGCAGGAATCGATATTGATACGGTGAAAATCTTCCATCAGCAGGCTGACGGCACGTTAAAACAAGTGGACGCGAGGATTGATAAGGTAAACCGCACGGCGACCTTTACTGTAACCCACTTCAGTCTCTTCGCCTTCGTAGATGAACTTCTGGCGAAGCTGGGCGACATCAACGGTGACGGCGAGATCAACGCCAAGGACAGAATGTATCTGGCGAGAGCTCTGGCAGGCTGGGACGGTTATATAGTGCCCGGTGTCGAACTGGCAGATTTCAACGAGGACGGCAAAGTCGACGCGAAGGACAGGATGTATCTGGCGCGGAAGCTGGCCGGTTGGGATGGCTATCAATAAGTGTCGGATAAGTTGTTTTATTTATAGTGATTAGTTGTTTAGTATGGATTAGTATGGAACTGAAAAAGGATAAGACGGTAGGGAAGCCCGGCGCAAAGACTGGGTTTCCCCTTCCGTATTCTCTGTATTATTTTGAAGTAGCGATTAAATAAGTACTTGCACATCGTTTTCTTTTGTGATAGAGTTATGGCATAAAAGCAAATGTTTTCATTGCTGTTAAGGCGTCTGTCACATATCAATGGTTTTCAGAAAATTCTTGCTTTTAATACCCCAATCAATAAAGCAGGAGTTTTCGGAAAATCAGAAAAGATCGTGAATGATCATGAAAGACGGACCAAACCTCCTGAGATGAAAGGGAAATGCAAAAATATCACAGGAGGACAATGAATGAAGAAACAGAAAAGAAAATCCGGCATTCAAAAGAAGCAGGGGAAACATGCATCCAAAATAGCGGTTGTGAGAGAGTACAAGGACACGATCTTCCGTATGCTGTACAGCGATAAAAAAGAGTTGCTGGCGCTGTACAATGCGGTGAACGGGGCGAACTATATGGATCCGGAGCAGCTCAGGGTCGTGACCCTGGAGCATGCCATCTATATGTCCATGAAGAATGATGTGTCGTTCATTCTGGATACGAGGCTGAGCCTGTATGAGCATCAATCGACGGTGTGTCCGAACATGCCGTTGCGGGATTTGATGTATGTGGCAAAGCAGTTTGAGGAGCTGACGGCGGAACGGGATATTTATTCGAGCCATATGATTCAGCTGCCTGCACCGAAGTTTATCACGTTTTATAATGGGCGCCGGACGCAGCCTGAGCGGTTGGAGCAGAAGCTGTCGGATGCGTATTATCGCAGGGAAGGGGCGGAAGCGGAAAATGAGACTCCGGATCTGGAACTGAGGGTATTGCAGCTGAACATCAATCCGGGGTATAATGAAGACCTGAAGCGGAAGTGCCCGTCATTATTGCAGTATGTACAATATGTGGAATGTGTAAGAAAATATGAGAAGGACAGACCCCTGAGGGAAGCAGTGGAAGCTGCCGTGGCGGAGTGTATTGAAAAAGGGATCCTGCGGGAATTTCTGCTGCGGGAGAGGGCAAAGGTGATCAGCATGAGCATTTTTGAATTTGACCAGGAACTGCATGACAAGACAATCCGAAGTGAATCGTGGGCAGAAGGAAAGACAGAAGGAAAGACAGAAGGAGAAGCGGGGTTAAAAGTCTCTCAGGTATGCAAGAAGCTGCGCAAAGGGAAAAATGCTGAAGCCATTGCAGAGGAGCTGGAGTTGAATATCGTTGAGATCAGACAGATTTGCGAGATTGCGGAAGCATTTGCGCCGGAGTTTGATGAGGAAGCGGTGTTTCATAAGCTGATGGAGAGGCAGGAGAAACTTCCGATCGGATAAGAGGATAAGAATAGAGGTAAGCAGAGATGGCGGGAACATGCAGTGCGGTTTTCCGCTGTCTTTTTTATCGGGGAAACAATGGTCATAACGGTCTGGACGTGCATGTAAACAATTATTAAAATATTGATTGACATTCTCAAATAAAGATATTACAATAATCAAAAGTAATCGAATAAGATTGCAATTCTGGATACGAAATTTCTAAGTCAAATCGACACTTATCCACTAAATGCATGAGTTATATTACTATACGAAAACTATAAGCATAAACATCATATATAGGTATATACGACCATTCTATCGAGGTTTCGTCAAGGCTATTGGATTCGTCTTCCGGCTTGCGTCTTTTTCAAAAAAATATTATACTGGAGGTAGTTATATGGCAGAACAGCAAAAGCGAAAAAGATTTGAGGACTTGAACGTAATTGACAATTTTCTCTTCAATGAACTGGCTACGCAGTCGGATCAGGAGAAAGCGAAGGAGTTTGTGCGGATCCTTTTGGAGACGATTCTTGGAAAGAAGGTTTCGAATATCAGGCTTTTTTCCCAGTTTGTGGAGCAAGGCAGAATCCCCGGACAGCATGGGATCCAGATGGATAGTTATGTAGAGGCATGTGTGGGCGAAGGTGAAGAAACGGAGACTATGATCCTTTTGGACAGGATTATTTGATGTATACAATTCGAAATAAGTGTGATGAGATTCCGAATTTTAAGTATGATGACGGTGTTCGGACCATATTTTTGTATGCATATGGGAAAAAGGGGTCAGAAAATAACAGTCTGGCGGCATTGCTGCGATATATGGCGGACAGCAGGCCAGAGAATGTGACAAATGCCGAGATTGGTATCATACAGAAGATGGTGGAAGATATCAAGCGGAAATCAGAGATTGGGGTGAAGTATATGCAGAGTTGGGAGATTAGGCAGATCAGTCATGATGAGGGATATGATGAGGGATATGATGAAGGACATGAAGCAGGACGGGGTTTAAAATTGGTAGAGGATATAGAAAATATTATGCAAAGCTTTCATGTGGATTTACAGACCGCATGTGAAAGTCTCAAGACAACTGTGGATGAGTTTGAGAAAGCGAAAAAGATAATAGGAAAAAAAGGTTAAAAAGTCAGAGCTTAATGCACGAGAGCAACTGTTCCATGAGGAGGCATTGCCATGGAGAAAAAGAAAGCGCTGTCATCGAGGTGAAGGTGGCGAAGACCGCAGATGAACTGGAGGAAAAAGCGGATGAGGCGATTAGACAGATCCATGACAAGGATTACGATGCCAAGCTGTATGCGGACAGCTATAAAACGGTGTATTATCTGGTTGCTATGTTATGGGAAATTTAGTATATTGGAAGGCAGGGTTGTTGTATAGGTCTAAGTACCCGAAAGAAAACAAAAAGCAAAAGAAAGCAAACATTATACAAGAGAAATCAGAGGATACCAAACATGGAGAAGCAAAATAGCTCAAGTGCAAAAAATAAGTCGGGTAAAAAAGATGCGGATCGTCTGCTGGAGCGGGTGATCGAGTGGAGAGAGTTATTCAATGCGGTGAATCTGAAGCGGGGGCAGGCGATTGCCGATGCCGGTCAGTATGAGGATCTGACAATTGCCGGTAGTAATGCGCATGCCAGGATCGGGGAGTATAGACAGGCATTCCGTGTGCAGATTTATGGGGCGCCGACGGCATATACGGATAAATGGAACCTGGATGAATTTCACTGTACCTGTAATACGGGAAGAAAAAGGATGCATTCCTGGTATTCACCGCAGGAGAGGACCTGTGCCCATGAGGCGGCGCTACTTTTTCTGTGGGAGAAAAAGCATGGTGTCTGGAAATTTCGGGAGACAGAAGAAGAGAGGGCGGAGCGTCTGGTGGCGGAGCGGGTTGAGGCGGAGACGGCCCGTCGGAAGGAGCTGAGAAAGAAGGAAGGCGACAGACAAACGACTGTTTTTGAACTGTATCAGAAGGGACCGGACTCGGAGGAGCCTTGTTTTTTTGATGTGAAGAAGATTTCCCGCAACGCGCGGACAACGCCTTATGCGCTTCGTATTGCACGGGAATTCCTGGAGAACGGGACGGCGGAGACGGAAATGGAGCAGCCTGTCTTGTCATTTGATCCGACGGGACGGCAGATCATGCAGGTAAGAGGCACTGTGTCAGAGTTGCTGGGTGATGAAAGGGTATCGTTGGTGCTGTCCCAGGATGGTGTAGTAGATCATAACTGCAGTTGTTTTTATGGGCATTCCACGTATAGAAATCCTACATATGGGGTTCCCTTGTATGAAGATTCAATATACGGGGATTCCATGTATGAGGATTCCATGTATTACAGGTATCATTTGGGTTCAAACAGCTGGCGGCCTCTCTGCGAACATGGGCTGGCGCTTTTGGCCAAGGTGCAGGAATATACGGTGAAGTATAATCCGGGAAGCATTACGGATCAAAGGGCGGAAAATTTCTTCCTGTCCTTTGAGGAAACCACTGTTAAACAGGAAGAAACAAGGGAGGAGGAAGGTTCCAGGAAGCAGCATGATATTGTGCTTAAGCCTTTTGTCACGGCAGAGGACGGGCGTGCGGTTTTATCCTTCAGACTGGGGATAGAAGGAGGCAGAATCCTGATGGTAAAGGATATGCAGAGCCTGCAGAAAGCGGTGGAACAGGAGACTAGCCTGGTGATGAGCAGGACGCTGATTATTGATTTCGCCAAGCATACCTTTACGGAGGAAAGTGAGGCTTGGATGGCTTTTATCCTTGGCAGGATCACGGAGACTGCACAGATCAACAACCGGCTGATGGCGGGCAGAAGATGGGGATATGTCACAACCCTTTCCGTACAGAATAAGGAGACACTTGCCGGGGTTTTGTTGGATCGGTTTTATGATGTGGCCGAGGGTCAGGAGATTGATTTCCAGGATAAACAGCATTCAACATATAAAAAGCTACAGGTGGGCAGTCGAAGACTGAAGGTTCAGATCCGTGTGGAGCGTATTGCGGACGACAGGAAGCGTTTTGTGGGAATCAGTGTCAACGGAAATATGCCTGTGCTGCTGCAGGGAGTTGGAACCAGCTATGTGCTGGGGGACGGTAGTCTCAGCAGGGTAGAAGAGAGGGAAGCAGGTGCGCTTGCCCCGTTTAGGAAGGCGGCTACGGCGTCCGGTGCGATCCATTTCAACGTGGGTAAGGAGAAGCTGGCAGAATTCTATTACCGGGTGGTTCCCAGGCTGGTGGAGAATCCTTTTGTGGAATTTGAGGATGCGTGCGCGGAAGAGGTGGAGCAGATGCTGCCGCCGGAGCCGGTCTTTACGTTTTATCTCGACAAGGACGGCCAGTCCTGCCTTCTGCGGGAGACTGTCAGATACGGGGAGGAGGAAAAGGAGCTTTCCGTGAAGCCCGGTGAAGGCTCCGGTGCGTCGAACCGTGATGCGGCGCAGGAGGAGAGGGTGGAACGGATCATTGGTAAATATTTTCCCTCCTGGCAGGAAGCAGATAGGAGTTATACTGTCCCTGTGAAGAGCAATGATACCCTGTATCGGATTTTGACGGAGGCGGTTCCGGAGCTGGAGAAATATGGCGAGGTGCGGGGAAGCGAGAGCTTTCGGAAGTACACGGTGCGTCCCCTGCCGCAGCTGCGGGTGGGCGTTTCTCTGGAAGGCGGCCTTCTGGATATCTCTGTGCTGACGAAGGATATGTCCGCAGAGGAGTTGCTGGCGGTGCTGAACAGCTATCAGGAGAAAAAGAGATATCACCGGTTAAAAAGCGGAGATTTTGTGGTTCTGAATGAAGTGGAGCAGCTGGAAGCTTTGCGTGAGCTGTCGGAGGAGATGAATCTCTCCATGGCGGAGTTGATCCGGAAAGGAGTAGAAATCCCGGCATACCGCGCATTGTATTTGGACCGGATGCTGGAGAAGCATGATGAACTGGTGGGCAACCGGAACAGAACTTTCAGAACCTTGATCAAAAACTTCAACACGGTTAAGGATGCGGAATATGAGATACCGGAGGAGCTTTCAGACACCATGCGTCCTTACCAGCAATATGGTTATAAGTGGCTGCGAACCCTGGCGGCAGCCGGATTTGGCGGGATCCTGGCAGATGAGATGGGCCTGGGCAAAACACTGCAGATGATTTCGGTTTTTGATGCCCTGCATGAGGAGGGAGATGGGAAGCCGTTTCTCGTGGTGTGTCCGGCATCCCTGATCTATAACTGGCAGGAGGAGATCCACAGGTTTGCACCAAAGCTTAAGGTGGTACCTGTAGCGGGTACAGCGTCTGCGCGGAAGCAGCAGTTAAAAGAGCTGGAGGCTGGGCAGGAAAATATGGCAGGGTCTGGACAGGAAAGCGCGGCAGGATCTGAAACAGAAAAAATAAAAATTTCGAAATCTAAAATGAACCGGCGCAGACAGATGGCCTCTCTGGTATTTGTCACAAGCTATGATCTGTTGCGTAAGGATATCACTCTATATGAGAACATACAGTTTCAGGCAGCGGTTCTGGATGAGGCTCAATATATTAAAAATCAGAAAGCGGCTATGACAAAAGCTGTGAAAGCGCTGAAGGCCAAGCTGCGGTTTGCGCTGACAGGCACGCCGATTGAAAACCGCCTGGCGGAGTTGTGGAGTATTTTTGATTTTCTGATGCCCGGTTTTCTGTACGGGTATGATGAGTTTGCGAAAAAATTCGAGGTGCCTGTCACCAAGGGAAAGGATCAGCAGGCTTCGGACAGGCTCAAGCAGATGGTGGGACCGTTTATCCTGCGGCGGCTGAAGTCGGAGGTACTGAAGGATTTGCCGGACAAGCTGGAGGAGGTGCGTTACGCTCGTTTTGAGGAGGAGCAGCGAAAGGTCTATGACGGGCAGGTTGTCCGGATGAAACAGATCCTGACAGATTCCGGAGACAATGGGCAGGACAAGATAAAGATCCTGGCGGAGCTCACCAGACTGCGGCAGATCTGCTGTGATCCCTCACTGCTTTTTGCGGATTATGCGGGGGAGAGCACGAAGCGGAAAGCATGTCTGGAGCTGGTGGAGAGCGCCAGGAACGGCGGGCACAGGATGCTGATTTTTTCCCAGTTTACTTCCATGCTGGAGCTTCTTGAGGAGGATCTGAAGCGGGAGGGGATTCCCTATTATAAAATTACAGGTGCCACCTCGAAGGAGAGCAGACTACAGCTGGTTAAGGCGTTCAATGAAGGAGATGTTCCGGTATTTCTGATCTCCTTAAAGGCGGGCGGCACCGGGCTGAATCTGACGGGAGCGGATATTGTGATACATTATGATCCGTGGTGGAATTTTGCGGCGCAGAATCAGGCGACGGACAGAGCGCACCGGATTGGGCAGCAGAACACGGTAACGGTATATCGCATTATCGTCAAAGATACGATCGAGGAAAAGATCCTTGCCATGCAGGAGGCCAAGAAGGATCTGGCGGATGCCATTCTCTCGGGGGACGGAAAGTCGCTGTTCGCCATGTCCGGAGAGGAACTGTTAAGGCTGTTGGAGTGATTGGCAGATTGATGGTTGGACATGGCAGGCGCTTTTGCTTGTGGCTTTCCGGTCAGATAATCCAAAGGATTATCCAATCGCACAGGTGGAAAATTTTTTTGATTATTTTAGAGATATTACTCTTGACATAGTAGCAAAAAGATACTATCATATACTTGAAGTTAGTAGTAATAATATACTAACTAGAAAACGAAACGAAAATATGGATATGTTTTGGCACAGAGACGCCTGCATGGTTCCAGCACTGGACAATTATCAGGAATTCATTAGAAGCTGTGCTGATTAGACAACGGAAGGGAGGATTTATATGGGAATCGTATACAAGAAATTTCCTGCAAATGAATATGTGATGGTGATGAGGGACGGAAACTGTGTGAAGAGGGGAAAGGGACTTTCCGTGCTATACAACACGCTGCGGACGAGTATTCTGCTGCTTCCGGCGACGGCGTATGACAGGGCATTCGCCTTTGACGAACTGATGACGGCGGATTTTCAGTCCGTCTGTGTGCAGGGTGAGTTGACGTTCCGAATTGCAGATTATGATCAGGCGGTGACGATGGCGGATTTTGCTTTTGTGCCGGGCAGTGTGATAACGTTGAACGGTGTGCAGCGGCCGCAGGGAAGCCGGAACGGAGGCAATGGCATAAACGGCGCGAATCTCACGGAGGATAAGCAGACAGCGGCCATGAATCTTTTAGGGCGGCGGATCAACAACATTATCAAGTCCATTGTGATCAGAGAGGTCAGTGTCCGGGAGATCCGCAGTATCGTAAAGCAGGCGGACGAGATGGCAGAGATCATCAAAAGCGGTCTGCAGGAAAATGCGGAAGTGGCACAGCTGGGTATTACGGTACTTGCGGTGAATATTCTGGGGATCACAGCAAAGCCGGAGACTAGAAAAGCACTGGAGGCAGCGGCCAGGGAGCAGATCCTGAAGGAGCAGGATGATGCGATCTATCTGCGGAGAAACGCAGCCATCGAGCAGGAGCGGCTGATCCGGGAGAATGAGCTGAATACCGAGATCAAGGTGGCAGAGAAAGAAAAGGAAAAGAAAGAAAAAGAGCAGGAGATCAAGCGCCGTCTGATGGAGACCGAGCTGGAGATGGAGCGGGAAGAGCGGGAGAAGCGCATGCAGATGGACCAGAATGAACTGGAGGAGAAAATCAAGCTGGAGGAGCGGAACAAGGAATTTGTGGCGTTGGAGACGGAGAATGAGAGACGGCGGGCAGAGGAGCAGGCATATGCGGTTGCGGCAATGATGAAGGCATACGAGAATGTGGATGTGGAACTGATCGAGGCCTGCGCATTGGCAAGAATGGAGCCCGGCGCGCTGATGGCGAAGGCATTTATGGAGCTGGGTGAGAACGCCGGGAAGATCGGGACGCTGAACATGACGCCGGATCTGCTGGAGAGCATGATCAGCAGCAGGAAATAATGGGAGGAACGGATGATGGGCAAGAGCACGGAAACAGATGTTGCAGCAGGCCGAGGGATGCATAAGATTGTGCTGGTAAAGCGCAGGACACGCCTGGAGGAACTGAAGCGCCGCTATAATACGGTGGAGCAGGCAAAATTTTATGTGGAGCATCTGGGTGCGGATTTTTCAGACTACGAGGCGGAGCATGCCAACTATTATAAAGCGTTGGAAAGTTCCCGCGCGATTGCAGGGCGCTATGCCAGAGTGCAGGAGATTGACAGGGATTATGTTCCCAACATGATCTTCGGGGCGAAGGATATTGTGGTTGCTGTGGGACAGGACGGTCTGGTGGCGAATGTCATGAAGTATCTGGACGGTCAGCCTCTGGTGGGCGTCAATCCGGATGTAAAGCGGTGGGAGGGGCAGCTGCTTCCCTTTGAGGCAGGGGATCTGGAGTCGCTTTTGCCCAAAGTGATCGCCGGAAGTCAGAACGAAAAGCGGGTGACCATGGGGAAAGCCGAGACAGCGGACGGGCAGGTGCTTTACGCAGTGAATGATTTTTTCATCGGGGTCAATAATCATACTTCCGCCAGATACCATATGTGTTATAATGGTGTGGTGGAGCAGCAGTCGTCCTCCGGTGTGATCGTGTCCACGGGACTTGGCATGACCGGATGGCATGCGTCGGTGATGGCGCAGTTTCGGGGGATGGCCAGGGCGTTTCAGCTGGAGGGTGTTCCGGAGCAGATGGCGGCGGACGGGGCACAAGGAGCAGGCACGGCGCATGGGATGGGCGCAGCGTGGGATGCGGGAAAGCTGATTTTCCAGGTGCGGGAGCCTTATCCCAGCAGATACACCCAGACGGAGCTTGTGTACGGACAGGTGACGGAGCGGGATCGCCTTTCATTTATATCTGATATGGCGGAGAACGGTGTGGTCTTTTCAGACGGAATTTTAGATGATACAATAGAGTTTAACGCGGGAACAAAACTGACCGTAAGCGTGGCGGACCGGGTCGGCCGGCTGGTGACGGGATAGGGACATGAGAAAATTGGAGCGTAGTGAATGTATGGAACAATATGATGCCTCAAAATATGAAAAACCCTCGGTGGCGGTGGATCTGCTGGTATTTACCATAGAAGACCGAAGGCTGAAACTTCTGATGATCGAAAGAGAAGAAGAGCCTTTTTGCGGGATGCCTGCGCTGCCGGGGGTTTTTGTGCGCATGGACGAGACGCTGGATGAGACGGCGGAGCGGGGAATTGCGGAGGAGACCGGGCTTTCCGGGATTTATTTCGAGCAGCTTTACACTTTCGGAGACATTCACAGAGACCCGCGTATGCGCATCATTTCCGTGGCGTACATGGCGTTAGTTCCGGTGGAAAAGCTGGCCTACAAGGCAGGAGAGCGTGTGCGGACAGCGTATCTGGAGGATGTGGAGGATCTGCTTGCCGGGGACAAAGAGATTGCGTTCGACCATAGGAAGATCATTGAATACGCCAGATGGCGGCTGGCAAACAAGGTAGAGTACACGGATATTGCGTTCCATCTGGTGGGAAAGCTGTTTACCCTGCCGGAGCTGCAGATTGTGTATGAGGTTTTGTTGGGCAAGGAATTATACAAGGCGAATTTTCGCAAGAAGATGGCGGATCTGATCGAGGAGACGGAGTATATGACTTCCGGGGAGGCGCATCGGCCGAGCCGGTTGTATCGGAGGAAAGAGTCGTGAATAGAGCTGCGAATAAATTTACCATTCCCATTTCAGCAATTGTCAGTTTTGTGATTGGTGGGGTGAGCCTTTGTCTGTTTTTGATACAGGGATTTCGATTGCTGGTGCATCCGGCGGTGGACTTATCCAGGCTTTCCGATAAAAATCTCCGGGCAGGGCAGTATGTGCAGGGGGAAATCGCGGAAGTCTATAAGATTCAGGCACCCAACGGACACTGGATCGGAAATGACGGCGAGTTTATGAAACTGCGCAGTTATTTGTCTTACACGGTCCGGATTGCGGAGGGGCGGTATATCCGGCTCTGGCTTTATGACAAGGATGCGATCGCGGCGATGGAACAGCTTGTACAGGGATCGGAGGGGAAGATTGCGTTCGCCGGGGAGGTCAAGCGGCGAAAGAGCCCGCTGAATGTTGGGTGGTACAGTAAAAATCCTGAGTTTGATGAGAAACTGTTTGTTGAAAATTATGAAATTTGGCAGCAGTCCCCCCACGCGGGGCGGGATCTTCTGCTTGTTGGATTATACGGGATGATCCTTGCCGGTGTGATCTATTATCGGAGCGGGGGTATCCACCGTGCGAAACCGGAGCCGGAAAGTATTTGGCCGGGCAGTCGGCAGGAGGAACGGCTGCCGCGTTATGCTGCGGATTTTGAGAGCGAGATGATCCATATTCGGAGGCGGCTGGAGACATATCGCAAGAAGGAAAAGGAATATCGGATCGAAGGCATTGTCGGCATTGTTCTTGTACTGATCGGAGGCTATATTGATTTTGGGCTGCATGCCCTTGGACTGATCAATTGGGTGGGGCTGGCATTTTTAATCTATGGTATTAAGCAAATATGGACATGGTTTCTTCATTCAAAAAATCGGATCGCGAGGAAAATTGCCGGAATATTCAATCTCACGACCTTGCAGGATAAGCGGGAGAGCGATGAACGATTTCTGCGCAAATTGGAGCAGGCGGGGGAGGAAAAATAGTATGTCAAATTTTGAATTTTATTTTGATACAGATGGGCAGGTAAAGCCGGAGCAATTGGCAAAGAACAGGTGGCTGGCTTATCTGACACAGACGGACAATGTGTATGTGAATGCGGAGCGTCTGGAGCGCATGCGGGATGTTTCCGGGCGGGAGACCGTGGAGTATGTGATGCGGACGCTGGATGTGCTGGACTTTGCTTTACCGCAGGGAAAATCGGGGAGTTCGGAGGAAGAGAACGATTTTGTCATGGATGCAAGGCAGATCCTGCGGGAAGTGCTCTGTTGGTCGGAAGTGGCTAAAGGCGGTCTGCGGAAAGAGCGGGAGGAATGGCGGCGGAAAGGGTATCCGTTGGATATTCACAACATTGCCTCCGCGGAGATTTACAGTGATCTTCCGGAGTCGTCAGAGGCGGTCTATCTGTTGATCCGGACGCATGGTCTGATCGGGCAGTGTATCCGGGGAGAAATTCAGGTGCGGCATAACGAGCCGTTGCTTTATGTGAGAGAGCTTTTGGGGCTTTCAAATACAGACATGCGCAGGCTGGTGCTCATCCTGAATGAGTGTATTATCCGGGGTGTCAGCGACAGTCTGTGGGATAAGGTGAAGCAGGATGTGACGGCGCTGGTTGACCGGATCCTGGAGGGTGATCTGTCAGAGTATTCTGCGGAGTACCGGTTGGAAAAGCTATGTCCGAAGGAGATCCAGATTTATAAAGAGGATGCGGACTTTTTTGCGGAAAAGATCTTCCCTAAGTATGAGCTCTGGTATTTTGAGTCGGCGTTGGGGAGCTTTGATCTGAAGCAGATCCGCACAATTTTGACACGGACGCTGCAGGAACTGGAGGGCAGCGGTGACGTGCACCATTTGAATTTCAAGCCCCTGGCGGATTCCTTGTATTACGATTATGAGGGCAGGCGGCATATTAATGTCTACAAGAAGCGCATTATCGAGAAGTTTCTGCGGGATGGTGACGCACCCTATGTGAAGTTCAAGGTGTGGACGGAGAACGGGACCGCTTATGTGGACTTTGCGTTTGCGACGGTGTGTGAGAAATTGATCGAGTTCTGCGTGGAGGCGGAGCGGTCTGGGCTTTTGACGTTTGAGAAGAGTATTATTGTGCTTTATGATATGTTCGGGTTCCGCAAGGATGAGTTTGACCGGCTGAATAACGAGGACAAATATTTACAGACCATGAATGATGTGTCTGCCAGCACGAAGGACGGCATCATCGACTATGTGGTAGGACAAAGCGTGGTGGATGTGGGCTCCGGCGGCGGAATTCTGCTGGATCGACTGGAGGCAAAGTATCCGGGGATGCAGGTCATCGGCACGGATATTTCCGCCAACGTGATCGAGGCGCTGGAGCAGAAGAAGAAAAAAGAGGGACACAAATGGTCTGTGACCATACATAATTTTGTGGAGAAACCTTTTGAGAAAAAAGTGGACAGCATTGTGTTCTCCTCGATCCTGCATGAGATTTTTTCTTATACAGAAGGGGAGCACGGGCGGTTTGATCTGGACAGTGTGAAGAAGGCGCTGCGGTTTGCCTATGAGAGTCTGACACCCGGCGGGCGCATCATCATTCGGGACGGCGTGAAGACGGAAGGAGCGGCCGTTCGGAAGATCCGGTTCAAGACCACGGCGGGGATGGATTTCTTCCGGAATTATCAGGCAGATTTCAAGGGACTTACGGATATTCCCAAGGAACGGAAGGTGATCGCGGTTGATGAGGCCAAGCTGACGGTGAGCGGAGATGTGAACCTGATCCGGGAGTTTCTGTACACTTATACCTGGGGCACGGAGAGTTACGCCCATGAGGTGCAGGAGCAGTTCGGGTACTTCACGCTGGGTGAGTATCGGGCGTTTTTAAAGTCCCTGGGGGCGAAGGTGCTCTGCGCCGAGGAGTTCTTAGAGCCCGGGTATCCGGAGAACCTGAATCGGTATCTGACATTAACGGATGAGCAGGATAAGGAGGTCGAGTATCCTGCGTCCAATTGTATTCTTGTGGCGGAGAAAGTTTCTTGAATCGGTATGGGAGAAAAGCGTGAAAAACTGCGGAAAACGAAAGAGGTACAAATATGAGATTTGAGGAATTGCCCACCCCCTGTTATGTGGTGGATGAGGCGTTGATCGAGAGAAATTTAGAGATCCTGCAGGGAGTAGCGGAGCGGACGGGCGCAAAGATCTTATTGGCCCAGAAGGCTTTTTCCACCTATGCGCTGTACCCCATGATCGGGCAGTACCTGAGCGGCGCCACGGCCAGCGGGCTTTATGAGGCGAAGCTTGGCAGAGAGGAGATGATCCTGCCGCTCAGGGCAAAGGGAAAGTTGTGTGAGAATCATATCTTTTCCCCTGCGTATCGGGAGGAGGATTTCGAGGAGATTCTGAAATATTGCGACCACATTGTGTTTAATTCCTGGAAGCAGGTGGAAAAATTCGGACTGCGGGCAAAGGAGTGTGGAAAACAGATCGGGCTGCGGATCAACCCGGAATGTTCCACGCAGGAGGGGCATGCGATCTACGACCCCTGTGCGCCGGGGTCAAGGCTGGGCGTGACGCTTGTGGAGTTTGCGGAGGGCGCAAACAGACGGGCGGAGGCATCGGAAGACAAGCAGGAAGTGTTTGCGGGTCTGGGTCGGTGCCGGAATGTGGCCGGAAAAACATTGCTGGAATTATTGGACGGACTGCATTTTCATACGCTCTGCGAGCAGGATGCGGATGCGCTGGAGATCACGCTGGATGCTGTGGAGCGGAAATTCGGCAGCTTTTTTAAGCATTTGAAGTGGTTGAATTTCGGCGGCGGGCATCATATTACCAGACCGGGTTATGACATCGAGCGGCTGGAGCGCTGCGTCAGACGGGTGCAGGATAAATACGGGCTCAAGGTGTATCTGGAGCCGGGGGAAGCTGTGGCTTTGAACGCAGGTTTTCTGGTGACGACGGTATTGGAAACGGCAGAAAAGGGTGCGGAGGAAAAGAGGAAGATTGCGATTCTGGATACTTCCGCGGCCTGCCATATGCCGGATGTGCTGGAGATGCCGTACAGACCGCCCTTACAGGAAAGCGGGGAAGCCGGGGAGAAGGCGTATACATATCGGTTGGGCGGTCCGACCTGCCTGGCGGGGGATGTGATCGGAGATTACTCTTTTGACCATGAGCTCAAGGAGGGAGAGCGGCTGGTGTTTGAGGACATGGCAATCTATTCCATGGTGAAGAACAATACTTTTAACGGAATGCCCCTTCCTGCGATCGCGATCCGCGGTAAGGACGGAGAGTGCCGGATTTGGAAGCAGTTCGGTTATGAGGATTTTAAGGAGAGATTATAAGAGTTTTATTGTGGGAACACTTTTTGAGGCGGGAGTTCAATTATAATTGAATCTAAATTGAAGTTATATTGAAGTTGACTTTGAAGTGACATTGAACTATAATTGAACTCAAATTGAAGTATCCCAAAGAGGTGATTTTCATGTATTTGGAAGAAATTGTAACCGGTCTGCAGATGGAGAATGACAGGCTGGAATGTAAAAGCATATTGAACAGGGACGATGTCGTCGGATGGCTGAAAAGTATTGCGGGCTTTGCGAACGCGTCCGGTGGTGATTTTTATATCGGTGTAGAGGACAAAACAAATAAGCTGATCGGATTTGACAGAAAGGCTGCCGATCAGGAACGTAACTATTTTAATAATCAGGTCAATGAACATTTGGTTCCGAGACCGCAATTTAAAATTTCTTTTATTCCCTATGAGATAAAGGGGGGAGAGAGATTTGTGATCAGAGTGAGCGTTTTGGAATCGCCTGTCAAGCCGGTGATATTGAAATATAAGAATATTCCCTCTATTTTCATGCGGAGAGACGGTTTTACAAACGGTGCAACTTATGAAGAAATTATAGAAATGAGTGTGAGAAGCAAAAATACGCAGTATGATATTTTGACCTCGGATGTGAAGTATGACTCTGAAAAGTTTTCCATGCTGCGCATATTTTATGCAGAACATAATGAAGGCAGAGAGTTAAAAAAGAAAGCATTGCAATCAATGGGATTTTATAATGAGGAAGGCCTTTTAGCAAATGGCGCGGTCCTTTTTTCAGATGATTATGATGGGAAAAAGACGGAAGTGCAGTGTTCTGTATTTTCAGGGTTTAATAAGGGCAGTGAGAGGATCGTTACGATCAACAGGTTTCATGGAAACATCACATCTACAATCGGTTACGTCATGGATTTTGTGAATCAGAGAATGAATCATTCCATGATCAAATTGGAGAATGCCCGACTTAACGTTGATGCATACCCGCAGCGTGCATTGTTTGAAGGGGTGGTCAACGCAATTGCCCATAGGGATTATTTTCTCGATGGAACGCAGATACAAGTAGATATGTTTAAGGATCGGTTGGAAATATCCTCTCCGGGAGGATTTTACAGGGGAGAGAAGCTCAACAAGACATATGACTTGTCAGGCATCATATCAAAGCGTAGAAACGAACTGATTACAAATGTGCTGGTCGCCTGTAATGTGATGGAGGCAGCAGGTACCGGATTTGATAAGATTATGGAAGAATATGCAAAGGTGGATGAAGCACATAAGCCTTATATATATGCTGCATCAGATCATTTTACTTTAGTGCTCCCGGATCTGACCTATACAGATGGCGTAGAGGACAGCGGAATACCGGTACTCACCTTTATTCCGGTTCCGCAAGGATCGGAATTTGATGAAAAGGTTTTGTCATTTTGTTATTATCAGTCTCATAAGGTTTCGGAGATCGCGGAATACCTTGGGATAAGCGACTCGTCATACCTGCGGAAAAAGGTATTGGGAAATCTTGTGGCGAACGGATATCTTGAGATGAGCAAAGTTTCAAGGGCGAAGTTTTATAAGACCAATCGTGAGATGGTTTCTCTCGGTTGATCCGGAAAGGTTTAAGGTGTAGTGTATGAGGATAATTAAAAACAGCTCCCCCGCACAGGACGGGTTTCATATGCCGGCGGAGTTTGAGCCGCACCAGGGCTGTATCATGATCTTTCCGGAGCGGGCGGATTCGTGGCAGTATGGGGCTTATGCCGCAAGGAAAGCTTTTGTGCAGGTGGCGGAGGTGATCGCGCGGTCGGAGCAGGTGACGGTGTGCGCCAGCGCCGGGCAGTACGACAATGCCAGGGCTATGATGCCTCCGCAGATCCGGGTGGTGGAGATGGAAAGCAATGACGCCTGGGCGAGAGATTATGCGCCCACGTTTGTGAAACGGGACAACGAGATCCGCGGCATCGACTGGGGGTTCAACGCCTGGGGCGGTCTGGTGGACGGGCTGTATTTTCCCTGGGACAAGGATAACGCCATGGCGAGGAAGCTATGCGATCTGCTGGGAAAAGATGTGTATGACAAGCGGGATTTTATCCTGGAAGGCGGTTCCATTCATGTGGATGGGGAAGGAACCTGTCTGGTAACGGAGACCTGTCTGCTCAGTGCCGGGCGAAATCCTACATTGACAAAGGAGGAGATTGAGGAGACTCTGCGGCAGTATCTCGGCGTATCCACAATCATCTGGCTGCCCTGTGGAATTTATCACGATGAAACCAACGAGCATGTGGATAACATCTGTGCATTTGTAAAGCCGGGAGAGGTGGTGCTGGCGTGGACCGAGGATCAAAAGGATCCCCAGTATGCCATGTCGAAATCCTGCCTGGAAACGCTGGAGCAGGCGGTGGATGCAAAGGGGCGAAAGATCAAGGTACATAAACTGCCTCTTCCGAAACCCGTGACCATGACGGCAGAGGAGTGTGAAGGGCTTGATGCCTGTCACGATGAGCCCACCCGCACGCCGGGGGAGCGGCTGGCGGCGTCCTATGTAAATTTTTATATTGCAAATAAGCATGTGGTGATGCCCGGGTTTGGTGACCCGGCGGATGAACAGGCGAAGGAGATCCTGCAGGAACTGTTCCCGGAGCGGGAAGTGGTGCAGATCTATGCCCGGGATATTTTGATCGGCGGCGGAAATATTCACTGTATCACGCAGCAGATACCGGAGTGCTGAGAAAACGTCCGGATTGGGATCAGACAGACAATACAGAGAAAGGCGGATCGAAGAATGGGCAACGGAACAAGCAAAAGCAAAAATGTGACCGTGGCGGCGGTTCAGATGTACTGTAACCGCAGCAGGGAGGAGAATATCCTGGCGGCAGACAGGCTGGTGAGAGAGGCGGCGGGCAAGGGCGCCCGGATCATTCTATTGCCGGAGTTGTTTGAAACCTGGTATTTTTGTCAGGAGCGGAATTATGACTCCTATGGGTTGGCGACTTCTGTGGAAGAAAATCCGGCAGTGCTTCATTTTCAGAAAGTAGCAGCCGAACTGCAGGTGGTACTCCCCATCAGTTTTTTTGAGCGGGACGGGAATGTGACCTACAACTCCGTGGTGGTGATCGATGCGGATGGACAGGTGTTGGGCGTGTATCGCAAGACCCATATCCCGGACGATCATTTTTATCAGGAAAAATTTTATTTTACACCGGGGAATACAGGCTTTCAGGTGTGGGATACCGCTTACGGGCGCATCGGCGTGGGAATCTGCTGGGATCAGTGGTTTCCGGAGACGGCACGGTGTATGGCGCTTTTGGGGGCGGAGCTTTTATTCTATCCCACAGCCATCGGCTCGGAGCCGATCATCGAGTGTGACAGCATGCCCCATTGGCGCAGATGCATGCAGGGACATGCGGCTGCAAATGTGGTGCCTGTGATCGCGGCAAACCGGATCGGAGAGGAACAGGTGGTACCCTCAAAGGCAAATAATGAGCAGTCCTCTGCATTGACTTTTTACGGGTCTTCTTTCATCACCGATGAGACCGGAGAAGTGTTGGAAGATGCGGGACGCACGGAGGAGAAAGTGATCCTGCACACGTTTGACCTGGCCCAGGTAGAGGAGTTGCGTTTTTCCTGGGGACTTTTCCGCGACAGGAGACCGGAAATGTATGGAGAAATCGTGAAATAGACTAAACAAATTTTCTTTTCTGCCGATATCTATAATAACAAAGTTATAACAGAAGCGGTAACTGACAACGTCGGGCAGCCGGCAGCACAAGTCTGCGGTAGAAGCAAGCGGAGCAATAGTCCGGTGGGGAGCTTGGAGCAAACGGGTTCTTCGCTGAGAAAGCAAAGTAACTTTGAGAGCAGGCAGGAAAGGAAAGATGTACATGAAAGTGAATAGCACACAGTAAAGGGACGCCCGCCAACATGCAGGACGTCCCTTTCGGTTTGATCTTCTTATTTTATCTTTTATTTTCCACGGCTCTTCTTGATCCGGATGCGCTCTTTCTGGGTCAGGTAATTCTCCAGGCCGCCTACCTTATTGTTGAGGCGGAAACCGTAGACAATTTTTCCGTTTTCCAACTCCTGTTTGCGAACCACGATCCCGTAGAGGTGAAATGAATAATTTTTGTTCAGCTCCTCGATATAATCTTCCAGCAATACATGAGCCAGCTGTTCTATTTCCAGCGGGACTTCCGGTCCGCAGGTGATGGAAAAGCCGGTGGCGCTGGCATCCCGCAGGATCACTTCGTGTTCTTCCATGTCTTTGCCGCCTTTGATGTGCGTGGGATTGCCGATAAAGCACCGAAAGCTTCCTCGTCTGTTGTAGGGGATGCCCTCTTTGGTACAGCTAATATTGTAACAGAAGGTGTTGTCGTCAAATTTCAGCGTTTCCATGGAGATATGCTGAAACAGAAGGGGTTTTTCATCCGGAAAAGCCACGACCATATCCACGGAAATCCCTATTTTACCCTTAAAAGTCAGGACCTTATCATCCCGGATGATCGCCTCCACCAAAACAAGGTGCTTTTTGGGATTCACTTCCGTGATCTTGGATTCAAAGGTCATCTGCTGTGCATTTGCAATATTCACATAAAAGGTTACGCCCAATCCGGCGGTCAGCTCCTCAAGATGCATGTTCTGTCCTCTGTTATCCTATGTGAAAAAAAGTTTTCAAATATTTGGAGAATTGTTTCCATAATAGTGTAACATATCAGAAAGGTCTTTTCAACAATTTAGCTCTGTGGTAAACTATAATAGCGGAAACAGAAAAACAAGCGGCACCGTAGGTGACAGGTGAGGTGAACACCATGAAAATAGAACGTGTGGACGATAAGACTGTAAAGTGTTTTCTGTCCAATGAAGAGTTAGAGGAATATCAGATCGATTATAAGGATTTTATCCTGCGCAGTGAGAAGGCAAAGCAGGTGGTACAGGATATCATCATGCAGGCGGAGGAGCAGGTGGGTTATAAGCCTCCGAAGTTTGCTTTTGATATGCAGATCATGCTTTTGCCGGATCAGGGGCTTCTTTTGACTTTTTCCGAGAGCGATCCCATCAGTGGGATACCGGGAGCGCAGCAGCTGATGGAGTATCTTCGGGAAATGAAGCAGGCGCTGGACCGCACCAAGCAGGAGTTGGGCATAGGCGGGGCGGATGCACAGAAATCTTTGCCGCAGACTGCAGGTTTGGAGACAGACAAAGCATCTAAAGCGCAGCCAAAGCAGAAGCCGGGAAAGGCCATCTTTGCTTTTGATTCGATCGGACAGGTGATGGGTTATGCGGCGGCGCTGCCGGGGAATCTGAGGGTACATAGTTCTTTGTACGAAATGGACGGTGTCTATTATCTGTATCTGGAAAAAGCAAGCGCGTCCTATGAGCGGTTTTCCAGAGCCTGCATACAGGCATTGGAATTCGGCAGACTGTACGGAACGGAGGAATCCCTGCTCCTTCCGATGGCGGAACATGGCGGCTGTCTGATCTCAGAAAAGGCGGTGCAGAAGCTGCATGGGTAGTCGGATCACTCCATCCACTGCATATCTTCCGGCATAGGTGCGGTAAATTCCAAGGGTTCTCCCGTGATGGGATGGCGGAACCTCAAATGGTAAGCATGCAGAGCCTGGCGATTCATATGCTCCATATCCGGGTTGTAAAGGTAATCTCCGATCAGCGGAAAGCCGGCATATTTTAAATGAACGCGAATCTGATGGGTGCGGCCTGTCTCTAAAATGAGAGAAAGCAGGCTGTGCCCGTTTTTTTCATGTAACACGCGGTAATGGGTGACTGCGTGTTCTCCGTGTTCAAAATCGATGGTGCGCTCAATGATCGAGCCGTCTTTGCGGCCCAGGGGGGCATTGATCGTGCCCTGTGGGGGCGTGACAGAACCTTTCACGATGGCCAGATATTCCCGCAGGATCCCTGTCTCTGCATTGTTCTTATCGGCGATCCTATGGGATAAGATCCCTGCGCTGACAATGTGTTTTGCAATGATGGTAAGTCCGGAGGTATCCCGGTCCAGCCGGTTGATGCAGCGGAAAACGAAAGGTTCCTTTTTTTGGGCATAATACCATGCAACAGCATTGCCCAGGGAGTTGTCGTAATTGTTCAGGGAGGGATGGATCGGCATGCCTGCTGGCTTATTGACGACCATGAGATCCGGGTCTTCATAGATGATATCCAGAGGGAGCGCAACCGGCTCAATATGTTCCGAAGGAGCTTCCTCGGACAGGGTGATCCGCAGACGGTCGCCCGGATGCAGGCAGTAGGTCAAAAAAACAGGAGTATCGTTTACCGTAACGCTTTGTTCTTGTCTTTTTAAGACGATCATACTTCTTGCCGAAAATCCCTGTTTTTTGAGAAAAGCTCTGATCTGCATCGGTGCATCCTCCGAAGAGATTGTATATTCAAAAATGCGCATGGAACCTCCCAATTTTTCCAGTGGAATGAAGACTTGTAATGACAAATAAAATATAGCATTTGTCTTATTCAGGTGTCAATATATGCAACAGTGATTGAGTTTAACCATGCACTTGTGGTACAATAGGTGAAAATTCTTTTTTGAGAGGAAAAGCCTATGTATGAATGTCCAAATTGCAATGCGAATCTGAAATTTGATATTCCGACGCAGATGCTTTTGTGCGACCGCTGCGGCACCTCGATGGATCCCTATGCATTCCATAAGGGCAGGGATGCTGAGGAGCGTACAGATACAGAGACTTTGTATACGATGGAGGAGCAGGAGTATGAGGTGACAGTGTTTACCTGCCCCCAGTGCGGCGGTGAACTGATCAGCGATGACAATACGGCGGCGACTTTCTGTAATTTCTGCGGCGGTGCCACTATTCTGGACAGCCGGATCAGCAGGGAGAAGCGGCCGGCTTCCATCATTCCGTTCAAGAAGACCAGGGAGGACTGTGAGCAGGCGTATGTTCATATGATGCGCAGAGCGCTCTTTGCGCCCAGGGAATTGAAAAAAAAGGAGTACATCTCCCGGTTTCGCAGTATCTATATGCCGTACTGGATCTACAAGGCAGAGATGGAAGAGAGGGTGACCTTTGGGGCCAAGGAATCCAGGCAGTCCGGGGATTACATGATCAATACGCTTTATCGTCTGCACAGCGATGTGGAGGAAAAATATAATGGTTTTTATTACGATGCTTCCTCCACGTTCTCGGATGCACTCAGCAATGCCATCGCACCGTTTGACTGGACGGAGGCAAAGGAGTTTACACCGGCGTTCCTGAGCGGATTTTATGCAGATGCTGAGGATGTGGATCAGGAGCTCTATAAGGAAGATGTACAGGATATCGTGTCGGCCGAAGCGGGCAGATATATGGAGATGGATCCCACCTGCAGACAGTTCACCGTAGGAGACAGTATGTATGACGCGCTGCGGCCCAAGACGGTGGAGGGCAGACTTTCCATGTTTCCGGTGTGGTTTCTGGCATACCGCTACAAGGACAGAGTCAGTTATATGGCGGTCAACGGTCAGACCGGAAAGGCGGCAGGAACCGTGCCGGTAGACAAAAAGCGGTTTGTGATGGGGTCTGTGTTGTTGGCATTGCCCTTATTTATCCTGTTTAATCTGCTGTTTGCCATGAAGGCGTCGACGATGGTTTTCTTTGCGGGTATTTTAGGTGTGATAGGAGCTTTTCTTTCCATCGGGCAGAAGCGGAAGCTGAAGGCGAAGGAGGACTATATGGATGATAAAGGCAGTGGGCGGTATCTCGTGATCGGCAGGAAAAGCGGGCCTGTCAGCGAAAGAAGGCAGACGATGGATCGGACACAGCTGGTGATGGTGATCTTGATGATGGGGGTATATGGATTTACGACGGCATTGTTTGAAGATTCTTCGTTGGAATTTTTGGCAGAGATCGCGGTGCTGATCATTTCCATCCTGTTCTCCGGTATGGGCAAGGCGAATTTCCGGTTCGGTTCGATCCGGCTCGGTGGTGCCACGGAAGAAAAGGCGCTGTTGGATGGGAAAGAGACTGTTTTTACGATCCTCAAGCCCGGGATCGGCGTACTGTTGGCAGTGATCGTGCTGATCCTACAACCGCGCGCGGAGGTGTTTTACTATGGGGCTGCCATTGCTATTTTGGTCTTGATGGGTTGGAATGCGTTGGAGCTCATTGAGCAGCATAATATACTCTCCACGAGACCGCTTCCCCAGTTTAAACGCAGAGGAGGGGAAAATGATGGGAAATAAAATATGGATGACAGTTTTGTTGGCGGTGTTTTTGTGCGGACTGAAGGTGCAGGCTGCGGAACCGGAAAGCATGCAGGCTGCGGCAGCGCAGACAGAAAACGTCTCTTATACGAATCCCTCTACCGGGTATCAGGCGATCATCATGGATGAGATGAATACGCTGTCTGAGGAGGAGAAAGAGGAGCTCCTGCGGATCATGGAGCCGATCACCAGATATGGGCAGGCTGTGTACAAGACCGTAACGTCCAGCGGTACTTTTGGTGCGAATCAATATGTGGAGATACAGTATGGTGCCTCGATATCCGCCGACAGCGGCGTTCTGGTGCTGCTGGATCTGGGAAGCGGTACCTTCAAGGTCCGCTGCGGGGGAAAGATGGAGAGGATCATCGATAAGAAACTGGCAAAGACGATCTCCACGTCCGCAACGAATGCGTTTGCCCAGAACGGGCAGACAATCACCCCGCCGAAGTATGCCTTTGAGCAGGTGTCTGCCAGAGTGGAGCAGGCGCGGAGGGCGCTTCCGGTGAAATATGCCTGCAACGCCATGTTGGCGTTGATCATTGCGATGCTGATCAATTTCGTGTTGGTGGAGCGTCTGTCGCAAATGCAGAAGACTTCGGAACAGGAGCTGATGGACAATGTGATCGGTTATTCCAGGCACGGAGAGGTACTGATTGAATATCTGACAAGGACGGAGACATATCACCCGCGGTCGAAGCGGTAAGGTGGAGGCAATGAAGGCAGAATTGTTTTGGGACAGGCGCAAGACGAGCTGCTGATCGGAGGAAAACAAACGTGTATGAATGTCCGAATTGTAATGCAAACTTAAAATTTGACATCAAAACGCAAATGCTCTTGTGTGACCGCTGTGACACCAAAATGGATCCTTATGCATTCCAAAAGGAGCAGGACGCTGAGGAGCAGACGATGCAGGAGGATGATTACGAGATCACGGTGTTTACCTGCCCCCAGTGCGGCGGGCGATTGGTGAGCGATGATACGACAGCGGCAACTTTCTGCAGTTTTTGCGGCGGCTCAACGATCTTACAGAGTCGTGTCAGCAATCTGCGTCGTCCCCGCTATATTATTCCGTTCCAAAAGACAAGGGAGGATTGCAGGGATATTTATCGGAAAATGATGAAGCACGCCTGGTATGCGCCCGGTCAGATGCGGGAAGAGGCGTATATTTCCCGCATGCGCAGTATCTATATGCCTTACTGGGTGTACACTGCAGCGAAGCACGGTCGGGCCAGGCAGAGCGCGTCACAGTATGTTCGGAATGTGAAAATATCAAACGGTTCACGCCGTCTTATCTGAGCGGGTTTTACGCGGATGTGGATGATCTGCGCCCCAATGAAATCTATAAAGAACTGGTCATGTTTCCGGTGTGGTTTCTGACCTACCGGGATAAGGACAGGGTAAGTTATGTAGTCATCAACGGTCAGACGGGAAAAGCGGCGGGAGACATTCCTGTGGATGTAAATCGCTATTTTATGGGATCCGTACTGTTGGCACTCCCATTGTTTGGATTGTTGCATTTGGCGGGCAATCTGCAGCCCGCTGTCATGCTGGTGATAGCGGGAGTGATGGCAGGGGTCTGCGCGTTTTTCTCGGTGAAGCAGCAAAAGCAGCTGCGGGCGTCCAGGCCGCTTCCGCAGTTTGAAAGACGGGGAGGGGAAGAGGATGGCAGATAAAAAGAGACGAAGGCTGATCTGCTGTTTGGCGGTGCTGGGATTGGCTGTTATGATGGCCTTCTGCATAGGCGGAATGGGCAGGTATGTGTGTAATGCGTTGGTCGCGCTGATCGCTGCCATGCTGATCAATTATGTGGCAGTGATGCTTTCTTCCCAAACGCGCCGGACCTCGGACAGCGAGCTGCTGGAGCACGCCATGAGTTATTATGAGATCAATGATCCGGATGCAAAATATGTGTCATCTGCGGAGACATATCGACCAAACCGGTTTGTTGAAATAATGAAGGGTTTGGCGGTCAATCCGTTCGAGAGGTGGAAGTAAAGGCACAATATTATTGACAGAAAGCAAAAAAGATGGTAATATACTATTAAAATATTTCAAGTGCATATCCGGCAAATCGCCATATTTCACATAGTAATGAGGAACAGAATAACTATTATATGAGGAGGATTTCTATGGGGAAAGACTATAATGATATATCGAACGAAAGCAGTAAAGATAAAATAATTTACGGAGTAGGAGACGGCGCGCCTGCATATGAGGTGGAGCCATATCTGCAGCTGGTGCCGCAGCCCAAAGAAAGACCGGAGAAAGCACAAAAGACGTTGAAGGACTACTTGGCACTGCCGGAGGACAGAAGGGTGGAAATGATAGATGGCGTGTTCTATGACATGGCATCGCCAACCTTGATCCATCAGAGAATTTCTATGAAGATAGGAACTGTATTTGAAAATTTCATAGAAAAAAATGGCGGCAATTGCGTACCGTTTGTAGCGCCCGCTGACGTGCAGTTATTTTGTGATGATAAAACGATGGTGGTACCGGATGTTTTTGTGGTGTGTGACAGGGATAAGCTTACAAAAAAGAGGGCGGTTGGCGCACCGGATCTCATAATAGAGATTGTATCACCGGGAAATGAAAAGATGGATACACAGTTGAAGCTTGTAAAATACCGACAGGCCGGGGTTCGCGAGTATTGGATCGTATTCCCCGAAAAAAAGATGGTGTGGGTATATCTTTTTGAGAAAAATGCGGCAGATGCGGACGTGGCACCGGTGAAATATACCTTTGCGGACAGGGTGCCTGTCGGAATATGGGAAAACAGGTGTGAGGTAGACTTTGCGGAGATTTATGAGCAATGCCGGTTTTTGTATGAGCAGAGCCGGATCGGGTGAGATACGCATGAATTTTCTGTCAACCATTTTTGAAAATGTCTCAATAATTGATAAACATTAGCACCGGTGGTCGGTGCTTTTGTTTTGACATTTTTGGTGCAGCCTTGAGAATCCGCAAGTGGCAAGTCTCTTTCCCAGGAAAATGGATGATCCGGCAC
>JAFUZJ010000002.1 GCA_017476665.1 Lachnospiraceae bacterium | reverse complement strand
AGTTTTGCTTACAACTTCTTTCAGATTCCACCTCACGGTGGACACCCTTGTTGTTCAGCTATGCACTTCCCACTACCTGGGTGTGCTCGGGACTTCCACCCGTTAGAGCGCGTCCATGGCGCGCATACAAAAAGGCACTTCCGGCTTCCCCGGAAGTGCCTTGCCTTTTCACAATGGCGTATCGTATAAGTGAACCGGCATCCAATCCCTTTTTATTGCGTCAACAGATAAAAGAGCGGTATCAAAATTGCCACAAACAGAACAATTACTGCCGGAATATAGAGCGATAAGACCGCAAGCGGGATCATCACCACGCCTGCTGCCGTCTCTACAAAGCCGGCCAGGCGATGTGTCTTATTCCAGATTTCTTCATTCTCAAGCGTCTTTTTCGTCCGGATACCCACGAAGCTATTCTGACGGGTTTTCGGCAGATAATTGCCAATGATGATCATCAGAATCCCTGAAACACAGAGCGCGATCATCCCAATGTCTGTGATCTTATCCAGCGCGAAAAGCACCATCGCTGTCTCCACCACAAAAGTGATAACAGGGATCAGAAACCTCACAATATGGCTCATTTGGGGCGAGTTTTTCACACGCTCGTCGGAATTCGTGAACAGACAGGCCAAAAGATGCAATGCCGTCATTATAAGGGGTATGCCGAACACTGCAAACGCCCTGCCTGACCAGCCGTCCGGCTGATTATTGATGTCAAAATGGGTTGCGATCCGCTCCGGCAAACGGTTGTAAACAACAATTCCCGGAATCATGGAACACAATGTTAAAAGTGCGGTCATAAGATCTAATTTAGTCAGTTTTATCCTCTTCATGATTCTCCTCCTTTGGGGACGAGGCGCCTGCAAACTGCGCCGCCCACAGCATAATCTCCTCAAATACAGAAGCATTCAACGCATAATAAATAAAGTTCTTCTCCCTGGCCTCGTAAACCAATCCCGCCTGCTTGAGCTGCTTCAGATGATAGGAAACCGTAGCCGCCGTCATATCAAACTTCTCTGCGATATCCCCGGCCGGCATCCTGCCGTCTTTGAGCATTGTGAGTATTTCACGCCTTGCCGGATCGGATAGTGCCTTAAACGTCTCCGGAAAACCCATTTGCACTCAGTCCTTTCTGTTTTCAAAAATGCCTCACTGGTTATTAGATTATTTTCTAATTAGAAATTTATCTAAATAAACTATAACTGCACTGTTGATGTTTGTCAAGCAATATTTAGAATTTTTTCTAAATAGTTTTTCTACAAATATCTGTCAATCAATTTCTCCACTATTTTCATATCCAAAGCAGTCTTTGCAGTTTCATAGGTCACAAGCAACCTATCCCCCATGAATATTCCGTTTTTTTCATAGCTTATAATCTTCCGAACCGCTTTGTCGCTGTACTCCGCATCATCCATAAGTCCAAAATGCTCCCAATAATACTCCTGTCTGGTTCTGCAGTTGAGCAGCGTAAAATCAGGGTATACGGTTCCATAACCTTTTAAATTCAATGGGCATTCATAGCGATATGGTATTCCCCTCAGATAGAATTTATCTGCCAGGATCTTCTCGGATTTAGAGCGAACTCTTTCACCGCGCTCAGTATAGATCTCAGGCATGTCTTGTGTAAATGATTTCCCCGTATAACTCTGCTCCTGCCATTGTTTTACATATTCCTCATCCGGCAATCGATACGGGGCGACCAGTGCTTGTCGCAGCGGATGCATTTTTTCATATGCTTCTTCATATTTTTTTGCGCAATATTGTCTCCTGAAATTGCGTAGCAGCTGATATTTCTCTTTTGCGATAGCAAGCAGTTTCATGTGATATTCTTTCTGTGCTAACTGAGAAGCCAATTGCCTGTGTTTTTTGTTAATATAATTTCCGGTTGTGTCCTTTGCATTTTTCCGCTGATAATATCGAATTTCACCTCGGTCATTAACAGTTCGTAACATGCCGTCAGGTGCATTTCTTATTGCTTTTTCTAATTGATTGATCTGTACTTCCAGATGCTTTTCCTCTCGTAAAACTTCTTTCATTATCTGCGAATCTTCCATAGAATGTCCTCCTGATATTTATAATTTTAGTTGATGAGTTTCCTGATATGCTCAAAGGATTTCAGATTACAAGTATGACTTGGAAAAGATTGGTCCCAATATAAGCTTTCGATAGAAAAATATAGCAAAAGCAGATTTTAGTCGAATTTTATCACTATATAGTCAACAACTTGTCAGCATTAAGAAAAATCATTTCTAAATATTACTTGTTGTCGCAATTATACGTTTATATAAACGTCAAACCAATAATAGTGAGATTTTCTTGAATAAAAAAAGAGAAAAATCTAGATTTTAGTCGAACACGTCCCCAGAAGCCAAAACAATTATAGAAATGCGTTTAAATGCACACACATAATAAATTCAAAATTCTGATCGGCACAGGGCGCGCATCTGCTCGCACCCTGTACCCAATTATTACTGCAGATTTCATTCATTTAATTATTCCATCTATGTATTCTATAAAATCACTCTATCTCTTGATGTCATAATTCATATTCATCAGATTCTTGATGGCCTTCTCATCATCGGTGATGTTGGCGTCACCGTGGATTGTATGCTTGATCACGCTGCTGGCCACAGCAAAATTGACCATGTCCATGGGCTTATAATTATGCATGATCGCATAGATCAGACCGGATGCAAACGCGTCTCCACCACCCACACGGTCCAGAATATTGAAGGTGAACAGCTTGCTCTCGAAGGTGTGATTGTCATACCACATATAAGCCTTCAGGCTGTTCTCGCTGCCGCTGTGGGCATAACGCACATGTCTCGCGATGCATTTCAGATTCGGATATTTGTCCACAAACGCCTTGAATATCTCATCCTGCTGCTCGTAGGTGGGCTGAAGAGGCACGCCGTCCTTCCAGTCGCCCTTGCTGTGGTCATTCTCGTCCTTCCAGAGATGATAGGGTTCGATGCCCAGGAGCACATCCACATAGGGCAGGCACTCGGTACAGAAGTCTCTCGCTTCCTCCCAGGTCCAGAGCTTGCTGCGGAAATTTCCGTCAAAGCTTACCGTCAGACCTTTCTCCTTTGCAATGCGGAGGCAGTCCAGAATCAGCTGTCTGCAGTTTGCCCCCAAAGCAGGCGTAATACCGCTTAGATGCAGCCAGGTAAACTCGCCCAGCAGCGCATCCAGATCAACATTGGAGAAATCGTACTCCGTCATGGCACTGTGCTTTCTGTCGTAAGTCACCTTGCTGGCACGCACGCCGTAACCGGTCTCCAGATAATAGGTCCCCAGTCTGTGGGTGGGCGTTTCCTCCGGTGTGCTCAGAATCACCGGGGTACAGTGCACATCATTGCTGCGCAGCATACGCACCGCACTCTTACCGATACTGTTGTTGGGCACAACCGTGAAAAATGTGCTGTCCACGCCCAGGTTTGCCAACGCCAGCGCAATGTTTGCCTCACTTCCGCCGTAGCTGACTTCAAAACTGTTGGCCATGCGGATCTTCTCGTAATTGGGCGGAGTCAGACGCAGCATGATCTCTCCCACCGCCAAGAATTTGTTATCTGTATCTTCGGATATCAAAGGATTTCTGTGTTCCATAAGTTTTCACCTTCCTGATCTGTATTAACAACTGCCTTTATTATACAAAATTTCACAGGTACCCGTCAACATATCTGTCCGCTTTATTTCGTATTTTGTCTGCGCTTCTTCGCCGGAATCTATTTTTTGATCTCCTCCGTCTCGATGATGAAGCGTACGCTTCCTGTCTTTCCCGGCGTAATACCGCCAAAGTTGATATAGCTTCCGTCCGCCTCTTTCAGAGCCCGCACCCGGTCCACCAGATTCTGCAGATCCTCACCCGCCAGATCCGCCAGCTTCTGAATCCCTTCCTCGTCAAATTTTTTCACGCCGTCCCGGAATTCTCCCACGCCGTCGATCAATTCATCATATCCGTCCCGCAGTTCCTTCCCGGCATCCTGGATCTTCCCCGTGCCGTCATCTAAGGCTTCCGTTCCCTCATACAGCTTATGAATGCCCTCATTGAACGCCTGCAAGCCTTGCGTGAGCTGTTTGCTGCCCTCTGCCAGCTGTCCGACGACTTTGCCAAGCTCTCCCTGCGCCTTGGCCGCTGCCGTCATGGTTTCCGTCAGCGTGCCCGCATACGCCTGAAGCATTGCCATCTCCTGCTTTAAGACCGCAACATCCGCCTGCGCCCCTGCGTCGCCTCCGCTCACACTGCTTTCCAGATTTTCCAGCCGTGCACTCATATCCGCAAGCAATGCCTGCAGCTGTTCCGCATCAACACCATCCGCTGCCGCGCCGCTGCCTGTCATGTCACCGCCTGTT
>JAFUZJ010000040.1 GCA_017476665.1 Lachnospiraceae bacterium | reverse complement strand
TGATCCCGTTATCATGCAGGATAAAACAGGGCTCCACGCGGATATTTTTCTGTGCCTTGACACCTTCCAGAAAAACATTCATAATGTAGATGCAACCAGTAGTATGTTGGATGTGTGGCTCACGTTTCTGTCCTCAACAGACACGGAGGCGATCCTGCATCTGATCACAGAATTTCCGGAGTTTCTGCCAATCTACCATGCGATATAAATATCGCTTGAAATTTCGGAGTTCGCCTGAAACCTATGGTTTCATGAGGCCGGAGGAGCTGTTACATATGTTTTCGGAAGAGCTATATATCATGGATCGAAATGCGGAGCGTCTCATGGTGACAGAGCTGGAGGAGGCAGTCGCCGCAAAAGGCAGTATTATTGCCGAGAAGGACAATACGATCGCCGAACAGGCTGCTCTTATTGCACAGTTGCAGGCAAAGCTGGCCGAACAAACCCATAACGAATAAAGCACTCAAAAACAAAAAGGCGGCGTCCCGAAGCAGTATCTCCGGAATGCCGCCCTATTTATGAATACTATTGTAGAAGAAAAGCTGATATCTTTCAAGGAGTTGGAGCAAATAGTTTTTAAATATGTCTGTGAGCTGGCTGCTAGCAGGGATACGAAGAATTACCGGGATAAAGGCAGTCGCAAAACCAGTATAAAAACAGTTTACGGAGATGTAGTCTACAGGCGCAGGGTATACCGTACCAGCCTTGAGAATGGTGAGAAGACTTTTGTATATCTGCTGGATGAAGCCATGCAGATGGATAAGATTGGGCTGATATCCACCAATCTGGCCGAAAAGATAGCCATGACAGTAACAGAGTCGCCTTACCGTGTTACTGCCGATGTGATAAGCAGTACCTGTGGACAGAGCATCAGTGCAGGCGGTGTATGGAATGTGATGCAGCGCCTCGGTGAGCGAATCAGCGAAGAGGAAGAACATGCGGTAAAGCAGATGAATGCGGATCAAACAGAAGGAACCAAGGAGATACCGGTGCTTTTTGAGGAAATGGATGGCGTATGGCTTCATATGCAGGATAAAAACCATAAAAAGATGAAGAAACAGGAAATGAAGGTCTTTACCATGTATGAGGGGTGGGATGCCGAAAAAGAAAAGCAGAACCGAAGTACCCTTGTAGGAAAAGCCATGCTTGCAGGCATGGAAAAAGCAGTGAATTCCATGAAAAACGTGAGGCGTGTATCCGAAAGAAATACAATGCTGACGAAATCAGACAGCGCATTCTCAACGGTGACGGAGGCGGGTGGATAAAAGAACCCTACGATTCGGAGGTTATTTTTCAGCTGGATCGTTACCATGATGTATCAGGAGATTACACGGAAAATCGGCGATAAAAAGGCACAGGAAGAAATTCGTCGTTTATTTGATGAAGAAAAACCGGAAGAGATGTGGCGTACCATAAAGCAGGTCAAATATCATCAAGAAAAACAAGGGGAAAGTTGCCAACAAACACTTGACACAAACAAGAAATGCCCCATATTGCAATCATCAGGTGAAAATGTTAAGATAATGTTATATATTTCTGTATGAATAGTACACATGGAAGGATGGAGTGTAGTATGTTGTTGATCAGGAATGGCTATATGATCGATCCGAAATCGGGTAGAGAGGGTGAGCTGGATCTGCTGATCCAGGGAGAAAAAATAGAGAAGATCGGAAATGCGGAAACAGATTTTACAGTGCCTGCGGAGTGTCAGGTGATCGATGCAAAAGGGCTGATCGTGGCGCCGGGGCTGGTGGATGTGCATGTGCATTTCAGGGACCCGGGCTTTACCCACAAGGAGGATATTTTCACAGGGGCGAAAGCGGCGGCAAAGGGCGGTTTCACCACGGTGGTGATGATGGCAAACACGAAGCCCACGATTGACAATGCGGAGACGCTCGCCTATGTGCTGGAAAAGGGAAAGCAGACGGACATTCATGTGGCAACCTGCGCCAACGTGACGATGGGGATGCAGGGGAAGCAGATCACGCCGATGGAGGAGCTGGCGGCGAAGGGGGCGATCGGGTTTACCGACGACGGCATTCCGTTAATGGATGCAGAGATTGTGCGGGAGGCCATGAAACGGGCAAAAGCGCTTGACATGCCCATCAGTTTTCATGAGGAGGATCCGGCACTCATCGCGCAGAATGGTGTGAATCGGGGAAAAGCCAGCGAGTATTATGGAATCGAGGGTTCGCCGAAGGAGGCGGAGTATACGTTGATCGAGCGGGATTTGAAGCTGGCTCTGGAGACCGGCGCCAGCATCGACATCCAGCATATCAGCACGGCGGAGGGTGTGGAACTGGTGCGCCAGACCAGAAAGAAAGGAAGCAATATCCATGCGGAGGCCACGCCGCATCACTTTACACTGACGGAGGAAGCGGTCATCAAGTACGGCACGCTGGCAAAAATGAATCCGCCGCTGCGCACGGAGGCGGACAGGCTAGCGATCATCAAAGGACTGCAGGACGGCACCATTGAGATGATCGCGACGGATCATGCACCCCATGCCCCGGAGGAAAAGGCAAAGCCGCTGACCCAGGCGCCCAGCGGGATCATCGGGCTGGAGACTTCTCTGGCGCTGGGTATTACGGAACTGGTGAAAAAAGGGTATCTGACCATGACGCAGCTGCTTGGGCTGATGAGCACCAATCCGGCGGCGCTGTATCATCTGGATGCGGGGTATCTGGCGGAAGGCGGTCCTGCGGATCTGGTCCTGATTGATGCAGACGGTAAGGCGGTGGCAGGAAACTATGCGTCCAAGTCTGTGAACTCGCCGTTTACGGGTTGGGAGCTGACCGGTGTGGTGAAGGCTACGGTCTGCGGCGGCAAAGTGGTGTATGAGAGGTAACATAGAAAAGATCATAGAAAAAGTCAGAGGAGAAGGAAGTCATGACTATGGATACAGGGAGCGCGATCAAAGTGAGAGCATATGGTCCGGAGGACATGGACGCTATGATCGCAATCTGGAATGAGGTGGTGGAGGAGGGTATTGCCTTTCCCCAGGAAGACCTGTTGGATCAGATGACCGGAGCGGAATTTTTTGCTGCACAGAGTTATTGCGGTGTGGCGGAGGCCGGAGACAAGATCGTAGGGCTTTATATTCTGCACCCCAATAATGTGGGGCGCTGCGGACATATCTGCAATGCCAGCTATGCGGTGGCATCCGAGTGCAGGGGACTGCATATCGGGGAGCAGCTGGTGCAGGACTGCCTGAAAAAAGCGAAGGAGATCGGATTTGGCGTGCTGCAGTTCAATGCGGTGGTGGAGAGCAATGTCCATGCCAGACATCTCTATGAGCGGCTGGGGTTTGTGCAGCTGGGTACGATTCCCGGCGGGTTCCAGATGAAAGACGGACATTATGAGAATATCTGTCCGTATTATCATGTGCTGTAACAGGGGTGAGGATCATGCCGGATAACACTTTTGAAGAAAAGCAGCCGGAGGACAAGCGAATCTATATCTTAAGCCGGGAGAAGCCGACAAAGGCTATTGTGAAGCTGGGGGTTCCCCTGATCGCCGGAATGTTCATCATGGTGCTGTATAACCTGGTGGACACGTATTTTATCGGACTGATGCACGATGACTATCAGTTGGCGGCGGTGAATCTGGCGTATCCGGTGATGATGATTTCGATTGCAATCTCAAATATGATCGGCACTGGCGCGTCCTCGCTGATCGCACGGAGCCTGGGGGCGCAGGACAGGGAGAAAGCGGACCATACGGTGACGGTGGGATTCGTGCTGACGGTAGTGAACAGTGTGATTGTGACGACGGTGGGGCTGTTGTTCCTGCCGACGATCGTCACGGGGCTGGGGGCAAAGAGCAATACGTACGGCTATACGGAGCAGTATGTGAGCGTCATCCTGGTGGGGAGTCTGTTTACCATGGGAAGCTATACCTTTGGACAGCTGCTGCGCAGCGAGGGCTCGGTGAAGCAGTCGGTGATGGGCATGATCGCAGGAACCGTCACAAATATTATTTTAGACCCGGTGTTCATCTTTGCACTGGGCATGGAGATCCGCGGTGCGGCCATTGCCACGATCCTGGGCAACGGGGTGAGCATGGCGGTTTCGTTATGGTTTTATATAAGCGGAAAGACTCTGCTGAAGCCTGCGGTGAAGTATATCAGACCCACGGCGGAGATCCTGAAGGAGATCTTCTGGGTGGGGGTTCCGGCTACGCTGGAGACGCTTTTGACCTCCTTTGCCTATATCGTGAACAACAATCTGGCGGTGGCTTACGGGGAGCTGACGGTGGCCGCCATGGGAATCGCGCAGAAAATCCTGTCCCTGGGAAATTATATTTATCAGGGCTTTGCGGCGGGGACGCAGCCAATCATGGGCTACAATTACGGCGCAAAGAATTACAGACGTATGCTGGCGGTGCTGAAAGCGGGGGTGTTGGTGGTGAGCGGTACGGAAGCGGTTGTCATGGCAGTGTATGGCGTATTTGCACCCTGGCTGATCGGAATCTTCACAGAGTCGGCGGAAGTGATCGCCATCGGTAGTCAGGTGCTGCGGGCGATCATGTGTATCTTGCCCTTCGTGGGCGCGGTGTCCATGAGCCGGATGTCCTTTCAGGCCATGGGGAAACCGCAGTTTGCTTTCGGGATCACACTGGTGCGGCAGCTGATCCTGTATGTGCCGCTGCTTTTGCTGCTGAACCGTATCTGGGGATTTCACGGTATGATCTGGGCGCAGCCGGTGACGGAGGTGATCATGATGGCGGTATCGGTGGCGCTTTTATATGGTACGATCTCTGCGGCATCTGCGGCAGGGGAAAAAGAAAGCAGTAATTAAGGTAACGTTAAGCTTTTGCGTGTTCAGCGCGAGGGTGCTATGATGATTGAAATGGTCATTAAAAATGTAGACACGAGAACAAAATGGTCATTAAAAATGTTGAACAATGCTTGAAAAGGGGGTATAATCTGCATAAACGGTAAAGGAAAGATGGGGAAAGTATGGAACGATTGTTGATGCAGGAACTGATACGCTGGAAGGATAAAAAAGGGCGTAAGCCACTGATCATTAATGGTGCCAGACAGGTGGGAAAAACATGGTTGATGAAAGAGTTCGGGAAGCGGTATTTTTCCCATTGTGTCTATATTGGATTTGATAATAATCCCCGTATGCGGGAGGTGTTTGAGCAGGATTATGACATTCCCAGAATCCTGTCAGCGCTTCGGGTGGAGTATGGCGCTGCGTTTCAGGCAGAAGACACGCTGCTGATCTTTGACGAGGTACAGGAAGTTCCCAAAGCAATGACAGCGCTCAAATATTTTTGTGAGGAGGCACCGGAGTATTATATTGTAGCGGCGGGGTCACTCCTTGGTATGGCGTTGCACCAGGGCACTTCCTTTCCGGTGGGAAAAGTGGATTTCCTGAGGCTGGGGCCGTTGAACTATTACGAGTTTCTGCTGGCAGCAGGGGAAGGGGAATTGGCGAAACTGCTTCGAAGCGGGGACTATGCTTTAGTGAATTCGTTTCGAAGCAAGTATATTGATTATCTACGGAAGTATTATTATGTGGGCGGCATGCCGGAGGCTGTGCGCTGTTATATGGAAACGGACGATACGAAGGAGGTGCGCAGGATTCAGAAGAATCTGTTGCTATATTATGAAAATGATTTCTCAAAACATGCGCCTAAGGAGCAGTTGGTTCGGATTCAGATGGTGTGGAATTCCATTCCTGCGCAGTTGGCAAAGGAAAACAGGAAATTTATATACGGAATTGTGCGGGAGGGAGCCAGGGCGAAAGACTATGAAGTTGCCATTCAGTGGTTATCGGATTATGGCTTGATCTATAAGAGTTTTCGGGTGAAAAAGCCGGGGCTGCCATTGATCTCATATATGGAGCAGACCAGCTTTAAAATGTATATGTTGGATGTAGGCTTACTGGCGGCGAAAGGTAATCTCTCCGCAAAGACGTTATTGGAAGGCAGTAGGATCTTTGAAGAGTTTAAAGGCGCGCTGACAGAACAGTTTATTGCACAGGAGTTGACGCAGAGGGGGATGGAGTTATATTATTATTCTACGGAGAACTCTTCGGGAGAGATTGATTTTGTGCTCCAGAAGGAACAGTATTGTATTCCTGTGGAGGTGAAGGCGGCGGAAAATCTGCGGGCGCAGAGCCTAAAGGCTTACTGCGGAAAATATCAGCCAGAGCTTGCCATCAGAACATCTGCTTCTGATTACCGTGAGGAAGCATGGATGGTAAATGTGCCATTGTATTTGTTTGCAGAATATATGGATGCAGTGGAGTGACTTTTGAAAAAACAGCGCCCAAACTGGCGTAAAAGGAAGGAAAAGGCATGAAACAAAAACAGACGGCAGTTGTGGCGTCCCAGAAGGAGATCGCGCCACAGATTTTTGATATGTGGATCACTACGGAGCTGGCGGCGGAGGCGAGACCGGGGCAGTTTGTCTGCGTTTACCCGAAGGACAGGAGTACGCTGCTGCCCAGACCCATCAGTATCTGTGAGGTGAATGAGGAGCGGACGGCACTGCGGCTGGTGTATCGGATCGCCGGCCAGGGTACGGCGGAATTTGCCGGGTACCGGGCGGGGGACAGTATCGCAATCCTGGGGACTCTGGGAAACGGATTTTTGGAGGCGGTGGGCATTAATTCTCTGTCCGGGAACATTGTGAGGGATGATGTGGAGATCACTGCGGACAAGATGTTTTCCGGCAAGCAGGTGTTCCTCGTGGGCGGCGGGATCGGGATTCCGCCAATGCTGCAGCTGGCGAAAAAGCTGAATCAGTTCATGGAGAAAGAGCGGATTCAGATCATTGTGGGCTATCGGGATGCGCAGACTTTTCTCAGAGAGGATCTGGAGCGATATGGGAAGGTTTTCATTGCCACAGAGGACGGCAGTGTGGGCACGAAGGGCAATGTGATGAACGCCATCGCGGAGAACGGAATTTCTGCGGACAAGATTTTTGCCTGCGGACCGATGCCGATGCTGCGGGCCATCAAAGCGTACGCGGAGGAGAAGGAGATTCCTGCGTATATCTCGCTGGAGGAGCATATGGCCTGCGGTGTGGGAGCATGTCTGGGCTGTGTGGTGAAGACCAGGGAGATCGACCATCACTCTCACGTGCACAATGCGCGCATCTGCACGGATGGGCCGGTATTTGAGGCGAAGGAGGTGGAGATCGGATGAATACACAGACGACAATTGCGGGAATTCCTTTTAAGAACCCTGTGATGACTGCCTCCGGGACATTCGGATCCGGGATGGAGTATGGGGAATTTGTGGATCTGAACCAATTGGGTGCGGTGGTGACCAAGGGCGTGGCGAATGTGCCGTGGTCGGGAAACCCGACGCCGCGGGTGGCTGAGGTTTACGGCGGCATGCTCAATGCCATCGGGCTGCAGAATCCGGGAATCGATGTATTTATGGAGAGGGACATCCCATTCCTGAAACAGTATGACACCAAGATCATCGTAAACGTCTGTGGAAAGACGGTGGAGGATTACGTGGATGTGGTGGAGAAACTGGGCGAGGAACCGGCGGTTGCCATGCTGGAGATCAATGTGTCCTGTCCCAATGTAAAGGAGGGGGCCATCGCCTTTGGACAGAAAGCGGATGCTTTATACAACATCACGCAGGAGCTGAAGAAACACGCAAAGCAGCCCATTATCATGAAGCTGAGTCCCAATGTGACGGATATCACGGAGATGGCGAAGGCGGCGGAGGCAGCAGGCGCGGATGCGCTCTCCCTGATCAATACCATCACCGGCATGAAGATCGACATTCACAAACGCAAATTTGCCATCGCCAACAAGACCGGCGGCATGAGCGGACCCGCCATCAAGCCCATCGCGGTTCGCATGGTGTATCAGGCGGCGCACGCGGTGAAGATTCCCATTATCGGCATGGGCGGTATCGCGAACGCGGAGGATGCCATCGAGTTTATTCTGGCGGGAGCTTCCGCAGTCAGCGTGGGGGCGATGAATTTTGTGAATCCTTACACGACGGTGGAGGTTGTCAAGGGGATCGAGGCATATATGGAGCGCTACCATGTGGAGAACCTGGCAGACTTGATCGGAGCGGCGGAGTGACAGAAAGGCATAAACCTACAAATACCTGCATATAGATAAGATAATCATATCTATCTATGTGGAGGTATTTTTAAGTGGACTTGTTAAAAAAGAATATACATATGGACCGCATTCGCTGTGAGGCGGTCACACAGATTACTTTGGAAGATGACAAAAACATTCCCGACAATAAGCCGGATGTGAACAGCATCAATCTGGAGAAAGCCCAGGTTGTGATCGAGGAGATCCGGCCGGGGACGGATGTGGTGGATCTGAAGGGAACGCTGAATTTTGCCATTCTGTATTACACGACGGAAAATGACGGCGGGCTGGATTTTTTTGAAGGAGGAATCCCCTTTGAAGAAAGGGTGGTACTGCGTGGCGCTATGCCGACAGATACTGTGGAAGTATCTGCGGAAGTGGAGGATTTCAGCGTGGAAGTCATCAACACCCGCAAGCTGAGCATTCGTTCGCTGCTGACACTCTGCGCTTCCGTGGAGGAACTGTATGATGAGGAGGCGCCCATCGGCATCCACAGCGAGGGGGAGAAAAATGATTTTCTGGAATACCGCAGAATGCCCATGCAGCTGGCGGAAATCGCCATCTGTAAAAACGATATTTTCCGCATCCGGGATGAGGTGACGCTGCCGGCCAATTATCCCAATATTTCCCGAATCCTGTGGAGCACGGTGTGGCCGGGGGATGTGGAGTTTAAGGTGATGAGTGAGAAGATCGCTCTGCAGGGGGAAGTGCAGTTGTTCCTGCTCTATGAGGGGGAGGGGGAAGATCGACCCATCCGCTCTTATGAGACGGCGGTGCCTTTTGCCGGTATGTTGGACTGTCATGGCTGTAAGGAGGGGATGCTGCCGGATATCCGCTATGAGGCGGGGCAGGCAGAACTTTCCGCGCGTCCGGATCTGGACGGAGAGGAGCGCAACATAGCGCTGGAACTGCCTCTGGATATCCGCATCCGGATCTACGAGGAAGAAAATACGGAGATCCTTTCGGATATTTACGGTGTGACAAAAGAGGTGGAAACCCAGACCAGACATGCGGATCTAAACCGTGTGCGCTCCTGCGTGACGGGCAAGACCAAAGTGGCGGATCATATCCGGATCCCCAGCGGTAGTGCGGGAATCCTGCAGATCCTGCACAGCGAGGCTAGAGTGTGTCAGGAACAGCAGAGTGTGGTGGAGAACGGTATTTTATTAAAGGGTTCTGTACAGGTGCGCGTCATGTATATCACCGGAGATGACCAGAGCCCCTATGCCTGCGTGGACGCGCAGATACCGTATCAGTATACGCTGGAGGTACCGGGGATCCGGCCGGGGGATGTGGGCAAAGTAAATGCCAAAGTGGAGCAGCTGCAGGTGACCATGCTGGATGGTGAGGAGATGGATGTAAAAGCGGTACTGTGTTTCTCTACCATGGTGTTTGAGCAGGTGCCCATGGATCTCATCAGCCAGGTGACGGTGAAAGAACTGGACAGCGCCAAGATGAACAGTCTGCCGGGGATGGTGATCTATGTGGTGAAGCCGGGAGACAGCCTGTGGAGTATCGGCAGGAGGTACTATGTGCCGGTGGAGCGGATCCAGGAGCTGAACGGACTCACCGGGGATGAGATTCAGCCGGGACAGAAGCTGCTGCTCACCAGAGGAAGGTAAATAAAAAACGACCATGCAGAAACAATTTCTACATGGTCGTTCTTGTTGTAGTTTCGGATAACGGTTATTTTGCTACTGTGGTTCCGTTCTGGGCTGCCAGATCGTCAAATTTCTTCATGACAGCGTCGTAGGTCTGCTGGGAAATCTCAGGCAGTTTGCCGCCCCAGGTCTTCTCAGCCTTTTCATAACCTTTCTTGAAGGCTTCACGCATCTCCTCGATCTTGTCGGGGTCGCCGCCGGTCAACGCGGTGGCAAAGGAAATGATGCGGTCGGAGGTCTGGTTCACACCCCAGTATCCGTCCTCAGCGATGTCAGCCTGTGCCTGCGCCTTGGTGGCAGCGTCTACGGTGTAGTCGCCGTTCTTTAAGAACTTCCACATGTCGGTGGCGTCACCGAAGGTCTTGGCCTGTTTGCCCATGAGTTGTTCCACAAGACTTCTCAGCTGGGAGGTCCTCGCTTCTGTCTCTGCCTGCAGTTTATTGATCAGATTCGTGTCAGGTTTGTAGGTTGCCTTTTTTGCAGAAGCTTTTGTGGTTTCCTCCGAGTGCTCGTACACAACTCCGGTGTCCGCAGCCTTGCTCTGGGAGGATGTCTTCTCTTCTGCCTTGGTGTTTTCCTTGGTCACTTCCGAGGAAACATAAGAATAGCCGGCTGCAGCGTTTACTGATGTAACTCCGTTTACACTCATACATACCTCTTTTCCGGCGATTTATCGCCCTTTTTGGTGTGCGCTATTGCCGCAAGATGTCTCTATCTTTTGACAAATGGGCGCAAAAATGGTGTCATCCGTGACTACGTAATAATTATCGGCGGGTTGAAAGAAATAATCAAGAGTTTTTGGAAAATTTATGAAAAAAATATTGATCGGAGCAATTATTTTATATCTCAAATAGCAGTATAACACAATATTCTCCATTGACGAAGGAGGTCTCGCACGCTGCATGATATTTCTCTGCTACCTGACGGATTTGTCCGAGTCCGATGCCAATCCGATGTGCTTTGGGGGACTCCGGGGCATGGGATTCGGCAGAGTTTTGGATGCGCAATGCGGTTCGGTTGCCCATTTCGGCGGTTTGCATGTGAATGTACCGCAGGTTTCCCTCCGGTATCTTCAGACAGGCTGCTATGGCATTGTCCAGCAGATTGGAAAAGAGGGTGGTCCTATCCATGGGTTCCATGAAATCAAACAGGGACATATCGCCCGTTACCTTCAACTCGATATGATTATGTTCGATTTCCTCCGCTTTGGCCGCAAGGAGGACGTCCAATATTTTACAGCCGGTCGCCTTATAACTGTGCGGGTAATGCTGTTTCTGAAGGTTGCCCAGATAGTCCGCCGCGTCCTCATAGGCACCCTTTGCAAGCATTTCGTTCACGACGATGAAGTGATTCTTCATATCGTGGCCGATGCGCATATCCTGTTCCGCCATTTCAGAGCTTTTCCCTATGCCTTTCAGGGCGGTTTCGTACTGGGATTTATAATCTTCCGAGAGTTGTCGGTAGCTTCGCGCGATATTCCGGTGAATCACTCCGTAAAAAAGGGCAATATTTAAAACGCATATAAAAGCAGTCCACCCAAGCATCAGGGTGAAGCGGCCGGATTGTTCGATGATCACATTCATGCCGGTGTCTATGATGGGGAGAAAAAGCATAAAAATGGTGACAACGATGGTTTCTGCGCTATTTAACCGGATGTTAAGGGATTTTTTACGGGTGATGTAAAAGCAGAGGGATAACAGGAGTAACAGAAAGATGTCCGCAGTGCCCTCCAACGGCGTCCAACTGCCTTCCCCCAGGGAAAAGCGATACTTTTCCAAGGAGAGCAGACGGTCAAACAGTCCGAGAACGGTGGCGAATTCTGTATCGATCAGGATGGCGGGAATCAGATAGGGAATGGCGCTTAACCGGAAACCGGCAAGATACCACACGGACACAGCCATAGAGAGAAAGATCAGAAGAAACTGTGTAGTGTCTCCCAATTCGCAGGCGGTGATGATGAGATTGAGAAACAGACAAAAGCCAAATGCGGTACAGTGTTTTGATATTTTCTGCCTGTCGGATACCGTGACGCCGAACAGCAACTCGGTCAGCAGCACTACATTGACCGTAGTCAGCATATTCATAAGTATCACTGCGATGGTTGTCAGGTTCATATCAGTTTCTTTTTTAACTCCGTTTCTATTGCTTTCTTTAGTCCGGATAACTTTCTTCTGCTCACCGGAAAGCGGTTTTGCCTCAGTATAATTTCATTTTTATCCAGAGCCACATAATGCGCGAGATTGACAAGCGTCGATCGGTGAACCCGGTAAAACCCATATATGGCAAGGCGTTCCTCGTATTGATCCAGGGAGGTGAGGGTCAGATAATCGCCATGTGTGGTAGAGACTTTCGTGTACTTTGTCTCAGCGGTGATGGCCTCGATGTTCCGGACGTCGATCCGTTCCGCATAACCGGCAGACCGGATTTCGATATAGCGGTCCTGTGACCTGCTCCGGTAGATTTCCGTCAGGACTTCACCGGCTTTTTCCACAGTCACGGGCTTGATCAGAAATTGAAACGCATGGGTGGCGTAGCCCTCCACAGCGTATTCCGGATAAGCCGTGACGAGAACGAGAATGGTATCAAGCCGCAGCGCATATAGTTTCCTGCCAAATTCGATCCCGTCCATGTCAGGCATCCGGATATCCATGATAATGATATCATAGGTGTCCTGATTTTTGCGGATATCCTCTTTGATCTTGCTGAGCAGGGAGAGGGCAGAAGTGAAAAGCTCTACTCCTGCCTTCCTTTCCAGCGCCTGTGCCGCGGCGAGAAAATTGGTGCCCAGAATCCCAGCGTGCTGCGGGTTGTCGTCGCATACGGCTATTTTTAAGGTAATCTCTTCAGTATTCAAAATACGGATATCATTCATAGCTGGTCTCCTATGCTGTGTCTTATGCCCTTGCAGGTCTGTTCGCATTCGCCGGAGACTCCCGGTTTTATTTCTCATGAAAATTCTCATACACCGATAGAAAAGAGGCATCCCACAGCTCGGATTCCTTATATTTATCCCAACATGCCCTTGTAAAATATTGGCTTGTATTTACCCTGATAATGTTGGTATAAATCGGCTCTTTTCCGGCATCGGCAACATTCCGGATATCTTCCTGCAAAAAAATGAGCAGTACAAAATCGTCATATTCATAGACCATATTATAGTATAGAATCCCCATGCCGGTTTCCCGCGCACCGGCAAAGTCATCAAAACCGGAGGGAGCCGTAAAATAATCGGGAGTACCGAATTTCTCTATGATTGCGTCTAAAAAGGCTCTGTCGTCATCCTTGGGTCTGTCGCAGTCTATGTTGAGAAGCGCTTCATCCGGACTGTATTGTCCGATGTCAATGGACCACCAACCCTGCTGCAGGCAATACCCAACGGAACGGGTGTCCTCTCTGAAGTTATCGGCATCCTGCGTGAAATTATAAACCGTGATGCTGTTTATTCCCTTTGGCTTATCCTCTCTCTCTTTGTCAGAGAAAAAGCTTACACCCATAGTATCTATGGTATAGTAGCCTTTATTCTGGCTCTTATCGGTCCAGGAAAACTGCATACCGTTCAGCATAGACACCTCATCCGCAAGAAGCTCGGCATAGGTATTGTAGTAGACATCATGACTGTATTTCCCGGTCTTATAGGGCGCCAGAGTGCTGTCCAGGGCTTCCAGGTCAATGGCTCCTTCGATGGCAAACTCTGTGAGGCCGCCCTCGAAACTGTCCCGCGGCGGCTCTGAGAAGTCGGCGGTGGAGAGCCAGTTTACGGGGTGGTCCGGATCTGTCATTGTCGCGGAATCTGTTTGGGCATTATACTTGTCAGTCACAGTGGTCTGGCTGCCCGATGTCTGTCCGCTGATGGCGGATGTGGACGGATTCCCGTCAGTGTTGCTGTTTCCACAGCCTGTGATACACAATGTCATGGACATGACAAGTGCAGTGATACCTAATTTTTCAAATTTTCTGAACATGGTTGTTCTCCTCCTGTGTGTGATTCATGCATGCAATGGACAGGCCCCATGGCTGTATGGAATGACACGTTTCCGTCAGTTGAGCCTGCCAGAATGGAGTATAGCAAAGCACGGATGGGAATGGTATACAAATTTGACAGACGGTGTATGTTTTATGGATGAATGGCGGAATTTTATGAGCAGCATTCCATGACACAGCACTTGACGAAACCCCACATTTTGTATATAATTAAATACAATCCTTGTATACAGAATACATTGTACAAAATAATGGATGTATTTTGACAGGAGCCGAAACGGAGGAAAGGGCTTGAATACCTATAAAAGAAAGGCATACGCCAAGATCAACCTGGGGCTGGATGTATTGGGCAGGCTGCCCAATGGCTATCACGAGGTGAAGATGGTCATGCAGACGGTGGATATCTGGGATGAACTGACTTTTCAGAAGACCAACAGGGAAGCCGACGATGCGGACCCGAAAAACGGAGCTGCGGGTGTGGTACTGACCACGGATGCGGGAGAATTGCCGTTGGATCAGGATAATCTGATCTGCAAGGCTGTCATGCTGATGCGGGAGGAGTACGGGTTTTCGGGTGGTGTGAAGATCCATCTGCAGAAAAATATTCCCATCGCTGCGGGAATGGCGGGTGGCAGTACCGATGCGGCGGCAACGCTTCGCGGGATCAACGAATTGTTTGAACTGGGGGCGTCGGATGAAAAGCTGATGGAGCTGGGCGTGCGGATCGGTGCGGACGTGCCCTATTGTGTTATGGGCGGTACGGCGCTGGCAGAGGGCATCGGAGAGAAACTGACCAGACTGAAGGCGGCTCCGCAGTGCAGCCTGCTGGTGGTGAAACCGGATGTGAATGTGTCCACTAAGGATGTGTACCGGGCGTTGGACGCGCAGGAAGAAATCTTGCATCCTGACATCGACGGTATGGTGGCTGCGATACAAAAAGACGATCTGGACGGTGTGATAAGCAGGCTCGGAAATGTGCTGGAGCCGGTGACGGTACAGCAGTGTCCGGCAGTTTCGCGGATACGGAATATTATGGACACGCAGGGAGCGGACGGAAGCCTGATGAGCGGCAGCGGTCCCACGGTATTCGGGATCTTTGCGGATGCGGATGTAGCTGAGCGGGCCCGGAAGCAGATCTGTGAGGACGAGGCGTGTAGGGTGAAGCAGAGTTTTGTGACTTGTTTTGTGGACTGATCGAGGAAAGGGAAGGAACGGGGAAGAAGATGCAGGATAATTTACAGGTTAAGATGGATGAGTTTTTGCCGCTCCGGGATGTGGTGTTCAATACTTTGCGGCAGGCGATCCTGACAGGGGAGCTGAAGCCGGGCGAGCGGCTGATGGAGATTCATCTGGCGGAACGGCTGGGAGTGAGCCGGACGCCGGTGCGGGAGGCAATCCACAAGCTGGAACTGGAGGGGTTGGTGACCATGAGTCCCCGCAGGGGTGCGGCGGTGGCGCAGATCACGGAGAAAAGCATGAGCGACGTGCTGGAGGTGAGGCGTGCCATGGATGCACTGTGTGCGGAACTGGCCTGCGAGCGTATCTCCGAGGAGGAACTGAAGCAGCTGGAGAAGGCCTGTAAGGAATTTGAGCAGGCCACAGGGACGAAGGATATCAAGGTGATCGCCCAGGCGGATGTGAAGCTGCATGATATCATTTTGCAGGCTACCGGCAATCAGAGGCTGGTGCAGCTGGTGAACAATCTCTCGGAGCAGATGTATCGTTACCGTTTTGAGTATCTGAAAGATTTCAGTCAGCATGAAAACCTGGTGGAAGAGCATAGAATGATTTATGAGAGTCTGCGGGATCATGACAGGGAGCGGGCCAGCGAGGCTGCCAAGGTGCATATTGACAATCAGCGGAAGACGATCATCCGACAGATCCGGATGGAAGCGGAAAAAAGAAAATTGTGATCATACAGGTATAAACCGCTGTTTTCATGGCAAATCTTTTTATAGAAACAAAATAGTTTGTTTGGAAAGAGGAGAATGTCATGAAAATGGATACGGAATCTGTTTGCAGTTTTAGAAAGATTGGAAAGATCGGTGTGCGGCAATGTCTGACTGTTTTGCTGGCGGGCTGTGCGGCGTTTGGATGGTGGGGAGCACTGTATCCGCAGTTCACGCTTTTGTCCGGAACCTATGAGGTGGTCAGGGAGGCGGACAGCGGGCAGGATGTGTCGGAGTCTGCGGACGGCACCCTGTATTGGCAGATCTTATGCGCGGATCGGAGTCAGATCCGGGTGAAAAGTAAAATTTGGGAGAATTGGAAGACTTCGAAGGAAGTCGGGAGTGAAAGATATGAGTCAGGAGACTAATTTGCGGGCAGACGCGCCCATCGGCGTGTTTGATTCGGGGGTGGGCGGGCTTACCGTCGCCAGGGAGATCATGCGGCAGATCCCCAACGAAAAGATCATTTATTTCGGAGATACGGCGCGCGTGCCCTACGGAAGCAAATCCAAGGAGACGGTTACACGGTTTTCCAAACAGATCGTCCGTTTTCTGCAGACCTTTGGCGTGAAGACGATCGTGGTGGCATGTAACACGGCCAGCGCGTATGCGTTGGATGCGTTGGAGGCGGAGAGCGATATTCCGGTGATCGGCGTGGTGAAGCCGGGGGCCAAGACGGCGGCAGAGGTGACGAGAAACGGCAGGATTGGCGTGATCGCGACGGATGCCACCATCGGCAGCCAGATTTATACGAAGTACATAAAGGAACTGAACCGGGATGTGACCATCTACGGGAAGGCCTGTCCGCTGTTTGTACCGCTGGTGGAGGAAGGGCTTCTGGAGGATCCTGTTACGGATGAGATCGCCAGACGGTATCTGGCTGAGCTGATCGACATTGATATTGATACATTGATCCTGGGGTGTACCCACTATCCGCTGATCCGCTCCACCCTGGCCCGTATCATGGGAGAGCAGGTGACGTTGGTCAATCCGGCCTATGAAACTGCTTATGAGCTCAAAGAAATGCTGGCGGAGCGGAAGCTGCTGAACGAAGAGGAGCATAAGCTCGGAACCAACCAGTACCAGTTCTACGTCAGCGACGGAGCGGAGAAGTTTAAGCGTTTTGCGAATTCCATCATCAAATACGGGATCCTGTCTGCAAAGACCATCAATATTGAGGAATATTGATGCGGGAGTCCTGATGGCGGAAAGGCGGATGTCGGGGGAACAGGTATGGATGAAAAAGGCGGCGAAAAGATACAGTTGAGGATCACCGGAACGCATTATCCTGTGGGGGAGGCGGAGCCTGTCACAACCGTGCAGGAAACGGAGGCGTCTTTTTTTCGAAAGGGAGAAGCCTGCTATTGGCTTTATGAGGAAGTGACAGAGGGGATGCCCAAACCCACCAAAGCAAGGATCAAGCACAAAGGAAATGTGCTGGAACTGGTGCGGCATAGCGGCAATATGATCTTTGACGAGAAGATGCCCTATCGGGCGGAATACAGAACTCCGTTCGGAACCATGCTTCTGGATATTGTGACCAGATCGGTGGAGCGGTCGGTCACTCCGGAGGGAAATGTGCAGGTGAAAGTCTGTTATACGTTGGAAAACGAGGGGCGGGCTGTGGGAGAGTATGAATTGTATATCTGCGGAAACTAAGAAGTAATGGCTTAGATATATGCATATCAACGATCCATATTGACAGTTACTCCCTTTTATGTTATAGGTAGTAATATAATCAGTAAAATATATACACTATAGAAAAGAGGTATTGATATGGCGAATGTTCAAAAAGGCAAGCTTATTCTCGATGGATATGAGTTTGAAGTCAAGGATTGCAGTGAGACAGCATTTTTCCTGTTTGACGACGATGAAGATGATGACGACGATGAAAGAGACGCTATGACAAAAACTGTTTCAATGGATGTCTGCTTTGAAGAAGGTCAGTTCGGCAAAGAAAAGGTTTCTCCCTCGCTCATTATAAATGAATTTGCAACAGGAAAAGAATGTATCGACGATATCATCGGTATGGAATTTGAAGTCAAAGATGTTGAAGAAGCCGATGAAAGAGAAGATACAATGTATGTCTTTGAACATGAGCCGCTTGTGAACTATAAATTGAAAATACTGGGCAGGGACGGTGATATCGTTCATGTAAAGATCAGCGGAACAGCCATAACGGATGGTTATTCCGATTCCGAACAGACTGCTGAGTTTGAAGGCGAGTTCTGGCTTATCTGCAAAGAATGATAAAAATATAAAAGAGCCTTTGAGTGAGTGATCAAAGGCTCTTTTTCTTATTTATTCTTTTTGAGCCTGCGGATTGCCAGGATTATGAGCAACAGCAGCAGGACGGCAGCGGCACAACCGCCGATGATGTAAGGCATATAGTCCGGTTTTTTTACAATGCAGTAGATCTGTACGGCGGGCTGGGTATCATCGCAGGTCAGTGTGATCTCTGCGTAGGATCCCCTAAGCAGGAAATCGATCGGTGACCAGGAGTTCACGGAGGCATTTGGTTTGAGGCGGTAGACTTCCACTTTCGAGCCAAAAGGATTGAGGAGTCTGAGCCGGTATTCCGTTTTGTTTTCCGCGCCGCCTGTCAGCATAACCCGGTAAATAACCGATTCTTTCGTCTGGTCATAAGTTAAGGCGGGATCATTCTCTATCTGCTCAATCTCCAGATCCGCATCTCCGTCAAAGATGTCATCGATATATCCCAGACTGCGCTCCCTGGCGTCGGCAGCATTGCTCTTTAATACAGTGATGTTTTCGGTGTATTCCGCATCCAGTGTCAGATTGCCCTGCACCGTTTCAAATACGGTGTCCGGCCATGTGCCGTAATAACCGCTCTTGGCAGGAACATCAGGAAACGGAATGTCCTCATAACGGCTGCCGTATTCCACATTTTTCAGCCCCACATATTTGCCGTCGGCGCGGAAAATGACGCGGAGATTGCGGAATTCGTAGGGTAGATCGGGAAGGGAAAGCAGCGTTTCATAGGAGATCCGGTCAATGGAGCCTGTGTAGTCGATATTGTCAATTCCGTTCAGATACTCTCCCACATAGTAATTGTCCGTGATATTTTCCAGGTGGGGTACCTCTGTGTCAGAGTCAATCTTGATCTGACCGCAGAGCGCACCGTACCGTCCGGTATGGGCAGTGATGGAAGGCATGGAGCAGCAGTTTTTGATGGTGGTTCCGAAGCCGGCCACGCCGCCTACATAGTCCCCGCCGGAAATGGTGGAGAGGACATAGGAATCCTTGATCACGGAGAGGGACTGTCCGGCGATGCCGCCCACATAGCCGCCGCCGGTGCTGGTGACGGAGCCGAAGCCTTTGGAGGCATTGACCACGCCGTGGCGCATGAAGCCCACGATGCCGCCGGAACCGTCGCTTTTGGCGGTGATATAGCCGTCGTTGGTGCACTCATGAATGATGTTCTGAGTGGTATAGGTAGCATCCAGATTCTTGTTTACGCTGCCTGCTGCATTCCCCTCGGGGTCTTCCTCATCGATGGCCATGGAACCGGTGATGCCGCCGATGTTGATGTCTCCGTTTACCGTTCCGTGATTGGTGGAAGAGGAAACCTTGCCCAGTGTGGCGGTCAGGATTTCTATGTCGGAAACATCCGTGTAGATAATACCGTCGTTGCTGGTCAGCTCGGAAACTCTGGTATCCAGGGTATCATACACATTCATCAGGTTGTCGTTGACTTTGCGCAGATCGTCGGTAAAGGTCCTGGAGTAGTGGCTGGTATCGTCGGTAATGCGCTTGAGCACCGCAGACATATTATCCAGATTGCTGTGCAGGTCTTCCACATTGGAGTCCAGACTCCGGTCGATCTGTACCAGCTGGAGGTCGGACTGGGTGGACAAAATGGAGTTGATCTCGCCCAGGGAACCCTGAAGTTTGCGGGCGGAACTCTGTGCATTGACGCGTTCTGCCTCCAGCTGCGCTTCCAGTGCGGCTCTCTGGATCGGATCGGTTTCATTTGCCAGTTGTTCTTCCAGATCGGCAATATTGCGCAGCGAGGTGCTCAGTTCATTATAATACCCCTCTGCTTCCACATATTTTACTCTTGCTCTGGCACGGTCCGCCTCGGAGATATTCTCGTTGGTTTCAATTTCGTTTTTGAGCTCGCTCATCATCGCATCCAGATCTGCCGGATCATCCATGGAGGTACCGGTGGCAATGCGGTTCAGGGAACTGATCGCATCGGAAACTTTATTGATCATCCGGTTGGCAGCTTCCGTGTTGGTGTTGATATAGTCCCGGGCGTTGTCGTACATTTCGTTGCTGATGTTGGTATTCTGGTCGGAGTAGTATTTCAGCTCGTTCATATCCCTGGTCAGGGCTGTATTGGAATCATCCACATCATTGATGGCTGCGTCGATGCTAGCGTGGAGCGTATCGACAGAGTTTTTCACGCTGTTTTCATCCGTAATGGCGATGTAGGGTTCCATCTGTCCGACGATGCCGCCCACATCTTTGCGGCCCAGAACGTCCCCGCGGTTGGTACAGTTTTCTATGCCGCCTGCCTGCCGTCCAGCGATACCGCCGATATTATACCCCACATGTTCATAGCCCACGGCGCCGGTGTTGGTGCAGCCCCGGATAAAGCCCTTGGACAGACCGGCAATGCCGCCGGTGTCGGTTCCGCTCCGCAGTTTCAGATCCTCGGAATCATCCCTGAGGCTGGTGATCAGGTCGGGGGATTTCTCATCGTCTTCGGTCACCCATTCCTTGGTGTTATTGACACTCCCTTTATTGATGCAGTTCTGCAGCATACCGTAGTTTTTGCCCACAATGCCGCCGGTGAAATAGTATCCCAGGATCTCGCCGTTGTTGACGCAGCCCTGAATGGTGCCGGAGGATTCATTGATCCCGGCAATGCCGCCGGTCTCGGAGTCGGATTTGATGGTGCCGCTGTAGGAACAGTTCAGGATCGTTCCGTAGTTGATTCCGGCAATGCCGCCGGTCACTTTGCCGGAGGAAGGAGTCTGTACAGAACCGGCCACCTTCAGCTGTTCCACAATACCGTCCTTGCCCACATAGCGGAAAAAGCCGGTTACATACCCGTCGCCTCCGTAGCGGTAGCCGGAGATGGTGTGGCCGTTTCCCTTAAAGTAACCGTTAAAGATGGGAATGGAAGTGAATTCGGAGGACAGCAGTATGTCCTGGGTCAGTTCCACCGTTTTGTCGGTGGACCAATTGTCATTGTGGCAGTGTTCCGCCAATTCCAGCAGATCGTCTGTGTTTGTAATGTATATGGTCTCTGATACCGATGTGCTGTCCGCGGAATCCGTGACAGGTTCCGCAAATACCGGAAGCGGCACAGAGGAAAACAGGAGACATCCGATCAGAAAGGCGGCGGTATGGTGCCGCAGACAGCTTAATTTACGCATTGTCAGTATCCTCCTCATAATCCGTATCTTCGTCATTGTCTTCTATTTCCTTGAGGTTGCCCAGTGTGACAATGGCGTTTACCTCACCCAAGACTCTCGCATGCACTTCGCCGATCAGTCTGCCGTTGATATAGCCGTTCACATGTCCGTCCACCGCCACAATGCCTACGCGGCGCTCCACCAGAGGGATCATGGAGACATTGAAACTGGTCTTATCGATGATCTTTTCACCGATCAGCAAGATCTGAGGCAGGACGCACATAACCAGGAAAATGGAAATGATGGTTCCGCGTCCCAGGCATTGACCGATGCCGCAGATCGCACCGTCGGAGGACAGCTGCCCGATGGAGATACCGGCTAACACCATCATGGTTCCGGAGGTCACGATGGTGGGAAAGGCGAAGTTTAACGTTTCTATAATGGCATCCTTCCGGGGCATATGATCCTTCAGTTCCATAAAGCGTCCGGAGATCACGATGGCATAGTCAATGTTGGCACCCATCTGGATGGAGCTGACGATCAGATAACTCATGAAGAAAATGTTATCCTGCATCAGGGTCGGGAAAGAGAAGTTGATCCAGATGGCACCCTGGATCACGGCGATCAAAAGCACCGGCATACCCGCGGACAGGAATGTGAACAGCAGGACTGCCAGGACCGCCAGTATAGACACTACACTTACCACGGTGTTATCAACCGCGAAAGTCTTTTGCAGATCATATTGGCTGGTGGATTCGCCGATCACGTAAATATTGCCGTCATAGTACTTTCTGGCAATCTCATGCATCTCATCCAGAAAAGCAAAGGTTTCGTCGCCTTCCTGGGGGAGATTCAGGTAGACCAGCATGCGGCTGTAATCCTCGCCCTTCAATTGATTCTGCGCCATTTCCATCTGGGTGTGGGCGTCGGACAGGGTTTTGTACAGGTCGTCGTCCAAAGTCACGTACCCCTCCTCCACTTCATCATAGAGGAACATGATAATATCGATCAAAGGCACGCTGTAGGAGGAAAGCCCGTTGACTACCTTGGCGTAGTTTTCATCGTCCACGGCGTAGGCGATATAGAGCAGTTCCGCAACCTCATAGTCCAGATCCATCAGCTCGGAGAAATCTCTTGCCGTGAGTTTGTCGGTCAGCATATAGCCGTCCATGGCTTCGATGTTGGAAAGCCCCTGGGTGCTCTTGACCTCGGGGTGCCGCTCTAATTCCGTCAGGAGTTTCTTTTCTTTTTCATAACTGCCGGAGGGTACGATCAGGGCCACAAAGTTGGAGTCGCCGAAACTTTCCGTGATCATTTCATCCGCCAGCTGGGTTGCGTTCTGCACCGGCGTGTGCAGCTCGGAATAACCGTATACATAGGGCGTGCGGTTCGCCAGGATACAGGCGCCCACGATCGCAATGACAAACAGGATGGGTACCACATGTCTGGTGGCATAGTCAAATTTGCCGATAAAGGTGATCTTGGGCACGAAATTTTTATGTTTTGTCTTATCCATCAGATCGCCGAAGAGCATGATCAGACCGGGCATCAGAAGGAATACGGACAACAGACTGAAAAAGATCGCCTTGATCAGACAGATGGCCATGTCTTTACCGATGCCGTACTGCATGAACATCATGGCGATCAGACCGCCTACGGTGGTCAGAGAACTGGAAGAGATCTCCGGGATCGCCTTGCTCAGCGCAAGAATATTTGCCTCCCGGATGGGAAGATTCACATGCTCCTCCTTATACCGGTTACAGAAAATAACGGCATAGTCGATGGAGAGGGCAAGCTGCAGCACGATGGTCACGGAATCGGACACAAAGGAGATGGTGCCCAACAGGAAATTCGTTCCGGAGGCCAATGCCGCAGACGCCAGAAATGTCAGGATCAGCACGGGAACCTCAGCGTAAGTCTGGGAGGTAAAGATCAGCACGGTCAGCACGATGACTGCCACGATTACGCTGACCACCTGCATCTCAGAGCGAATCTGCTCCGCCGCGGCATCGCCCAGAGAGGTGGATACATAGATGTCATAGCCGGCGAGGCTGCTCTTGATATCCTCCAGCGCTTCCAGGGCGCGGTCGTCATCCTCCGGGTAAATGAACGTGATGTCGAACAGCGCTGAGAAGTTGTGGAAATGCTCTTCACTGCTGTCGAAGGACAGCATGGAAATGTCGTCCCGCTCCCGCAGTTGCTCCGCAAGATTTTCGGCATCTTCGTAGTTGATGTTCATCACCATGACCTTGGCGGTTCCGTATGTAATAAACTGTTCGTCCATGAGATTCAGGCCGATGGTGGTCTCCGCGTCGTCCGGCAGATAAGCCGCCAGGGAGTTCTCTACTTTAACCCAGTTGGCGGCGATGAGACAGAAGATGATGGCAATGCCGAACAACAGGAAAAACAGGTTGCGTCTGTCCACGATGAAGGTGGCGATCTTCAACATGGCGCTGGGCTTTTCCTCCATATTCTCCGATAGATTTACGGTTTGTGTGTTCCCCTCATTCATACGTTTTACTTCCTTATAACTATATTATTTTACCTGTTAACCAATACAAAATATCACTTTTAAGAGGTGAATTCAATAGATACGATTCTAAATTTTATATAAAAAAAACAAGCATCCGTCGGACACTTGTTTTCATCATTTACTTTAACGGTTTTGCGCCGCCCTTTTCCTGGATGGTCGCTGCAAGCCGCTTGAAGAAGCCGGGCTTTTTCTCCGGGGCTTTCTCCACTTTGCCGTGCAGTCCCTTTACATCCAGTATGTAGATTCCGCTGATCACAGCTTTGACTTCCTTTTTGGTCGGGATGTCGTCAAAGATCTTCTCGTCGCTGATCAGAGAAACAATCTGGGGACCCACCTTTGCTTTGACGATCGGCAGCTTGGTGCTGCGCATCAGCTTGGGTGTTTCGTCCAGGACGATCTGCGGCAGGCCGGCATCCTTGAGTTTCATCCGTTTTTTATCAATGATCAGCATAGAGACCGTCTGTTTGTTGGCTTCCATCAACTCCTGCTGTTCCGCCTGTTTTTTCTGGGCTTTCTTGCCGAGAAAATATAGGACGACCAAAGCAATGGCGACGACAGCCAGAATAACCAGTAACACAATGGTTCCTGTCTTCATGGTTAAGACCTCCTGCTTTTTAATTGCTTAAAGTTAACTATAACATAGAATGTGTGAAATCTGCAATGTTAATTTCGAAAATTCTGTGTTCTAAAACTGAAAACTTTCTAAAATGCTTTTATTTGCGAAAATTTTGTGGTATAACAGTATAATAGCGGGGGAATATAAACTGCGAGAGGAAGGAAAATTATGAAAAAATCATTTGCAAATGCGCTGGTTCTGACACTGGGCATCGCGCTGCTTGCCGGATGTTCCAAAGACCAGACAGGGCAGGAGTCGTCCCAGGGGACGGTTCAGGAGAGCGAGAGCACACAGGCCGCAGCTGAAAGGAACGGGGTGCTGGGCGACGGACAGAAGGCTTCGGATTTTGTCACGCTGGGAGAGTACAAGGGACTGATCATCACGGCAGTGCCGGAGACTTATACGGAACAGGATTACGAGAATCAGACACAGCAGATCTATTTTAATTATGTTACGGAGGAGGACGGGATTAAGGACCGCCCGGTACAGCTGTATGACATGACAAACATTGATTATGAAGGGAAAAAGGACGGCGTGGCCTTCGAGGGCGGCACCGCGCAGGGCGCGACGCTGTTGATCGGTTCCCATACGTTTATCGACGGATTTGAGGACGGACTGATCGGAGTAATGCCCGGAGAAACCGTGGATCTGAATCTGAAGTTCCCGGACAATTATGCAAATTCCGCAGAACTTGCGGGACAGGAAGTGGTATTTACGGTCACGGTAAATTTCATCCCGGAGATGAAGGATGAAAAAGTGTCGGAGATCGGCGCGAAAGACGTTTCTACAGTGGAGGAACTGCGGGCTTTCGTGAAGGAAGGCATGGATGCGCAGGCCCAGGAGGAGTATTTGCAGGAGGCGCAGGATGAGATCTGGACGCAGATCATGGAAAATGTAGTGTTTGCGGAATTCCCGGAGGACATGCAGGTGAGAAGCCGCGAGGAATATGCAGTTATCCTGGATCAGATGGCGGCGAGCTGGGGGATTGATGCGGATACCTACGCACAGATGATGGGCATGACTTATGATGATATGCTTACCCAGTATGCGGAAGGCTATACAAAGCAGCTTTTGATCATACAGGCGATCGCGGATGCGGAGGATCTGAATATTTCCGATGAGGAACTGACGGCGAGGATCAAGGAGTACACGGATGCCGCGGGGCTGACAGAGGCGGATCTGGTGACGATGGGATTGACCAATGAGGATTTCAGGCAGAGTTATCTCTATGAGGATGTGATGAATTTCCTGATGGAGAATGCACAAAAGCAGAATCAATAAAAACGAAAAGGATTAGAGGGAGAGAAGTATCATGGATCTGACGGATATCAGGGATTTATATCGTAAGAAAGAGGAGTATATCGGGAAGGAGATCACGGTCGGCGGCTGGGTGAGAAGCAATAGAGACTCCAAGAATTTCGGCTTTTTGGTGATCAATGACGGCACATTCTTTGAGCCGTTGCAGGTGGTATACGGAGACGGACTTCAGAATTTTGAAGCGGTCTGTAAGATGAATGTTGGGACCGCAGTGATCGTGAGCGGTACGATTGTGGCAACTCCGGATGCAAAGCAGCCGTTTGAGATGCAGGCGAAAGAGGTTGTGCTGGAAGGCGCTTCCACGGCGGATTACCCGCTGCAGAAAAAGAGACATTCTTTCGAATATCTGCGTACGATCTCTCATCTGCGCCCCAGGACCAATACATTCCAGGCGGTATTCCGCGTGCGGTCTTTGATCGCGTATGCAATCCATACCTTCTTTATGGACAGAGGATTTGTGTATGTGCACACGCCGATCATCACCGGAAGCGACTGTGAGGGAGCGGGCGAGATGTTCCAGGTGACCACATTGGATCTGAACAATCTGCCTAAGAACGAGGACGGCAGTGTGGATTACAGCCAGGATTTCTTCGGAAAGCCTACCAATCTGACGGTGAGCGGTCAGCTGAACGTGGAGACTTATGCGTTTGCATTTAAGAATGTGTATACATTCGGGCCTACTTTCCGGGCGGAGAATTCCAACACGACCCGTCATGCGGCGGAGTTCTGGATGATCGAGCCGGAGATGGCGTTTGCGGATCTGACGGATGATATGATCCTGGCGGAGAGTATGTTAAAATATGTGATTCGTTATGTGCTGGAGAATGCGCCGGAGGAGATGGCGTTCTTTAATCAGTTCGTGGATAAGGGACTGATCGAGAGACTGAATCATGTGGTGAACTCTGATTTCGGTCATGTGACCTATACCCAGGCTATTGAGATCCTGGAGAAACATAATGACCAGTTCGATTATAAGGTGTTCTGGGGCTGCGATCTGCAGACGGAGCACGAGAGATATCTGACGGAGGTGGAGTTCAAACGTCCTGTGTTTGTCACCGATTACCCGAAGGAGATCAAGGCGTTTTACATGAAGTTAAATGAGGACGGCAAGACGGTGGCCGCCATGGATTGTCTGGTGCCCGGCATCGGTGAGATTATCGGCGGCAGCCAGCGTGAGGATAAGCTGGAGGTGTTGGAGCAGCGCATGGATGAGTTGGGTCTGAAGAAAGAGGATTACGGGTTCTATCTGGATCTGCGCAGATACGGTTCGGTGCGTCACGCCGGATTCGGACTGGGCTTTGAGAGATGCGTGATGTATCTGACCGGAATGGGTAATATCAGAGACGTGCTGCCTTTCCCGAGAACGGTGAACAACTGCGAACTGTAAGTTTGAGCCGGATGTCCGGAGCAGGGCAGTCATAGGGGGGTACATGAGAAAGGTATTGAGGGGATTTTTGAAAAAGTGCATAGGCATTCTGATGATCCTGGTGATGATACTGCCGACGGTGACTTATTTTGCGAACAGCCGTATGACGGCGGAAGCAACGACCATTACCGATGTGCAGAAGAACATTGACAAGATCAATCAGCAGATCAACAAGCTCAACCAAAATGTGGAGAACATGGAGGAGAAGCAGGAGATCCTGGAAGAAGAGATGGAGGATCTGAATGCGGAGATCGTCAATACGATGACCAGTATCGGCATGAAAGAAGATGAGATCGGTGAGACGGAGATTGCGCTCATTCATAAAGAAGCCGATATTGAGGTTACGGCCGGCGAATATGAAAAGGCCAAAGAGACGGAAGCGAAGCAGTATGAGGATATGATCGTCCGCCTGCGCAAGATGTATGAAAACGGCGGGGAGCAGAGCAGCCTGAATATGCTGCTTGCGGGAAACGGACTGGCGGATATGCTGAATCAGATGGATTTTGTGGAATCGGTATATGCGTATGATCGCCAGAAACTCACTGAATTTGCCGAGACAAAGGAACTGGTGCTGGAACTCTGGAATCAGCTGGAGGAGGAAAAGCTGAATCTGGAGGAGGAGAAGCGGCAGCTGGAACTGGCCAAGCAGGCGTTGGAGGGACAGAAGAAAGATCTGGACAGCCTGCTGGCGCGAAAGAAGCAACAATCCGCCAATTATGATGCGGAGATCAAGAAAGCAAAACAGGAAGCCAGTGTGGCCAAGAAGCAGCTGCAGCAGGAGCAGCAGATGCTGAAACGATTGCAGGAAGAGGCAAAACGGAACAACAGCACCGTCACCAGCAATGCTGCCAACGGTACTTATACGACCAATTACAATTCCGTTATTGATGCTGCTGACGGAAGCGACCTCGGAAAGCAGGTTGCCAAGTATGCCTGCCAGTATATAGGCAATCCCTATGTATTGGGGGGCACAAGCCTGACAAACGGAGCGGACTGTTCCGGATTTACCTATCGCGTATACAGTGATTTCGGCTACAAGCTGCCCAGGACTTCCTATGAGCAGCGCAGTGCCGGGAGAGGCGTCAGCTACAGTGAGGCGCAGCCTGGGGATCTGATCTGTTACAGCGGGCATGTGGCGCTTTACATCGGAGGCGGCATGATCGTGCATGCCAGCACGCAAAAGACGGGCATTAAGATCGGAAACGCACAGTACCGCGAGATCCTTGCGGTGAGAAGGATTATCTAAGGAATTTATTCATACCCCTTGGGAATCGTTCATACATTGTATAAACGATTCTTTAAGGGGTATTCTTTTGAAAGATTATATCGAGGAGCGAGCGGTTTCCATCGCCAATTATATCATTGATCACAATGCCACCGTGAGGCAGACGGCCGGGGCGTTCGGCGTATCCAAATCCACTGTACATAAGGACGTGACTGACAGACTTTCAAAGATCAATCCGGCGTTGGCGACACAGGCGAGGAAGGTGTTGGATGTCAATAAGTCGGAGCGCCATATCCGCGGGGGTATGGCTACGAAGGAGAAGTACCTGCACAAAGCGCAGCGTGTGTGACGAAGTATTTGCAAAAAAAGACTATATATAGCGTAAAAAAACCACTGCGGAGCAATCTGTAGTGGTTTTTTTGGGAAAAAAACTGAAAAATATTTGCTGAAAATGTGCAATTGCACATTGATTATATCAGACAAATAGTTTATAATAGATATAGTTTCATACTGGGGTCAGTAGGGCGACCAATAGCATGCCTTTGGGCATGCATGAGGCGTTTCTGCATAATGCCGCAGATATATGGGAGGTCAGAATGGGCAAGCAAGTATTACAGATGAAATATCATCCTGCGAAGAAGGAAGTGGAGTTCCACCGGTTTGATAACGGACAGGAAGTTTCTATCAAGAACGACAGCCGTCTCATGCAATATATGGGCATGAAGGGTAAGTTTGTATTGCAGGATCACGGAAATGCTTTCTTTGAGGACATCACACATGCATTTGACAATCTGGAAGAGATTGAGATGCAGGTTGTTACGACGAAGATGGACTATGAAGACTTTGTGCAGATGGTGGAGTATTACAATGCAGAGCCGGATGCATGCAAGATTACGCCGACCCTGATCGCGGAGCTGCCTGATATGACGCATACTTTTGCGGAAGTCAAAAAGTATGGGGAGCAGGCTGCTGAGATCCTGGGAAGACACAGACAGAATCTGTTTGAGATTCCTTTGGAAAATGAAAATGTAAAGAAGAGTGCGGAGAGTTTTGCGGAGCAGATCGACGAGGAGCGCAACAACATTCATGACAAGATCGACAGTCTGAATGACAATGCGGTGAGCCTTTGCTTTACCGGTGTCTACAGTGCCGGAAAGTCTACTCTGATCAATGCACTTCTGGGATATAAGATCCTGCCGGAGAAGATTACCTCCGAGACGGCGAAGATGTTCTGCATCTCCAGCCCGAAGGCAGGCGAGTGTGTAAGGATCATCTTTAATATTGACGGCACCTATTCCGAACTGGATTGGGACGATGTGCTGGTTGGATTTGCATTCTCACAGGGACTTGCGGAGAATCCCACCAAGGCGACAATCCAGGAGGAGGTCACCAGAGTGCAGCAGGAGAAACTGCCGCAGCATGAGCAGATCAGAGCGATCCTCACCATGCTGAACACGATGGATAACGTTTCCGCAGACATCCGGATCCGTTTCCCGGTGGCTCTGGACAGTGCGAATGTACAGTACATCATTTACGATACACCCGGTACCGACAGTAACTATGCGGAGCATCAGACTGTTTTGATGGATGCGCTTTCCGAGCAGAAGCAGTCCATCCTGATCTTCGTTGCGGCGCCGAATAAGACGGAGGGCAGCGGCAATAACGCGTTGCTGAAGTACCTGAAGGAAGCCGAGGAAAAGAACAGCAAGACCAGCATTGATATCAGCCGTTCGCTGTTTGTGATCAACTGGTCCGATTGTATTGACTCCGATGCCAGAAAAGATCTGCAGCATGAGGAGATCAAGTATAAGGACGATGATTCTTTCTCCATCCGCCTGGCGGATAAGAAGCTGTTTTTTATCTCCGCAAAATACGGTTATGCCGCAAGAGCCATGAGAAACGGGATTGCCTCCGAGAAGGATATGTCCGAGTTTAACAAGGGTCTGACCAATATGACCGACAAGTTTGGCGGTTATTGTTACAGAGAGAACCGTTGCGCTATGTCCGAGTTCGCAACCAAGCGGATGACGGAGCGCTGTGAGGAGGCTCTGAAAGAGGCAGAGGAAAAGAAGGATGATGTATCCGTATTGGAAGTGGCAGCCGGTCTGTATGCGCTGGAAAGCGAGATCCTGCAGTACGGTGAGAAATACGCGTCCGCTGTAAAGGCTTCTGCGATCATTGACAGTGTGGACAAGGCGTTGTCCAAGTTGAGCAACCGTGCCGTATCCCTGCGTGAGAGCAATCGCGAGGAGATCAAGGCGATCGAGAAGAATATTGTGGAGCTGCGCAGGACCATTAATGAGGCCATCGAGAAAGAGTACAACAATTCTTCCATTCCGGAGAATACGCCGCTCCCAGAGGAGGCCAGCATGACGCTGGGTCTCGATCGGGCAACGTTGTACAGCGCAATCGTAGGAAACACAAAAAATTACATGGATCATGAACTGAGAGGTTGGTTTCTGGGATTGTTTGGCCGTGTGAAAGTGAAGGATCGCGATAAGGACAATGTACGCGATATGATTAACAGCGCGATTGATGATTATACGGATAAGTTCCTGACACAGAGACAGATCCTGCTGGAGAGCCAGAGAGATATTTTCATGGATGCAGTGAAGCAGACCATTATGGACAACGGTAACATCTCCAAGGCGGCGAAGAAGTTCTTCCTGGATGTGCCGGCTCCGCAGGTAGTGAAGCCCGGTATCACCAACTGGGGAGAGTTGTATGATTCCCATTGCCGTACCGAGAAATTCCTGATGTTCAAGGGCGAATATCTGGATAAGGTCGGTTTCGTTCAGGATGTGGAAAAGATGCTGGTGCAGATCGCAGACAGTATGTACATGGATTACAGCAGAGATTACAGAAACGCACTGGAGTCCCTGTTACAGCAGATCAAGACACAGTTTGAGGGCAATCTGGATACCTACTCGCTGTATATGAAGGCTATGGTGGAGAACCGTGACGCAATGCAGCAGTTGGGTGAAAAGGTGGCGGATGTGGCAACGGAGCTGTTTGACTGCCAGAAGCAGTTGAATGACATCATCTGGAATCTGAGACTGACTTCGTTCTGGCTGTAAGGCTGGAACAGGCATTATCATATATCTTATAAGAAAAGATTTGAGGGCACAGCCTCGGAATGGGGCTGTGCTTTTCTAAGTTAGAGGAGCGTTTCTATCATTGTTTCGCGAGAATGGGGAGAGAGGTTTGGGTGATTCGGAGCAAAAAAAGAAAAGGGAGCAGGCAGGCCGTGCACTGGCGGCACAGGTTCTGCAGCTGGCCCACGATGATCTGCTGATGCATTTGCGCTTTTTTGATACGGCGCTGGCAAAAGTCCCGTGGAGGGAGCGGATCGGGATCGGCTGTATGGCGACGGACGGGGCAGTCTGTTATTATGACCCGGTGTGGGTGTTGCAGACCTATCAGAAAGAGGAGAAGCGCATTGCCAGGATTTATCTGCATATGCTGCTGCACTGCGTGTTCGCCCACAGCTTTCAATACGAAAAGCTGGAGGGAAAATACTGGGATCTGGCCGCGGATATTGCGGTGGAGAATGTGATCCTGGACATGCAGCTGACAGATGTGTCATTAGAGCAGGATGCAGATGCGAAGCGGAAGCTGAAGATCTTAAGGGAGGATATCGGACCGCTGACTGCGGAGCGGATCTACCGGTATTTCAGGCATAATCCGCCCACGGAGCGGGAGGAGCAGGAGCTTGGGGCACTGTTTTTGCAGGATATACATTCTCTGTGGCAGCCCGCGGAAAATTATGAGATCGGACTGGAACAGTGGAAGAAGATCAGTGAGCGGATCAAGGCAGATCTGAAGTCTTTTACCAAGGCACGGGCAGGAGCGGAGACTTTGGAGAAGAATCTGGAGGAGACCACCAGGGACCGCTATGACTACAGTGAGATCCTGCAGCGGTTTACGGTGATGGGGGAAGATATCACTGTAAATGATGAGGAGTTTGATTATATTTATTACACTTACGGATTGGAGCATTACGGGAACCTGCCGCTGATCGAGCCTTTGGAGTACAAGGAGACCCACAAGGTGCGGGAGTTTGTGATTGCCATTGACACGTCGGCGTCCTGCAGGGGATCGGTGGTGCGGAATTTTTTGCGAAAGACATACTCTATCCTGAAGTCGTCGGAGAATTTTTTCCATAAGATCAATGTACATATCATTCAGTGCGATAATGAGGTCAAAAATGACACAAAAGTCACTTCTGAAGAAGAATTTGAAAATTTTATGAAGTATGGGAAACTTACAGGGTTCGGGGCAACAGATTTCAGACCGGTGTTCACGTATCTGGAGGAGCTGAAAAGTCAGGGGGAATTTGAGAACCTGAAAGGGCTGATCTATTTCACGGACGGCTATGGCATCTATCCGGAGAAGATGCCGGATTATGACGTGATCTTTGCGTTTCTGGATGAGGATGAAAATCGGACCGCGGTGCCGCCCTGGAGTCTGAAAGTGGTATTGGAGAGCGAGGAGTTTGAGGATGAACATTAAGCAGGCGAAAGAATATATCAAGGATTCGGTGAGACTCTATTTAAAGAAAAATGAATTCGGTGAGTACCGGGTGCCGGTGGTCAGACAGCGTCCGATCTTTCTGTTGGGGGCGCCGGGAATCGGCAAGACGGCCATCATGGAGCAGATTGCACAGGAGATGGGGATTGCGTTGGTGTCCTATTCCATGACCCATCACACCAGACAGTCGGCGCTGGGACTTCCTTTTATCACGCAGAAAAATTACGGCGGGCAGGAGTACAGCGTGTCGGAATACACCATGAGTGAGATCATTGCTTCCATTTACGACACGATGGAGCAGAGCGGCATCAAAGAGGGAATTCTGTTTCTGGACGAGATCAACTGTGTGTCGGAGACGCTGGCACCCTCCATGCTGCAGTTCCTGCAGTACAAGGTGTTCGGCAGGCACCAGGTGCCGGAGGGCTGGATCGTGGTGACAGCGGGAAATCCGCCGGAGTACAATAAGTCGGTGCGGGAGTTTGACGTGGTGACGTATGACCGGTTGAAGCTTCTGGAGGTGGAGCCGGATTTCGGCATCTGGAAGGAGTATGCGGGGGAGAAGCGGCTGCATCCGGCGATCGTGAATTTCCTGGATCTGAAGAAGGATGCGTTTTACTGTATGGAGATGACCACCAAGGGGCGCAGTTATGTGACGGCCAGAGGTTGGGAGGATTTGTCCCAGATGCTGCAGCTGTATGAGGAAGAGGAGCTTGCCGTGGAGGAGAGCCTGGTGGGGCAGTATATCCGCAACGACCGGATCGTGAAGGAATTTACGGCTTACTATGACTTGTTTAACAAATATAAGAAGGATTATCACATCAATGCGATCCTGGCTGGGAATGCGCCGGCGCAGGCGGTGGAGAAGGCAAAAACGGCAGCTTTTGATGAGCGGTTGTCCCTGCTGGGCATGCTGCTTGACCGGGTGCAGGCGGACATGAAGGATGTGATGGAGCAGGCGGCGTATCTGAAGGATCTGCAGGCGCCTCTCATGGCGGTGAAGGAGAAGGCGGCCGGGGCAGACGGCGTCGCCAATTCGGATGCGGCAGGCGGGAACAGTGTGAGCGGAAAAGACATTATTTTGACACAACTGTCACAAATAACCGAGGTAAGACGGAAGAAGATGGAGAATCTGCAGATGGCAAATTCTCTGTCCGAGGCGGATCGCAGAAGACATCTGCGGGTGTTGCGTTTCCTGGAGGAGTGCCAAAAGGGCCTGTATACGGCGGATGCGGCGAATGCAGAGGAGGCTTTTGGCGTGATTCGGGGAAAATACGACGGAGATGTCGCAAACATGAAGCAGGAGACCGCGAGGACGAAGGCTGAGCTGGAGGCATTGTTTGCGTTTGCGGAAGCGGCCTTTGCAGAGGGGAATGAGATGCTGATTCTGGTGACGGAACTGACCGTGCATAATGCCAGCGCCCAGTTTATTGCGACTTTTGGCAGCGAAGCCTACAATCGGCACAACAAAGAGCTGATGCTGGGGGAGCGGAGCAATGATATCAAGGCGCAGATCGCGGCATTGGAGATTGACTGAGCAGGAGTAAGCGGTTATGGCAAAGGAATGGGAGTTCCCCATATCGGGGGGAAGTCTGTATTATGAAAAGCTAGAATCAGAGCATGCGGGAGCCGGCATCTGCATTACGAGAATGCAGGGGCTTGCAGGAGAAGTGGAGATCCCGGCGCAGATCGATGGGATGCCTGTGCTGGCGATCGGACGCAAGGCTTTCCTCAGCAAGAAGAATCTGCGGAAAGTGACGGTTCCGGGAACTGTGACAGAGGTGGGGGACTGGGCCTTTGCGTATTGTGACCATCTGCATACGGTGCGGTTTGTGCATGAGGGAGAGGAGCTGCGTTTTGGCAAAGCGGTCTTTTTGGAGTGCAGCAGTTTGCGTTTTGTGTATGTAAAGAATGGCAGCGAGTCCACGGCAGCGCTGCTGGCGGCGGCTGTGACCACGGCGGAGGCACCCTACCTGTTAGACGCGCAGGAGGCAGGCAGTGGAGAGTGGCTGAAAAAATGGGATGCCAGAATGTTTGCTGTACTGCATAGCGCGGACGAGGAAGGATATTCCAAGCAGGTGTTGTGCGGGGAAGAAGATTACGGCAGCACGGACAAGGTGGCATACGAGAGCAGCAGGCGAAAAGTAAAGGTGCGACTGTTGCTTTTGCGGTGTCTGTATCCGGAGGGGCTTGCGCCCGAGCGATGGGGTGAGATGGAAGCGTATCTGCGGGAGAAGGACGAGACCTGGCAGGTGATCTTAAAAGAGCACGGCGAGGATCAGGCTTACTATAAACTGTTCACCGACTTGGGCTGTGTGACGGAGGACAATTTTGATGCGCTGCTTCGAGATGTGGGCGAGGACTGTCCGGAGCTGCGGGCATATCTGATGCGATATAAAGAGGAAGCATTGGGGTATTCGGATTTTTTTGCGGGACTGCAGTTGTGAGAATGATCAGATTGTGATATGCTAGATAAAGTATGAGATAAATTGTAGTTGGCATTGAAAGATATTATAATGAGGGAGAAACGGGATGGGTATGACTCTGGAACAGGCAAAGGAAAAGTTGGAAAAATACGGACAGCAGCATGTGCTGAAGTATTATGAGGAACTGTCCGAGGCGGAGAAACAGGCGCTGCTTGATCAGATTGAGGCCACGGATATGAGCATTCTGGAGGCTTGTCTGCATAAGGAGGATCTGGCGCAAAAAGGTGTGATCTCACCCCTGGCGGCGATGCAGATCCCGGAGATTGAGGCGAACAGAGAGAGCTTTACCGAGACCGGTCTGGAGGCAATCCGGGCAGGCAAGGTGGGCGCAGTGCTGTTGGCCGGCGGCATGGGCACCAGACTGGGCTCCGACGGCCCTAAGGGCGTATATAACGTGGGGCTCACCAGAAAGTTGTACATTTTCGAGTGCCTGATCAACAACCTGATGGATGTGGTGAAGCAGGCGGATGCGTGGATCCATCTGTTTGTCATGACCAGCGACAAGAACCATGACGCAACCGTCACTTTTATGAAGGAGAAGAATTATTTCGGCTACCGCGAGGAATATGTGCATTTCTTTGAGCAGGAGATGGCCGCGGCGACAGATTACAATGGCAAGATCTATCTGGAGGAGAAGGGCAGGCTCTCCACTTCCCCCAACGGAAACGGCGGGTGGTTTATCTCCTTGAAGAATAGCGGTTTATTGGACTTGGTACACAGAGAGGGCATTGAGTGGCTGAATGTGTTCGCGGTGGACAATGTGCTGCAGCGGATCGCAGATCCCTGTTTTGTGGGTGCCACGATCCAGAAGAACTGTGTGGTGGGCGCCAAGGTTGTAAAGAAGAATGCGCCGGACGAGAAGGTGGGCGTGATGTGTCTGGAGGACGGCAAGCCCTCTATCGTGGAGTACTATGAGCTGACGGATGAGCTGATGAATGCGAAGGATGAAAACGGAGATCCCGCGTATTATTTCGGTGTAATTTTGAATTATCTGTTCAAGGTTGCGGATCTGGAGCGTACCGTGGAAAACAAGCTGCAGCTGCACATCGTGGAGAAGAAGATTCCGTATCTGGATGAGAACGGGAACCTGGTGAAGCCGCAGCAGCCCAACGGGTATAAGTTTGAGAATCTGGTACTTGATATGATCCATGAGATGGATTCTTGCCTGCCCTTTGAGGTGGTGCGGGAAAAGGAGTTTGCGCCGATCAAGAACGCGACGGGGGTAGATTCTGTGGAGAGCGCCAGAGAGCTTTTGAAAAGAAACGGCGTGGAGCTGTAACGGAGTATTTAAAGGAGGACGGCGCAGATGAATGATCAGCATGAAATTGTCCTCTACCAGGTGGATGATACCAATGTTTGCGTCAGTGTAATCTATAAAGATGAAACTTTTTGGCTCACCCAGAGAGCTATGGCTGAGTTGTTTGATTGCACAACTGATAACATTTCCCTTCACTTGAAGAATATATATAAAGAGGGAGAGCTGGATGAAAATTCAACTGCCGAGGTTTTCTCGGTAGTTCAAAAAGAGGGATCCCGTGATGTCAGGCGTAATGCAAAATGCTACAATCTGGATGCTATAATAGCGGTCGGGTATCGTGTGAATTCCAAGAAAGCGACCAGATTCCGCCAGTGGGCAACAAGGACCCTGAAAGAGTATATCACCAAAGGTTTTGTGTTGAACGATGATATGCTCAAAAATGGAAAACCGTTCGGGAAAGATTACTTCGATGAATTGCTGGAGCGCATTCGCGAGATTCGTGCCAGTGAGCGCCGTGCATATCAAAAGATTACGGATGTGTTTGAACAATGCAGTTATGATTACGATAAGAATAGTGATATTACAAAGGCTTTTTATGCTTTTGTTCAAAATAAGCTCCATTATGCGGTTACAGGAAAGACCGCTGCAGAATTGATCCATGAGCGTGCAGATGCTCAGAAGCCTACCATGGGACTCACTACATGGAAGGATGCGCCGGATGGCAAAATCCTTAAAAAGGATGTGGTTGTTGCCAAGAATTACCTCAACGAGAAAGAATTGTCGAGGCTGAATCGATTGGTTACGATGTTTATTGACTATGCTGAGCTTATGGCCGAGGATGAAGTCTTAATGAGCATGCAGGACTGGGTGGACCAGACAGATCAATTTCTAAAGAATAACAGAAGAGATGTGCTTTCAGATAAAGGACGGATATCCCACGATGAAGCCGTCAAGAAGGCTGCAAAGGAATACGAGGTCTTCAGAATAAAGCAAGATCAGGAATATGTCTCCGAATTTGACCGTCAGACTGAAAAGTATTTTAGAGGAGAATAAGAAAAACAGACGTAGGAAAGAGAAAGAAAGTTTAAAGAGAGCGAGGAATAAATCATGAAGATTTTGGTGACAGGCGGAGCGGGTTTTATTGGAAGCCACACAGTGGTGGAGCTGCAGGATGCAGGTTACGATGTGGTGGTGCTGGACAATTTGTGTAACTCCAATAAGAAGTCGCTGCAGCGCGTGGAGGCGATCACGGGGAAGACGGTGCCTTTTTATGAGGCGGATATTCTGGACAGGGAGGCTCTCACGGAGATATTCACAAAGGAACAGCCTGACGCGGTGATCCATTTCGCCGGATTGAAGGCGGTGGGCGAGTCCGTACAGAAGCCCTGGGAATACTATGAGAACAATATCGCGGGGACGCTGACTTTGGTGGATGTGATGCGGAAACATGGGGTGAAGAATATTATCTTTTCTTCCAGCGCTACGGTATATGGCAATCCGGCGTTTATCCCGATCACGGAGGAGTGTCCCAAGGGTCAGTGTACCAATCCTTACGGCTGGACCAAGTCTATGCTGGAGCAGATTCTGTCGGATATCCAGAAGGCGGACCCGGAGTGGAATGTAATCCTGCTGCGTTACTTTAATCCCATCGGAGCGCACAAGAGCGGTACCATTGGGGAGAATCCCAACGGTATCCCCAACAACCTGATGCCTTATATCACACAGGTTGCGGTGGGCAAGCTGAAAGAGCTGGGCGTGTTCGGCAACGATTACGATACGCCGGACGGAACCGGCGTGCGGGATTATATCCATGTGGTGGATCTGGCGCGAGGGCATGTGAAAGCGCTGAAGAAGATTGAGGAGAAAGCGGGGCTTAAAATCTATAATCTGGGCACCGGTGTAGGTTACAGCGTGCTGGATATCGTGAAGAACTTCGAGGAGGCTACTGGCGTGAAAATCCCGTATTCCATCAAGCCCAGACGGGCAGGGGATATCGCCACCTGCTATGCGGATGCGAGTCTGGCAAAGGAGGAGCTTGGCTGGACCGCAGAATATGGAATCAAGGAGATGTGTGAGGATTCCTGGAGATGGCAGAAGAACAATCCGAACGGGTATGAGGACTAAAGGAAGTTTAGAGGAAAATTAAGATGAGCGAGATTGAGGATCTGGTAAACATGATCGACGGGAAGATGAATGGCGGCGTGAGCAGGCTGAAGGTGGAGTTTTCTGAGGCGCAGAAGGCGGACACGGTGAAGGAGCAGTATCATCACGGGCGCTGTGATGTGGGGAGCCCTTGGGCAAAGGGAACGGTGTCCAACTGTGATGCGGTGGATATGCCCGGGGAGGGCGACCGCTAAAACGGAGACGATAAAGTGAAGACGGTAAAGTGAAGGTAGAAATGAAACGTAGGGCGGCAATAGGTGAATAACCTAAAGTCGCCCTGTTTTATGAATTTAAAATTTTTTGAAATACCCAACCCAAAGGAGATGAGGATTGTCTATATTATTGAGAACATATTCTAAGAGTGTTCGTGTTGTTACGGGAGGAGAAGATATGTTAAGCGAAAAGGAACTGGCGAAGCTGGTGGAGCGCACAAAGGCAGGGGATATGGATGCTTTTGGGTCGCTTTACCGGGAGACAAATCGCAGGGTGTATTTTATCTGTCTGCATTTCATGAAGGAGAGACAGGAGGCGGAGGATATGATGCAGGAGGCGTATCTTGCAGCATTCAAAGGTCTGAAGGAACTGCGGGAACCGGAGCGCTTTAGGGGATGGGTGGAGCAGATCGCGGTGAATCGATGTAAAAACCGTCTGGGTAAGAAGCTGCCGATCCCTATGGAGGAAGAAACTTCGGGAGTGTTGAAGGAGGAGAGCGAAAACTTTCTGCCGGAGGAGTATGTCACAAGCCAAGAGAAACGTAGGATCGTGCTGGACATCATGCGGGAGAATCTGTCGGATATCCAGTACCAGACGGTGTTGCTCTATTATTTCAACAATCTTACGGTAGAGGAGATCGCGGAACTGATGGAGTGTCCCGCCGGAACCGTCAAATACCGGCTGAGTGTATCCCGCTCCAAGATCAAAAAGGGCGTGGAAACTTATGAGCATAAGACCCATGACAAGCTGTATTCCTTTGCGGGAGTGCCCTTTCTGGCGCTGCTTTTGTCGGAGGAAGCAAAGGCGTGCGAAGTGCCGGAGCTGACGGAGCAGGTCATGGGAGCAGTGCGGGAGCTGGGCGCGGGCGCAGGCACGCAGACAGCGAGAGCGGGCGCGGCGAATAGCGTAGGCGCGCAGTTAACAGATGTGGAGAAAGACGCGGGCAATGCGGCGGCAGAGGCGGCAAAGGAGACTGTGGACAACGCAGCAAAAGGAGCAACAAACGGAGCTGCAAAAGCAGTAACCGAAGGAACAGCAGACAATGTGATAGGAACGGCAGGAAAGGAGATGGGTAAAATGGCAGCAAAGGGATTTTTATCAAGTACAGCGGCGAAGATTGCAATAGGCGCGGCGGTTGTGGTAGTGGGTGCAGGAGCGGCGGCAGCAGTAATACACAATAACCAACAGTCCAAGGAAGAGACGTCCGTTTCGATGGATGCGGGAAATTCCCAGGGCGGGCAGGCTTCCGGCGGGGAAAGCGCGGCGGCAGGACAGAGCGCAGAGAGTGCGCTTGCAGAAAGCGCGGCAGACGACGGCGTGAATCCCATGATGGATGGCGTTTCGGCGGCAGGTACGGATACAGCAGGTATGGTGCAGGAAACGATCGAAGCGGGCGGAGCGGAAAGCAAGTATGATGAAAGCATGAAAGGCAGAGTCGAAGGAACCAGCTATATCAATGACTATTTTGGATTTTGGGCTGATCTGGACAAAAATTGGGAACTGAAGGATTATGACGCTACCGTTGCAGGGACATCACTGGCGAAAAAGACTTTTACCGAACTGTTGGCAGATTATAATCACTTGACAATTTTTAACGGAACCAATTATAGCGGTGGCGATGATATGGGATTTTTCTGGGTTCAAATTGCTGATGAGGCTAATTATGATACAGAGTTTGCGCAGGAGATCGTTCCTGAAAATGTGAAGGAGGCACGTTTTCGGAGGCAAGTGACACATGTGGCAAGTACTCCATGGTTTAGCACGCGGGAGGATATCATGTATTTAGGAACTGTGGAATGCGGTGATTTGAAAGGCTTTTATTACATACATGAAGAGGTGGAGTACGATGGAAGCCCGAATATAACAGAGGATATTTTTCTGTTTGACAATAATATCTGTGTGCGAATTAATATCAGCCCAAGGAGTTATGGGGTAGAAAATATCGAACAGCTTCGGGAGCGGCTGTCTGCCATCGAGGAGCATTTGCCGTTGAAGAATCGGGTGGAGACGGAAGTGATCACGGAGCGGATGGAGGAGCAGTAAAGGAAATTTGAGAGAAATTTGGCGGGAAAAAGTGTTTGGAACTTGCGGAAATCGGTTATTTATATGATAATAAAATCAGTTGGAGTTACATTAAATTTATCAAAAGAGAAGGAGTGTGGAAAATATGCGATATGAGGTAAAAGGGGGCAGTCTGCCGGTGTTAGTGTGCCAGTTGGAGGCAGGAGAGCAGATGGTCTGTGAATCGGGGGCAATGTCCTGGATGGATGACGGGATTGAGATGCAGACCGAGGGCGGCGGGATCGGTAAGGTGTTCGGGCGGATGATATCCGGTGAGGCGCTTTTCCAGAACCGTTATATAGCAAAGCGTGCGGGTGAGATCGCGTTCGCGTCCAAGTTTCCGGGTTCCATCGTGGCATATGAGGTGACGCCGGATAAGCCGGTGATCCTACAGAAGACTGCTTATCTGGCAAGCTGCGGCAATGTAGAGTTGTCGGTTTATTTACAGCAGAAGATTGGCTCCGGCTTCTTCGGAGGCGAGGGATTTATTATGCAGAAGGTGTCCGGAAACGGTCTGGTGTTTGCGGAGATCGACGGTGCGGCGGTGGACTATGTATTGCAGCCGGGACAGCGCAAGATCATTGACACGGGATATCTGGCGGTGATGGACGGCACTTGCAGTCTGGACACGCAGACGGTCAAGGGTGTGAAGAATGTGCTGTTGGGCGGCGAGGGACTGTTCAACACAGTGCTCACCGGGCCGGGGCGAATCACGCTGCAGACGATGCCGATCAGCAAGACGGCGATGACGTTGTACGGGTATATGCCGCATCCGTCGAAATAGAATTCTTGGGAGAGCGACTCCATAAAGTGAAAAGCCAGCAGATTCGGGCGGTATATGCCGCTACAGACTGCTGGCTTTTGATTCGTGCGCCCGGCGGCGCACGTTTTTAAGCAATATAAAGATACATACAGATAAAGTGGCACACGCTACCGGCCATGACAAACAAATGGAACACCTCGTGGGAGCCGAACCATTTGTGCTTCGCATTAAATACAGAAAGCTTCAGGGCGTAAATGATGCCGCCCACCGTGTAAATGATGCCGCCGGCTAAGAGCCACAGGAAAGCTCCGGTGGGGAGGTTTTCCAAAAGCTGTCCAAACACCAGCACACAGACCCAACCCATGGCGATATAAATGATGGATGAAAACCATTTCGGGCAGGTCACCCATACTGCCTTGATCCCCATGCCGATCAGAGCGATGCCCCACACCAGGGCAAGCAGCTTATAGCCCACCTCGCCGCCAAGGACGATCAGGCAGACCGGCGTGTAGGAACCGGCGATCAGAACAAAGATCATCATATGGTCGATTTTTTTGAAAATGCGCAGCGCCCTGCCGGTCAGGTTTACCGTGTGGTAGGTGGTGCTGGCACCGTAGAGCAGGATCATGCTGGACATGAAAATTGCCATGGCGACGAAAGTCTGGCTTCCGTCGGCATTCCCTGCTTTGATCAAAAGCGGCACCGCCGCAAAAACCGCCATCATCATGGCGATAAAATGGGTAATGGCACTTCCGGGTTCTCTGATTGTGATCTGCATCATACATTCCTCCTCTTCTATATGATAAAGTATGCACAAAAATTACAAGAAGTATTCCATAAAACACATCATGTAGTTTTCAAAACTACATCCTGCAATTTGGATACTACTATAAAAGGAAGGAATTGTCAATAATTTTTTCAGGCCTGTCTATCCGATATCCTCCTCCAGCACCTGAAATTCCATATAATCAAAGTCGATCGTTTCGATAAAACTGTCCTGATAGAAGCGCGTCCTGGCGTGACGCTTAAATTCGGATATGTTCTTGTCCAGCCATATGGGCTGTGCCAGATCGAAGTGGTGACAGGCTTCGTCCAACAGGCGGAAAACTTTATGGGTTCGGGTGTCCTCTGAGGTATCTTCCCCGGTGGTGTCCTTGATCATGTGGCCGTTCTGCCATAATTTGATCCAGATGCGCAAGGCGGTGTCCTCCTCTCACGATTATCTTCCTCAATTATTTTCTAATCATAAGTAATTTCAGGTAAAAAATCAACCCTTAAGGATTTTGTCGAAGAGTTATGCTTTATTGCGGGAATGAATGCAGCAATTTGTTCATATAGATATAGAGTGGTGGTTAGATTGGCAAAACTACCAACAAATTCTTAAAAAGGAATTAATTTTTGTGAAATATATACATTTTTATCCGGAATTATGTTATAATGAAGAGACACTAAAGTTAGGCGGCTATTGTAAAGGAGATACTATGGATTTTTTGGGGGCAAACGGAGACGGCATTGACAGCTGGCAGGAAGTCACGCTGGTTTATAATGCTGCTCTGAAGCAGGTACAGACCAAGATGGAAATTCTGAATGATGAATTCCAGCATGTACATCAATACAATCCGATTGAACATATCAAAGCCCGTATCAAGACACCGGAGAGTATTGTCAAAAAGTTAAAGAGACGCGGGTACGAATCTACCATAGAAAACATGGTGAAGTACATCAATGATATTGCGGGTATCCGGATTATCTGTTCTTTTACGTCGGACATTTACCGTATTGCGGAGATGATCCGTGATCAGAAGGATATTCACGTAGTCAGCGTTAAGGATTACATTACCTATCCCAAGGCCAGCGGATACAAGAGTTACCATATGATCGTGATGGTGCCGGTTTATCTGTCGGACCGCATTGTGGATACCAAGGTGGAGATTCAGATCCGTACGGTTGCAATGGATTTCTGGGCAAGTCTGGAGCATAAGATCCACTATAAGTTTGAAGGGGATGCGCCGGAACATATCAAAGCAGAACTGATCGAGTGTGCCCATATGGTGGCGGATCTTGATGCAAGGATGCTTTCGCTGAACGAGGAGATCCTGGAGCTGGCGAAGGAACATTCAGAGAAATGAGCAAGAAATGAGCGAAAAAACGTGCCGTGAGCAATGGTTGCTGGCGGCACGTTTTTATATGGGAGGATTCTGTCATGTTCCTATATAAAATGAGGAGTGCCCAGGCACCTCGCGGCACCCGGGCTATTATGAAAAAATCACATAACGTCTTATCTGTTCTTGAAATAAAGTATAGCAGGAAAATATGAACAAAATATGAACGGGGTGTGAATCTTCGGTTAAGGTTGAAAATTGTTGTCAGAACACAAAAAAGATGTTAAAATAAGCAAAGTAGAGCAGTATAGGATCCGGTGTGGAGGAATATATATGGATACATTTATGGAAAAGCTGGCGGAGAAGTTCACGGCGCAGGAAATGATAAAGGCAAACGAGGTCGCCGAGCGGCAGGAAGCGGAGCGTTTTAAGACCCAGGTGCAGGAATATACCGAATGTCTGGACCGTATGAAGCAGATCTGTGCGGAGATAGAGCAGACAGCAGATTCTGCGAAGAACAAGGTGGAATCTGTACAGATAGACACGGACGGACTTAAAGAAGAGCTCTTGAAGATGTGGGAGGATATGCAGGCTGCCACTGCGGAGAAGGCCGGTATAGCTGAGAACGTCAAAGAGGAGGCTGACGAGCAGGCGGAAGCGGCTGCGGAACGTCTGGCAGCGCAGATGACAGAGTTGAGATCCGTTATGCAGCAGCAGATCGACGGTCTGCAGAATACCCTGGATGCAAGGCTTGCGCAGCTGGCGCAGAAAGCGGATGAGAATCCGGGACTGCAGATGGAGGACGTGAAAGGTTTGCAGGCGGAACAACTCAACTTAATCCGTTCTCTCCAGCAGGATCAGCTGGATAATCTGCGCAGCGTGCTGAAGGCACAGATCAGCGGTTTGAAAGAAGGACAGAATCAGAGCGATTTTATCCTGAGTGAGTTAGAGAGTCAGAGAAATATGCTGGATGCGAAGATCGCAGAGATCAAGACCGGCGTAGAGGAGCAGCTTGGCGGGTCCAACGAATTTGTCCACAGAGAATGTGTGAAGGTATACCGGAATGTACAGGCTGTGATCGGAGATGAAAACAAGAAGCAGACGGAGAATCTGGATTATACCTTTAATCCCATGAAGAACAACCTGAATAAGATCTTCAAGATCTCGGTGGTGGCATTGGTTGCATCTGTGGCAGGCGTCGTGCTCCAGATCTTGAGTATGCTTCATATTCTGTGACAGACGGAGACCAATATGGCAAAGGAAATCTGGAAACCCGGCAATATGCTGTATCCGCTGCCGGTTGTGATGGTAAGTGTTGCGGATCGGAACGGTAAGCCCAATATCATTACGGTAGCATGGGTGGGAACGGTCTGCACGAATCCGCCCATGGTGTCGATTTCCGTGCGGCCGGAGCGTTTTTCCCATGAGATCCTGAAAGAGACCGGTGAGTTTGTGATCAATCTGACGACGAGGGAGTTGGTTTTTGCCACGGATTACTGTGGTGTGAAGAGCGGCCGGGACGTAGATAAGTTTCAGGAGATGAAGCTGACGCCGGTGGCGGGAACCAAAGTCCGGGCGCCGATGATCGCGGAAAGTCCGGTCAATATTGAATGTCGTGTCCGGGAAATCAAAGAACTCGGTTCCCATGATATGTTTCTAGCGGATGTGGTCGCAGTGCATGCGGAAGAACAATACATGGATAAGAAACACAAATTTCATCTGGAGGAGGCGGACCCGATCGTATATTCCCACGGGACTTATTATGCCTGCGGGGAGCAGCTGGGAACCTTCGGTTACAGCGTCCGGAAAAAGCAGGGTTGAACACGGTCAGGTGTCCGATTTTAGGTGGGAGTCCATTTGACTCCCTCTTTTTATGGCATCTTTTCCGTAGCGGGCGCGAATGCTGTCCAGGGCGGCATCCAGTTTTTGCTGTTTTTCCGATCGGGGTGCCTGATAGTCAAAAATACTGAGCTGCACAGGCGTATTATCTTCGGTAAGTTTGGTCACCCGCACGCCGAGAAGGCGCACCGGAGCCCCGTTCCAGAGCTCATCAAAAAGAGTGCAGGCGCTCTCGGCGATGATGGCGTCTGAGGCTGTGGGTACAGACAAAAGCGTCTGGTGGGAAACGGACACAAAGTCGCTGTATTTGATCTCAGTACAGACGGAGGCGCCCACACTGTGTGCTTTGCGCATGCGTGCGCCCACCGATTCGGACAGCTGCCGCAGGATGCGATGCGCCTGCTCCGCAGTGGTCACGTCCTGGGAGAGTGTGGTGGAATTGCCGACACCCTTGGCCTTGGCGCGTTTGGTCTCCACAACGGAGGCGTCGATGCCGTTGGCGTAGTTCCAAAGGAGCAGACCGTGGCTCTTTAAGTGGGACTCCAGGATGGCGCGGTCCGTGTGCGCCAGCTCGCCGATGGTGAGAATGCCCAGCTTGCGCAGGGTTTCAACGCTGGAGTGCCCGCACAGGAACAGATTGGAAACCGGCAGAGGCCAAAGCTTTTCCGGAATCTCCGATGCAAAGAGCGTGTGCGTCAGATTGGGTTTTCGGAAGTCGGACGCCATTTTGGCCAGGACCTTGCGGTCGGAGATGCCCACATTTACCGTAAATTGAAACGTCTGGAAGACTGATTCCCGGATAAAATCTGCGGCTTTCACCGGCGAGGAATATCGGGAGGAAATCGGGGAATAATCCATATAGCATTCATCGATGCTGACCTGTTCGATATCCGGACAGATCCGGGAGAGATGTTCCATCAAAGCATGGCTGTACTCCTTATAGTGTGCATGGTCGGGGGAGGCCAGGGTCAGGTGCGGGCACTTGCGCAATGCGTTTGCCACAGGTTCCCCGGTCTGAATGCCGAAAGCCTTGGCGGGAATGGATTTGGCAAGCACTATCCCATGTCGTGTTGCGGAGTCCCCGCCGATGATGGAAGGAATTTCCCGCAGATCCACGGAGGAGCCTTCCTTCAGCTTGTCTAGGGCGGTCCAGCTCAGGAACGCAGAGTTGACATCAATATGGAAAATGATGGGATCGTTCATGCCCGGACACCTCCTTTTTGTGTTTCACACGAGATTCTTAATTTTTATTTTAATCCGTCGGGAATGACTTTACAAGCTCTATAATTATTGCTAGAATAGGACAGGCTTTGATGCAGGGCCTTGATTCTGTTAGAGGATTGAACCAATGAAGATTTTTACGAAAAAAGCAAAATTTACATATATTTGGACCAGCTTGTTGACATTGTTTGTCTGTATGCTGTTTCTGGACGGGTATCCCACGCTGCGCTCGGAAGGGGAAAATTATTTTCATGTCTATCTGAACGGTGTGCAGGTGGGCGTGGTCGGAAAGCCGGAAACCGCGGAACGGATGCTTTTGCAGGCGCGCAGAGAGCTGGCCGGACAGAGCGACGATATTGTTTTTATGGACGCGGATCTGCGGCTGGAGGGAGAAGAAATCCTCTGGGGAGAGTTGGATGAGGAGGATGTGATCCGGGCGCGGATGTCAGAGATCCTCTCGCAGAGTGTGCGGGAGACGATGCAGCGGGCCTATAGCCTGAAGGTGAACGAGTATATGGTGAACCTGGGCAGTATCTCGGATGTGCGGGAACTGCTGCAGTTGGCCATTGATAAATACGCTACGGAGGAAGGGTTCGTTGTGGAGCTGGCGCAGGATTCCGACAGGGAGTTCAGTGCGTTGACAGCGGATGTGATCCGGCGTGAGAGTGTGTCTCAAAATTCGGAGGCTTCCAGGATGTCAGCCGGAGTGGAGCGCGTCATGTCTGCAATTCATGTGGAAACCGCGCCGGAGGAAAAGGATTTTGCAGATTTTGAGACAGGGCTGAAATCCATGTATTTTTCGGAGAAGGTGGAAATTGCGGAGGTATATCTCCCAGAGGATCGGATTTCCTCCCTTGAGACCGCTGCGGAAGATGTGATCAAGGAGCAGGAGACGGTCGGGGAATACAAGATCGTCAGCGGAGATACGTTGTCTGAGATTGCGATCAAAGTGAATATACCGTTGGATAAGATCGTGGAACTGAACAGCGACAAGCTGGAAAATGAGAATTCGCTGATCCGTGTGGGGGACAAGCTGATCATCACTGTTCCGGAGCCGGAGCTCTCGGTGGAGCGCACGGAGGACAATTATTACGAAGAAGCCTATGATCTGGACATTATTTACATTGACAACAACGATTGGTACACCAACCAGTCTGTGGTGCATCAGCAGCCGTCCGCGGGGTTCCGCAAGGCGATCGCCCGGGTACATTATGTCAACGACAAAGAGGTTTCCAGGGAGATTCTGAAGGAAGAAGTGGTGCTGGAAGCGGTGCCCAAGATCGTGGAGCGTGGGACCAAGATTCCGCCCACTTATATCAAACCGATCTCCGGAGGACGTCTGAGTTCCGGATTCGGAGCGCGCAGTGCGCCCACAAAGGGTGCCAGCACGTATCACAAGGGGGTGGACTGGGCTGTGCCTACGGGAACTGCCGTCTATGCATCCTGTGGCGGTACCGTATCGAAGGCCGGCTGGGGAAGCGGGTACGGCTATGTGGTTTACATCGATCATGAAGACGGCAGACAGACCCGGTATGGACATCTGTCGAAGGTGCTGGTGAAAGCCGGACAGAAGGTGAAGCAGGGAGACCGCATTGCGCTTTCCGGAAGCACCGGTATCAGCACGGGGCCGCATCTGCACTTTGAGATCCTGATCAATGGCAGCCAGGTGAATCCGCTGAAGTATCTGAATTAAGCCAGCAGGCATACAAATGTTACAAAATTGTTTCCTATTTACAAATCCGTCAAAATATGGTATAAATCATTTTGAGGGATAGGATATTTTGTATTTGGGATAATTTTTTATAGAGCAGATCATTCGACAGTCTGCTCAATGGAATGATGCAGACCGTCATTCGCGGGATAAGAGCGGATGCGCCGGTTTTGAAACAAGAGGTAAGCAACAAAATGGAACAATACGCGATCAAAGGCGGTAATCCATTAGTGGGTGAAGTGGAGATAGGAGGGGCTAAGAATGCAGCTCTTCCTATTCTTGCGGCTTCTCTGATGACGGATGAAACAGTTCATATAGAAAATATTCCGGACGTGCGTGATACAAATGTGCTGTTGTCCGCGATGCAGGACATCGGCGTGATGATGAAGCGGGCGGGACGCCATCAGGCGACCATCAACGCGGCGAACATCACCACCACTACGGTGGTCAGTGACAAACTGAAAAAGATCAGAGCTTCCTACTATCTGGTAGGAGCGCTCTTGGGAAAATACAAAGAGGCGGATGTGGTGCTGCCGGGCGGCTGCGATATCGGCAGCCGTGCCATCGATCAGCACATCAAGGGCTTCGAGGCGTTGGGGGCCAAGGTGAGTATTGAGTTTGGCAGGATCCGGGCAAAGGCCGAGCATCTGGTGGGCAGCCACATCTACATGGATGTGGTCAGCGTGGGTGCGACCATCAATGTGATGATGGCAGCGACGCTGGCAGAAGGTAAGACCATCATCGAAAATGCGGCGAAAGAGCCCCATGTGGTTGACCTGGCGAACTTCCTAAACAGTATGGGCGCCAACATCAGAGGCGCCGGTACGGATGTGATCCGAATCAGAGGCGTACAGAAGCTGCATGGTTCGGAGTATATGATCATCCCTGATCAGATCGAGGCGGGGACATTTATGTTTGCCGCGGCAATCACCAAGGGGGATGTGACGGTGAAGAATGTGATCACCAAGCATCTGGAGTCTATCACATCCAAGCTGTTGGAGATCGGATGCGAGGTGAAGGAGGAGGATGACTGTGTGCGCGTGGTGGCTTCCAAGCCTTTGCGCCATACGCAGGTAAAGACGCTTCCCTATCCGGGATTCCCTACGGACATGCAGCCCCAGATCACGGTGGCGTTGGCTTTGTCTCAGGGGACAAGCATTGTGACAGAGAGTATTTTTGAAAATCGTTTCAAATATGTGGACGAGCTGATCCGCATGGGGGCGAATATCAAGGTCGAGGGCAATGTGGCCGTGATCAATGGTATGAAGAAATATACCGGAGCCAGCATTTCGGCACCGGATCTGCGTGCGGGTGCGGCGTTGGTTCTGGCGGCACTGGCTGCGGAAGGCTACAGCACGGTGGATGATATCCGTTACATCGAGAGAGGATATGAGGACTTCCACCTGAAGCTTCAGGCGCTGGGAGCGCAGATCGATATCATCGAGACGGAGCGTGATTTTCAGAAATTTAAGCTGAAAACCGGTTGACAAACAGGTCATATCATAGTAGAGTTATATTAAATAAATAGAGTCTCTTATTCAGAGTTGGTGGAGGTACATAGGACCGATGAAGCCACGGCAACCCCCGGAAGGGAAGGTGCCCACCTGAGCGATTAATCCTGCAGGATCGCGCGGCAATGCTAAGCGACGGGCAGGTCGAACAATAAGAGGAGTTGAATAGGGAAATTTTCAAATCCGCTTATTGTTTGATAAGCGGATTTTATAATACAAAAAGGAGAGAAAAGATGGAAAAAAGATTATTTACTTCCGAATCTGTTACCGAAGGACATCCCGATAAAATATGCGACGCGGTTTCCGATGCCGTACTGGACGCGTTGATGGAGCAGGATCCGTTCAGCCGTGTGGCCTGTGAGACCTGCACCAATACGGGCTTTGTGCTGGTAATGGGTGAGATTACGACCAAGGCAAACGTGGATATTCCGGCTATCGTGAGAAAGACGGTGCTGGATATCGGCTATGATTCTTCCGAGAAGGGCTTTGACGGCAACACCTGCGCGGTGTTTGTATCTTTGGACAAGCAGTCCGCGGACATTGCCATGGGCGTGGACAAGGCATTGGAGCAGAGAGGCGGCGCGGAGGATGCCTCCGGCAATCAGAGTGAGAAAAATATGTCCGAGGATGAGCTGGATGCCATCGGCGCAGGGGACCAGGGCATGATGTTCGGTTATGCCACCAATGAGACACCGGAGCTGATGCCCTATCCCATTGCATTGGCCCACAAGCTGACCAAGAAGCTTACCGAGGTGAGAAAGAACGGCACTCTGCCTTATCTTCGTCCCGACGGCAAGAGCCAGGTTTCCGTGGAGTATGACGAGAACGGCAAGCCGGTGCGTCTGGAAGCAGTGGTGCTTTCCACCCAGCATGATGCGGATGTGACCCAGGAGCAGATCCATAAAGATATCAGAAAGTATGTGTTTGATCCGGTGCTGCCTGCAGAGATGATCGATGCGGACACCAAGTTCTTCATCAATCCCACCGGCCGTTTCGTGATTGGCGGTCCCAACGGCGACAGCGGTCTGACCGGACGGAAGATCATTGTGGACACCTACGGCGGATATGCGAGCCATGGCGGCGGCGCATTCTCCGGCAAGGACTGCACCAAGGTGGACAGAAGCGCGGCTTATGCGGCCCGCTATGTGGCAAAGAATATCGTGGCAGCGGGACTGGCTGACCAGTGTGAGATCCAGTTGTCCTACGCCATCGGTGTGGCAAAGCCCACCTCCATCATGGTGGATACTTATGGCTCCGGGAAACTCAGCGATGAGAAGCTGGTGGAGATCATCCGTGATAACTTTGACTTGAGACCTGCCGGCATCATCAAGATGCTGGATCTGAGAAGACCCATCTACAAGGCGACCTCCAGCTACGGTCACTTCGGACGCACCGATGTGGATCTGCCGTGGGAGAAGACGGATAAGGCGGAGACGCTGAAGAAATACCTGTAAAATAAAGGTGCAGGAGCAGCGTCTATTATTAAAGAACTATAAATAAAACGCAATTGGATGAAAGATCGGCATGGCCGGTGTACAATGCTTTGTGCACCGGTCTTGTTTTTTCATTGCGAAATCCTGTCGATTTTAGTATATTAGAATTAAGTGTTTTAACCGAAGGAGAATCGTGTATGAAATCATTCGCAGTGGCGTTTAAAAGTGTATATGAAATAGGTCTTATGAAATACGGATTTAAGAAGATAAAGGGATCACGGCCTTATTATGTCAGGTGTGTTGGGGATGAGATTGTTCATGTCATTGCAGTGCAGGACGCTTTCACCCCGAAACAGGGCAGCACGGGAATATTCTATAAGGCATTTTGGATTGTGTTTGGTGTAGCCACGGTATATAGAAAAGAAATTGAACTCAATGTTCTGCCTAAAGACAATCAATTATGGCTGAATAAACTTTCAGATATATGCTATATGGAACATTATTGTTCTAAGTACGATCGTAAAGCCTGTGATGAGATCATTCCGCACTTATTTGAGTATCATGGAGCCGATGAAGATGCCATGGTGGAGGTAATCAGAAAATCATTTGAGTTGACAGAAAAATATGCACTGCCGGTATTGGATCATATCACAACTCTGGAGGAGTGTTTGAAGCATTTCTTTAAATATAATCCAATCGCTATAAGCATTAAAGATGCTTCAGATAGATATATTCAGGGTGAAGTCGGAGGGAAATATAATGAAGGACTAGTATGTACCCTGGTATATGGAGGCGATAGGATAAAGGAATATGAAAATGCTTGGATAAAGGTATACCAGGAGGCAAATGAAGATGAATTATACTATATGAATGCAGGTATGAGTGGAATAACAATTGAAGAGCACAGCAAAAATGAAACGGAATGTGAGAAAAAAAGAAAAGATAGGTTGATTTTATTTGATATGTTGACTAGTACACCTGAATGTCAGGAGAAGATACATAGGGAATTGCAACAGAGAAAACACAATAATATAGAAATTCTGAGGAATTGCGGACTGGAGGTTTGAAAGGAATTTTAAGGCGGGAAAGACAATTCAACGACGTGAGGATCGTCTTGTATAATTAAGAGACAAAAGTTATTCGTATGAAAAAACGGCTAAAACGTCAATAAATCATATGAAAAATGTAACAGACTTGGTTCGGCTTTTAAATTGTCTATGCGGAATGTTGGAGACAATAGGGAAGGGGATACCGGGATTTACAGTATACCTTTATATGAATTGTGGCGTTTTGAGGAGTATTTATAGAAAATAGGGGGACCATCATTATATGGCATTTGCGCATTTGCATGTCCACACGGAGTTTTCGCTGTTGGACGGTTCGAATAAAATAAAAGAATATGTGCATCGGGTGAAGGAGTTGGGGATGAACGCCGCAGCCATCACGGATCACGGTGTGATGTATGGCGTCATCGATTTTTACCGCGCGGCGAAGGCGGAGGGGATCAAGCCAATCCTGGGCTGCGAGGTGTATGTGGCGCCGAATTCCCGCTTTGACAGGGAGCTGACCGGCGGGGAGGACAGATATTATCACCTGATCCTGTTGGCGGAGAACAATATCGGGTATTCCAATCTGATGAAGATCGTGAGCCGTGGCTTTACGGAAGGGTATTATTACAAGCCCCGCGTGGATATGGAGGTTTTGCGTCAGTATCACGAGGGCATTATCTGCACGTCGGCGTGTCTGGCGGGAGAGGTGCAGCGTTATATCGCGAAGGGGCTGTTGGATGAGGCCAGGAAAGCAGCCCGCAAATATGAGGATTGCTTCGGCAAAGGGAATTATTTTCTGGAGATGCAGGATCACGGGATTCCGGAGCAGAAGACGGTAAATATGGAACTCATGCAGATGAGCAAGGAGCTGGACATTCCGTTGGTGGTGACCAATGATGTGCACTATACCTATGCGGAGGATGCGGCGCCCCATGATATTTTGTTGTGTCTGCAGACGGGTAAGAAGCTGGCGGACGAGGACCGCATGCGCTATGAGGGCGGACAGTTCTTTGTCAAGAGCGAGGAGGAGATGAAAGGGCTGTTCCCGTACGCCTGGGAGGCGGTGGAGAACACCCAGCGGATCGCAGACCGCTGCAATGTGGAGATCGAGTTCGGAAAGAGCAAGCTGCCGCACTTTGAGGTGCCGGAGGGGTATGATTCCTGGACCTATCTGAACAAATTGTGTAATGACGGGCTGGTGGAGCGGTATCAAGATCGGCTGACGGGAGATGCTGCTTCGGGCACAGCAGATGTGTGGACGGAGGATGCGTTGCTTGCCGCGGTGGGTGCATTGCCGGCGGGAGACACCGGGCAGACCTTCAGGGAGCGTCTGGACTATGAGCTGGGCGTCATCAAAAACATGGGGTTTGTGGACTACTTCCTGATCGTGTGGGATTTTATCAACTATGCCAAATCCAACGACATTCCCGTGGGCCCGGGGCGTGGTTCCGCGGCGGGAAGCATTGTGGCGTATTGCCTGAAGATCACGAATATTGAGCCGATCCGGTACAATCTGCTGTTTGAGCGTTTTTTGAACCCGGAGCGTGTGACTATGCCGGATATCGATATTGATTTCGGACCGGAGCGCAGGCAGGAGGTCATCGACTATGTGAGCCGCAAGTACGGCGCGGAGAAGGTGGTGCAGATCGTCACCTTCGGTACGCTGCAGGCGAAGGGTGTGATCCGGGATGTGGGGCGCGTGATGGACCTGCCTTACAGTCTGTGTGACTCGTTGGCCAAGATGGTGCCCAATGAACTGAATATCACGCTGGACAAGGCGTTGGAGAAGAATCCGGAGTTTCGGAAGCTGTATCAGGAGGATGAGCAGATCCACCATCTGATCGATATGTGTAAGCGCCTGGAGGGGTTGCCCAGGCATACCTCCATGCATGCGGCGGGGGTGGTGATCTGTCCCGAGGCGGCGGACGAGTTTGTGCCGTTGTCCAGGGGCAGCGACGGTTCGATCACAACCCAGTTTGTCATGACCACGTTGGAGGAGCTAGGACTCTTAAAGATGGATTTCCTGGGGCTTCGGAACCTGTCGGTGATCCATGATGCGTTGGATTTTATTGAAAAGAGTACCGGGAAGCGGATCGACATTGACCATATTGACTATGATGATAAAAAGGTTTTGGAGTACATCGGCTCCGGTAAGACGGAGGGCATTTTCCAGCTGGAGAGTGCGGGAATGAAGAACTTCATGAAGGAGCTGAAGCCCCAGAACCTGGAGGATGTGATTGCCGGTATCTCCCTGTATCGTCCGGGTCCCATGGATTTTATCCCGAAATATATCAAGGGGAAAAACAATCACGATGCGGTGACCTACTCCTGCCCGCAGCTGGAGCCGATCCTGTCGCCCACCTACGGCTGTATCGTATACCAGGAGCAGGTGATGCAGATTGTGCGTGACCTGGGCGGCTATACCCTGGGGCGCAGCGACTTGGTGCGCCGTGCCATGAGTAAGAAAAAGCAGTCCGTCATGGAGAAAGAGCGGGCAAATTTTATCTACGGCAATGCGGAGGAGCATGTGCCGGGATGTGTGGCGAAAGGAATTTCAGAGCAGGTGGCGTCCACGATCTATGACGAGATGATGGATTTCGCCAAGTATGCGTTTAACAAGTCCCATGCGGCCTGCTATGCGGTGGTGGCGTACCAGACGGCGTGGCTGAAATACTATTATCCGGTGGAGTTCATGGCGGCGCTTCTGACCTCCGTGATCGACAACGGCAAGAAAGTATCGGAGTACATTTTGTCCTGCCGCAGCATGGGGATTCAGATCCTGCCCCCGGACATCAACCAGGGCGAGGCCGGGTTCTCCGTGGACGGCAACAGGATCCGCTATGCGCTGACGGCCATCAAGGGCGTGGGCTTTGCTGTGATCGAGAGCATTGTGGCAGAGCGGAAGGAACGGGGCGCTTTTACCAATCTGAATGATTTTATCACCCGGATGGCCGATAAGGATGTCAATAAGCGCGTGATTGAGAGCTTTATCAAGGCGGGGGCGTTGGACAGTCTGAACGGGACCCGCAAGCAGTTTATGAGTGTGTACGTACAGATTCTGGATCATGTGACCAAGGATAAAAAGAACAATATGGCGGGGCAGATGTCGCTGTTTGACATTGTGGATGAGGACGCGAAGGAGGAATTTGACCTGCGCATGCCGGATGTGGGCGAGTATCCCAAGGAGATGAAGCTGGGCTTTGAGAAAGAGGTGCTGGGCATCTATGTCAGCGGGCATCCCATGGAAGAGTACCGGGAGATCTGGAGCAATAACGTGACGAACAAGACCAATGATTTCGCCCTGGACGAGGAGACGAATACGGTGAGCATCGCGGATCAGGCGCGGGTGATTGTGGGCGGTATCATTGCGGGCAAGACCATCAAGTACACTAAGAATGACCAGATGATGGCATTCCTCACCCTGGAGGATATGGTGGGCAGCGTGGAGGTCATCGTGTTTCCCAAGAGTTATGAGACCTATGGGAAGCTGCTCGCGGAGGATGAGAAGATCTTTGTCAGAGGGCGCACCTCTGTGGAGGAGGACAAGGACGCCAAGCTGATCTGCGAGGAGATCTATACCTTTGCCCAGGTGCAGGAAAGCGGCGGCAAGCTGCCCCAGGCGAACCGGGGCGGTTGGAACGGTGCAGGTGGACGAGGAGGCTGGAGCGGCAACAGCAACGGCGCGGCCGGGAAGTCCGGCGCGGCAGCAGCCGCATTGGCGCAGACCGTGAACAAGGTGCCGGACGGCGTATGGATCCAGTTTGCGGATGCAGCGGAATATGACCTCAGGAAGGGCGACATCATCGCGGCCATTGCCGACAGTGAAGGTGAGGACAATGTGGTGGTCTATCTGAAAGCGGAGCGGAGCGTGAAGGTGCTGCCGCCCAATCTCAAAGTGAACGCGGGGGAAGCGCTGGAGCGCCTGCAGGCGGTGTTCGGAGCGGAGAATGTGCGGGTGAAGAAATCTTAAGAATGTATTGAAAACCGCTCAAAATTGGATTAAAATATAGAATGATTTTGAACGACGAAAGAACGGTACTTGGAGGAGATAATATGGCAGAGGAGACCAACAAAGAGATTAAGACTATCGGTGTGCTGACCAGCGGCGGCGATGCACCGGGCATGAATGCGGCGATCCGCGCGGTGGTACGTATGGCGATCGCTCGTGGTTTAAAGGTAAAGGGCATCAAAAAAGGTTATCAGGGTCTTTTGAATGAAGAGATTATAGATATGGGTACGAAGGACGTATCTGATATTATCCAGCGTGGAGGTACCGTACTGGGAACGGCGCGGAGCATGGAGTTCAAGACGCCGGAAGGACAGAAGAAGGGCGCTGAAATCTGCAAAAAGCACGGCATTGACGGTATGGTCGTGATCGGCGGTGACGGCTCTTACCGCGGCGCACAGGCGCTTTCCAGAAACGGAATCAACACCATCGGACTTCCGGGAACCATCGATCTGGATATTGCGTGTACGGAGTATACTATTGGTTTTGATACCGCGGTGAATACGGCCATGCAGGCTATTGACAAGGTAAAGGATACATCCGCTTCCCACGAGAGATGCAGTGTGATCGAGGTCATGGGGCGGAATGCCGGTTATATCGCGCTCTGGTGCGGTATCGCCAACGGAGCGGAGGATATTCTGATCCCGGAGAAATATGATTTTAATGAGCAGAACATCATCAACAATATCATTGCCAACCGCCGACGCGGCAAGACTCATCATATCGTGATCAATGCGGAGGGCATCGGACATTCCGTGTCCATGGCGCGCAGGATCGAGGCGGCGACAGGTATTGAGACCAGAGCCACCATTCTTGGTTACATGCAGCGCGGCGGTCAGCCCACGGCGAAAGACCGCTATTATGCGTCCATCATGGGTGCCTATGCGGTGGATATTCTGTTGCAAGGCAAAACCAATCGTGTGGTGGGCTTCAGCAAGGGCGAGTTTGTAGATTATGACATTGAGGAAGCTTTGAATATGGTGAAAGGCATCAATGAGTACCAGTTTGAGGTGGCGCATCTGTTGTCCTACTAAGAAGTATGTTTCGGGACATTTTTCTGAATCAGGCAGGAGGTATATCGCGGAGATGTGCCCCCTGTTTGTGCTATAAGGACTGTTATGAGGTAACATCTGTGAAAAAACATCTACTGCCTGCCAGGGAGCGGTTAATATGGATACCGATCTGCCTGTCTGTCCTAAGCCTTGTGTACGGGGCGGCGGTTGTATTGTTGCACCCTTTTTTTCAGGAATACAGCTATGCATATATCCTGCGGGGAAAGGGAATGAAGTTTTTCATAGCGCTGGTGATCCTGACTTTTTTTGCCATCGGTGGGCATCTGTATGTGCGGTGGTTGGGAAAACACATTGTGGAGGCAGGTACTTATCACAGCGGACAGATTACAAAAGTCATCTGGAAGCGGGCGTTGCTCAATTGGTGCGAGTGGAAATGCCAGTTGGTGGTGACGGACCAAAACGGGACGGAATACACGACGCCTGCTTACCGGTATGAGTTTTTAAATTATCTATACGGCACTGCCTGTGAGGTCTATACCTGGGGCAGGCACTGCTACGCAAACGGGTTTCAGACGGCGGACCGACAGATGACCAAAGAGGAGAAGCGGGCCGGTGAAACAGGAGGAAAACATACCGGACACAATCAGACGCCGGATTTTCCAATCCTGCGGCGGGTGGAAGTGGTGCACAGATATCGCATGAAGCACTCTTACCGGGCAGTATCGGAGAGGGTGATTTTAGGATATCTGGTGTTTATGTCCGTGCTTTACTGCATGTTGGCATGGTTTCAGGTGTACGAAACCTCGCCCGGTGACAGTGACGGAGATGGGATGTGGGACAGTGATGAGTTGTACACATATGGAACGGATCCGTTAGTATATGATGCGCTTTTTCGATATACCAGAAGCGATGCAGCGGAGCGGTATCGGGTGTCGGTGGAGGTGACGGCGCCGTATCAGGAGAACCGATATGGCTTTTCGGTGCGTTGTATCTCCCCGCAGTCTCACGAAGACGCTATACCGGGGTATGTGGATCAGCCTTTTGAAATTTACAGGATTCCCAAGCAAGGCACAGAAGCGGTTTTGACGGTGGAGTTTGACGAGACCTTGCTGCAAAAAGGGGGATTTGTGCCGGGAATAGGTAGGTCCAGCTACGATCATCAGGAGGAAGGGATGGTTTGGCTGCCCACTGTATGGGACGGTGAAAGTAATGTGGTCTCTGTGGATCTGTTGTCTGAGGGCGCAGAAGCATACAATGCTATGTCGGAAGGCGGTTGGAGATATTTTCTGTTGGATAAAAGGGAATGGGACACTTGGATGAAAGAATATGAGGAATATTGGAGAAACCGGTAAGCGTAGGCTGAGGGTTGAGATATGATGTAGATGGGAGCGGTAGGAAAAGATGATCACAAGTATGTCTAACCCGCGGGTGAAGCAGGTGCTGCAGTGGCAGACCAAGGCGAAGGAGAGACGCAGGGATAAGGTGTTTATCGCAGAGGGGCCAAAGATGTTTGAGGAGGCCCCGGAGGAGCTGATCAGGGAAGTGTATGTCTCTGAGGGATTTGCCGGAGCTTGCGGAGACAAGCTTGCCCGGGTGGGATACGAGGAGGTTTCGGAGGAAGTGTTCCGCAAGATGTCGGACACGCAGACACCGCAGGGGATCCTGGCTGTTTTAAGGCAGCCGTCCTATGATCTGCAAGAGATCCTGCGGAATGGCAGAGACGGGGAACAACCGCTTTTGTTTGTGGTGTTGGAGAATCTGCAGGACCCGGGTAATCTGGGCACGATCCTGCGGACGGCGGAAGGGGCCGGCGTGACTGCCGTGATCATGAGCAGTAACACGGTGGATCTCTTTAATCCGAAAGTGATTCGGTCTACAATGGGTTCCGTTTACAGAGTGCCTTTTTTATATGAAGAAAATCTGTTGCATACGCTGGAGATATTACAGGAACACGGCGTGAGAACTTACGCGGCGCATCTGCAAGGAAAAACGTACTATGACAGTTTTGACTTCAGGGAACCCACGGCATTCCTGATCGGAAATGAGGGGAACGGACTGACCGAAGAACTGGCGCAGGCAGCGACTGCTTATCTGAAGATTCCCATGGAGGGAAAGCTGGAATCGCTGAACGCTTCGGTGGCTGCGGCGCTTTTGATGTACGAGGCGCACAGGCAGCGGGCGCGATGAGTCACCATAAGAGTTTACCATAAGAGTTGTAAAAACCAATAAGGATCAGAGAGAACAGTGACAGGAGGACAGAAAATGACAGACAAAAAAATAGGCTTTATCGGCCTGGGAAATATGGCAACGGCCATGATCGGCGGAATGTTGAAGAAAAATATGATCCGTCCGGAGAATATCATCGGAAAGGCGCGGACTGACGGCACGGAGGAAAAGATACAGGATAAATTTGGAATCCAGATTGCAGAAAGCAATGCTGATGTGGCGGCAGAGGCGGATATTCTGTTCCTGGCGGTGAAGCCGGTCTTTTTGGAGGAAGTGATCGCACAGATCCGGGCCGCTATGCGCACAGGGACTGTGATCGTGAGTATTGTGGCTGGCCGAAGCCTCGATTACCTGAAGAGAGCATTTAACAGAGCGGATTGTCCGATCATTCGCTGCATGCCGAATACACCGGCTTTGGTTCTGGAGGGCTGTACCGGCGTCTGTGCGGATGAAAAGGTCTCTGAGGCGGAACTGGCGCAGGTAATGGAACTGCTGCGGGCATTCGGCACTGCCCATGAAGTGCCGGAGCGGCTGATGGATGTGGTCACGGGAGTATCCGGAAGCTCGCCTGCTTATGTTTTCCTGTTTATAGAGGCCATGGCGGATGAAGCGGTGGCGGAAGGCATGCCCAGAAAGCAGGCCTATGAATTTGCGGCGCAGGCGGTGTTAGGCAGTGCAAAGATGGTCCTGGAGACCGGCAGACATCCCGGAGAGCTGAAGGATATGGTCTGCTCGCCCGGCGGAACCACGATCCAGGCGGTGAAGGTTCTGGAGGAGAAGGGAATGCGCGCAGCGGTGATGGATGCCATGGAGGCCTGCATCTGCAAATCGCGGGATATGTAAATAAATTTACAGTAAATAAATTTACAGTAAATAAATTACAGTAAAAAAAATTCCAATTTTTTTCATAAAAAGCAAGGAACAAGATGTGGCATGTAAAAAAGTTGTAACATCTTAAAAAAATACAAGATATAGTGAATTTTAATAAAAATACGCCTGTTTTTTAATCGGATTGTACAAAAAAAGAAACAATCCATGCCTTGACAAACAAAAATGCTTCTGTTACTATCTAGGAAAATCTTAACAAATTTAACAATTTCGTAACATTTGTTATTAAAATGTTAAAATAGTTGGAGGAAACTGGAAATGGCAGGAAGCAGAAGGTTCTGCCGCACACTTGCAGGTATCCTGGTTGGTACGACTGTAATGATGGGCGCAGGCACGACCGCAGAAGCTAAAAACATAGGAAAAAGTTATCTGGATGCGATGAATGGTGGTGTGGCAACTGTTTTGGAGTCCACCACGGTCGTTTATCCGGATGTAAGCACTTACAAAGCAAGACAGGCAGCGGTTGAGGAAGAGGAAACCAAATCAAATATTGTAATGGCCAATGTAAAGAGTGCCGTGAACGTCAGAATCGAGGCAACGGAGCTTGCAGATAAGGCCGGAGAACTGTACAAGGATTGCGGCGGCGTGATCCTGGAGCGCAAGGACGGTTGGACGAAGTTACAGTCCGGCAAGCTGGTAGGCTGGGCAAAGGATGAATTTCTGCTGTTCGGCGAGGAAGCAGAGGCACTGGCAAATGAGGTAGGACGTACCATGGCAACCGTGAATACCGAGACGCTCCGTGTCCGGAAGGAAGCGAATACCGATGCCGGCGTGTATGGGCTTGTTCCCAAGGGCGAGGTTTTGGATGTGGTCGGTGATTATGATAAGGATGCCGAGTGGGTCTGCGTGGATTACGAGGGCAAAGATGCTTATGTATCCGCGGAGTTTGTAGAGATCGATTTCCAAATTGATACGGGCGAGACCATTGAGGAGATCAAGGCCAGAGAGAAAGCCGAGAAGGAAGCAAAACGCCATGTGAACTATGGCGAAGTGACCGCGGATGCAGATACGGAGCTTCTGTTGGCGGCGCTGATCTATTGTGAGGCCGGCGGAGAGAGTTACGAGGGTCAGGTGGCAGTAGGAGCGGTCGTGATGAACCGTGTGAGAAGCGGCGCTTATCCCAACACAATCCATGGCGTAATCTATGCGTCCGGTCAGTTTACACCGGCGATGAACGGGAAGGTGGATGCCAGATATGCATCCGGTAAGATTTCCGAGAGCTGCAAGCAGGCTGCGAAAGAAGCGCTTTCCGGCGTATCCAATGTGGGTGACTGCACGCACTTCAGACGAAACGACGGCAGGGAAGGCATCGTGATCGGAAACCATGTGTTCTACTAGGATTGTCCTGCCGAGCCAAAACAAAAAGTATAAATTTTATAAAATTTTACGACAGGGCAACAGAAGAATGTTGCCCTGTTTCTATTTTTGTAGTAAACTAGAAGCAAATTTAAAAAATTCAGAAAGGAGCATTATTTTATGAGCGAAATGATGATACTATGGCTTGTGGTGCTCATTGTGTCTATTGTAGTGGAAATCATCAGTCTGGGTCTGACCAGTATCTGGTTTGCCGGTGGTGCGATCGTGGCTCTGATCCTCTCTGCTGTTTCTCTGCCGTTGTGGCTGCAGATCCTGGTATTTTTGGTGGTGTCGATCGTATTGATGATATTCACGCGTCCGATCGCTGTAAAATATTTCAATAAAGACAGGGTGCGCACCAATGTGGAGAGCATGATCGGCCGGCAGGCGATCGTGATCAGCGAAGTAAACAATCTGCAGGGCATCGGTCAGGTTACGGTGGGCGGTCAGGAGTGGACAGCGCGCAGTGAGGACGACAATAAGAACCTGGCGGTGGGCACTGTGGTGCAGGTTGTGGCCGTGAACGGTGTCAAACTGATCGTGCGGGCGGATGCACAGGCGCAGCAGGCATAGACGGCATCCGGGCCGGATGGAACAAGAGAAAACGAGAATCTGAAAAATAAGCAGCGCATGGCGGTATCCATGCAGAAAGAGGTGTAATATGCCGGTTATCATTATTCTTTTAGTTATTATCATCTGGGCGTTTTTCAACTGTATCAAGATTGTTCCCCAGGCGCAGGCGTGGGTGGTAGAGCGTCTTGGCGCTTACCAGGGAACCTGGTCCGTGGGATTTCATTTAAAAATGCCGTTTATTGATAAAGTGGCGCGCCGTGTGAACCTGAAGGAACAGGTGGCGGATTTCCCGCCTCAGCCGGTGATCACCAAGGATAACGCTTCCGTTCATATCGACACGGTGGTGTTTTATCAGATCACAGACCCCAAGCTGTTTACCTACGGCGTGGAGAATCCGATGATGGCCATCGAGAACCTGACAGCGACCACCCTGCGTAATATCATCGGTGATCTGGAGCTGGATCAGACGCTGACCTCCCGTGAGATCATCAATACCAAGATGCGTGCGGCACTGGATATCGCAACCGACCCCTGGGGCATCAAGGTGAATCGTGTGGAGCTGAAGAATATTATTCCTCCCGCAGAGATCCAGAATGCCATGGAGAAACAGATGAAGGCAGAGCGTGAGAGACGTGAGGCTGTAACCCGTGCGGAAGGTGAGAAGAAAGCCCGCATCCTGGAGGCAGAGGGTGAAAAAGAATCCGCGATCCTTCGTGCAGAGGCTGAGAAACAGTCTGCGATCCTGCGCGCAGAGGCACAGAAGGAAAAGATGATCAAAGAGGCAGAAGGTGAAGCGGAAGCAATCCTGAAGGTGCAGCAGGCACATGCAGACGGTCTGAAAATGTTAAAGGAAGCCAGTGCAGATGAGGCTGTGCTGAAGTTAAAGAGCCTGGAAGCCTTTGAGAAGGTGGCGGACGGCAAGGCGAACACCATTTTGCTTCCCGCAGAGCTGCAGGGCATTGCCAGCATCGGCGCGGCGATCAAGACCGTGGCAGGCAAGACGGAATAACAGGATAAGAGAGTAAGGAGACAGATATGAGCGGCATCAACCAAGGCAATATCAATTTAAAAGGACGGGATTTCCTGAAATTATTGGATTTTACCCCGGAGGAGATCCTTTATCTGCTGGATCTGGCGGCAGACCTGAAGGACAAAAAGGAGAAGGGGATTCCCGTGGATACGCTGCGGGGCAAAAATGTTGCGTTGATCTTTGAAAAGACCAGCACCCGTACCCGCTGTTCCTTTGAGGTGGCGGCGCATGATCTGGGCATGGGCTGCACCTATCTGGACCCCAGCGGTTCCCAGATCGGCAAGAAAGAGAGTATCGCGGATACGGCCCGTGTGCTTGCCGGCATGTTTGAAGGGATTGAGTATCGCGGTTACGGACAGGAGATCGTGGAGGAACTGGCCAGGTATTCCAAGGTACCTGTGTGGAATGGATTGACCAATGAATTCCATCCCACCCAGATGCTGGCGGATCTGCTGACCATCAGAGAACATTTCGGGTATCTGAAGGGGATCAAGCTGACTTATATGGGGGATGCCCGTTACAATATGGGAAATTCCTGGATGGTGGCGTGTGCCAAGATGGGCATGCATTTCACTGCCTGCACCACAGAGAAGTATTTCCCGGATGTGGAGCTGGTGGAGGAGTGTAAGCAGATCGCGGCTGAGAACGGCGGAAGCATTACGTTGACAGAGGATGTACAGATCGGTACGGAGAATGTGGATGTGATTTATACGGATGTCTGGGTGTCCATGGGCGAACCGGACGAAGTCTGGGAAGAAAGAATAAGGGATCTTTCTCCTTATCAGGTAAATCGTGCGGTGATGGAAAATGCAGGGGAAAAGGCGATCTTTATGCATTGCCTGCCGGCGTTCCATGATCTGAAGACCAAGATCGGCGAGCAGATCTCCGAGAAGTTCGGCATCGACGAGATGGAGGTGACGGACGAGGTGTTCGAATCGTCCCAGTCTTTGGTGTTTGAAGAAGCGGAGAACCGCATGCATACCATTAAGGCGGTTATGGCGGCTACATTGTAAGAATGAAGACAAAAATATTAACTTTATTGAGAGAAAAAAAAGATTATGTGTCGGGACAGCAGCTGTGTGAACAGTTTGGCGTGTCCCGCACTGCCGTTTGGAAGGCAATCGGTCAGCTGCGCAAGGAAGGCTATGACATTGAGGCAGTGCCAAATCGGGGCTATCGTCTGACGGAAGCAGCACAGACAGAGATCTATAATAAGAGCGAGATCGCAAGCCGCATACAGACCCGGTGGGCGGGGCGGAAAGTTTACTTTTACGAGGAGATCGGTTCCACCAATGCAGAGGCGAAGCGGCTGGCGGAAGCCGGAGCACCGCACGGGACGCTGGTGGTCGCGGATATGCAGACGGCGGGACGAGGGAGAAGAGGACGGAGCTGGATCAGTCCTGCGGACACCAATATTTATTTTACCATCGTCTTGAAGCCGGAGTTTGCGCCGGATCGAGCTTCCATGCTGACGCTGGTGGCAGCGCATGCCATCACGGCGGCCTTTCGGGATGTGCTGGGACTTTCGGCGGGGATCAAGTGGCCCAACGACGTGGTCATAGACGGTCGGAAAACTTGCGGTATCCTGACTGAGATGAGTCTGGAGCAGAATGATATTCAGTATGTGGTCATCGGTGTGGGCATCAATGTGCGGAAACAGGAATTTGCGCCGGAGATTGCGGACCGGGCCATCGCGCTGGATGAAGTGTGCGCGGAGAAGGTGGATCGCAGCAGGCTGCTGGCGGCCGTGATGAACCGGTTTGAGACAGACTATGAGAGGTTTCTCCAAACCTGTTCGATGGAGCGTCTGCGGGACAGCTACAATGCGATGCTGGTCAACCGGGATAAAGAGGTGTGTGTGTTGGATCCGGCCGGAGAATACAGAGGAACGGCGCGGGGGATCAACGACAGGGGAGAGCTGATCGTGGAACTGCCGGACGGAAGTTTGCGGGAGGTGTATGCCGGAGAGGTGTCCGTGCGAGGAATCTACGGATATGTATAAAGGATGCGGGAGGATGTTATGAGCGATAACCGGATTGTGCTCTGCGGGGCGAACGCCTATGAGATGAAATATTATTTTAACGAAAAGTTTGACAAGATACCGGAATCCATCAAGGATGAACTGCATATCATCTGTGTACTGTTTACGGAGGAGGTGGGAGGAATCTTCACCATCGTGTTCGAGGAGGACGGAACTGTATCCATGGAGACTAACGCAGAGGAGGACGATATCTATTACGACGAGATCTCCAGCGGTCTGCTGGTGGGTGAGATCCGCCGCAAACGGCAGGAATTGTTTGAGTCATTGAGTTTGTATTACAGAGTTTTTATCCTGAAAGAGGATGTGGCAGGATTGTTGGAAGAGGCTTAGGCAGAAAGAAGGAAACGATATGACACTTGTGATCGATGTGGGCAATACCAATATGACATTAGGAGTTTTTGACAAAGAGGTGTTGAAGGTAACGTTTCGCCTGACAACGAAAACACCCCGCACGTCGGATGAATACGGGCTGATCATCAGTGAATTGCTGCACAAAAACGGAATTCAGGCGGAGGCGCTCACGGGTTCTGTCATCTCCAGCGAGGTGCCGAACGTGATGCATGCCCTGCAAAGCGCGTTGATCCGGTATACGGGAACCAGACCGCTGATCGTGGGACCCGGCGTGAAGACAGGGATCCGCATCACAACAGATGATCCCCGTGCCATCGGAGCAGGACGTATCGCGGATGCGGTGGGCGCTTTTGAAAAGTACGGCGGACCGGTGCTGGTCATCGACTTCGGAACGGCAACGACTTATGACCTGATCACGGGGGAGGGCTGCTTTACAGCGGGGATCACGGCGCCCGGTATCCAGATCAGTTCCGAAGCGCTCTGGACCCAGACAGCGAAGCTGCCGGACATAGAGATCAAGCTGCCCAAGTCCATCCTGGCCCAGGAAACCATTTCCAGTATGCAGGCGGGGCTGATGTACGGTCAGATCGGACAGACGGAATATATCATCAAAAAAGTCCGGGAGGAGAGCGGACTGCGGGATATGAAGGTGGTTGCCACCGGAGGCTTGGGACGGCTGATCGCGGAAGGCACCAATGCCATCGATATCTATGATTCCGTGCTGACATTGGACGGATTGAGACGGATCTACGAGAAGAATGTGAAATAAATGAGGATAAAAATATGTCGGTACTGATGATCGGCGGGGTGACGCTGCCCAACAATATTATCTTGGCTCCCATGGCAGGTGTATCAGACCTGCCTTTTCGTCTGTTATGCCATGAATTGGGTGCGGGTCTGGTCTGCATGGAGATGGTCAGCGCCAAGGCGATCTATTATAACAACAAAAATACGGACAGCCTGATGGAAATCCACCCTGATGAGGGGGCGGCTTCCCTGCAGCTTTTCGGCTCCGATCCGGTGATCCTTTCGGAGATGGCCAAGCGCATTGAGGACAGGCCCCATGCATTCCTGGACATCAACATGGGCTGCCCGGTGCCCAAGGTGGTAAACAACGGGGAAGGTTCGGCGCTGATGAAAGACCCGAAGCTGGTGGAGGAGATCCTGACGGCGCTGGTGAAGGCTACCCAAAAGCCAGTCACCGTGAAAATCCGTAAGGGATTTGATGAGTCTCATGTAAATGCGGTGGAGATCGCGAAAATTGCGGAGAGCTGCGGTGTGGCAGCGGTGGCTGTACACGGACGCACCAGAGAGCAGTATTACAGCGGCAGGGCGGACTGGGACATCATCCGACAGGTGAAGGAGGCGGTGTCGATCCCTGTGCTGGGCAACGGGGATGTGGACAGCCCTGAAAAGGCGGAGCAGATGCTTCGGGAGACCGGATGTGACGGTGTGATGATCGGGCGTGCCGCGCAGGGAAATCCATGGATCTTCAGGGAGGTTACGGAATATCTGCGGGAGGGCACGATTCCCGCCGGACCGACCAATGCGGAGAAGAAGGCGTTGATCCTGCGCCATGCGGCGCTGCAGCTGCAATGCAAAGGCGAATATATCGGCGTGCGGGAGATGCGCAAGCACCTGTCCTGGTATACCTTCGGACTGCCCGGCTCAGCGAAGTTCCGCCAGCAGATCAATACCATGGAGACCATGGAGCAGCTTGTGGAGAGCGTGGAGCGAATCTTTGTCTGAAGATGCGGTCACACGGATCGGATTGTTCCTGTTATTTTTCATATCCGTTGAATTTTTGCATATAATGCAGCATGGATACGATCATTTATGTGGTTTACAGGGAATTACAGATCAATAGAGGCAGCGGAGGGGAAGATGGGGCGGAGCCTGTCTGCGTGGAGCAGTTTGCTATGGGAAAGGATTTTCAGGTTCTGCATCTGACGGTCTGCGAGAGGCGATATGAGGCAGAAAATCTGTGGCAGCGGCTGAGATCGGGGAACGCGTTACAATGCCTGACGGATTGGTTTCCAAGATTGCAGGCACGCAGGATTCGGAGAGAGAGAGAGCTGCTGGCAGACCAGATCCGGGCTTGTCTGGACCCACTTTTGGACAGATGGGGCGAAAACGCCTGCATATATGCGCAGCGCCTGCAGGGGAAAACGGGAAGCGGCAAAACGGGGATGGCCCAAGAGGAGGGCGGTGCCTGGCTGTCGCAGGCAATCGGAAACGAAATCCCGGAATTTCAGGCCTATCAGGAATTTCGATGGATCGACCGGCTGTTGCCCTATGCCGGGCAGGAGCATTTTCTGGCTTTGGGAACGGTGGGATGCATCGGACAGGTGTTGGAACGGCTGGCTCCCCGGATGAAGAGTCTGTTGTGGATCGTGCCGGACTATACCTACAAAGCGCAGGTGGAGACCGTTGCAGAAAGGCTCTATGAGGAGTTTGGACTGGCGGTGGATCTGCGTTTTCTGCCGGAGGGCGCCGTTTTTTCCCGCGTGCGGATCAGCGGAAAATATCTGACGGAGCCGCTGAATCTATTGGATTTTACCGGAGAAAAATATGTGCCTCCCCTTACGTTAGCGCCGGGCAGTGTCTGGCTGGATCTGGGAGCCGTGGAGGAGAAGGAGAAGCGGATCAAAGGGCGAAGGATGCCTGTTGAATATGTATCGCTGCGGACGATCGCGGAACACCCGGCAGCTTTTGCTAAAAGAAATCCCCAAAAGAAAACAGCTACGGTTCTTGACACTATGATTTAAAACAGATATAATCTTTAGTTGACTAAAATGATTTCTACCATAGAAACAGAAAGGACACGTCATGCAGGAGAAAAAAAATATTTTAACCTATGAAGGACTCAGAAAGTACGAGGATGAGCTGCACGAGCTGAAGGTAGTGAAGCGTCAGGAGGTTGCACAGAAGATCAAGGAAGCCAGAGAGCAAGGCGACCTTTCCGAGAATGCAGAGTATGACGCAGCGAAGGACGAGCAGAGAGACATCGAGGCGAGGATCGAGGAGCTTGAGAAGATCCTGAAAAATGCTGAGGTTGTGGTTGAGGACGAGGTTGATCTGGACAAGATCAATATCGGATGTAAGGTGCGCATTCTGGATCTGGAGTACAGCGAGGAGCTGGAGTACAAGATCGTGGGTTCCACTGAGGCCAACAGCTTAAAGGGCAAGATTTCCAACGAGAGCCCTGTAGGCAAGGCGCTGCTGGGAAAGAAGACCAATGACACCGTAGAGGTAGAAACTCCGGCAGGTACGTTCGCTTATAAGATTTTGGAGATACAGAGAAGTAAGTAAGAAAAAGGAGATACGAAACGTGGCAGAACAGCAGAACAATAACGGACAGGCAAAAGGGACAAACACACAGGAGCAGGATATCAACCAGCTTTTAAAGGTGCGCCGCGAGAAACTGGCAGCTCTGCAGGAAGCAGGCAAGGACCCTTTTCAGATCACCAAATATGACGTGACCCATCACAGCACCGATATCAAGGATCGCTTTGAGGAGCTTGAGGGCAAGACGGTCCGCATTGCCGGACGCATGATGTCCAAGCGTATCATGGGTAAGGCTTCCTTCTGCAACGTGCAGGATCTTCCCGGCAACATTCAGTGCTATGTGGCGAGAGACAGCATCGGCGAGGAGCCCTATGCTGATTTTAAAAAGTATGATGTGGGCGATATCGTGGGAATCGAGGGCGAGGTGTTTAAGACCAAGACTGGTGAGATTTCCGTGCATGCGGCGAAAGTGACGTTGCTCACCAAGAGCCTGCAGATCCTTCCGGAGAAATTCCACGGTCTGACCAATACCGACATCCGGTATCGTCAGCGCTACACTGATCTGATCGTGAATCCTGAGGTAAGGGATACTTTTATTAAGAGAAGCCAGATCATCAAGGAGATCCGTAATTTCCTGGACGGACGGAACTTCATGGAAGTGGAGACGCCGATGTTGGTATCCAACGCGGGCGGCGCTGCGGCGAGACCCTTTGAGACCCATTACAATGCGCTGGACGAGGATGTGAAGCTGCGCATTTCTCTGGAGCTTTACTTAAAGAGACTGATCGTGGGCGGACTGGAGAGAGTGTACGAGATCGGACGCGTGTTCCGAAACGAAGGCGTGGATACCCGTCACAACCCGGAGTTTACCCTGATGGAGCTGTATCAGGCATATACCGATTACGAGGGCATGATGGAGCTTACTGAGAGCATGTTCCGCTACCTGGCTGAGAAGGTGTGCGGTACCACAAAGATCACATACAACGGCATCGAGATCGATCTGGGCAAGCCCTTTGAGCGCCTGACCATGAACGAGGCCATCAAGAAATATGCAGGCGTGGATTTTGACACCGTTGCCACCGACGAGGAGGCAAAGGCACTGGCCAAGGAGCGCCACATTGAGTTTGAGGAGCGCCACACTAAGGGCGATATCATCAATCTCTTCTTCGAGGAGTTCTGCGAGAAGGAGCTGATCCAGCCGACCTTCATCATGGATCATCCGCTGGCGATCTCTCCGTTGACCAAGAAGAAGCCCAGCGATCCCGACAAGGTGGAGCGCTTTGAGCTGTTCATCAACACCTGGGAGATGTGCAACGCCTACTCCGAGCTGAACGATCCCATCGACCAGAGAGAGCGTTTTGCGGCACAGGATGCGGCATTTGCGGCGGGCGATGAGGAGGCCAACCATACGGATGAGGACTTCTTAAATGCGCTGGAGATCGGCATGCCGCCCACCGGTGGTATCGGCTACGGCATTGACAGACTGGTGATGCTTCTGACCGACTCTGCGGCGATCAGGGATGTGCTGTTATTCCCGACAATGCGTTCGGTTCAATAAATCACAGCATCGTTACGATGCTTTCGGTTCGATAACACGCAACATTGCTTCTTTAGGGGGCGTATTCTTGCGCCCCTTTTTTTTAAGGTTTCACACCACTTTTCTGTTTCAAGCTCTTTTTCTTGATTTCCAACCGTGCTTCATTGCTTTCCGACCGACTTTTTGACTAAAATGCTCCATATCTTTATCTTAGTCACCCAATTTCATCGAACTGTTACCCTCAAATGAAGCAAAAGGTAACTAAGCCGCTCTATACATGCATCTTAGTCAACCTTTTCCCATGGAGCCAACGCCCTTAAATCAAGAAAAAGGTGACTAAGCAGTACTGTCTCCCCTGTTTTAGTCACCATTCCGTCTTTTTGCCCTTCCTAAAAATCAAGAAAGAGGTGACTAAACCACACCACACCGCATGATTTAGTCACCTGCCCCGTCAATCAACACTCCCCAAAATAAAAATCAACCAAGGAGGTACTATGGAAGAAATCATCAAACTTATGAAGAAGAGAGTAGCAACCCTGAAGAGAGCAGTTGAAAAAGCAAAACGCGATACTACGGCCTTTCCAGACGGGCACCTTCGCATATCGATAAGCAAAACGAAGAAAAGATACTATTTAATGACCAATGTTGGCGACACTCGCGGAAAATATATCAAGGTAAAAGACAGAGCCATTGTCCCCAAACTGGCCCAAAAGGATTACAGACAAAAATTCTTATCCGATGCAGCCACTGAATTAGCAAGACTGGAGCAAACAATCGAATTATTCTCAAAATCTAACGCCGATCTATCCTATCAAAAGCTTTCAGATCATCGGCAAACCCTTATCACCCCTTATCTCATCACATCCAAACTATATGCCCAAACATGGCAGTCCCAAACCATAAAACCTTGTACATACATTCCTGAAAATCTTGTTTACGAAACGAAACGCGGAGAAAAAGTTAGGTCCAAGTCAGAAGCGATCATTGCGGATATCCTGTACGATCTTCAAATTCCGTACTTTTACGAAAAGAGCCTATTGCTTAAGAATGGTATGGTTCGTTACCCCGACTTTACAATCCTCCACACAAGAAAACGAACAGAGTTTTATCTTGAACATTTCGGTCTATTGGACAATGAGAATTATCTTGCCGCGAATCTACATAAGCTCGATGAATATAGAGAAAGTGGCATTTATCTAGGCAGAAACCTGCTTTTTACGTATGAAACCAAAGAGAGCCCCTTAGATATCAAGGGCATCAGAAAGATGCTGCAAGCTATTTTCTTACTTGATAATGAGGCATAAACATTGTATGGGCAGCAGTTCCTGAGATAGGGGTATATTTGCCTAAACCTGTCGTTCTTGCAAAAAATGGCAGAATGTTATCTGGTATGATGATAATAGTTACGAGGAAGTGGTCGTATGTATTACTTGATGATTACCACAGATAAGCCTTCAGAAGAAGAGAAGCAGCAGGATGCAAAATAGGCGAAAATACTTGTTGAAAACCTTTTTCAGAGCATATATAATGACCCTATACAATCCATGCTGCCTTATACAGGCTAATTGTTTTCATGGATAACAGGAGGTAAAAGGAATGGAATTGATAGATACGGCGGTTCAGGCTGTGGTAAAGGGCAGATTCACGACACAACAGGTATTGATCGCAGTGGTGGTGGTCGTGGCGGTGATCGTAGGCGTGAAACTTCTGAAGGGTATCATGAAGACGGTTTCCATCGTCGGCGGCATAATTCTGCTGGCAATCTATTTCGGGCTGGCGACGCCGACGCAGATCAAATCACTCGCCACGGAGACGGTGGGCGGCGCATATGAGAAATATCGCGCGGTCTCTCAGAGCATCGAGAAAGACGGGGACGAGGTTTACATCAAACTGGGCGGCGAGCGGATTCCGCTGTCGAAGGTTGTTTCTTACAAGGAGACACTGGACGGAAAGGTGCAGCTTCTGACCTCGGAGGGAACGTATACCTCCGAAGACGAAGGACTTTTGAAGTTCCTGGGAGAGATTTCCGACAAAAAGAATTGAACTGCGAGTTAAATGACAAATGCAGGATATTATATTAAAATACTCTTAAAAAGAGAAGTGAGCAAGAGTATTTATGAGCAAGACGATTTATCAGATGGCCGGTACGATCCAGATACCGGAGGAAAAACAGAAAGAGTATATGCACTGCGTCCGGAGGATCCGGGAGCAGTGCTTTGCACGTTTTAAGGGGAAAAGCACGGAGAAGATACTGACCGGTATTTTACAGGAGAGCATGTCGGAAACGATCTGTTGTCTGATGCGTGACGAGGAGATCTGTCCGGTGCAGGACTATGCGGTGTGGCTGCAGGAGGTCCTCGGAAGAAAGATTCGGCTTCCCTGGAGAGGGCGTCTGTGGGAGCTGCTGCTGTTGCTGAAGCAGACGGAGAAATTTCGGGGGATATCGGATCTGGAAGTGTGGGAAAAGTGTCCGCTGGCCTTCACGGATGTACCACAGGAGCAGCTGCTGGCGGTGCTGTGTGTGGCGGATGCCCCGGAGCTGCGGACGGAAGCATATCCGGCCTGGCAGAATATTTTCTCGGAGAGCAGAAGCCGGCTGGCGGACGGCACCTATGCTTTTCGCAGTGCCTGTCTGTCTCTGGTGTTTCGGCATATGACGGAGTGCGATGATTTTGCGGCGCCGGAGGCACAGGCAGAGTTTCTGCACAGGCTTGCGGTTTTGCTGGATGCGGATCTGCCCAGACGGCAGCAGCTGGCGCAGGAGAGCGGTGCATGGGGGTTGTTGGCGGAGATTTCCGCCTATGTGCTTCCGGCTGTGATCTTGAAAGCGTATGCCCGGGTGAAAGGCGGAGAATTTTGGGATCTGTGGTTTTCCATGAAGATTCAGGGATATACGGATATTGTGGGAAGGGCAGATGAGTACGGAGTATATTGACAGGAGGCGGAAAGCATGGGGAAAAGACGGGAGTATGACCCGGAGGTTGTGGGGCAGAATCTGAAGCGATTGCGGGAAGAGAGAGGATTTACCGTGGAGGAGATCCGCGAATATCTGTGCCTGGGGTCTGTCCAGGCGGTGTATAAATATGAGAACGGTAAGAGTTATCCGGCGGCGGATACATTGTTGGCCTTGATGGAACTCTATGATGTCAAGGTGCAGGATCTTGTAGAGTCCTGCGGAACGGATCGGTTCAGGCAGGCGGTACTTCTGTTTTCCGGGCAGGTGAAGTGGAGAGATCGGGCAGAACGGAGGTATTGGAGCGGGATTGCGGAGAATGTTTTCCTTGTGCTCCGTTAGCGGCTCCCGGGGCTTTGGAGAGCGGGGAACGGCAGGGGGCTTTGTTGACAAAGAAACTGTAATAGAGTAAAATTATTAAGATAAATATATAAGGAATGTGACTGACGCATTCCGCTGATCAGAGAAAAAAGAGGTGCGTGGAAATGAAGTGTCCCAACTGTAATGCCGAGATTGCAGACAACAGTAAATTTTGTTCCAAGTGCGGTACGAAGATAGAAGCCGTTGCAAAAGAGGAGGCAAAGAAGCCGGAAGAGACGGTCAAGTGCATCAAGTGCGGCACAGAGTTAAAAAAGGGCGCGAAGTTCTGCGCAAAATGCGGATCCTCTCAGATACCCGAGGCGAAACAGGAGCCCAAGCCCGCGGAGGCGAAGCAGGAGTCCAAGGCCGCAGAGGCGAAGCCGCAGCCCAAGGCGATTCCTCCGATGCCGGTACAGCCTTGGAAGTCGGAACCGCAGCCCGCTCCGGCACCGGAGCAGAAAAAGAAGAAATTCCCGGTGCTTCCGGTGGCCGTGGTTCTTGCGATCGCAGTGATCGGAGGGTTCTTGGCGTTGAGAGGTTCCTCGGATTCCGGAAAGGAACAGGCAGACAACAGACCATCCAATGCTTCGGTGGAGTCATCCAGTGCAGAGTCCACAACTGCCGGAGAGATAACGTCCGGCGAGACCGTCCCTGCAACCACAGAGCAGACGGAGAATTCCGGTTCCAAGGGAGATCCTGCACTGTTGGATGCGGTAGATGAGAAAGTGACCGAAGCAAGGGATGCATTGCAGGAGAGTGCCTACGGCAATGCTGTGAAGCTGGGTACGGAGGCAATTTCCCAGTACATGGAGATTGCGAAGGAGAATAATCTGAAAGAGGAGGCACAGAGTAAGATACAGGCAGCTTTCAAGGTTGTATCAGATGCAGCGGTGACGTATTGTTCCGGGATTGAGGAGCAGTCGCTTGGAAATGCAGGATTTAACGAAGTGAGGAACACCACGCAGCCGATCATAAAATTGTTGGATTCCTTGAAAGAGGAGGGATATGATATTGATGATACGGAATTCATGTCCTATCAGGAGGGTGTGATCCCTCGGTTTAAGGATTATTATATTCAGAAGATCAACGAGATCACAGAGCGGGAACAGTGGTCCCGGGATGAAGCATGGACTTATGCAAAACAGGCATATTCCATCCAGGATAACGGGGAGACCTTGCTGTTTGATGAGTATGATCTGGAAGATCCCCTGCAGATGCGTTTCGTCTATTGCCGTGGCTGGATTTACAGAAAACGATGTGAGACCGGATTGGCGGACGGTTCCATGACGCAGGAGGAAGCATTTGATTATATGATAGAGGTATTGCAGGAAACGGATTACAATCTGCTCGTGCTGGATGACCTGATCGCATACGGTAAGGCTGCCGGGAAGGATGTGTCCAAATATCAGGGTGCGTATGATGTCATTATCGAGAAGGTAAAAGAGGAGCAGGGTCTAAGCATTGTAAATACGGGAGCAAAGAATTCCGATACGACCGTAGATATGAAAAAATTCTGGTATTTTAACGATCTGGATGGGGATGAGAAATACAAGGTCGATGCGTACAACGGAACGACAAAAGCGACCAGAGAATGGATCCGGGAAAATATACCGGAGTATTTTAAGTGATGAAGGAAAATACAAATACAAATAAAGCGGTGGCGCCGATCATTATACTGTCGTTGTTTTTTATGACGACAGTATTTTCCATATTTGCAAATGCTGGCTGGGGGGCCGGAAACGACGCGGAACCGGAGCTCATGACATTTGAGTATACACAGCTGCCGGTAGACGTTTCCGGCAATCATGTTTCCGGTAATGATGCAAAGGTGCAGGCTGCATCTGCGACGGTTTCCGGCGGAAATGCGGGAAACCCGGTATACACCTATCCCGTCCCGGGATATGATTTCACAACGGATGAGATCACGGTGCGGATAGAGGGATTGGAGAGAGATTACACAATTGCGTTTGTCAATGACCTGCATTTGATCATGGATCATGAATCCGGTGATGTCACGGAAGACAATCTGCCGTTGGTAGAAAACAGATATCAAACGCTGGCTATGACAGAGGAGGGGGTTCCGGCGGAGGAACTTTGGCCCGAGGTCATCAATTATCTGAATTATAATGATTTTGATGCCGTGATCTTTGGAGGAGATCTCCTGGACTATTGCAGTAATTCCAATATTATGGCATTGAACGCAGAACTCAAAAGACTGAAATATCCTGCAGACAGGGTCATGTATCTGCGCTCGGATCATGACTATGGCGGCTGGTATGGCGGTGGAGGATTTACCGACAGTGACGGTATGAGGCTGCAGACACTGGTGCTGGACGGAGATGAACCGAATAAATGCATTGAATTCGATGATCTTATGATCGTGGGGATCAATAAATCTTACCGCAATATTTCTGCGGAGGCACATCAGTTTATTCGGGAAAAACTGAATCAGGACAAGCCGGTGATCCTAGCGACCCATGTGCCGTTTTACTCCAAAGTGGATGATTCTTTGAAGCAGGAGTCCATGCAGGTTCGAAACAGGATCTATTACTGGAGTCATGACAACGGAGTTTATCTGCCGAATAAGGAGACGACGGAACTGATCGATGAGATGTATGCGGGAGATTCCAAGGTAGTGCAGATTGTTGCGGGGCATCTTCATGCCAAGTGGGATGGGAATGTCACGGCGACGATCAGGGAACATATCTTTGCTCCTACATTTGAAGGGAAAATAGGGATCATACATGTGGTTGGAGAGAGCGTTGAAGAGGGAACGGAAATGCAAACTAAAGACGCGGATTGAGATAATAACGGCAGCTTTGCTGCTTTTGTTCGGTATGATCATAACCGAGCGGAGATTCACTGTCCATGCGGTGGAGCAGGAGGAGCGTATCAAGTCGGCACCGGGGGACGTGTGCGCTTATGATGAGCCAAATGCGTGGCCGGGTTCTTTTCATGTGCCTACGCAGGTGTATTATAAGAGCGGTGATTTCTTTTTGGCGGATGCCTATAATCAACAGGTGCTCCATGCGGCGGATTGCGCCAGCCCGCCTGAAGGCTGGGGACCGGTGGGCGTAGGGCTGTTCAGACCCCATGCCATTGCATCGGACGGTGAGATCTATATGGTGGTCGATACGGACAACAACCGGGTGGTCACCTATGCGAAGACGGAGATTGGATTTCAGGTGGTGGAATGCTTTGAAAATGTGGGGGTGCGGCCACATTATGTGGTATATGATGCCTCCACCAGGCAGTTCTATGTGTGGAGTTCCATGACGGGAACGATGTATCTGTATAAGCGAAATGGCAACGGATTACAGGTCACGCTGCGCAGAACCGCGTATATCCGGGATCTGGATGGCTGTTACACCAGGTCTTTTACGATCGATGGGGCGAATCTTTATTTCCCCAGTATGGGCAAAGGTTCCATCTATGTGGTGAACAAGCGAAGTTTCCGGACGAAGGCGGTGTACGGCGTCTCGGCGGAGATCGGCGGTATGGTACAGCTGCGGCATGAGCAGAATTACTATTATCTGGTGACATCCTCCGATGCGGCATATGACCAGACGAAGGCAACCATCGTCAGGAGCAGGACGTTGGATGGATTCGGCAACGGCAGCTATGAAGATATCAGAGCAAGATTTCCGGAGCTGGACGGGGTGCCGTATTATATCGAACATCTGGAAGACGGACACTATTACACGCCGGTCATCGAGGGGCAGAGCAGTCCGTATATCTGTAGGTTTGACATTGTAAATGATGAGATTGTGAATGTAACGAATTTTAAATATAGGGAATGATTCAGATATGGTCTTTTTGAAAGATAGAGTGAAAAACAGACAACTCATACTGACCTACTTTGCATTTTTGATCAACGGAATGCTGGCGCTGTCCATCGGAGCGCTGCTTCCTTTTATCCGGGATGCCAGAGGATTGGAATATGCGTTTTGCGGATTGATCGTGAGCCTGCACTCTGTGGGAAATCTGATGTCCAGCTTTCTGGGAGGGGCATTGCCGCTGTGGGTGGGACCGAAGAAAAGTATTTTGTTTTTTGAACTGTTCTTCGGTATTTCTTATGTGCTGATCCTGTTTGGCAGCAGCAATGCGGTGCTGGCACTGGCCTTTTTCCTCACCGGATTTGCAAGGGGTGCTGCCAGCAATTATTGTAATCTGAAGATCAACAGTCTGGCGCCGGGGAAAGCATGGCTTATCAACGGGCTGCATGGAATGTTTGCCATCGGCGCGTTTTTGTTTCCCATTCTATTGATGCTGGTCACCAGGCAGGCGGATGCGAATTGGGTGTATGTCTGCGGGATGATGACCGGTGTGGGTGTGTTGGCCTGGGTTCTGTATCTGTTGATTCCGGAAGCGGAAGCTGCGACGGAGAAGCCGGAGGGAGCGGGCGGAGAACGTTCCGTGGAAGACAGCACGGCAAAAGAACGCCGGACGGAAGCACAGGGAAAATTTGCATTCTTCAGGGAACCGTTATTTTATCTGTGTATCGGCACCCTGTTCTTTTATCTGTGTGCGGAGCAGGGAGTGATCGGCTGGATGATCACATATTTTAAAGACACAGGGCTGTTGGCGTCTTCCCTGGCGCAGATCACAGCCAGTGTGCTGTGGATCATGATCCTGGCGGGAAGGCTGACCACCGCATATCTGACCACGAAAGTGGAGAAGGAAAAACTGCTTCCGGTGATGGGGGCAGGACTGGTGGGATTCTTTGTCTTGCTGCTGTTGAGCCGGACAACCTTGTGGATCATGGTGGGAATCATGGGATTCGGCTATAGCATGGCCGGTATTTATCCTACGACTGTGTCGTTTTCAGGCAGGTTGATCCAGAAATATCCGCTGTCGTGGAGTTTTGTACTGACAACGGCAAGCTTTGGCTCCATCCTGATGCCGTCGGTGATCGGCAGGATCGCTGCGGATGCGGGTATTTTTTACGGAATGGCATCCATTGCGGCAGCGATTGCGGTGGACATTGTGTTTATCATGGCACTGGTGTTGTATGTATCCAAACATAAGGCGCAGCCGGAGGTATGACAAGGACAGTGAAAGATTGGATTCTGATTGTGAGTCTGTTGCTTGCGGGTCTTGTGTTAGTGGGGCTGTATGGGCTGAAATACCGTCAGGGCGGAGACGTGCAGGGAAAAGAGCTCGCAGGATTTCCGCGTACGGGATGTTGATCTGTTGATCGCTCTTGCCATGATCTTAAGTTATGTGGAATCTCTGGTGCCGACTTTTGGGGCGGTGCCGGGAATGAAGCTCGGACTTACGAATATTGTGGTGTTGTTCGCGCTATATTGTATAGAAACGGGCAGTGCAGTAGGGATCAATCTGCTGCGGGTATTTTGCGGGAATGCTTTTGGGAGCGCTGATCGGCGTGATGGGAGTGATCGTCTGCGAACGGTTGAAGCGTTTTGTGAGCTTTGAGGGGAATGACAGCATGAAGGGATTGGAATGAGATGGAGCAGACAGGACGGACACAGTACATTAAAATGACGGAGACGCCGGTGGAAAAACTGGTGGCGTCGTTGGCGGTACCGACGGTCATCAGTATGTTGGTGACCAATATTTACAATCTGGTGGATACGGCATTTGTGGGAAAACTGGGCAACAGTGCCAGCGGGGCGGTGGGCATTGTGTTTGGGTATATGGCGATCCTGCAGGCAGTGGGCTTTTTGTGCGGGCAGGGAGCCGGCAGCATCATGTCCCGAAGCCTGGGAAATAAAGACATGGATCGTGCAACAATCTTTACCTCCACAGGATTTTTTATGTCGCTCTGCCTGGGAGCGGTGATCGGGGTTGTCAGCTTTTTTTGCCTGGATTCGCTGGTGTATGGCCTGGGGAGTACGGTCACCATTGCGCCTTACGCAAAGACCTATATTACATGGATCATTCTGGCCGCGCCGTTTCTGTCGGCCAGTCTGACTTTAAATAATCTGCTTCGCTATGAAGGGCATGCACAGCTGGGCATGGTGGGGCTGATGACGGGAGCGGTGTTAAACATCGGAGGAGACGCTTTGCTGATCTTCGGGTGTGATCTGGGAATTGCCGGGGCGGGAATCTCCACAGCGGTGTCCCAGACCATCAGTTTTCTAATCCTGCTGGGAATGTTTTTGTCCGGGAGAACCCAGACGAAGATCCGGATCTCCTGTGTGGATCTGCATATTAAGACAATCGGAAATATTGCGGCAACCGGTTTTCCGAGTCTGCTCAGGCAGGCTCTGAACAGTGTGGCAACGATCGTATTGAATTCCAATGCTTCCCTCTACGGGGATGCGGCGGTGGCTGCCATGAGTATCGTATCCCGGGTCAGCTTTTTTATGATGGCCATTGCCATCGGGATCGGGCAGGGGTTCCAGCCGGTGAGCAGCTTTAATTACGGGGCTGGAAAATTTGACAGAGTCAGAAAGGCATACTGGTTTACCTTTGGACTGGCGGAGGTGCTGCTGGTCCTGATCGTGCTTCCGGTGGCAATATGGGCGGAGCCTGTGGTGCGGATCTTCCGGGATGACGCGGAGGTGATCGGGTATGCGGTGCGGGCGCTTAGGCTTCACTGTGCGGCGCTTGTGCTGGTGCCGATCACGATGGTGACGGAGATGGGCTTTCAGAGCACCGGGCAGAGGGTGCTGGCCACGGTGGCTTCCTCGCTGCGAAGCGGCGTCCTGTTTATTCCGGTGCTGATTCTCTTTGCAAAATTCAGAGGGATGGCGGGGATCCAGGAGGCGCAGCCGGCGGCATTTGTGCTGTCATTCTTTGTCTTTCTGGTGCTGTGTCGGGTGTTTATGAATCAGCTGGCCCGCGCAGAGCAGGACAGAGAGAATGCCGTGACAGAGGAGCAGGTTAACGCTGAGACAGAGACTGAGACGACTGTGGAGGCAGTGGGGCAATAGAGTGTAAAACAACACGGAGGGGCGGAACGAGATGGAATATGCAAAGAAGAGGATACAGAAACTGGCCGGTATTTTGCGGGTGTTGTGTGTGATCGCAACCTATGTCCTGAAAGCGGTTCTTGTGGGCACGATCGTATTCATCATCGTGATCTTTTGCAATCAGAAATTGATCGCAGGGGCGGAAGTTGTGTCGAATTCTTTTTTGTTCCAGACCTTGCAGAACAACGGGATCCTCGATGGCATGGAAAACACGTATCAGGCAGCGATCGCGCTGTTTATTGCATTTATCAACTTTTTGGTGACCCTGTTTTATGTGAATTTTTTCCGGGATATTCTCACTGTGATCGCGAAGGAGGACAGACCGTTTCAGCTGAAGCTTGCCAAAAAACTCAGACGGGTGGCATGGCTGCTGATCTTTGTGGTCTTGTACGCGCCCCTGGTCGGAGCGGTATTGTTTTTGATCACGCTGTTATTCTCCTATCTCTTTGAATACGGAGCTTATCTGCAGGAACAGGCAGATCAGACGCAGCATATTCAGGAGGAGATGATCCTGTCGTTTGCTGAGATTTCGGAGAATAAGTCCGGACAGACCGGGCAGCATATCAGGCGTGTGGCGGAATATACGAAGATTCTGGCGCTGGAGATGGGGATGTCGGAGAAACAGGCGGAGGCGCTCAGGCTTGCCTCCACGATGCATGATATCGGTAAGCTGATCATTCCCTCCGAGATTCTGGATAAGCCCGGACGGTTGACGGACGAGGAATTTGCGGTGATCAAAACCCATACCACCTACGGCGGCCAGCTGTTGGAGAATGTGGAAGGCGATATCATGGAGCTTGCCCGGATCGTGGCGTTGGAACATCATGAGAAGATGAACGGGAAGGGATATCCCGCGGGGAAGAGCGGGGATGAGATTTCGCTGGAGGGGCGTATTGTAGCGGTGGCGGACGTCTATGACGCTTTGACCAGCAGACGGAGCTACAAGGTCGCATGGAGCGAGAAAGAGGCCTACGATGAGATTGTAAGATGCAGCGGAACGCAGTTTGATCCGCAGGTTGTGGAGGCGTTTCAGAGAGCGTATGACCGGATCGATGCAGTGCGGCGGAAATACACCGATGAGAGGGGGAGCGTCTGTGCCTAAATCAAGTGGACAGGATATTTCCCACCATTCTGCGGCGGCGTATGCCGGCATTATCAGTAAGCTGAAGGAGCCGGTGATCATTACAGATGCAGAGTACCGGTTTGTGGAGGCGAATGCCCGGGCGTTGGAGATTTTTCCGAGTCTCCGGACGCAGAAGATGGGGGAACTGATCTCGGATGAACTGCTGTTGGATACGTTCCGGGAACGCCAGGATGGGGAGATCATTGCGGATGATTACGTCATGCGCGTGGACATCCAGAAGATTCTTTCAGAGGGGGAGCTGCAGGGGTATGCCCTGCTTTTGTTTGACCTGACGAAGGAGCGCGTCCAGTTAGAGCAGATGCGCCGGCTGAAGGTGGAGGCGGATCTGGCAAACCAGGCAAAGTCGGATTTTCTGGCGAAGATGTCCCATGAGATCCGGACTCCGATCAATGCGGTGCTGGGGATGGATGAGATGATCCTGCGGGAAAGCAGGGACGGGGATGTGCGCAAATATGCTCTGGATATCAAAAGTGCGGCCAACTCTCTGTTGAGTATCATCAATGAGGTGCTGGATTCCTCCAAGATCGAATCGGGTAAGATGGAGATTGTGCCGGCAAATTATCAGTTGGGCGATCTTTTGACGGATCTGCATAATATGATCAGCGGACGGGCAGCGGAAAAAGATCTGAATCTTCTTTTTGAGGTGGACGAGAACCTGCCATCCGGTTATTATGGCGATGATGTCCGAATCCGCCAGGTAATATTGAATATTTTAAATAATGCGGTAAAATATACAAGAGACGGCGGTGTGACGTTGACTGTGACCGGTGCCCGGGATGAAAAGGATGCCTCCTATGAAATTCTGCATTTTGCGGTAAAGGATACCGGGATCGGAATCCGGGAGGAGGATATCAAGCTGCTTTTCTCGGAGTATGTGCGCATTGATCTGGAGAGAAACCGGTATATTGAGGGAACGGGACTGGGCATCAGTATTTCCAGGCAGCTGCTGCAGATGATGGGTTCTGCGCTCCAGGTGAAGAGTGTGTACGGAAAAGGCAGTACCTTTTATTTTGATCTGCGTCAGAAGATTGTAAATGAAGAACTGCTGGGAGATTACAGTCACAGGGGGGAGCGCTTTTCCGCAGGAGATTATCACGCTGTGGCTTATGAGGCGCCGGAGGCCCGGATCCTTCTGGTGGACGACAATGATATGAACCGGAAGGTGTTTAAAAATCTGCTGCGGCAGACCAAAATGCAGATCACGGACGTGGCCAGTGGAAGGGAATGCCTGGAACTTGTGCAGAAAGAACGGTTTGATCTGATCTTTATGGACCACATGATGCCGGTCATGGACGGGATAGAGACCTTTCATATTATGCGATTGAGCAAAAATCTGTGTCAGGATGTTCCGGTGATCATGCTGACCGCAAATGCGGTGAAGGGTGCCAAGGAACAGTATCTGCAGGAAGGATTTCAGGATTTTCTGTCAAAGCCAATCTCGCCGGACAAACTGGATGAAATCCTTTTGAAGTACTTGCCGTCTAAGCTTGTAAAGGCAATCGAAGTGCAGGAGGACCCGGAGAATACACAGGGCGGGCGGACGCCGGAAGATGCGGGACAGAAGATCGATCTGCCCGAATTGGAGGAATTTGATTATGAATATGCCATGGGATTGCTGCGGAACAAGGCGCTGTTGAAAGAGACAATGGTTGATTTTTATCGCTCCATTCCCGGGATATCCAATGAGCTCAGCCTCTATGAGGACAGCATTGAGCAGGAGGAATCTTTAAATGCATACAGGATTCAGGTACATGCATTGAAGAGTACGGCTGCCACAGTGGGGGCGCTGCTCCTTTCCAAACTGGCAAGATTATTGGAAGTGGCGGCGCGGGAAGGAGAAATTGCGAAAATACGGACGCTGCATCCGATTTTGCTGGAGGAGATGGAGAAGCACAGAAAGCGTCTGGAGATCCTGGTTCCGCAGGAGGAAAAGAAGGATCTGCAGCGGCTGGAAGAAGTGATGCCCTTGTTTGTGATGCTGCGGCAGAGTATAGAAAAGGGTGATTTCAATACCTCGGATTATCTGATGAAAAAGATAGAGGAATACGCCTATCCGGCACCGCTGCAGGCACGGGTGGACCGGTTGGACGACCAGATCCTGAATCTGGAGGATGAGGAGGCGCTTGGAACCATAGAAGAGATCCTGTCATATCAGACAGAAGCAGAACGGATCGGAAACGGAGGAAGAGAGTAGGATGAAAGAAATTTTGCTGGTGGGCAAATTTAATTCTTATTTTCACGATCTCAGCAGAGAACTGGAGCGAAAATTTCAGGTGCAGGCATGTATAGACAACGCGGATATGATGCGGGATATGATCAAGCTGCGCTCGCCGGACGTGATCGTTTTATGCATGATCGGTCTGGGAAAGGAGAACAATCGCATCTTTGCGGAGTTGCAATATAATTACAGGCATATTCCGGCGGTGTGTATCGGCACGGATGCGGAGCGGGCCCGCTTTCAGGAGTATATGTTGGGCAAGCAGTTTAAGGAGCTGGAACGGACCTCCGGGTGCGACGGCGTAGCCGAGGAAGTGATGCGTCTGACCGGGATCCGGGATGTGATACCCAAGGATCAGGCGGTGAAGAATAAAATCCGGAAAAAGAGTATTCTCCTGGTGGATGATAATGCCATACAGCTGCGCACGCTGAGCAATCTGCTTTCGGATAAATATGATGTGCGCCTTGCCACATCCGGGATGAAAGCGATGATGCAGATTGGAAAGGAACTTCCGGATATCATATTTCTGGACTACGACATGCCGGTGTGTGACGGGAAGATGACATTGCAGATGATCCGGGAGTCTGAGGAGTCCAAGGATGTGCCGGTGGTATTTCTGACAGGCATCAAGGATGCGGCACAGATCAAGGCAGTGATGGCGCTGAAGCCGGACGGATATATTTTGAAGCCGCCGAAGATCGAGAAGCTGGAAGAGGTCATCAAAGAGATTTTAGGAGAATAGAGAAAAAAGGGAAGCATAGAAGGAGGAAAATTACATGAAACTCAAGGAATTACAAGACGCAATGGTAGCAGCCATGAAGGCAAAGGATAAGTTTAGAAAGGATGCAATCGCATCTTTGGTGTCTGCTGTCAAAAAGGCAGGGATTGACGCGGGATGCAGGGAGAATATTCCGGATGACATGGCCAATCAGGCAATCCTGAAAGAGATCAAATCCGTAAAAGAACAGATCGATACCTGCCCGGCGAACAGAACGGAACTGTTGGAGGAGTACAGGAAGCGGTTTGAGATCATGAACGAATTCGCGCCCAAGCTTCTGTCAGCGGATGAAGTGAAGGCGATTCTGCAGGAGAAATTTGCTGATGTGCTGGCCACCAAGAATAAAGGAATGATCATGAAGACTGTTATGGGAGAATTAAAAGGGAAAGCGGACGGCAAGGTGATCAATGAGGTGGTTGCAGAACTGACCAAATAAGCGGCAGGACTGATTGGACGATCAAAGCAAAAAGGAGTAGGAAAGACCAGTATGGACAATAATCTGGAAAAATATGTGAAAAGGCAGTATTATTGCTCGATGATCACAGCAATCTGTTCCGTGTGTATGTTGTTGGTGATCATCGTGGCCGCGGCCATCGTGGTGCCGGGACTTACGGGAACCTTGCAGGAGATCAATTCGGCGATGCACAATTTAAATACCATGACAGCCGGATTAAACGGTATGATGCAGTCGCTGGCCGGAGTGACAGAAGGCTTGACACCGAGTCTGGAAGGACTTCGGGAGGTGACAGAAGGATTGGAATCCGTGGATTTTGAAAAACTGAATCAGGCGATCAGCGATCTCCATTCCGTCGTGTCTCCGTTGGCCAGATTGTTTGGAAGATAGGACGATGAAGCAACAGAAAAAGCAGCAGAAAATGCAATAGAAAAGAGACTGTGAGATTTCTTCACAGTCTCTTTTTGATCTTGGTATTTGAATCTGTCATTATGACAGGGACAGCAGCTTTTTCTTGTAACCGTTGAACTCTTCCTCGCCAATGATGCCTGCATCTTTCAGCTTCATCAGATTTTGTGCTTTCTTCTGCAGTTCACTGATATCGCTGTAAGGCTGGAAGATATCGTCAATTACCTTCTGCTCGAAGCCCTTGTATTCGGCATCGGAAAGGAAACCAATCGTGGTGAGCATACCCAGCTTCTGCAGTCTGCTTACGATATCCTCTTCCGCTTCAATTGTCTGTACAATCTCAGCTTTCTTGACCTGGAACTCTGCATCGTTGATCCAACCGCATCTGTGGAGGGTTACAATACAGGAAATCTGACTCTTTACCTGAGCTTCGGAACTGTAGTCCACGGTTGTCATCTGAGCGACCAGTTCCTGTTTCTTGGCTGCAAACTCTTCCGGTGTAAACAGGAAGGTCTGGGAAATTGTGGTCAGACGCATCAACTTGTGCTCCAATACAGGCAGGCTTTCATTCATGCGGATCTTGGTATCATCGGATACCTGTCTGATGAACTGCTCATACTGCGCTTCGGAAATGATCTCGCATTCCTTCAGGATCGGCCACTTGTTGATCTTGTCAATCGTCATCTCTTCCGTGTCGCTGGAAGAATACTGTACAGATCTTGTGATATCGGAGCAGATCTTCTCGTACTCATCATCCGTGAGGATTTCAAACATGTACAGGATCAAAAGCTTCTTCAGATTCTGACGCAATACATCATTCGATACCGTCACCAGATCAGAACATTCTGCAATGGTACTGCGCTTGAATTCTTCGAATTCCGCCGCGGACAAAAATCCCACTTCGCTATACTGCAGATTTACTTTTACTTTATTGTAGAATGCATCCAAACCGTTCAATACACTGATGTATTCAGCCTTGGTGCTCTTGTATTCCTTTTCGGTAATCATACCAGTCTGGTAGATCGCTTCCAGTTTTTCCAGTTTCTTCTTATATTCCTCAACCGAAATAACAGAAGCACCACCTGCACTGGGGGCAGGAGTAGGAACCACGGGCGTGGGAGCTACCGGAGTAGGAGCCACGGGCGTGGGAACCACAGGCGTGGGAGCTACCGGAGTAGGAGCCACAGGCGTGGGAACCACAGGAGTGGGAGCTACCGGAGTAGGAGCCACAGGAGTGGGAGCTACCGGAGTAGGAGCCACAGGAGTGGGGGCTACCGGAGCAGGAGCCACAGGAGTGGGAGCTGCCGGAGCAGGAGCCACAGGCGTGGGAGCTGCCGGAGCAGGAGCTTCCGGTGCATGCGCCGCGGGAGCAGCAGCGGGCGTGGGTGCCGGTGCCGCGGAAGGATTAGCCGATACGATCATCTCGTTCAGCATATCCATTGCCTCGTTGATATTGCGTAAGCCAGGCAGGCGAACCTGAAGTTTCTGTGCGCCGTACAGGGATGATACACGAACATAGATCACCAGAGCATCCATACCTTCATACACAGATTTTTCGATTTTCTTGATGGATTTGATCTCGTAATTGCTGATGTCACCGCTGTATTCGCGCTGGCTGCTTTCCAGGTAAATAATTCCCTTACCGCTGATATATTCATCGTTGATCTCGAGATATAATGCCTTCTCGTTTCCATCAAGTTTTCTCAGGAGTCCCCTGGGTACATCGCACTGAAAAACGCCGTTAGCCATATGCTTTCGCCTCACTTCTCATTCTGATATATTTGAATAGAACTCTTTGGTTCAAGTCCTATCATAAAGCATACTAAATCCCAAAACTATTTTACCATATTAGTATAAATAAAATCCCGAAGGATGTCAATAGACAGGAATTGATGTAATTGCTTACAAAAAATCAAAAAATCAGCCTATTTTACAATATCTAGTGGCTACCCGGAGGGTGCCTTTGCTATATTTTGCGCTTTAAGAAAATTTAAAAATAATATAAAGTCGAAAAAAGTAAATCAGGCTGTGATTATGGTACCTTTTTTCCCTTTGAGTGCATCCTTCACGCAGGACATGGAGGTGATCAGGACCTTACCGGAAGGTACGGCATCCAGGTAGGCAATCGCAGCTTCAATCTTAGGCAGCATTGTGCCGGTCTCAAATTGATCTTCCGCAATCAGTTTCTTAGCTTCAGCAACTGTCATCAAAGGAATCGGAGTCTGTTCGGGTGTGTTGAAATTCCGATAGACATACTCTACATTTGTCAGGATGATCAGTTCCTCGGTTTTTAATTCGGAAGCCAGTTTCCCGGCAATTGCATCCTTCTCGATCACAGCGGAAGCGCCCTTCAGGATTCCCTTCTGTTCGATGACGGGAATTCCGCCGCCGCCGCAGGCAATGACTACCTGATCGGCATCTGCCAGAGTGCGGATGGCTTCTATTTCCACGATATCAATGGGCTTGGGAGCTGCCACCACGCGGCGGAAGCCTTTGCCGGGAGTCTCTTTCACGTAATTGCCCTTTCCCCGCTCGACCTCGGCGTCCTCTTTGGACATATAGCGTCCGATCACTTTGGTGGGCTCATAAAAAGCTTCGTCGTAGGGATCTACCGTAACCTGGGTGAGGATGGTGCTCACGGGCTTTGAGATACCGCGGCTCACCAGCTCCGCGCGCAATGCGCTCTGAATATCATATCCCACATAGCCCTGGCTCATGGCGGAGCACACGTACATAGGCGCTGGCGTGTAATCGATATAGACACGCCGCAGCTCTGTCATTGCTTTATGGATCATACTTACCTGGGGACCGTTAGAATGGGTGATCGTCAGCTGATAATCTGCCTCGACTAGATCGGCAAGAGCTTTGGCAGTGACCTTGACCGCATCCATCTGCTCCAAGGTCGTATAGCCTAATGCTTCATGTCCCAAAGAAACCACAACTTTTTTTTTGCTCATAAGATTGCCTCGTTTGTGATAGTGTTTTTAGAAAATAAGTATATCATATTTTAAATTTTTTTACAATTGTTTCCTCCAGCACCTGAAAATAATTTTCAAATGTTTTGGCACAGCATGCCGGGTCTTTTATGGAAATGCCCGGGACACACAGTCCGATCAATGAAAATCCCATTGCCATGCGGTGATCCTCGTAGGTATCCAGGATGCAGGGACTGGGAGTGCCGGGATAGATTCTGAGGCTGTCGGGCTCCGCGGAACTGTCTGTCCGGATCATTTCACATCGGATGCCCATTTTGGTCAGTTCGTTCATAATGGCCTGCATGCGGTCGCTCTCCTGCAGTCGGATGTGACCGATGCCGGTGATCGTGGTAGGTGCATCCGCAAAGGGTGCAATGGCGGCCAGCGTGATTGCCTGATCGGAGCAGGCGGACAGATCGGCGGTGATGCCGTGCAATTTTCCTGTAGACGGGAAGACAATAATGCCGCGTTCGGTTTCCTCCAGGGTGCAGCCCATGCGCTCCAAAATGCGCAGAAATGCCACATCCCCCTGCAGAGAATCAAAATGCACGTGTTCCACCAGTACAGGTATGTGCAGCAAAGGCGCACAGGCGTAAAAGTAGCAGGCAGCGGATACATCCGGCTCAATCTGATACGACCGGGCACGGTATTTCTGCCCCGCTTCCGTGATAAAAGTGTCGGATGTCTGCCGGGATGCGGTCACGCCGAATTGTTCCATCATATTCCGCGTCATATCAATATATGACATGCCATGGGAGCCATCTACCCGGATCCGGAAGGTATCCGGTGCAAGATTGGAGGCAATCAGCAGTGCGCTCAGAAACTGACTGCTGCTGTCGATGTTGATGCGGATCTCATTTTGTCCGAATCCGTTGCTTCTGATTATAAAAGGAAAAAATCCGTCCTCATTTTCGCAGGTGATCTCGCATCCCAGCTCCCGCAGTGAGGCCAACAGCGGCGCCATGGGCCGACGGCGCATCTGGGGGGAGGCATCCATGTGATAGGTGCCGTGGGAAATTCCCAGATAGGCGGTGAGAAAACGGGCCGCCGTGCCCGCGCTGCCCACATCCAGGGAAGCTTCCGGCTTCGGTACACTGCCTCCGTGCCCCGTGACGGTGATGACCTTTCCTGCCTCGTCCACGGAGGTTTCGAATCCCAAGGTCTGGATGCAGCTTAAGAAATGCCTGGAATCATCTGAAAACAGGACTCCTTTCAGTGTGGATGTGCCTTCCGCCAACGTGGCCAGCAACAATGCCCGATTGGTGATGCTTTTTGAACCGGGTACGCGCACTGTGACGGGGACGGATCCCTCGGAGGTCATCCCCTGCAGGCACGGTACATGATAAAGATCGAGAGACGGATCATAATGTTTGGAATGAATTTTTGTAATCTGCATAGTGTCGGTTCCTTTTCCGTTCCGGCTGTAGGAGCCGGCAACTCAAACTCATATTGAGTATATATAAAAAAGAAGGGAATGTCAAAAAAATGTGTTGACATATCCTGAAAACTGTAGTAACATCAATTCATAACAAACCTACTAAGATAGTAGGAATTACAAAAATAAAACATTGAAAATCTCTAAAGCGAGGAGGATCATGATTATGGGTAAAACTTATACAAAGGCAACCGAACTGATCGGACGGACACCGTTACTGAAAATTTCCAATTACAGCAAGGCGGAAGGGATTGAGAACGCAACAATCCTGGCGAAGTTGGAGTATTTCAATCCGGCCGGAAGCGTAAAGGACAGGATTGCTTTGGCGATGGTGGAGGACGCAGAGAAAAAGGGAATTTTAAAGGAAGGTTCCGTGATCATTGAGCCCACTTCAGGCAACACCGGCATCGGTCTGGCAAGTGTGGGCGCGGCGAAGGGCTATCGCACCATATTGACACTGCCCGAGACCATGAGCGTGGAGCGCAGGAATCTGCTGAAGGCATATGGCGCGGAACTGGTGCTGACGGAAGGGGCCAAGGGAATGAAAGGCGCGATCGCTAAAGCCCAGGAGCTGGAGAAGAGCATTCCGGGTGCAGTCATCCTGGGACAATTTGACAATGCGGCAAATCCTGCGGCGCATGCAGCAACGACAGGACCGGAGATCTGGGAGGACACCGACGGAAAAGTGGATATCTTTGTGGCAGGTGTAGGCACCGGCGGTACCGTGACAGGCGTGGGTGCGTACCTTAAGTCCAAGAATCCCGGGATCAAAGTGGTGGCAGTGGAACCCGCCGACTCGCCTGTTTTGTCCGGAGGACAGCCCGGACCCCATAAGCTGCAGGGAATCGGAGCAGGTTTTGTGCCTTCCGTGCTGAATACCCAGGTGTATGATGAGATCATCACCGTTACGACGGATCAGGCATTCTCCACAGGCAGAGCGATTGCCCATAGAGAGGGAATTCTGGTGGGAATTACTTCCGGTGCAGCGGTATATGCGGCGCAGGTTCTGGCGCAGAGACCCGAGAATGCCGGAAAGACCATTGTGGCGCTGCTTCCCGATTCCGGTGACAGATATCTGTCCACACCGATGTTCACAGAAGAGTAAAAGAGGGGGAAACGATGAAAATTTCGACAAAAGGCAGGTATGCTGTGAGGGTGATGCTCGACCTGGCGTTGAACAACACCGGAGAATGTATCAAAGTAAAGGATATTGCGGCGAGGCAGGATATCTCCGAGAAATACCTGGAGCAGATCATTGCGGCGTTAAGCAGAGCCGGCTTTGTAAACAGTGTACGCGGGGCTCAGGGAGGATATCGTCTCTCCAAAGCGCCGGAGAATTATACGGTAGGTATGATCCTGCGGGTGACGGAGGGCAGTCTGGCACCGGTGGCCTGCCTGGATGAGGGAGCGGAAGCCTGCGAGAGATGCGATACCTGTGAGACGCTGGAAGTCTGGCGGGAACTGGCCCGGGCCATCGACAATGTGGTCGACAATGTGACAATCGCCGATCTGGTAAACCGCCGCAAGAAGCGGCTGGAGGCATTGGACTACAGCATATAGGAAAGGAATTGTCTGAATGGGAAAACTTGTGGTCATTTTTCCGGGAATCGGGTACCACACGGATAAGCCACTGCTCTATTATGCGAAGAAGATTGCGAGACAGCATGATTATGAGGTTGTGGAGATCCGGTTTCCGGAGGGCTGTTTTCAGGGAATCGACAAAAAGGCCCTGCAGGATCGAAAAACGATGCTGCAGGCTTTTTCCATTGCTTCCGAAGAAGCGGAGAAGCAGTTGAAAACAGTGGATTTTTCGGACAGAGAGGATATCATTTTCGTCTCGAAGAGTATCGGTACGGTGGCGGCCAGTGTCTATGCGGCGAGGAATCGGATCCCGGCGAGACAGGTCTATTTTACACCGTTGGAGCAGACCTTTTCGCTGGTGGATGACAACGGCTTAGGGGCGGAGAGAGGACTGGTATTCTTTGGCCAGCAGGATCCGTTTATCCAGGTGGACACCATAGAAAAACTCTGTGTGGATAAAAAGATGAATTACCGCAAATTTGAAGGGGCGAATCATTCGCTGGAGACCGGCGACCTGCAGACGGATCTGCGGAATATTGTAGATATCATAGAGGAGACCGAGAATTTTCTGGTGGGAAGTCCGATTTACAGACTCCCGGTGCTGCGGGCTGACGGAAGCCTGACAGACCTGTCCGGATATCGCGGTAAAGTGATGCTGATCTTTAATTCCGCCACCGGCTGCGGCTTTACGCCGCAGTATGAAGCACTGGAAAATATGTATCGCAAGTACCACAAGGACGGACTAGAAATCCTGGATTTCCCCTGTGATCAGTTTGGACATCAGGCGCCCGGCACGGATGAGGAGATTCATGCCTTCTGTACCGCACGCTACGATATTTCGTTTCCGCAGTTTAAAAAGATAGAGGTGAACGGGGAAAAACAGACGGAATTGTTTGCATATCTGAAGAAGCGACAGAGCTTCGGGGGATTTCTGCGCAATTCAAAAGAAAGCCTTTTCATGGAGAAAAAGGCTGCGCAGGCAGACCCGGAATATCAGTATAACAGTGACATTAAATGGAATTTCACCAAGTTTCTGGTGGATCGGAAGGGGAAAGTCATCGCCCGCTTTGAGGCCGACGCGGGAACGGAAATTGTGGAACAGGCTGTGGAAAGAGCCCTGTAGTCGGTAGATACCGTCACAGTGATCGTTACAGCGACGGCATCGGGATTCCCTGTTTTCTGGCCAAAAAGGTGACCAGTGCCACAATACTTTTGTTGAACGTACTCAGCCTGCAGCCGATGAGAATTCGACCGTCGGGCTGTTTTTCCATGCGGGCCACCGACGCGGAGACCTTGTAGGTCGCATTCAGGGCAGCGCAGGAGAAGGCGGCTTCCACCGGCTCGTTTTCCTTTACGGTCACGCTGCCCGGAATATAGAAAGCGATACCGGATATGGATACATCTTTCGTGCGGACGGTGATCGGTGCGCGGTCGCCGATCCTGATATTGGCCGGCTCGTCCAAAGGCACACGGATCGCATCACGTCTGTCCTTCGGGGATGCGTTGTCGTGGGAATAGAGCACATGATAGGTCTGATTTCCCCGCTTCAGAAGAGCGATATTGCTGATCAGATATTTTACCTTTCGATCGTCTTCGCCGGGCAGATTGATATCCGCAGTCACGGAAAAACCCTCGAAGCTGACCACTTTTCCGCCGTGTTTGATACAATTGACCACCAACGCATGGTTGGTTCCGCTGCGGTTACCCTCCAGGGCGGTCGTCTGGAAAATGGCGGACGCGCCTGCTTTATTTTTTACGGTCAGATTAACTGACGCCCCTCTTTTTACCTCGCTCAAAAACATATCAGGAATACTCTCTTTCTGTTCAACTATGCTGTAGTCTCTGCCTGAGACGATAGAAAGTTCACTAATTTGGCGATCTCGATCGGACGGGAATATTTATACCCCTGCAAATAGCCTGCCAGCATGCGGATGCAGCGGATCTCGTCGCTCTCATCCTCCACGCCCTCATACAGTACATCGTAATCCAGCTTGCGGAACATATCGGCAAAGGTGTTTACCATAAACTCCGAATTCTTGTTCTGGGCAGACTCGATGACCATGCTGCGGTCAAATTTGATAATGTCAAAGGGCAGCTCCATGATTCGCTCCATGTTGGAATAGCCCGTGCCGAAGTCGTCCAGATAGAAGGTGATGCCGTATTCTTTCAGCTGGCGGATCTTATCCCGCACCATCTCAAAATCGGTTTCATTCTGGCTCTCTGTGAGTTCGACGGCAATTTTCTCAAAGGGAACATCATTCGCCCGGATCACCCGGACCACGTCCTCGCAGAAACTGTCAAGCCGCAGCTGCTCAATGGAAAAATTCACAGACACTCGCTTGATCACCTTGTCCTGCGCCATCAGTTCCCTGATGGCCTGACAGGTCTTGTTCAAGAGGATGAGGCTCATGGCATGGATGTAACCGTGGTTTTCCGCCAGGGTGATGAACTGATCCGGGAACAGCAGACCTGTCTCAGGCAGCTTCACGCGCATCAGCGCCTCTGCCGTATCATAAATCTTCGTGGTCACATTATAGACCGGCTGGCAATAGACCAGCACGCGGGGATCGTCCAGATCCTGTTTGGTCGCGATGTCATCCAGCTGTTTCAAAATATACTGCCATCTGGTGAAGTCCTGAATATCCTGCTCCGTCACCCGGTGAAAATCATTCTTGGAGATCCGCTCCTCCAGAAAGTTGATGAACCGTACGTAATGATTTTTCTCACTCAGACTGTCCACGGATTCCATCAAGATTACTCTGAAATCTGCATGATACTGAGCGTAGAGCTTCTGGAAAGAATCCACGATCCGCTGCAGGACTGCCTCGGGATTTCTATTATATTTCTCTTTGAAAACCAGGATCATGCGTCCCTGCTGCAGCTGGAACAATTCTCCACGTTTCACCAGATCGGAATAAAAGTGGTAGATCTCGAAACGCATCTCATCCGGAAAATTCCGGATATCTTCGTAATCATAAAGGTGCAGACAGGCAAAAAACAGTTTTTCCTGTTTTCTGTAACTTGTCGTAATCATATTTTTAAAAGCCGATTCATCAAAAGCACCGGATTCCGCGTCAAAGGGAGTCGGGTGCAGGAAGTGGATCAGTTGTAAGATCGGCAGCAGGTAGATCGCTGTGGTGAAGGAGGTCTGGCCATGACGTCCCTGTACACCGAGCACCAGCAGGCAGAACAGATATGTGATGATCAGCCGGGTGTATACCAGACGCACGATCCGGGAGCGTTTGGCGATGAGAATCCACAGGATCAGACTGATGAACAGCACAAACGCAAAAACAGAGATCAATTTACCGTGCAGTACCATGAGGGCGGGCACAATAAAAGAAAGATAATTCGATGCAAATTCCAGGATGGAGAAAATGATCAGTCCGCTATGGCTTGCGATGCGGATGACTTTCATAGGGGTGCCCTGCAGGGACACCAGACGCGCCAGATAGAGTACATTCAGTGCCAGTATCGTAAACAGCCCGATATAATGAACTACATTCAGCAAATAATAACCCACAGGCATCCGGTCGCCATAAGCGGCCAGCACGATATAATAGATCAGGCTGGTGACTGCAGCAATGATGGTAAACAGGATCATCTGCAGAAAATATGCATAGCCGGAATTGCGCTTCGTATGTCCTGCCGTAATCTGAGTCAGCAGTATACAGGTTATGATTATTGTAAGTACGTCACCGATGGGTGAGTATGTAAATTGTTCCATAAAAGTATCCTCCATGATTCCCGGGCCGATCAGAGGGCGTCCCTGCCCTCATAATATCACCCCTATTATAGCAAAAAGAATCATTGGATACAATGCTTTTTACGAAAACTAATTGACCTTATTGCAAAAATTTGTTAAAATTTACCCTGTAAGCGCTTTCAATAAGTGCGATTTTGTGACAAAATTCACAAACAGGAAACGAAAAAAACAGAAAGGAAGTAGAAAAAATGACAGCTATGATCATTGTCATCGTTGCAGCTCTGGCTGCGCTGGGCTATGCCGCTCTGAATTATTCGGGCGTCAAGAAGCTTGAAGAGGGAACCGACCGTATGTCGGAGATCGCCGCGGCAATCAGAGAGGGTGCCAACGCGTTCATCAACTACGAGTATAAGATCATCGCCATTGTCGTCGCGATCGTTGCGGTGGCTTTCGGCGTGATCTTCAGTCTGCAGGAGGGAACAGTCCGCTGGGAGCCTTCCGTGTGCTTCGTCATCGGTACGATCATGAGTGCCTGCGCCGGTTATGTGGGTATGAAGATCGCCACTTATGCGAATGTCCGGGTGTCCAATACGGCCCGCAAGACCAAGAATATCGGTGAAACCTTAAAGGTTGCCCTGAAAGGCGGCTCCGTTATGGGCCTCTGTGTGGGCGGTTTCGCGCTGCTTGGCCTGTTCCTGGTGTACCTGATCTTCGGATTCGGTCTGGGGTACATTGCCATTGACACCATTGCGACCAAGGGCAGCATTTTTACACAGTGCCTTTCCTGCTATGCGCTGGGCTGTTCCATCGTGGCAATGTTCAACCGCGTGGGCGGCGGTATCTACACCAAGGCTGCCGATATGGGTGCCGACCTGGTAGGTAAGACCGAGGCACATATCCCTGAGGATGACCCCAGAAACCCTGCGACCATCGCGGACAATGTGGGTGACAACGTGGGTGATGTGGCGGGACTCGGTTCCGATCTGCTGGAGTCCTATGTGGGTGCCATCACTTCCTCCATCATACTGGCGATCAGCCTCTTCTTACACGCAACCGTGTCTTCCGGTCTGATCTCCACCGCTACCCTGGAAAAAATGATCTTTTATCCGCTGATGTTTGCGGCAATCGGTCTGTTTGCATCTATCCTGGGTATCGCTTATGTGCTTTTGAAAAAAGGCTCCGACAATCCGCACAGAGATCTGAACATCTCCACCTGGTCCGCGGCGGCCATCACCATTGTGGGCGGATTTATCCTGACGTATCTGGTATTTAACGGCGCGGATTTCTCCGGCACCGGTTTCGCAGTGGGATATCTCTCCCCCTGGATCGCCGCATCCATCGGTGTCATCAGCGGCGTCATCATCGGCGCCATCGCGGAGTACTACACCAGCTATGACTACAATCCCACCCGGATGATCTCCGAGGCGTCCAAAGAAGGCGCTGCGCTGACCATTACCCAGGGCCTTGCGGTGGGGATGAAATCCTGTATGGCTCCCTTGATCGTGCTGGGGATTGCGACTTACGCATCCTACGCCGTGTCCGGCATGTTCGGACTGGCTATGGCGGCGATCGGTATGCTGTCCTTCGTGTCCGCCACTGTGTCTGTGGATACTTACGGTCCCATTTCCGACAATGCCGGTGGTATTGCGGAGATGTCCGAACTGGAGCCCGAGGTGCGCCAGATCACCGATAAACTGGATTCCGTGGGCAACACTACGGCGGCCATCGGAAAGGGCTTTGCCATCGGTTCCGCCTCTTTGGCTGCACTGTCTCTGATGGTATCTTTCCTGTATGCATTCAACGAGTCCGGCACCAGCCTGGAGTTGAACTTTACAGATCCCCTGATCTTAGCGGGGGCACTGGTGGGTGCAGCCCTTCCTTTCCTGTTCTCCGGTATGCTGATTGAGGCTGTGGCCAAGGCGGCAAGGAAGATGGTGGAGGAAGTGCGCCGTCAGTTCCGCGAGATTCCGGGCATCCTGGAGGGCAAGGCAAAACCCGATTACAAGACCTGTATCGAGATTTCTTCCCAGGGTGCGCTGAAAGAGATGAAGACACCCGCTGTTATGGCGATTCTGTTCCCGTTGGTATCCGGATTCCTGTTCGGACCTTACTTTGTGGGCGGCGTGCTGATCGGTGCGACCATTTCCGCCATCATGCTGGCAATCTTCACCGGCAACGCCGGCGGTGCATGGGACAATGCCAAGAAATATATTGAGTCCGGCGCCATCGAAGGTCAGAAGAAAGGATCTCCTGCTCATGACGCGGCTGTGGTAGGCGATACCGTAGGCGATCCGCTGAAAGACACGGTAGGACCTTCCCTGGATATCCTGATCAAGATTATGTCCACCGTATCGCTGGTGGCAGCAGTGCTGTTTAACAGCTATAATCTGCTGGGATTCCTGATGGGGCTGCTGTAAGAGAAAAGATTGCATAAAATAAAACCGCCCTGCCGTTTCGATTGATGATTTCAAACAATCGCTGCGGTGAGGGCGGTTTTGTTGTTGTCTGCAGACGGTTATTTTCTGAGTGCTCAGGATGAGGAATGCCGGATATGCTTATAACCGGATTTAAGCATATCGCATACGAAGCAAATGCCATCCGGTACATACAGCAGCATAAACAGGTAGTAGGGCAGAGCGTATCTGCACTGGGATTCCCACACAATACTGAACAGGAAACCTCCGACGATGGCGATGAGAGGGATAAATCCTGCGGGATTGGAGCTGCGCTTTTTCCATAAAATCGGCAGAAAACACAGAAATCCAAGATAGACAATGCTTTGATAACGGTCGGCAAAACCCGTAAATGTGTCATGCAGATCTCCCTCATAGATGCGGAACACCCAGTCAGGCGTGTCATCCAGACGTTCTTTGTCAAAATAGTATGTGGAGATTAAAGTTTCAAAGGTGGGTTCAATCCACTGCCATTGCAGTTTGGTTTTAAAAAACCATTTGGCATAGGCCGGATCCTGCTTAAAGGTATCCAGACGCTCCTGAACCGCTTCCTTTCCGATTTCACTTGCGGCCACGGGATCGTAGTTTACGCTGTTCATGGTATCCGTCTGGTAGTTGTTGTAAATGCCGGGACCGCCATAGTTATCGCCCAGTCCCATGGCAACGGTCAGGATCATAGGGGCACCCTTGGTGATTTCATAGCCGGAACGCAGATAGTAGGAGTAATCCACTGCTTTCACGGACAACACTGCGCATGCCGTCAGAACTGCCACAGACAGGACAGGGCGCATTTTCTTTTTCTGTACGGATACGAGAAACATTCCGATCCCTGCAGCAATAAATATGATCCAAGTGTGCATACGCACCATCAGAGATAATGCGGATACGCAGGATGCTACAAACACATAGCGCCACTTCAGGGTGCGGGAAAACCGGATCAATGCCCAAAACAGGATTGTACAAAAACAGATGGACGGCAGATCACCGTAAGTGTAAGGGGTCAGAAACAAATAAGGAATGCAGAATGCTACGAGAGGACAATATAGCAGTTTACAGATCCTATGCGAAGAGGTCTCCTCCACGATCAGATAGCCGAAGATCATGGTGATCATACCCAATATTACATGGATTTTGGCCGCTACGGGATAACAGAAGTCGCCAAACAGATCGAACAGGATTTCATAGAGAAAAGCCAGACCTTTCTGATAGGGGAATTTGCCGAGGTAGCCGGTCGCTCCCAACATGGAAAAATTGCCCAAGCGATGATAGTAGGCAGCGGCAGTGGCGATCAGCTGGTCACCGTCCGGATAATAAGGGACGTCGGATACCCAGATGAAACCCATCACACCGTAGATCAGACACCATCCTGCAAGGTACAGATATCCTGCAAGACGGCGCTTCTTTTTGGATGTTTCCAGGAAACACATCAGGATGAAACTGAGAAGGATCATGCCTGCAAAGGCGCACAGATTCCACACCGGTTGATCGGCAACCAAATAAGGCGAAATGCTATAGTCTGTCGGGGAATAAAAAGAATACCGCAGACTGTAAAATGCAAGAAACAGGGCTATGGGTATTGTAAATAACATAAGAATGCCGATACAAATTTTACAAAAACGCATAGCTGCCTCCTCAATTCATGGATACCAGATTATGATCGCTGACATAAACGGCAAATCTCTGATTTTCAAAGCCCAACCTGACGACGGAAGGGTCTTCGAACTGAGCTTCAAAAGCTTCTTTGTCCTCAACGCACACCACATAAGCCGTGCGCATGGCTTCCGGCAGACTCGGCACATACCACTTGGTGCTGGTGGTCCACCAGTACATGTGAAGATCCTCCATGTGATAGCAGTGTCCCATGGTGATCCGGCCGTCCGTCATAATGCAGATCCGGGAGGCGTCCCAGAATTCCGCATAGCCATACTGCAGTTCTTCGCTGTCCATATAAGAGATCACTTCCTCATATTCCTGCAGGTTGTCCGTGGTGGTCATACAGTCCTTGTAAGTGTACAGCACGTTGCAGACGGCAAACACACAGATACACCCCAGGATCAGTCTGGTAAACCAGGGGGCGGTTTCCCCCGTCCACGTGATCAGGAGCGCCAACACAGTTATGAGGACAAACCACACCACAAAGAAGTAGTTGTGTGCGGTCTCAGCGGTGGTGACCGTCTCAATCACGACCGTGAGGAGAAAAGAGGTACACAGAGCAAGCAACAGGGTCTTTTGAGAAAAATCGATGCGCTGCTTTTTGTGGGAACCTTCCTGCGAGAAGCCGAACAAAAAGAAGAAACCCCATGCGGTGAGTGCCAACACGGCCAGCGTGCCAAGCTGCATCAGCGCGGCGAAAGAATTCAGCGGGCAGTCTCCTGCAATCCCCAGACATTCCAGTACCGCAGCCGGCACCTGGAGCACCAGGCGGTTCACCATGCCGGAGGCGTCCTGGATGAACATGGGATATTCCACATTGGTGGGATAGAGTTTTGCCAGGATCCCCACGATCAAAAGGGAAAACAGAAAAGCAGAGGCGATCCATCTGCCGGAAGGGAGCCTTTGACTCATACAGCCGCTCTCGGTGAAAAGAAGCAGAACCTCAAATACGACAAGGGGCAGGATCACGACCTGCAGACAGCGCATGCCGCCCAGCGCCAGACCGCCGCACAGACCGGTCAGGAACAGCCAGATCAGGATCTCCTTTCCGCGGAGCCTTACGGGTTTGCCCGAAAGCGCATTTCCACGCAGTCTGATATAGAAAGCGATACACAGAAACAGACAGATGCTGTGAAGCGCATAGTAATCGGCGAACAAAAACCAGAGCAGATGCACAAAAGGCACCATCTGCCCGTCGTTGCGCAGCCCGTTGATGGGAAGGGCGCACAGCGCCAGCAGAGCCGCGCAGATCCCCGTGGCGGAGATGTGGCAGCGCCGGAATACATAGGCGATGGCGGTAAGCAGGAGCGCACCGGTGATCACACAGGAGAGCCCCATGGAGAATACCATGCTGCCCGTCATGGCGTAAAATAAGGAGGAGATCATCGGGACGCCCACCACCAGCCGTTCCGTGCTGGAGATCCAGTTGTTCGGTGTCAGGTCCTTTTCCTCCCAGATCTCCCTGGCCAGCATGGCATCCACCGCGATGTCGGAATCCACATGCTGGGTGTATTTGAACATATTTAAATAAAAGAAAATTCCGAGATAGATCACAAACAGCAGGAGAACGGATGCGGTCAGCAGCCGGTCGATCCACGCTTTATTCTGCCTTTTTTGCATGTTCATTTGGCGAAAAACCCTTTCCTTCCAAGATTACTCACATACTACACAAAAACGAGAAAAAAATCAACTGCCTGCCCTAAAGAAATTGTCTTTTGCGCCGATACAATATACAAGTCAAATGATTTTTGACAAGACAAAAAAGGAGGGATCTGATATGCGTATAGAGGCATATGGACAGGTGCAGCAGCTTTATAAGCCCCAGAAAGTGCAGCGTCCCGCTTCGGCATCTTCTGTGAGCGCAGCAAAGGATCAGCTGCAGATCAGCAATATCGGAAGAGATTTCCAGATTGCGAAATCCGCTGTGGCATCCGCACCCGACATCAGAGAGGATCTGACGGCCGCAGTAAAGACCAGTGTCCAGAACGGTACTTACAGTGTGGATAACGGCAGTTTTGCAGAAAAGTTATTGGAAAAGTACGGCGCGCTGGTATAAGGAGGGAGCCCCGTGGCAAGTTTGATGGAAAACCTGATAGATATCCTGGGCAGGGAGAGCACAGAGTACGAGGGGCTTCTTGAAATATCCCAGCGCAAGACGCCTGTCATCGTGAGCGGCAATCTTGAGGATCTGCAAAAGATCACGGATGAGGAGCAGAACGTGGTGAACAAACTGAATGTGCTGGAAAGAGAGCGCGTTCAGGTGACGAAAGACATTGCCACCGTGTTGAACAGGGATGTGAATAAACTTACGCTGACGAATCTGATCGGATTGCTGCAGGCCAGACCTGCGGAACAGGGCGCTTTGGCCGAACTGCACGACAGACTGCACCGGACGGTGCATGAGCTGCAGCGTGTAAATGAACAGAACGGTTCGCTGTTAAAGGATGCACTGGAGATGGTGGAGTTTGAGATCAATATGCTCCAGGCTTCCAGACTGGCTCCGGAGACGGCGAATTACAACAGGGGCGCGTACAGCGCCGGCAGTACAATGGGCGTGACCAGAGGCTTTGATGCAAAGCAGTAGTCAGCACAGAGGGATCACAAAACGGGAAGCAGGGAAACAGAGGTGAGAGTATGTCTTTGATGAGTGGATTATATGTGGGAAAATCCGGGCTGCAGACCAGCCAGAACGCGTTGAATACCACAGCACATAACCTTTCTAATATCGACACGACCGGTTATACCAGACAGCAGGTGCAGCAGTCGGACAGAAGATATGTTACTTTGTCCAAGACCGCTTCTGCTGTTTCTTATCAACAGACAGGTCTCGGTGTCGAGTTTTCCCGTGTAAAACAGGTAAGAGATTATTTTTTGGATAAAACCTATCGCAAGGAGTCCGGCCGCAGTATGTTCTACGAGGTGTCCAGCGATGTGATGGAAGAGGTGGAGACCCAGCTGGGCGAGATGAACGGCGAGGCCTTCCAGGGTACCATTGCCGATCTCTGGACGGCGATCCAGGAGCTGGCGAAGGACCCGTCCAGCAGTGTGACGCAGGGACTTTTAGTACAGAGGGCTTCGGAATTTATTGAGCGGGGCACGGCGGTATATGACGGCCTGGCGTCCTACCAGGATAACCTGAACCTGCAGGTGAAACAGCAGGTGGAGAAGATCAATGATTACGGCGAAAAGCTGCTGGATCTGAACAACCGCGTACGCGCCATCGAGAGCGGCGGCGTGGAGCAGGCCAACGACTTACGGGATGCGAGAAACCAGATCCTTGACGAGCTGGCGGAGCTGACCAACATCACTTTTGATGAGGATGCCTGGGGCAATGTGACGGTACAGATCGAAGGCGTTGATTTTGTAAAGGGTTCCACCTGTTATGAGATCGGAATGGATGTGGATGCCACCACAGGATTTTACACACCGTACTGGCCGCAGAACGCGTCCTATATTCTGAATGAAAAGGGACAGAAGATCTACAATATCGACGGCGCAGAGGTGTTTAATTTTAATATTGAAATTTCTACGGATTACGGAACGGATGTGGGCGGCCTGAAGGCCATGCTTCTCGCCAGAGGCGACCACAGGGCGGACTACACGGACGCCGCCGAAGGAAAATATGAGAAAGTTTCGCAATCCGTACTGATGAATATACAGACAGAATTCGACCAGCTGATCCACAACGTGGTGACCAGAGTCAATGATATTCTGGCAGATGCCGCGGGGCAGCAGCAGGGAGATCTGGAGATCATAGGAGACGACGGTACGCCGCAGCTCTTAGAAGGCGTCAGATACGCCGAGGACAATGTAGGCGGCTACATGAGAGCCGAGGACGGCAGCCCGCTTCAGATGTTTGACAAGATGACCGGGGACAGCTACACCAAGGTGACGGGAACGGACGGCAAGACCTATTGGGTGTACCGGGAGGAGAACCCGGAGGCGGCGGAAACCCTGTATTCACTGAAAAATGTCCAGATCAACCAGAGCCTGATGCAGAAACCCTCTTCCCTGGGACTCAGACTTCCGGACGGATCGGAGGATCTGGCTACGGCGGGGGCACTGAAGGCGGCGTTTACCGAAGAAATCTACACGCTGAATCCCAACGTGCAGAAAAAGGTGTCTTTTAACGACTATTATTCCGATATGGTGAGTCAGGTGGCCAACTCGGGTTATGTGTTCCGGAGCATTCACGAGAGCCAGGAGAACACGGTGGAATCCATAGAGAGCGCAAGAGCGCAGGTGGTTGGGGTTTCCTCCGACGAAGAACTCTCCAACATGATCAAGTTCCAGAATGCATTCAATGCTTCCAGCCGCTACATCAATGCGGTGGATGAGCTGCTGAAGCACATTATCGATACACTGGGACGATGAAAGGAGGCCGCATATGGCATCACAGTTTTTTGGATTAAATATAGCGTATACCGGGTTGTTGGCGAGTAATGCGGCACTGAATACGACTTCGAATAATATCGCCAATGTGCAGACGGAAGGCTACAGCAGGCAGCAGGTACAGCAGCAGGCGGCCAGCGCCCTGCAGATGTTCCAGCGATACGGCTGCGCCGGTGCCGGCGTGGAAACCCTGGCCATCGAGAGAGTCAGAGACGACTTCTACGACACCAAGTACTGGAACAACAATGCCAAAGTCGGCGAATACAGCATGAAGCAGTACTACATGGAGCAGGTGGAGACCTATTTCCATGATGACGGTAAAAACGCAGGATTCAAGACCATATTTGACCAGTTTTCCATCAAGGGAATCCAGGAGCTGATGAAGGCGCCCAGCGATGACGCCGCGAAGACACAGTTTGTGGGATTTGCAGGTTCCCTGACCGAGTTCTTCAACGGCCTGGCGGGAAATATGGAAGTGCTGCAGAAGGATGTGAACCAGGAGATCAAGGTGAAGGTTGACCAGATCAACTCTCTGGCCAGCGAGATCGCCAACCTGAACAAGCAGATCAATACCATCGAACTGACCGGCGTGAAGGCGAACGAACTGAGAGACCGCAGGACCCTGATGCTGGATGAATTGTCTGAGATCGTTGACATCCAGACCATTGAGACCCCCATTTACGATACCAACAATCCGGAGCGCGAGACCGGCGGTAACCGCTTCATGGTGAAGATCGCAGGCGGACAGCTTTTGGTGGATACCAATGAAGCAAAAGGGCTGGAGTGCGTGGCCCGCAAGTCCTATGAGAAAGTCAACCAGTCCGATATCGACGGACTGTACGATGTCTACTGGAAGGACGGAACCAAATTCAATCTGTACAATGCATCCATGGGCGGCGATCTGAGAGGTCTGGTGGAGATGCGTGACGGTAATAACGGCGAGAATTTCGTGGGTTCCATCACCGAGGTAGGCACTACCACTGATCCTGCCACCGGAAGAGAACTGGACACCGTGACGGTGCGGGCAGACAGGAGTTATCTGCAGGATTTGAATAAATGTTCCCTGTCGGATCACGGCGGCATCATCAATCTGGGCAATCAGGAGTTTTATTATGATTCCTGGACCTACAACTATGACGAGACGACCAATACCTATTCTTACACCTTCACCATCTCCGGTTCCGGTGAGGAAGGCGACAAGAATAAGACCCATGTGACCAACGACAGAGCTGGCAAGATGGCAACCATCGGCACCAGCGTTCGTTACCAGGGTGTTCCTTATTACATGAGCCAGATGAATGAGTGGATCCGCACGATCTCCCAGAAGGCAAACGATATTTTCACCAGCGGTTACACCAGCGACAACATTCACGGCATCAAGATGTTCACCGGAGATCATGCCAGCGATGAAGACCAGTTTGATTTTCCGGACGGAACGAGATATGACAAGGGCGGAAGCGTCAGCGTGGGTGTAAACGATGACAGCTATTACAGACTGACTGCCAAGAACTTCGCAGTGCTGGATGCGCTGGACAAAAAGCCGTCCCTGATCGCCACCAAGAGCAACGCCGGCGACGGCGTGGAGCAGGGGGATCTGTTAAAGAGCCTGGAGACCATGCTCAACACTAAGGAAAACACCAGTTTCCGCGGTTCCTCTCCCTCGGAGTTCCTGCAGACGGTCTTGTCGGATGTGGCGCTGAATGCAAGCCGGGCAAACATTTTTAAGGAGAGCTTCTCGGAAATCTCCTATACCATCGACAATCAGCGCAATTCCATTTCCGGCGTGGATGAGGATGAAGAGGCGATCAACCTGGTGAAGTATCAGAACGGGTATAATCTGGCGTCCAAGATGATACAGACACTGACGGAGATCTATGATCGGCTGATATTGCAGACTGGGGTGTAATAATTGCAGTTGTCTCGTTTTAAGTGTCATTGTGCATATTATATACTTCAACCCAGGGACGCTCTCGCTTGATTGAGGACGTTGGTACTAAGATACGAAAGTACCGTATCTAAGTACCAGCGTCCTCAAACACCCTGTTCATGAAGTATATAACATGCACAATTCGATACTGACAACGATTTCTGACAAAAATACATGCAACAAATTGCTCTTAATCAATGATAAATGGGTAATGGTGAGGCGGAAATGTGCCGATATAATAAGTGTTATATGAAATAGCCCCGAAAGTTGTAGATTGAACGAGAAGAGAGGAGAATGGCAACATGAGGATTACAAATAAGATCATGCAGAGGAATAACCTCTCGAATATCAATACAAATAAGATCTATCAGGATAAGCTGAGCACACAGATGTCCACACAGAAGAAGATCAACCGTCCTTCGGATGATCCGGTGGTGGCGATCCGTGCCCTGCGCCTGCGTAGCAGCGTGACGGAGATTACCCAGTATTATAGCAAGAACATTCCGGATGCGGAGAGCTGGCTGAATGTGACGGAAGATGCGTTAAAGAATCTGTCCCAGATCATGACCAGCATGATTGAGCAGTGCACCAGAGGTGCAAACGGTGATCTGAAGAATGCGGACCGCGAGATCATCTTGGAGCAGATGAAGGCACTGGGAGAAGAAGTTTACACCACCGGCGACGCGGACTATGCGGGACGGTATGTGTTCACGGGATACCGGACGGATACCTCCCTGAGTTTTACATCCGACAAGACACAGACCTATGAGATCACGGAGCAGCTGGACAACAGCGCCATCTCTTCCCTGAAGAAGATCGAGAGCGGCAATCTGACAGATTGGACCTCCGCCAACTTTAAGACACTGACCGATACGGATGAGCAGGCGGTGGAAGCCCTGGATGTATATCGCATCCGCCTGGCTTACAATGACTGTTCCGAGAATATGAAGCCGGTCATCACCTATCAGAAGCGTGAGGACGACGGCAGTGAGTCAACGGTCACCTTGAACAGCACGATGGTACATTCCTATGCGGAGCCCAGCCCTTACAAACAGGTTTCTGAGGATCCGGATGCGGTCATCTATGTGCCGGAGACCGGAGAATTGCTGCTGGGACAGAGCAAGTATGAGGAGCTGATGGCGGTGAAAGACGACATCTCCACCGTAAAGGATGAGGGAGAGATCCGCGTCACTTATCAGAAGGATGACTGGCTCAAGGGCGATCTTCGTCCCGAGCATTACTTCTATTGCAAGACTGATCCGGCTACGGAGGATGAGATTGAATACAATCCTACCTTCCTGGGAGACAATCCGGAGCGCCAGGTCATTGAATACGATGTGGGATTCAATCAGACCATTCGCGTGAATTCCACGGCGGATGAGTGTTTCCAGCACGGAATCGGCAGAGAGGTGGACGATCTGGTAAACGCCATGCAGGAAACATTGGATCTGGACGCCATCAAAGAAAAGATCAAGAAGCAGATGGAGGGCGCAGACGAAGCGGATAAGGCGAAGCTGCAGGTGCAGCTGGACGGCGTGGACAAAGCGCTGACTCTGTCCAAGGATAAATGCCAGAAGCTCTTTGAGCAGGGCATTACCACCTTCCAGAATTATCTGAACGATGCCAACTTAAGCATCACTGCCTGCGGTACCAGGAGCAAGAAGCTGGAGCTCATTGAGAACCGCATGCAGAGCCAGAAGACCACCTTCGAGACCCTGAAGAGCGAGAACGAGGATGTGGATATCACCGATGTGGCGATCAATCTGAATTCCGCGGAGCTGACCTATGAGGCGGCGCTGATGGCGACAGGTAAAGTTGTTCAGACAACACTGTTGAATTTTATATAAAATGCAGAAACTTCTGCAAAATTTCGTAAAAAAGTTGAAATTTATCTCGATATAAGTTAAAATGTATATGTTTCCTTATACTCACGGCGCGGATGAGATGGAATAGCGCCTGCGGCTTTCGAGTATGATGTGCAGAACGTTGTAATGGGTTACAAACATATATATTTAACACAAGGAGGTAGAACTTATGAAGATTCAAACAAGAGCTTTTGGGGAAGTTGAGATTGCTGAGGACAAGATCCTCACCTTTGAGAACGGAATCATCGGTTTCCCTGACATGAAGCGTTTCACGCTGATCCATGACGAGGAGAAGGGCGTGGGTGCAGGCATCCGTTTTCTACAGTCTCTGGATGAGCCAGGGTTTGCGATGCCGGTGATGGATCCCCTGTTGGTAAGACCGAATTATGATCCGCAGGTAGAAGAAGCGTTGTTGAAATCTCTCGGCACCCTGACAGAGGAGAATCTGCTGATTCTGGTGACCGTGACAGTTCCCAGTGACCTGACCAAGATGACCGTGAATCTTCAGGGACCGATCGTCATCAATGTAGAGACCAGAAAGGCCTGCCAGCCGATCGTAGAGAATATCGAGTACCCCATCAAGTTTCCGATTTATGACATTTTGCAGGCGGCAAAGGGAGGTGAATAACCGTTGTTAGCGTTATCCCGCAAGAAAAACGAGGCACTGATCATCAACAATAACATCGAGGTCACGATCTTAGAGGTGAAGGGTGATCAGGTGAAGATCGGTATCACCGCACCCAAGGAGGTGCCGGTTTACCGCAAGGAGGTCTATACGCAGATTCAGGAGGCCAATGCGGCGGCTGTGGATGCGAGTGGTATGGATGCTTTGAAGAAGATGATGGAATAAACAAAGTCGTAAAGAAACGGCTTAGGAGAATTACGAAGATACGAAAGGGATGTCAGGTTGGATGGACTGTGGCATCCTTTTTTTGTGAAAAAAATCACTGCGAAATACCTCAAAAACACGTAACAAAATGCCTCAAAACACGTAACGCAAGATGCCTGAAAGATTAAAAATCAGGTTAAATTTTCTCTGTACCATGCCGATAAACTAAATAAGTTATTTTGATAATCGAGTAGGATCCACATGCAGCAGGAGGTTCCAGGATGATCATTTCCCACAATCTGCAGGCGATGAATGCGAATCGTCAATTTAATATTACCGGTAAAAAGAGGGCGAAATCCACAGAAAAACTGTCCTCCGGATATCGGATCAACCGCTCTGCGGATGACGCAGCGGGGCTTGCAATTTCCGAGAAAATGCGCAGGCAGATCAGAGGGCTTTCGCAGGCATCACTTAATTGTCAGGACGGTATTTCCATGGTGCAGATCGCGGACGGAGCTTTGAATGAGATCCATGATATGCTTCACCGGGGGACGGAGCTGAGTGTCAAGGCGGCAAACGGCACGTTAACGCAGGAGGACAGGGAGTATATCCAAAAAGAGTTGGAACAGCTGAAGTCGGAGATTGATGCCATCGCGGACAGAACAACCTTCAATGAAATTCCTGTTCTGCAGGGAAGCCATCAGAATACGGAGTATACAGAGACACCGGTGGAGATTGAGGGAGGGCTGCCGGATTTTGTGACCAGTGTGAGTCCGGATCTGGCGACAGGACACCTGACGGGAACCTATAATGACGGAATCAACGAATTTATTTCCGGGAAAGTCAATTTCTCGGCAGTGACCGCGGATAACATTAGTGAACTGATTGACGGCGGATTCAACATGACCTGTGCCACCTGTTCTAGGCGGTACAGTATACAATTTACGGCAGACGATGAATCGTCTATGGAGACAAGCGGGCAACATTATATTTATAAGATTTCTGTCAACGGAGTTACGAACGGTTCCGAGCTGATCGACCGGATCATCGATGGTACGGAGAATGGCCACCCAAACCATCACTATACCCAGTTCAAGAAGTCGGATGACGGAAACAGTATGATCATTTATGATAACCGCCCCAGCCTTGCAGTGGCGGGAAAACGTGAAAGGTATCAGGCGGATTCCAAGCTGCTCCCGGGCATTGCCTATACAATAGGTGGAACTGTGGTAGAGGAGAAAAGCGACATTTTCGTGCAGGCAGGCTCGGAGGCGGGGCAGCATATTGATATTAAACTGCCTGAAATCAACAGCGGTATTTTGGGTATTTCTTCGGTGAATGTAGTAGCGCGAGGAGATGGCGTGGACGGAGCCGGAGACGCGATCACGGCATTTAAAGATGCCCTCTCCTATGTCTCCGGCGAGCGTGCCCGCATGGGTGCCTATCAGAACAGACTGGAGCACACCATCCATAATCTGGACAATGTGGTGGAAAATACCACGGCGGCAGAGTCTGCCATCAGAGATACGGATATGGCAAAGGAAATGGTAGCATTTTCCAACGCACAGATCCTGGCACAGACCGGGCAGTCGGTCCTGGCGCAGGCGAATCAGTCTAAGCAGGGGATACTTTCCATACTTGGATAAGAAAGTACTTAAAAAATTTTCATATAAATTTTTAAAAACCTCTTCACTTTTTATATAAAATGTCCGATAATAAATTAGAAACCAGTTAGTAGAACTGTGCAAAAAGGAAAGCACAGGGATTTTCACACGGAGGTGATCAATATGGCAATAGAACCGTTAGGAAGTGTCATGAGTGTACAGGCGCAGCCTGTCAACATTCCCAAGCAGCCCGTTCCGGCAGAGAAGCCCGTCACATCGGAGGAGACTACCGTACAGGCAGCTGAGAAGGTAGATAAGACCACATTGGTGGTGGACAATGCCCAGGCGAAGAATCAGGGCAACAGTGCCACTGCAGAGCAGCAGGAGCAGCCATCAAATGACCAGATCAAGAAGGCTGTGGAGCAGATGCGCAAAAATATGAACAATTCCGAGGCAGTATTCGGAATTCATGAGGGAACCAACAGAGTAACGATCAAAATAGTAGACAAGAAGACCAAGGATGTCATCAAGGAGCTTCCGCCTGAGAAGACTCTTGATATGATCGCAAAGGCATGGGAGCTTGCCGGGATTCTTGTGGACGAGAAACGATAGAGATGGGAGGAAAATAATATGGCAATTCGTATGTCGGGAATGATGTCCGGTATGGATACCGAGAGCTTAGTCTCCCAGCTTGTGGAGGCAAAAAGCAGCAAACTGAACAAAACCAAAAAGGCGCAGATCAAGGCGAACTGGAAACAGGATGCATGGAAGGATCTGAATACCAAGTTAAAGAACCTGCAGTCCAAATTTGTCAGCAATCTGCGTTTTGCATCATCCTATGCAAAGAAAACCACGAAGGTCTCTGATTCCAGCAAGGCCAGTGTCATTACCGGAGACGGCGCTGTGAACAGTGTGCAGGAACTGGAGATTGAAGATCTTGCTAAGACAGCATACTTGACCGGTGGTGAAGTGACTAACACAAGCGGTAAGACCGGAAACTATACCGCATTGACCAAGATGTCGGAGTTAGGCGTCACAGGTTCGGGCAGATTCAAACTCACCACAGAGGGAAAAGAGGAATACATTGACTTTGACGCTGATACGTCTATCTCGGATGTGCTGAACAAATTTAAGGATGCCGGATTGAATGCGAGCTTCGACGAGAAAAACCAGAGATTCTTTATCAGTGCGAAGGAATCCGGCAAGGCGAATGATTTTACACTTGAAGCGACGGGTGGTAACAGTTCCAGGGCGTTGTCTGCGTTGGGACTTATGACAGATACCGTGAAAAAAAGCGCAGAGGAGAAGTTTGGTGTTAAGCTTGACAATGGAAAAACAGCCAGCAAAGTGCCCGGCAGCGATGCCAAGATCAGGCTGAACGGCGCGGAATTCACCAATTCTACCAATGTATTCGAAATTAACGGACTGACCATCACGGCCCTTGCCAAGACGGATAAGGACAATCCCATTACCCTGACCACTGAGACCGATACAGACGGAATCTATGACATGGTGAAGAATTTCCTGAAGGAATACAATACCGTGATCAATGAGATGGATAAACTTTACAATGCTGCTTCAGCGTCGGGATACGATCCATTGCTTTCAGAAGAGAAAGAGGCAATGTCTGAGACAGAGGTGACTGAGTATGAGAAGAAGATCAAAGACTCCCTTCTCAGAAACGACAGCAATCTGTCAGATCTCAGCTCTATGCTGAAGAACGCTATGTCTAGCGGTTTCGATGTGAATGGCAAAAAAATGTACTTATCCGATTTTGGAATCGCTACATTGGGATACTTTACATCAGCAGACAATGAGAAGAACGCATACCATATTGACGGCGATCCGGATGATGCCAGCACTTCCGGCAATGCGGATAAACTGAAGAGCATGATAGCCAGCAATCCGGATACGGTCATTTCGTTCTTCACTCAGATGGCACAGAATCTGTATTCAAAGATGAGTGACCAATCCAAGTCTGTGGACGGTTATCGGAGTTTCGGCAGCTTCTATGATGATAAGAAAATGACATCGGATTACAAGGATTATACCAGCAAGATTTCCGATTTGGAGCAAAAGCTGAACGATTATGAGGATAAGTGGTATAGTAAGTTTGCCAAGATGGAAGCCGCTATGGCGAAAATGCAAAGCAAAACAAATGCATTATCCGGTCTTTTAGGAGGTTCATGATATGGCGGTGCAAAACCCCTATGCGCAATATCAGAATAATAAGATTATGACGGCAAGCCCGGCAGAGTTGACGCTGATGCTCTATGAGGGAGCCATCAAGTTTTGCAACATTGGGATAACGGCCATAGAAGAGGATAATATCCCCAAGGCACATACCAATATCATCAAGGTACAGAAGATCATCGATTATCTGCGGGAAACACTGGATATGAAATATCCGGTGGCAAAAGATTTTGAGAACATTTATGTCTATTTGTCCAGACGGTTGGTGGAGGCCAATATCAAGAAAGACAAAGATATTCTGGAGGAGGTCAACACCCATTTGCGTTCTGTGCGTGATAACTGGAAAGAAGTCATGCGCGTCGGCAAGGAGGGAGGAAAGGCATAGTGCAGAATCGATTGAATATTTTGTCTGAGAGCCTGGATCAAAAGCTTAACATCCTCGGAGAGATTCAGAAATTTAATGAATTACAGGCAGATGCTTTCTCAAAAGAGACAGCGGACTTGGAAGAGTTTGATAGAGGTTTCGAGGAGAAAGACAAGCTGATTGATGAATTAGACCGGCTTGATGATGGTTTTGAAGCACTTTATGAAAATCTTGCGCAGGAATTGCAGAATAATAAAGTTCAATATGCGTCACAAATCAGGGAACTGCAGGAGAAGATTGCGAAAGTGACAGAACTGAGTGTATCCATTCAGGCGCAGGAGATGCGCAATAAAAAGCTAGTGGAGGACTATTTCGCTAAGACAAGGAATGACCTTAAACAGAATCGGCAGACATCCAAGGCTGCATATGATTATTATAAGAGCATGAGCGGAATAGCCTATTCCACATCCAGAATCATGGATAACAAGCAATAAAATCATTTGTACTAATTCGCTCTTGGCATGACCACAATATATTGCGCTGTTGCAGGCATGGAGCACAGAAATTAGTACTTGAAATCTGAATCAATAATTGATATAATGACATAAAGGACGAAACTAACAGAAACTTTTGAAAAATTTCGGAAAAATCTGTAAAATGCTATAAAGTTTTTGGAGTTGCGTCCGATATAATCAATGTAAGCAACCGGAAGCCATCCGCACAATGGTGAAAGGTTACTGTAGCGTTTGCTGATAGAACGGCTTGTGCGAACCGCGAATCAGCGACAAATCAAAACAAACTGGCTCCAAGGAAGGAGTCTTTCAATTCAAGGAGGAAAAAATTATGGTAGTACAACACAACTTAACAGCTATGAACTCTAACAGAATGCTTGGCTTGACCGCTAGTGCACAGGCTAAGTCCACCGAGAAACTGTCTTCCGGTTACAAAGTAAACCGTGCAGCAGATGATGCAGCAGGTCTGGCTATTTCCGAGAAGATGAGACGTCAGGTAAGAGGTCTGACTCAGGCTTCTGCTAACGCACAGGATGGTATTTCCATGGTGCAGACAGCAGAAGGTGCTCTGAACGAAGTGCATGATATGCTTCAGCGTATCAATGAACTGGCAGTTAAAGGTGAGAATGGTACTCTGACAGCTAGTGATCGCACCTATATCAACAGCGAAGTAAAGCAGTTGATGAGTGAAATTGATCGTGTAGCTTCTACCACGACCTTCAATGAGAAGAATCTGCTTACCGGTTCTGGATCTGCATCGCTTCAGGTTGGTGCTGAGACGAATCAGCGTATTGAGTTGTCCATTAGATCCATGAAGTGTTCTGCTATTGGCTTGACCGGTAGTGTGACTTCTGCTACTACTGCAGGCACATTGAATACTAATGTTAAGTCTGCTATTGCAGCTGTGAACCAGCAGAGAGCTAATCTGGGTGCTATCCAGAACAGACTGGAGCACACAATCAACAACCTCAACAACGTAGTCGAGAATACCACCAGTGCTGAGTCCGCTATTCGTGATACCGATATGGCGACTGAGATGGTTAAGTTCTCCAACAACAACATCCTTGCTCAGGCAGGACAGTCAATGTTGGCACAGGCTAACCAGTCCAATCAGGGTGTACTTTCTCTGCTCGGCTAATTCGAGAAGATTCATTAGCAAAACTACCAAAAGAGGATTGGCTTCGGTCAGTCCTCTTTTTCTGTGGTTAAGGAGATATAATATGCTATATACGCTAATAGATGGAATCAGAATATATATGGCAAGGAAGGAAGACAGCGCTGATGAGAGCAGAAATAGTGCTGTACAGAGAATGCTTGCCTGCATGAAGGAGGGGGCTTATAAACTGGCAATTCTATACTCAAAGAATGCAGAGGACTATTTAGGATATGAAAACTGCTTCATTGTAGATGCGGAAGCAATTCTGGGGATTGCATATACAGACGAATTGACAGAAAAAATTGGTGCCTATCATCCCCTATGTGCGGAAGCTGGGATGTATGAACTTATGTGCAGGGTTGTAATGGAAACCGGCAATTGCGCAGTATTACAGGCGGAATCTTGGAATAAAACTTGCTGTGATATTTATAATATACCGACCGCAGAATTGACATTTATCTATGCCTATGTGGTGCGTTTGCATATGCAGGAGCTTCATCGAAGGAATCGGATGGATAAGGCATTTACGGGAATTTGCAACTTGCTTCAGGAGAAGGGATGTCTTGCAGGATTTCAACTGGATATGAACCTTTTGCTGACGGATGCAACAGCTTATGAACGGATTGCAAGGTGGACAGCACCTTTCCTGATCTTGCGGGGGGATGATACCTGTGGGGGTGTACTGCAGCGTTTCGCGGACGATCTGAAAAGGGCGCTTGTAGCGAACGGACAGGCTGTCATCGAGATTGGTCGCAATGAAGCAGGGGGTGAAACAGACTACAATAGATTACAACAAAAAGTCTATAAGGGTATAGTAGGTTTTCAGACGTCGGCGTTGGAGATTGATTATTTCAGAAACCTAAAAGGAGCGAAATTTCAATTTTGGTTTGATAATCCTTTGAATTTTGAGGGGATACTACAGGAGCTTCCGGAGGATTATTATGTGCTGTGCCAGGATGCGGATCATGCGGAATGGATCAGAAAATATTATCATACGGAGCATGCGATACAGTTTCCGCCGGGAGGCGTTGATACGCTGCAACTTAATGAAGGAAAAGTTGAAATACAGCAAGGTGATGATGCCCGCCCGTATGATATTGTATTTATGGGACGATACTTTGCGGATGAGCCAGAGAAATTGAATCCGGAACAGAAAATGTTCTATGATTATCTGCTGAAACATCCCAACCTGAATTTTGTGCAGGCGATTCAGGAACTGTTAGAACAATTGGCAGATGGGAAAGACCAGGATATTCCGGGATGCATGAGAAGATTGAAGCCGGCCTGCAGGGCGGTGATCGGACATTTCAGAAATAAGGTTGTTGAAGTATTGCTACAGAGTGGGATCAAAGTACAGGTATATGGAGATGCCTGGGAACGGTATGAGGGCGCGGGAATAGAGTATCTGGAGATCCATCCCGAGGTATCGGTCGAAGAGTCTCTGGAAGAATTATCCAAGGCAAAGATCGGACTGAATGTCATGAGCTGGTATAAGGCAGGAATGACTGAGCGCGTGGCAAATATCATGTTGTCCGGGGCGGTGTGCGTGGCGGATGAAACATCCTGTTTGAGAGAACATACTGTAAATGGTGAGGAAACGGTACTCTATCGATTGGATCAACTTGGACAATTACCTGATATGGTAAAGAGACTGCTCGCAGATGACGTTTGCAGAGTGAAGATTGCCCGGAATGCTTATATGAAAGCAAAACAGGAGTTTGCATGGGAGGCAAGGGCAAGACAGTTAGTCAGTCTTGCGGAGGAACGGCTGTGAATTATTTGCAGCTTTACATTATTTCTTTCAGATATAGACCGAATATCGAATTTGTGGTATAGTTGAAGTGGTTTTTAATATATAATAGGCGGAGGTGTCAGAATGCTGGAATTTGATGCGGAATTTTTAAAACCACAGATCAGGGACGGATTCTTCGTGGACGCGACCATGAAGAGTATGTGGGCTGCGGATATGGAAGTGGTGGCACGTATCTCAGCTATCTGTGAGAAGTATAATATCCAGTGGTATGCGGCATATGGCACACTGTTGGGGGCGATCCGCCATGAAGGATTTGTGCCATGGGATGACGACATGGATATGTGGGTATTGCGCGAAGGTTATAATAAACTGATGAAGGTGCTGCCAAAGGAGCTCCCGGAGGGGTATCTGGTTCAGAGCTGTTTTTCGGAGGAGGGATACAACCAGTTTCATACCTGTATCAATAACGGGAGAGGCGTCAGCATTCGCCCGGAGTGGTTAGAGGAATATCATGGATGTCCATTTAGCGTTGCTGTGGATATCTTTCCGCTGGATTATCTGCCCAGAAACGAAGGGGAGGCGGCGATCCAGAAGAATCTGATTGAAATGGTGGGACGTGGTGCTGCACTCGCAGATGGTATCAAGGATAATCGGTATAATGAGGAAGAATTGAAGGTGGCATTTGCCGAGATGATGGAGATAAAGAACTATATTGAAGGCTTTTGCAGTTATCAGTTTAATATGCAGTATATTGAAGACGGAAATTGGAGGATGGTTGCTTCTGATTTCTGGAAATGCGGGAATTATATCGCTATGCTGTATGGTGAGGAGGACGCAGATTATCTTGTGGATTACATGGACTATGACAGATTTAGCAAGAAGCACAGGAAAGAGTATTTTGCGGAAGCCTACAGCGCAGACTTTGAAAATATCATGATACCGGTTCCTTGCGGGTATGATGAAGTGTTGAAAATGATCTATGGCAATTACATGGTGCCTGTGAAAAACTGGGGAGGCCATGAATATCCGTTTTACGCCAGACAGCTTAGGGAATTGCGTAAAATTGTAAAAGAAAAAGAAAAAGCTGCTGACCCCAACTGGAAAGATACCTCAGACACAGAGAATATCTTCCCGGAGAGCTGGCTGGAGATGATTCAAGGCAAGAAAGTAGTCCTTTTTGAGGATGGTATCCCACTATATACAGAATATGAGGAAGCAGCACTACAAAAACTGGAGGATGTGTTGGTGACTTTCAAGGAAAATAAGGACAAGATCACGCTTTGGTGGAGACCTCAGCGCCAGATCAGAGAGGCACTAAAGCTCTTGTCCCAGGAACTGGTGGAACGGTATGATGGGATCGTGGCTGCCTACCGTGCGGAAGCCTGGGGGATCTATGATCTCTCGCTGGAAGAAGATCGGGCGGTGGAAAAGAGCGATGCTTATTACGGGGAGAATAATGCGCTGGTAAACCGGATCAAAGGGACAAAGCCAATCATGATCGAGGCTATCATATGATTCGAAATTTGTCTATAGAAGTTAAAGGAGCATATGTATATGAAGCTTGTTATTGACAATATCGCGAAAATCGAACACGCAGAGGTAAAATTTGACGGGCTGACAGTTATCTGCGGTCGGAATGATACCAAGGTTGAAAGAATCCTAATAGAGGGAAGTCAAGGCGATTCAAGTGCGCGGAGTAAAGTGATCAGTTCGAGGAGAATGGCTGAAGATATTAGAGTTTCCGCAGGACAAATTTTTACAGGCAATTGTGCAAAGGCGGTATCTCAATGTATTTGGCAGACAGATATCAAAAATAGAATATATACTTGTGTATAATGATGAAAAGATTGGTGAGCATCTTTATGAGCGGGCATGCAAGGAGGAGAGGTTGCCCGGTGTAGATAAATTTGATTGTTATATTAGTGAAAGTCAAAAACGCTTAAATCGCACGGTTTAAGCGTTTTTTAGTAAATTTTTGTAAGGACATCCTGTTTAACAAAATTGAATTAATTACATGAAGATATACAGATCAATGAGATGTATGTATTCGCATTGACAAAATATAGCCAATGGCCTAAAATAAGATTAAAATATAACAAAAGATGATTGCAATAACAAAATTTCGTGTTGGAGGAAATGTAAATGAATTATCAATTCGATATTGCCCTTTCATTCGCAACTGAAAATGAAGCTTTGGTAGAGAGTGTATACCATTATTTGAAAGCTGAAGAAATAAAAGTATTTTTTGCTCCTTCCCAGGAAGGACAGATGATTTTGAGCGGTAAAAACCAACAGGAAATTTTTTATAGTATTTTTGGCATGAATGCTGATTATGTAGCGTTGTTTATATCTAAGGATTATATTTCCAAGAAAACACCTATGGATGAAGCAAGAATTGCTTTTGCTAAAAAAGGAAATTTAGGGAAGGTGATCCCTATTTACCTTGATGAAACAGAACTGCCAAGAGATTTATTTGATCCTAAAAATACAAACTACTTTAAGTCTGCAGATCCGGCTGTTATTGCTTCCCATCTTGCTGGAAAAATAGAAGCATCAAAGAGAGGGGGGGAAACATCAGAAATCCCCAATTGTGGAATGAATATTATAGGAAATAAGTCAGATAAACAGTTTTTCATTCAAACGATGGAAGGGAACATTAATTTATGAATGATACAAGTGAAGAAATGGAGCAGCCAAGTAATTTTGCTGAAAATAATCAGACAGAGGCAGAAAAAAGAGAGACAATTGATAATCCAGCTGATCTGGAGGAGCTTAAACGTACAGCAAATCGCTTTAATGCAATTGGAAATATGGGGTATACTCAAATATTTGTGCAAAATTTAAGTAATTTGAGTATGGGGAGTGATCAAGGTTTTAAAAAAACGGTATCAGAATCAAAAGTGAAAGTGAAAGAAGAATATGATTTATGTAACACCGAAAAGTGTGTACAGTTTGTTGAGAAATATAAGGATAGTGAATATTTGACAATAGCTATTATCTTAAGTACTTTTGAGGTAGTGGCATTGAGTGATCTTATAAATTTGCGGGAAATACTTGTTAGACATATTCCTAAAACGAAAACCTTAAATAGTGAGCAAGCGGTGGAAGAAAATATTAATTCTGATTCATATATTGCGTTAAATACAATTTTATCATTGATTGGAGGAAGAAAATTTGTTATTGCTGACGGAAGAATAGGTGTAGGATTTGGAAGTGGCTCTCAAAAGGTCTTGTGTAATATATTAGAGCAATTTCCGACGCTTAAAAATCCCATTGTATTATGGCTCATGGAGCTAAACGAGATTTATCAGTTTCATACAACTTTTGACGCTTATCAAATGGCCAATGCGTTGACAAGAATTATTTCATTGGATGTTCTTTATGCAGGAACACATATTTTTCCGCGGCTATTATCTGATCCTAAAAATGCAGGTATCTTAGGAATTATTGTGTATAAGCTGTACATGGATAGTCAATCAAAGGAGTATGCGGAAAATATTATTCTCTGCTGGGTTAGTTCAGATAGCAAATGGCTTTGGAAGGCGGTTTGCCTGACCTGTGCGGCATTTTCAAATAGTAAAATTGTATTCCCCTATGTGCCAGATTTAAAAAAAGCAATACGAAAAAGAATTTTATATTTCAAAAAGGAAGATTTGGTATTTGTTTCTAGCCTTTTAAGGCAATCACAAGAATTAAGAAGTCTCTTTTGTAATATTTTTGGTGATACATTAAACAATACGAGAACGAGGGATGGAAGGCTGAAGATTGCTCAGACATATATTAATTTTGTTAGATATAGTTATTACCAGGTCAATTCAGATTTTATGGAATTGCCATTGGTAGTGTGTGATACATTACAGCAACAAAAACAACTTGCAAAGGTTGTAGAATGTACAATGTCAGTTTATCACTTACGTAAACAATTGTATGCAATTCTCAAGGCATATTTGAAAGAATTATCCAGATACGATTATTCTGATAAAACGATAGATCATATTTCGGCTTATTTCTATAATATGGGAGGTGAATCACAACAGTATTGCCAAGATATCTTATATTTTTTTAGAACTTATAATAATAAAGCGACTAAGCAGATTTTTACACGCTTACGGCTTACTTATGAAAAGAGAGGAGCAAAGCTGCATGAATGAATTTGAAAATAAATTAATTATCAAGGAAGAGGCATATGAGAATAGTTTTTTTCCAAAGATACCTAATATTGGGAAAAGAGGGTCGGCTTTTATTCTGACCGGAGGATGTAATGACGATATACTTGTCACTGATCATACGACAACAAAAGAAATTCGAAAGGGAAAGTATACGCAGCTGGTAGAAATATCTACAAAGACATATTTAAAAGAAATCCGCTTTAATTCGCCCAGCCAGGAAACATTCTATTCTTTTGATGTGTATGTAAAGGCTACCATATGTGTGAAGGATCCCATTGTTTTCTACGAAAATAGAAATATAGATGTAGATGCTTATTTTGATAACTTGTTTTCACTGGATGTCAGAAAGATTACACAACGATACAGCATTTTGGATTATGTTGGAATGGACGAGGAATTGACGCAGAAATTATCTGCGTATAACACATTTGAGGAGTCTACGGGATTCAGTTATCAAATTTCAGTTGTTTCAGCAAAACCAGGTAAAGAAGCAGAGCAATATGTGAAACAGCAGGATCAGCAAAAATTAGATGCTATGCTGAAGAAACACGCGAGAGGGTTGGCAAATTCATCCTATACGGGAGACTATATAGATGCAATTATGACAGAAATTGCAGAAGGAAAAATATCAGAAGTAGAGGCAGCAAAAAAAATCAGAGAATATAATGAGATGAATTATAAAGAACATGTTGAACATCTTGATGAACTTAGAAATAAAGGATTTATTACAGATCGGGAAGCCAGAGTTTTAATAAACCCTATACTTAGTGAAGTAGGAGTCGCAAAGCAGATTCAACAAGTCGATGAAAATATTCATGATAGTACGACAGAAGATACAGGAATGGAAGAATTTTATTCATAGGATATAAAAGAAATGAATACAATATTAAGCAAATTTTGTTTATTGCCAATGTGGATTAGAGCTGCTATTTTACTATTCTTACTGATAGTATTGTTATATAAGTTGTTTGGAAAAATAATATTTTTTATATTTTCGGTCTTGCCATTTTTACTGCAGAAATTTTATAGATGTGTATTTTGCATAATTGAGTTTCCTATGGAAAAAATGCATAAACGAATCGGTGGCTTGTTCTCAAAAATAGATAATTATCATGAGCAGATTGGTAAGACAATTGACAATACATTAGAAAGTTGGTATAAAAAATGGCATTCTTATGAAACTCTTAATACACCCATATGTATACTAATATATATCGTGTGTGTGGTATATATAGTAATACCATCTTATATAGAAATGAATGTACCGCTGGTCAATATAGGTAATTCTTTTTATATGTATACGGAGGAGCAGCTTGTAAATTGGCTCAAAAAGTCAGACACTATTGTGTCGCGGATGTCAATGTCCGAAATTGATGAAGAACAGGATGAAATAGAAGAGAATGAATTAGGGCTAGAAACAGTCAAGGGTATTAAACTAACACTCATAGTCACGGGAGTAAAAACTTCATTGCTAGTCAGAGATATCCCGTCTCTTGAGGGAAATAGACTCGAAAGCTTGAAAAATGATGATGAGGTTACTTGGCAGGGGAGACTTGCTTTTGCAGAAGCAGATGAACGAGTGGAACCGTGGGTATATATTTATACTGCAAATGGAGTTGAAGGTTGGAGCCGTTTATATTATTTGCAGCCAAATACTTATGGAAGTATTGAGTATTGTGTTGTATGGGAGTAGTAAATAGAGATCTGCAAAATCCGATATCTTCCATGATCTTGTCAAACGCCAGTACCGGATCACAAATATCAAGAATAGCTGTGATAAATAGTGGAAATCTTCCCTGCTTTGGACTATAATAATCTCTGGTATTATTCATCACAGAATAATTATAGCAAACAAAAAGAATGCCTCCAGGTTTTATGCCTGAAAGCGTTCTTTTTTATAGCCCCTTTTGAAGGAAGTGAATCAACCATATAAAATTAAGTGAACATATTATTGACAAGGTGAACTAAAAAGTGTACTATAAACATGATCGACGTTTGTTGCAAAAGAGTATAAGAGGTGATTTTGTTGATACAAACAGATATAAGGTCCAATAAAGATCTTTTGACAGAATCCCAAAGGCGTGTAATAGAGACCTTTTTGTCAAAGAAAAGATGGGCAATCGTTTTTCAATTACATAAAAAAGGTCGTCTTTCACATAGTGAATTGGCAAAAGAAATAGATACGTCCAGAACATCCCTGTCAAATATTCTTTTGAAATTTGAGCAGTTTGCAAGGGAATCCGGATGCTTGTTGCTGGACAGCGAAAGTGAAGGAAAACGAAGATATTATTTTTTATCCGAACTGGCAGAGGCATATGTCCAGGATTATTTATTTCGACATAAAGACGGAGCGGAGACAACTATTATACGGCAAGAAGCACCGTTTCTCATGAGAGGTGTTAAGGATTGTTTAGAGGGGATTCAAAACAAGTATGAAAAATGGCATTTGGTGATCGATGATGTGCTGATTGCGACGATAGAGAGCAGGGTAGTTTTGGAAGAGGAGAAAGAAAAAGATGTGAGAATTCTTTTGAATCATATAGAAAGAATTTTGCTCAGTGATGATGAGAATCTGCTCGAACCGTTAACCAAGCTGATTTCAACAGGGGAAACGCTGGAATATCGATTTGAGCAATTTTTTGATTTGTTTGGAATTTTTAGGCCGTTGCTCAATGTATGGCAAGGTGAATTTGATAAGTTAGCAGTGAGTGAATTTATAACAGCTGTCATAAAGAATGATACTGTTCCGGCGAAGCGAATTGCAGGAGAAATGATGTGGAATGAGCAGGAGTACAGTGCTTTTTCCCGGAAAGTGAACGATATACTGCAAAGTGACATAAGCCGGAAGAAAAGAGATCTGTATCTTTACTTTAACAGGATATTGGCAGATGAACAGACACTGAGTGTTCTTTTGGTAGATGCTATCATGACGAGAACCCAGGATGTTTAGATTGAAACACGTGAGAGGAAATTGGAATGACAAAGCACAGGATGCGGTAGGATGATAGGGATTTGTAATGGGTGATCAGGAAAAACCTATGTGTGAGGCTGCAGTTTACTTGGCTTTGCATATAGGTTTTTTTGTGCGAGGAAACGGTATGGCAGATGAAAAGAAAAAGACGAAAATTCAAAAAATTGGAATTGCTGGAATCATTATATTGTTTGGCATTAAAATAGCAGATTTTTTAGGTGGTGATATTGTATATAATGTGTTTTCGAATATATATAGCGGATGGTTTGCTGAACCGCAGATAAAATGCATTCCTGATGGGGAAATTTTAAATTTTTCTGTAGATCGGGATTTTAGAAGCATTATGTTACATCTGCGGCCACAAGTTGTAGTTCAGTTTGATGACTATATCATATTGTTGATCTATGTAAACGGATATTTTGAAAATGAGATCATTCATTTTGACCAAGAAAATACATGCAAGGCAAAAATTTGTCGTAAAGGATACACACAGGAAATACAAAAGTATATCGAACAAGAAGTGATAGAATCCTTGTTGAATGCAGGATCTGGAATTTCCAGACAGGAATTAGATGATAGAATCAATATATACATCAGTACAGTAGCCGGGGTAAGTTATGAGACGAAGAATGGAAATTATGAAAAAAGATTATGTATTATAGAGACAAGCGGTATAGTTTCCGATTATGATGTACACAGTAAAACTGTAAAAGACCGATTATATGATGTGGAATATATTATAACAAAAGAAGATTCCGAGAACTTCCGGGATGATGAGAAAATAGCATTATTTATAAATACAATCGCAGATGAAATTTCCGCGCTGTATTAGCGCAATGAGATGAGGTGACACACGAGAATGCTACACGATATGGCAAACAGTATATTCGGGATAATAGCACTGCTTGCAGGCTTTCTTTGTGTGTCCTATATTGCGATTTTTATGCTGGCGGGTTTTTATTACAAAAAGAATAAAGGCAATCGAAAATTAAGAAAGAAAATCAAAAAGATAAAATCAATTTTGACAAAAGAAGGCAAAATCAGAAAAATACACTTGACTATAGGAGCTGTTCTATCTGCAGTCTCTGTGCTATGTGGACTACTTTTCCTTGTGTTTGACTGGAGATATGCAGACACAGAATACAAATATGTAAAGAACAAAATTGCAACGCAGAAGGAGATTTCCGAACTATTTAAAATAAGTCAAGAAAATGAAGTGGTACAGTCAGGGGAGGAGCAGAATGAAGCTGAGGGTGGCGAGGATAGTCATCGCCTGTCTGATGTGCCGGAGGAGGTGCTGATCAAGCTTCATATATTAGGCGAGGGTACTCCTGAAATAACGGAATCGTCTATTTCATATTACGAGAAAATGACTATTCCCTTTTACAGGATGGGAAATTTGACTGTGGATTCGAATGTGGAATTAGATGAGGATACGCTGCATACCATGAGAGAAACTAGGCAAGGTATAGAAGAATTAGATTCCAACTCTCTGGATGACAGCTTATCATTATTCCAGAAATGGGACATTCTGTATCAGAATAATCATTCCCCGCGCTGCTTATATCACAGTGCAAGAGCAGCCCGGGATGTTGTGGAAATCGGACACTATGAGTTGGAGACTGGAAATCTGGTCAATATGGCAGCCGAAGCTATATACCGGGATGAGGAATTTTTAAAGTATGGTGCCATTAATCTGAATTCCGTAGAGGAACCGGTAATAATGGATGTACATGATATGGCATTCTATAATGGAAAAACCTATTATCAACTATACGTAGAAGCTGCTAACAGGGTAGAATTGAAAAAATATCGGAATGATTTCCTGCTTTTGGCGTATGCATGCATGTGCCGGGCGGAAGAAGAGATAACACAAGACCATGTAGATTATGCCAAGGTACAGTATTATATGGGAAATATCAGTGAAAGAATGGTATGTGAAATCTCACGAGATAAAGAAGATGAACTTTATCGTGAGATGGGGAAAAGCGCAATGCAGCACTACAAATGTGCCATGGATAGTATTGTGGCGCGAGAGAATTATTATAGTTGCGAAAGCAGAATGTATACAAACACTTTGAGGGGGATAAATACGGTTGGAGAATTGTTAAAAGAACCATATCTTATAGGTGATTAACTTGTTTGCCGGTATGATGCTTGCAATAAAAATCATAGTTGTATAATAGAAAGAATAGAAACGGGGTGGTGTCCACAAAAATGCAGCGGAACGCCTTGCTAGGAAATTTAAGCGCAAGGCTCACCAGGTCATGTCTTTCAGGAGCAGGGATGGCGTGAAGTGGTTCTGCGACGAACTTTCAACGATGGAATCAATCAAAGAAGAAGGTGGGGATCTGTTTGATGAAGTAGCAGAAAGATTTAACCAGGGTATTGAAATCATAAAATAGTGTCTGCTTAACGCAAACAAAAATTGATAGAAACCCTTGAAAATACTGACTTTATAGCTACTATCTGATATAATATAAGTGCATGAAAAACAGCACTTTCTTTCAAAAACCTTGCACTTTGGAGATGGCAAATGTATAAATTCGATAGAAACCACCAGTTCAAACTTTCAGATTTTAACCAGTCCATCGGCTTGAAGATGAATCCGGACAACCGTTGGGTGAAAAAGGTCGCTACTATTCCATGGAATGAGATTGGGGAAAAGTACGCTGCGCTGTTCCCTAGTAAAAAAGGAATGCCGGCCAAGCCGCTGCGCACAGCTCTTGGTTCACTTATCATCCAGAAGCAGTATGAATATTCGGACAGGGAACTGGTGGAGCAGATCCGTGAGAACCTGTATTACCAGTTTTTCATCGGACTTCCCGGATAGCAAGACGAAGAACCTTTCGTTCCATCGCTTTTGGTGGAGTTCCGGAAACGTCTTACAGATGACATTCTTGGAGACATCAATGCAATGATCATCGCATACAACACTCCGGATGATGATCCGCCGTCAGGAGGTTCCGGCGGGAATGGGAAAGGTGATGATACACCTGCCGAAAACAAAGGCACCCTGATTCTGGACTCGACATGCGCACCGCAGGAGATAGCTTATCCACAGGACATCAATCTCCTGAATGAAGCCCGCGAGAATCTGGAAGGTCTCATTGACGATAAAAGGACAGGATCGTGAGCATCAGCCAGCCGTATATCCGCCCAATCGTCAGGGGAAAGCAAAGTCCCCGGTCGAATTTGGTGCAAAGCTTGACATGAGCATTGATGAGAAAGGGCTTGCAAGATTGGAAAAGCTGTCATTTGATGCCTATAATGAATGTGATGTTCTCATCGATGTAGTTGAAAGATATCATGCCCGCACAGGAAGGTATCCCGAAAAAGTTCTGGCTGACCAGATGGATATACAGGACGCGGAAAAACAGGGCGTATTGTAAGAAAAAAGGGATACGGTTGTCCGGTCCAGCATTGGGCAGACCAAAGTAGATGACTTCTGAGGAAAAGAAGCAGTCCTACACTGATAATACAGACCGGATCGAAGTTGAGAGGGGATTCAGTCTGGCGAAGCGTTGTTATGGACTGGGACTTTTTTTAAGGTACAAGTGGAAATTAAAACCACTCAAAAACGCGATGTCAGAGTTATGCATTTGTATCGGGTTTTAATGAGCAGACACTAATTAAACAACAGGGATGGAAAAGGAGTACCTATATGGAAGAAAAGGAATGCAACAGTTGCATTTTCTGTGTGAATGATAACTGTATCAGGAAAGTAAGAAATTCAAATCTCCAGGAGCAAGTATGTGAACATTTTGTAGACAGGATTAACTCATGGGCATTTGATCGGAATTTTGACGATTTAATGGATATGCTGATGAAGTAGGAGAACATATATGGAATTTAACACGGACAGGGTAAAAGAACAGTGGCTGGAAGATGGCTTTTTAGCTGGGGTGGTTCTGTGCGAATTTCTTGAGATGCAAGAGCAAAAACTGGACATCGTATATGACAAAGGTGCTGTATTTGTTGAACGATATGCAGACGATCTGGGGAGATTATTAGAAACAGCGAACAGAGAAATGATATTGTTGGCGGATACAGAGCTTCAGTATTGTATGTGTGACTACGCAAATGTAAACCAAAAAGCAATGCAAAATGGTTATATCAATGAGCTGGAGGAGGCGATGCTGAGCGAAATTTATCTGCATTTTGTTAACTCGGGAAGGGAATACCCAGATCAGCTCGTTGGTATGCATGTAAATATCGCTTCTGCTGTACATGCGATGGGATTAGATGCGCCCCATTATGTGCAGCAGTTAAGACACTATTATTTAGAGATATGGGGGCGGAATGGTTTTTGGTTTTGCAGAAACTGGTGTGCATTCATATATTTATATTTTATTCCGGTGGTGCCGGATTTTGCCATAGAAGAATTTGAGAGATATCACGAGTCATTTCAGGAGAATTTAATAGATGAAGCAATATATTATACAACCTCCCTTTCGCTTAGGAGTATGCTTTGGGATGCCAAAAAGATATCCTTTGAACGGTTCCGAAAGGATGTATATGATTGTGAAAACATGTTGAAACAGGCTTCAGCAGAGACCCAGGAAGCGCTAAAACTCTCTATTGAACTGATACATGCGCTTATGTTCAGGAATTTGGGAAGAGGCAGAGATGCAATTCCCGGTCTGACAAAAGCATTTTACGCCATAACGGTTCCGGAGGGGAAGCTGCATTGTCTGGTTCAAATCATGGAGATTTCCTACAAACTGGGATTGAAGGACGAAATATCAGTATGTATCAACGTAGGAAAAGAGCTTGTGCAGATAGTGGGTCAAGATGCGGAAAGCGCGGAGGACAGGATTTCGTTTTATATGCTATGCGCACTGTATTATGTGGAAATAGGGGAAGAAAATCTTGCGATAGAAAACTGTAGGACAGGAATGGAGATATGTGGTAATTATTATGATGAAGATAGTGACTTTGGTGTGCTGTGCAAAGCGAATGGTCTACTTGTAGAAGCTAGACTAGGCTATGATGTACAGGAAGAGTTTGATGAAATTCTCGGAAAAGTAGCGGCACACCCGGAGGTATATCCGCGCTCGTTTTCATTGGTTAAAAATAATGCCATGGGAATATATCCTACAGGTGATAAGGTGGATAGTTTTCAAATATTTCAGTTGAAGCAAGTGGTAAAAAATCAAGAGAAGTTGTATAATAAGACAAATGAAATGATCTTTCAATGTAATTTTTATCTAAAGAAAATGCTTAGGGACAAAGAGTATTTTCCCTTTGAATTTGAGAATGAGTTGGATACATATTTTGAAAGAAATCCGGAAGCTGAGGGATATGTACAATATTTGCAGATAAAAATATTGAAACACCATTATCTGAATGACGAGACCGTTGCATATAGATATATGAGAAGTTTGGATGATTACTTCTCTTGCAGGGCACAGAAAAGCAATAGCGGGGCATTTGCCTATTCTATCAAGTTTCGACTGGCAGCATATGACCATGATGATGAAAGGCTCTGTAGGCTGGCAGAGGAAATATGGGAGAATAATATCCAAGAGATGTTTCAGCGATATTATATGAAAAGAAATGAGCAGTACCTGACAGAAGCACAGCAATATATGGCATTGTTTATATCGGCTGTTATGCAGTTGGATGGATTGAGAGATCAAAAAGAATACCTGTGTTCCTGCATTGCAAAATGTAAATACTTATATAAAGTTGCATATCGTGAGCCAGACAGATTGGAAGAAACGCTGAAGCTGATTAAGACATGGGAAATGGACGAGGCGCTGAAAACATATAGTCTTGTCTTGGAAATGTATGACTATACGTTGACGGATTTTGGCTCGCTAACAGATGATGGGCAAATTGATATGGAGCACAAGATCACGCAGGTTTGTTTTCTGGCGATAAAAGATTCAAACGGAAAAATGCACACAGAAGTCTTTTATAACCTACAGAAAGAATTAAGCCTAAGGATTTGGTACGGTTATGAGGAAAGGGATTGGAACATGCGAGAGAATTATGTGCGCAAAGTATTACAGTGCAGAGAGGATGTAAAAACGATTTATTTCAGCATGAATCTGTTGACAGAGGCTTATCCCTTTGCACTGTGGGGGACGTACGAGACGGAAGTCTCAGATTGCTTTCAGATCGTGTATATCAGCTGTATGAATGATATGAAGTGTAACCCCCAAATTACAAAATCTGAGCTTTCGAGGTCGCTTTTTATAGGATATTCGAGATTTGAGGAAGAGATACAGTCATCTGTTCAAACATATAGACAGCGGCTATCAACGGTACAATCTGAAATACGATATCTGGCGAAAAAGTTTTCTGCGAGGGGGATGTGCGATAAGGATATCTCAGATGATGTATTGAACGATTCCGGGAATGTGGTGTTACATTTTTCGACACATACCAGCAACGCATCGGAGGAGGAACCAACCGGAATCTGTATCAGGAGTGATGGAAAAGAGAGAGTCTTATATTTGGATGATGTGGCAAAATATGATTGGAGCAATGTAAAGTTGGTAGTGTTTTCTGCATGCGCAAGTGGGATGGATATGACGTTGGGTGGACTTCGCGAGGGAGCTAGGTTAGCAGGTGCTCAATGCTGTGTCAGCACATTTGCCGAGGTGGAAGACTGGGCTGCGTTGTTTTTTGCCATATGCTTTTACGAGCATGTTTATCAGGAAGGAAATCTGATCGAGGCGTTTGCGTCAACCCAGCAGGTTATGCGGAATATCACAAAGGGAGAGATTTTGAAATTGGGAGTGTTTCTAAAATTGGGTTTTGCAGATAAACTGAAAAATTATAATGATGACGATATCCCATTTTACGAAGATGCAGATTGCTATATGTTTGAAATTTTATAGGCGGGGTTCAAATGCGGTGTGAAATGAGTACAGAAGAAAAACGGGAACTGTTAGGCTGGAATAGTAAGCAGATAGAAGAAGTGTTGTACCAAGAGATGCTTCATGCCATGTGTGGGATAGATGAGACGGAAATACATACAGCAGTAGAGGCTTTCTTCCACGCAGTTCAGTTGGAATTAGAGTCTGCACAAGTTGAGTCTGTAACAACGAGGGCATCTGTTAAAAGTTTTCACGGGGATATTGTGGTTGTAAAGGCTAAGAAATTGAATTTGACAGAAATGTTGGGGCAGATTCTATCTTTATATGAAATTATAGATGCGGATTCTGTTTCCATAAAACTTATCATTTTATTGGTATTTTTCTTAAACGGTTTTGTACATAAATTAGATGCTGATTCAGCTTTGATCTATGAGTTTTTATTCAGACAATATTATTTTTGCAATACTGTGTATGCAACCGAAACGATTAAACCTGCGATTCGTGAATATTTGAAGGAATATTGGGAAGATGAGTGGACGAATCGAAAAATAAATGATATACTGGAAGTGCTTGAGAACGATGTTAAGGTAATAGAGCTGGTTGATGGCAGATATATTGTGGTGGATCAGATTTATCTTGATTGATATGGGAGATGTGGTATCAAAATTGTCAGGCATAGGTTGAGTGAAAAGGTAAATTCCACTCGTCAGATATATTATTATGGACTATGATGATCCTCGGTTTCTCATTAAAAGTTAATTTTAAAAGATCAGGTGTCAGGATGATGTCGTCAGGTGATATCTCTCTGAAATTGAACGAATTATACGTTGCCTGATCGAGCAGCAGCTGTGCCAGTCTTATGGGTGGCAAGCCGTTTAGACTGGCACGTACTGAGGAATTGATGTGGTTCATCAGTTTGTTCACGTCCCATTGTGTCAGCGCGTCGAAAGAACTTCCTTTCGGGAGTACGTAACGGATGTGTTCATGGCTCTTTTCAACGCCGGGTTTCTGCCATGCGCACATAGGGTCACAATAATAGATACTGGTGCGGATGACGTTATCGATGCCTGTTTCCAATGCATCAGGATTCGAGAATTCTGTTCCCCTGTCAGTCAGTATCACTTGAAAGATGGAACAGAAGATAAAGGTGCCAAGTTTCTTCTCCAGACGGTCGAATACAGCCTTCACAGAGGCCGCAGACTTATCGGGCAGGAGAAAGATCAGAAGGCATTTGCAGGAACGCAGGTATAAGGTCAGGAACACCTTTTGGATCATAAGATCTGTTTCTGTGGCGTTGATGCCTTCCCTGGATTCGACGAGAACAGAGCGGTAATCCCTGTTGGCTGCCGTGGCGCGGTAGAAAAACTTCTCTTTTCGGCAGCCGGCCTTGGAAGGACAGCCATTACAGACAAAGGGCGCCCTGAGGAGCCTGGAGCAGGTGTTTGGGACAAAATCAAATATGTAGAAGGATCTTTGCATAAGGGTCTGGCGATATCCTTCATGGACATATCCTGATCGAGACATTTCTCGCTGAAGATCCTGTTATCAAGTGTCAGATGTTTCTGGTTGCCAGGGATCAAATTAGACATGATAGTCTCCTTTCCGGAAACCAGAGGATCATCACACAGCAGTATGGAATACAAATAGAATTTCTGCAAGAGTAAATTCCATTTTGAGAAAGAGTAAGTAGAATTTAGAAATACATTTAACAAACAGTTACATGCGGATGGTATAAGCTAAAGTTCTAGCTGTAAATGCCGATATATAAAGTGGGTTCTTTTCATATGCATGGATGCGATGGATGGAAATTAGAGGTGCTATTGCAGAAATGCAGTAGCATTTTTGTATGCTTTATAAGAAAGTTTGATATTACAACTAGAATAACTCAAAACCGTACATTCACAGAAAGATTAGCCATATTACAAAATATGTGCTGCGACTTGTTTATTGTGCTGTTTTTGTGATAACACGGCCTTGTTATGTGATGATATCTTGCTTGAAATGTTGCATAGGCTTATCCGCAGGCATTAGATACAGAAGCATTAAAATAAGTAATGGCAAGAGAAGGGATTAATGCAGATGAATATTGTTATATGGGGGTACTGTTATTCAGGAACGATTTTATTTAATAAACTCAGAGGGGATTCAAAGTATAATGTTATTGGTTTTGCCGACAACTCTAAAGAAAAGCAAAGATTCTTTGTCAATGGGCATAAGATCATAAGTTTAGATGAATGCAAGACAATGCATAAAGAGCTTGATTATTCTGTGATCATAGCAAACTCAAAGTGGTTTGAAGTCGGATTACAGTTGGAAGAATTTGGTATACCAATATTTGGAATATTTATTGATGGAGAAATACGAAAATATAAACAGGCACATTTTAGTGATTTGTATGGGAAGAGTGAAGTAAAACTGTATGCAGGTGATATTTGCGATGAAGTAAATTTACGTGATCCTAATTTGTACGGACTTTCAATAAGTAAAGGTGATGAAAAACACATATATCATGATATAACAAAAAAATATCCACTACCAGATAACTTTGTTTCATCATATGTTGCAGAACATGTATTTGAACATATCGAATATAGTATGCTGACTCAGACGATTAATGAGATATACAGAGTATTAAAGATTGGCGCTAAACTCAGAATATGTTTACCGGATTATAATAGCCCATGGTTAAAGCAATTGTCAATGTGCGATAAATATGGCAATATTTTTTTTGATGCTAATGGCGGAGGAGTATTTCAATATGAAAAAGCTACTGGAGGAGGACATTTATGGTTTCCAACATACACGACTGTAAAGAACTGTATTGATAAGACAATGTTTAATAATGTGGAATTCATAAGATTCAGAAATAGAGATGAAAGTATTTTTGAGAGAAGTTTTGATAATTCAAGAGAGTATTTGCATAGGATGGAAACAAACCATGGGAGTAATGATGCAAATATAATAATTGATTGTATTAAATAAAATTTTTGCGATACCAATATAGGATAAAGAATCAGTTATTAATGAAGAATTATGGGAGGAAGTAAAGGTGTTATTGCAACGATTAGGACTTTCGGCGTATACAAAATATAACAATTGTCTTTATTTTTATGAACGCTATGGACTGGGAATATGTAAATATGATAACGAGAATGAAATGGTTACAGTTATTAAGGATGGTGGAGGACATTTTTTTTATAAATATTCAGATGTAATATGTTGTGATGAAAAGCTAATATTTGCGCCATATCAAGAAGAAAATATTCTTATATATGATTTAGTCAATTCTTTCGTTGAACAGATACCTATAGGTGAGAAGGGATATGCAATCAAGATTATTAAAGCTGGAGATAAATTTTATTTGATAAGGCAAAAAGATAATTACATAGAATTTGATTTAGACACAAAGATAATAAAAACTATATTTTTTGAAGAAAAAGTAAAATGTGCTTCTCATTCAGATGTGTGTGTTGTGGATGATAGAGTGTTTGTGCCGACGAGTCAAAAGGGTTCTATTTTGGAAATTAATTTAATTAAATGTAAGACAGCTTTGCACTCATTGAATATTGATACGGCCTTTACTACAATTGCATATGCGAATATGTGTTTTTGGCTATCGGGTGATAATGAACAAATTATTGTATGGAATCCGAGAGAAAATAATATTGAGAAGATAAGCATGATAGACGATATATCTATAAGAAATAAAATAGGTTGGAGGGGAGTGTACTCATCAAGCGTTTTGATTGACAACGATTTGTTTTTTGCTCCATTGGCTGCTGATTCGATTTTGAAGATAAATGTTAATACCAAAGCACAGAGCGTTGTTATGAGAGTTCCGGAGAGTAATATAAGCTGGTGTATTTGCAAATGGGATCAAGATGAGGTTTATATTTCTTTGGAAAATGCAGAGGGATTAACAGAGATGGATTTTGTCATAGGGGTAGATGGGAAAATATGTAGGAAAGATGTTATTGTTATTGCAGATGAAAACTGTTCAAATATAATAAGAGAAACACAATGGGATAGTTTGAAATATTATATTGAGAATATATAGGATGGGTTTTTGTGAAATACAAAATTGTTTTTTGTGATGATTTTTGCACAACTAAACGGGTTTGCAATAACGTATTGGGAGTTGTATATGGGCGATATTACTAAAATAGAAAAATACTTAGAAGAAGAAAGCGTTATTTTGGCTGAAGAGATGATTAATAATCGTCTTAGGCTAAAAAAAATTTTGGGTGAGAAGATAAATGTTTTATTCATTTGCCACAGACCACAAATTTGGAATTCATTAAAAACAGTCTATCAAGCATTTAAAGAAGATGAAAAATTTGATGTTAAGATATTGGCGATTCCTAACAAGAAACAACTGCCTGATTTGGACTTTGCACATGATGTTTATGAGAGCGAGGGTGCTGAAGAATATTGGGCATACTATGATTGTATATGTGGGTACAATTATGAAAGTGCAGAATGGGTTGATCCCAGAACATTGAAGCCGGATTATGTTTTTTTTCAGACTGCATATGATGTGACGCGACCTAAAAAGTATAAAAGTTGGATTGTATCAAAATATGCTAAAATTTGCTTTGTGACTTATGGATATCAAATTGCAGGAGGAGAATTGTTTTACAAGGGCGTTTATAACGAGACATTTCTTCGCGCCACTAGATATATATTTGCGTTTGATCCATTACATTATTCAGATATTTTGTCTTGGCTAAACGAAATACATAATATAACATCAGAGGTAGTATTATCGGGTAATCCTAGGAATGATTTGATAAGAAAGCGTGATTTTAAACCTGAACATAAAATGTATACGGCATTATGGACTCCCCGTTGGTGCACGGATGAGAATAATTGTTTCTTTTTTGAATACAAGGATAAATTACTAGAATATTGTGCTGATAACAGTAACTTTCAATTGATTTTTCGACCTCATCCACAAGCGTTTCTGGAATGGGAAGCAACAGGGGAATTATCAAAAGACGACGCAGATATTTACAAAAGAAAATATGAGAATTGTTCAAATGCGAGAATAGACTGGGAAAAAGATTATTTAAATACATTTGATGAGGTGGATTGCTTTATCACAGACATGACTTCGCTGATGGCTGAATATTTGTTGACTGGTAAGCCTATTATTTATTGTCATAGAGTAGATTTATTTACAGAAGCGGGGAGAAAAATGGCCGAGGGCTATTATTGGGTTTATAATTTTGAAGAACTGGAGCAGACATTGGCAATGCTTCAAAAGGGAGAAGATCCACTGAAAGAAAAAAGAATTGCCATTGTTGAAGACATGATTTACCGACCAATAAATGGTGCAGGAAATAGAATTAAGGAAATAGTAAAAAAAGATGCTATACGCGAAGATTGATAAATATGGAGAAAAAAATGGTTATTGGTTATACTACAGGAGTATATGATTTGTTTCATATTGGTCATTTAAACCTTCTGAAAAATGCAAAAGGTATGTGTGATAAGCTGGTTGTAGGTGTTACAGTTGATGAATTAGTTCAGTACAAGGGCAAAAGCGCGATGATTCCGTTTGAAGATCGTATTGAAATTGTACGTTCATGCAAGTATGTAGATGCGGCAGTCCCTCAATATAATATGGATAAACTTAAGGCGTGCAAGGAACTTGGTGCTACCATGCTCTTTGTGGGTGATGATTGGTATGAAACAGACAAGTGGAAAAAGTATGAAGAGGAATTTGCTAAGGAAGACATTAGGATTGTGTATTTCCCTTATACAAAGGGAATATCTAGCACTAAGATTGCAGAAGCATTAAAGGCTGTTCGAGGATGGACAATGGAAGAAAAAAGAGAAGTAAATCATAATGGTGAAAATAATGGTTAATAAGAAATTTTGTATGAATTCATACCTGATGTATAGATATGTGTATGACACTAAAAATACATTTAGTGTAAATAAAACTCCAGAAATTGTTGATATAGGGTTTGATAGAAGACCTGTCAAAGATGCTAAGTCTTTGTATGCGGGTTTAAAAGCGGTTGTAGATGAAGCATGCAGAGACGGTATGGCTGCCTTAGCATTAAGTGGAGGCATTGATTCAGCAATTCTTGCTAAACTTGTTCCTGAAGGAACAAAGGCTTATACATTTCGTTGTATTGTTCCCGGTATTGAAGTTACAGACGAGTCTGATGCCGCTGGACGCTGGGCAGATTTAAATAGGCTTGATCATGACGTGATAGATATTTGTTGGGAAGATATTGTTGATGCCGCAGATATCTGTATGAGGCATAAAGGAGCACCTATTCATTCAATAGAAGCTCAGATTTATCTGGCTGCCAGAAAGGCATTAACCGATGGAAAGTCAAAGTTCATTTTTGGTGAAAACGCGGATATTATATATGGCGGTATGAATGGTTTATTGGCCAAGGACTGGTTGTATGCAGAATTCGTTGATAGGTATACATATATTATGCCCTACAAAGTGTTAAAAGATGCAGAACTCTTGTTGGATCCCTATAAAGAATTTGAAAATGATGGACATATTGATGGTCACGTTTTCATTAACAAATATTTTAGACAAGAAGCTCTGGGAACGTACACCAATGCCTGTAAAGCGGCAGGAATAGAATTTGTAGGACCATATTCAAAAACATATTTAGATGTGCCGATTGATTATGATCGTATTCGCTCAGGAGACACGAAATATATTGTTAGAGAGTTGTTTAGAGATATGTATCCAGAAGTTGAACTTCCTGCTAAAATACCGATGCCACGTCCAGTAAATGAGTGGTTTGCTAAATGGAATGGACCTCAAAGATCTGAATTCATTCCACATTGCACAGACAATATGACTGGAGATCAGAAGTGGATGGTTTGGTGTTTGGAAAGATATTTAGATTTGCTTGAGGAGGGATAGGCTAATGCAAAAAGTTGCCATAGAGCATGCCGACAATTATAGGGTAGATATTGTGAGGGAAGCTTTGCAGAAATGCTTTTCCGATCTTGGATATTCAAAAGAAAATCCGCTAGGGAGAGTAATACATCCAGGGGATAAGGTTTTTATAAAACCCAATTGGGTTGCATCAAGGTGGAGAGAGTCATGTCCGCATAAAGATACTTTGTATTGTGTGATAACACATCCTCATGTAATTGAAGCAGTTACTGACTTTGTGGCAGAGGCATTGAACGGAAAGGGTGAAATAATAATAGGTGATAATCCCTCTATTGATGCTGATTTTAAGGAGTTGATGGAGTTCACCGAGATAGAGAAGATAAAGGGAAAATACGATGTTCCTGTACAGATAATCGACCTAAGACCATTGATTTGTGATGATCTTAAGAATTATGGGAAAAAGAATTTGATGGTTCAACAAGCGGGAGATCCGGCTGGAAAAGTTGAAGTTAATCTTGGTAAAGATTCGCTTCTGTATGGAATTGATCCTACCAGATTTCGTGGTGTTTTTGATGAGAGGGAGGATACGATAGCTTCTCATACGGGGGAAACACAACTATATACATATGCAAGAAGTTTATATAATGCAGATGTGTATATTTCTATCCCAAAACTGAAGACACATCAAAAGGTAGGAGCGACTCTTAATCTCAAAGGGCTAGTTGGTTCAATTTCAAATAAAAACCAATTAGTTCATTGGCAAGTGGGCTATCCTGAGATTCATGGTGATGAGTATCCGAGTAAGGAAGCATATGAAGCAGGTCAGAAAGCAAAAGTAAAACATAGAGGAGCATGGCCTGGTAATGACACTATCTGGAGGATGGTCGGTGATCTCTATCAAGGAATGAAAAAGAAGGATAGAAGATACTTTACTGTTATTGACGGTATTGTTGCTGGTGAAGGACAAGGACCTTTTTGTCCTACGAGTAAAAATGCCAATACTATAATAGCTGGGGAGAATTTGCTAGCTACAGATGTGGCAGCGGTACGATATATGGGATTTAACCCTGAAAAGATAAGCTATCTCAAGTATTTCTTGGATAAGAAATATGAAGGAATAACCCTTGAAAATATTTATGTATATGAGAACGGGAAGTTAGTAAAAGACTATTTCTCTAATGAATCAAGATATTCTGATTTTTATGTGATTGATTCGTGGAAAGAAATTAAGGTGTGAGCAGAATATAAATTGGAGGTGACAAGATGTATATAAGTAAAGAAATAAATTGGTTAAAGTATTTAAAAACCAGAGAAGTTTATATTTTTGGATGTGGCGATACTGGTAAAATGTGTGCATTCAAGTTAAAACAGTATGGTATATGTATAAAAGGATTTATTGATAATGATCCTTCTAAAGTAGGAGAAAAATCAAATAATCTTTTAGTTATTTCTTTAGAAGAGTATAAAAACAATAACTTACCTAATAACACGATAGTTATATGTAGCAATAGAGAAATGGAAATAAAATGTCAGCTTTTAGAGGAAAACGTGATTAATTTTCTGTCTGTGGAACAAATTGATTTCGGTGGAGGTGAAAATTATTATGATGAAGAGTATTTTAAGTGGCAGATGCCTATGGGAAAATTTGGGGCTAAAGTAAGCTACAGACTGTTCAAACCATATGTAAAACAAACAGATACGTTAGTAGAATTTGGATCTGCTGGTGGTTATTTGTTGAATGAATTTGCAAATAATGAAAAAATAGGTATAGAGATTAATGATATAGCAAGAAATTACGCAAAGCAATATGGGATTAAATCGGTTAGAACAGCGGATGAAATAGAGGAAGAATATGCTGATGTTATTATATCAACGCATGTGTTAGAACATGTAGAAAGATCGCTGGATGAGTTGCGTAAATTATATAGAGTATTAAAGACTGGCGGGAAAATAGTATTTTATGTTCCCAATGAATCATGTGAGACAGAGTATATCAGAAGTGAGGTAAATAATCATTTGTATACATGGAATTGCTTAACTCTTGGCAATCTATTTAAGGCAGCAGGATTTTTTGTATATTCAGTTGAATGTATTCAGGAGATATGGCCTAAATCATGGGAAAAATTGGGAAATGAATTAAGTGAGGAACTATTTGACGAACTTTCAAGGATTGGAGGAGTAGCAACAGGAGAAAGCAATTGCCTTATTGTAGCATACAAATAATGTGATGTATGTAAAAACAAGAGTAGCTATAACATATAGAGGCTGAAGACAAGATCGGATTAATAAATAAAGGATGAGAAGAATGCTTACTGAGAGTACAATTATAGAATTGTATACACCAGTTGTTTATGTAATATTTAATAGGCCAGATTGTGTAAAAAGAAGTTTTGAGAGTATACGGAATGCAAGACCCCAAAAATTATTTATTATTGCAGATGGACCACGCGAGGATCACCAAGATGATAGAGTCCTCTGTGATGAATGTAGGAAAATAGTAGAAAATGTTGACTGGGATTGCGAAGTATTTCGGAATTACGCTGATTATAATATGGGATGCGGTATTCGGCCGGCATCTGGATTTTCATGGGTTTTTTCGCATGTTGACAGAGCTATTATCATAGAAGATGATTGTGTACCTTCTGCTAGTTTTTTTGAGTTCTGTCAGGAAATGCTTGAGAAATATAAGAATGATGAAAGAGTGTTTTCTGTTTCAGGTATGAATTTTGAATTTGAAAGTGACAATAATGCGGACTATTATTTCACTCATTATAATAATACATGGGGGTGGGCAACTTGGAAGAGAGTATGGGATCAATATGATTTTGATATAAAAGCTTTTTCGAATTCGAGGACATCGGAAGTTTTTCTGTCTTTTATGCTAGAGCCTGAATTTGTCAAATTTTGGAAAAAGCATTTTCAAATTGCATATGAGAAAAAAGACAGAACAGCATGGGATTATCAGTTTTCGTTCCTTTCTTTTATAAATAAGGGACTTCATATATATCCTCAAACAAATCTTGTAGCGTATTTAGGGTTTGACAATCACGCAACGCATACAACTTCTATATCTAAAGGGGATCGTTTGTTTTATTCCACACAACAAACATATAATATAGAATTCCCTGTAAAACATCCTGCGATAGTTCAAGCAGATTATCGTATTGATTATTTGATTATGAAAGAAATATTTAATGTTTCAGCTAGCGGAATGAAAATATGCAAGGAATTGCCAGATTGTTTTTACGAAAAAATTCAGAGGCATTCTGATATTATTGTTTATGGCGCTGGTGAAGTCGCAAGAGATGTAATAAGACTATTTGGAAGAGAGCACATTGATGAATTTATAGTGGCGGTCACCCAACTGGAGGGAGAGAAATATCTAATAGGAAATACGGTGCATGAATTAGCTGAGTTAAAACATCTTAAAGATAAAGCGATTGTTGTTGTTGCAGCGACAAAAGTATATGCAGATGGAATGGTTGAAGAATTAAAGAGAAATGGATTTAGAAACTATATACGGGTGATAGATTATATGTAGAAAAACATGCCATGAATATTAAGGAGAGGCATATGCAAAGAGTAGCTATATATGGAGCGGGGAAATATGGACAAATTACAATGCGCTACCTGAAAAAAATAAATGAGAATATTTGTTTCTTTATTGTTTCTGATAATAAGAATACAAAGAAATATATAGAGGGTATTCCTGTAAAAATGATATCTGAAATTTCAAATCATATAGGAGACTGTATTATATATGTAGCAATGGATTGCCAATATTGGGAAAGCGTTAAAAAATCTCTGAATTACTATTTGCCACAGTACAATAATGAAATTATTTATATAAATAATGACGATATTCTAAAATTTGAAAGAGAGCTCAATGTAGCTGATCCTCGACGTTTTTTGGAAAGAATTGATCCGGTTAGCAGAGTGTTTGGCTTGGATAGAGGAATGCCGATAGATAGATATTATATTGAAAAGTTTCTAGAGGAAAATATCAAGAGCTTAAATGGTGTAAATAAAACACTTGAAGTTGGAGAGATATATTATACAGATAAATACTTTGAAAATGCTGAAAAGGACATTTTGGATTTCCAGAAGGGAATGGATTTGACGGTTGACGGATCAATACCTTCGGACATGTATGATTGTTTTGTCTGTACACAGACTTTTAATTTTATTTATGATGTGCGCAAGGCAATTAAAGGTGCATATAATTTGTTAAAAAGCGGTGGAGTGTTATTGGCAACTGTTGCGGGTAATATTTCACAGGTTTCCCAATATGATATGGATAGATGGGGAGATTATTGGCGATTTACATATCGTTCTGCAGAAATGATGATGCAGGATGTATTTGGGGAAGGGAATGTTCAAGTGAAGGCATTCGGTAATGCGATGGCAGCAACAGCCTTTGTACAAGGAATAGCTGTTGAAGAGGTAGATAAAGCTCTTTTGGATATAGAAGATCCGGCATACGCAATCATTATAGGAATATTTGCGAGGAAATGATGATGGGAATAGAGGAAATAGTTGATTTTTGTCAATCAAATGATAAAGTATACTGTTATGGGGCAGGGGTATATGGCAGAATAATAAGGGCTTATTTAGATGAGTTGGGAATAGAGTTGGAAGGTTTCATAGTATCAAAGATAAAGAAATTGCAGGAAATGCTAGGGGTGCCTGTACTCGCCTTTGATGGGTATAAAAAACAAAAAGCTAAAGGCGAGGGAATTATAATAGGAGTTCATTCTGAAATTCAAAAAGAGATAGTTCAGATATTAGAAGAGAATGATATAACAAATTATATTTGTGTAGAGGAACAGAACATTCTGGAGATGAAAGCGAAAGGAAAATTTGAGCGAGAATATCCTGGGGAAAAAATGATTTTTGCGTTATGCTACCATAGAGTTGTAGACATACCGTTAGATACATGGAATTTGGCAGTGAAACCTACGTTATTTGAGCAAGAAATAAATTACTTGAAGAATAATTATACGATATTGCGGGCAGAAGACCATTGGAATTATCCAATGGATAATGATGCCGTAATAATAACATTTGATGACGGATATGAAGATGCATATACCAATGTGTTACCAATAATTGATAAATACAGTATTCCGGCAACGGTTTTTGTAAGTACTGGAAATATAGATACTACAGATGAATTTTGGTGGGATGAACTAGAGAGAATTATCTTTGGGACGAGGAACAATAAAGTGTTAAATGAATTTAACATGCATATACCCATTATGACACGTGAGGACAAAATCAGAGCATGTTATTTGCTGCATCCCCATGTAAAAAAAATGACTTGCGAGGAAAGGAATATTTACTTGCATCAGTTGTCAAAAAAGCTAGGGCGCATAGAAGAAAGATCGTATTGTCATTCGCTTAGCAGTTCACAACTTAGGCAGCTGGCGGGATCACCATTTATTACGATAGGTGGGCACACAGTAACACACAGTTGTTTGGCATATGAAACACTTGAAGAACAAGAATGGGAGATAAAGCAATCAAAAGAAGAAATTGAAAGGATTATTGGCAGGAAAATAGAAGTGTTTTCGTATCCATTTGGGCAAAAGTGCGATTTTACCGATGATACTGTGAAAATTGCTGTAGAGTGTGGATATACTAAAATATATGCAGCTTTCGCCGGTCTTGTTGATAGTGAGTATACAAATGGTTATATTCCAAGAATTAATGCCGGACAGGAAAAGAATTTTGAGGATTTTGTTAAAATGCTCCGGTTAAATAAGATAATGTATGGAAAATAGATAAAACAATGGGATTGAAGAATGTATAAGATAATATATTTTTTGGATTACGGGGAGTCATATGGAGGGGCGGTGCATACGCTGCTTGAGCAAGCAAAGCTGGTTCGAGCAGCAGGAAATAGTATTCAAATATTTATTTCTGATTATCATGGAAATACTTTGGACGAAGGTTATCGCCAGGTTTTGACAAACAGAAATATAGAAGTACATTCTGCCTGCTTTCAATTATCTTCGCAACCTGAAGATATTGATTTAATTTGTTTGAGTGATTTCTATGAGGAAGTAAAGGCGCGTGTCCAAGCATATAGTCCGGATTTAATCCATTCTGTCCAATTAAATCCAATGGCAGAATTAATCAGTAGGGAATTGGATATTCCACACATCATGAATATTTATCCATTATCAAAGGATTTCTTTAAAATTAAGTATATGAATATATTTGCACATTATCACATATGCGATTCTGTCTATTGGGCGAAACAATGGCAGGAATTTTGGCATACGGATTACGCTTGCATTCGCACCGCTGTCGCCAATGCACCATTGAAGAAAAAAAATAGATTTTCAAATGAATTAAACTGTTTATGTGTTGGATCAATTTATGCGGGAAAGAATCAGTTGGAAGTAATAAAAGGGTTTCATAAAGCATTATTGGTGGGATTTCACGGAAAGCTGTTATTATACGGTTATGCAGAAGGGGCATATGCTTCTCAGTGTAAAAATTACATTATAGAGAATCAATTATCCTCCAATATATTTATCATGGGCTTTCAAAGCGATATGGCATCCGTTTATCAAAATGGAGATATATTAATTTGCGGAAGCTGCAGGGAGTCTTATCCCAATGTAATATCAGAGGCAATGACGAATGGTTTGATCGTTCTTTCAACTCCGGTTGGAGGGATTCCTGAAGTAATACGTGATGGTGAAAATGGCTATTTAACGGAAGGAATACAGGCAGACAGTATCGCAAATGGTTTGATCAGGATTATGGAGGATATTCATAAAGGACGTGCAGAAGATATACGCAACCAAGGTTATGTGGCAAGCGAACAGCATCATTCACCCGCTATAATTAGAGAAGAGATTATCAACTATTATAGATATGTCATACAGGATTATAAGTATTTTAAGAGCAAGGAGCGTCCAACTATTACGGAGGTATTAAGGCAATATAGCCCCATTATTGATTTTTTTAAGCAGAATAGAAATCTTTTTTCTGAGGAACGGCAAGTTGCACTAAAATTATGGTATATATGTAGTATTAATGATAAAATAAATAAAGCAATTCTGCAAAAAAAAGCTTTTTATGTTTGGGGTACAGGAAAGTTAAGTAGATCTGTATTAGAAATGCTTTCAGCTTTTTGGGATAATATTGTGGTCAAAGGCATGATCGATAGTAATAGGCAAGGTACATACGATAAATACATAATATATCGGCCGGAAGAAGTTCTGAGTCAAGAAAATATAATTGTCATACTGGCGCTATATAATGGGCAGTGGGATGTGGTTTCTGTTTTAGAGAAATACCAAAAAGTATATTTAGAGGATTATTTTATATTAACTGCCAGAGCATGGTAAACTTACGGAGGCAGAGTGGTATGAAAATATCAATAATTACCGTGACATATAATTGCAGGGCAACCATAGAGAGGACAATATTAAGTGTTTTAAGCCAAAAATATAAAAACTATGAATATATCATAATAGATGGTGGATCTACTGATGGGACGGTAGAAATAATTGATAAGTACCGTGACAGATTGGCATATTTTATTTCTGAGCCTGATGATGGTATTTATGACGCAATGAACAAGGGCTTAAAGAGGGTTTCCGGCGATATCGTACACTTTTTAAATGGGAATGACTATTATTATGATGCGAATGTACTTGCAACTATCCAGAAAAGATTCAGTGAGCATACAGATGTAGATGTGATTATTGCCAAAGTAATGAGTGACGGGAAAGTGTGTAATACTTACCTGCCTGGGGAAAATATTTCAATTTATCTGGATGCTCATTTTCCACACCAGGCGACTTTTGCAAAAGCAACATTATATACCCAATATGGCGATTTTGATCCGGAGTACTCTATTTGTGCAGATTACGATTGGATATTGAGGATCTATAAAAGCGGAAGGAAGCTTTATTGGTGCGATGATATTGTTGTTTACTATGATACATACGGTGTAAGCTCATCAATAAAATGCGTAGCAGAACAATATCTAGTATCAAAAAAATATGTTAGTGAAATGAAAATATTCTTGCCCGTAAATGTAGAGGATTATTATGCTGATGAATTCAGAAAAGTTTTTTCCCGCAATCTATTGAAGAGAAAAGTTGTCAATAAAGAATTTAAACCAATTATTGCTGCAATTGTGCAGGGAGAGAATGAAATCAATATTTGGGGAGCCGGGTATATAGGTAATATGTTCTGTGAATTTTTGGTAAATAACGGAATTAAAGTTAAATACGTAATAGATTCCGATACAAATAAGATAGGGCACACAATTAACGACATTTCTATATGTGGGATAGATGATGCAGAAGATAATTTTATTATAATCTCATCAGAGGATTATGAGACAGATATTGGATGCCTTCTGGAAGAAAGAGGAATGCTCCCAGATAAAGATTTTATTACATATACGAAATTTACCATTGAGTTTATAAAGAAACTTTTGGAATGTGGATATGATGATGGCGGGTTTCAGAAAATAACAGGTATTGATGTATTAAAAAATCTGAAAGAACAGGTAAAATGAATGAATCCAATGCTTTCTGTAATTATGCCGGTATATAATGGGGAAAAATATATTGAGCATATGGTGTCGGCTCTATTAAAACAGACATACGAAGACTTTGAGCTTATCATAGTAGATGACGGATCTTCAGATGGTACGCGTTCCATATGCGAAAAACATAGCAGGGATGACAGCAGGATTAAATTTCTTTTTAGTGAACATGGCGGAGTGGTAAAAGCGCGGAATTATGCGGTCAATGCGTCAAAGGGAGAATATGTGTGCTTTGTTGATGTGGATGATGATGTAGACGATGATTATTTGATGCTGTTTGTTGACTGCATCAATGAGCATTCGCCAGACATGGTGATTACCGGGTATGCCGAGAAGTATTTATCATGGGAGATTGAGAAAGTCAACAAGGTGCCGGAAGGAATATATTCTGGGCAAGAATTAATTGATATATATCCACATATCATGCAGGGCTCAGGAGTATGTGAACTTGGTATTAATCCTTTTTTATGGACAAAGTGTATTAAACGGGAGGTGGTACTCCCCATTATGAACGCGACCAACGAATGTATAGTGGAAGGCGAAGATGCGGCAATAGTGTTTCCGTGTCTTTTGCATAGTAAGAAAATTGTAATTAGTAAAGAATGCCGTTATCACTATATTTATAGGGGGGAGTCTGTTACACATACAAGAAAGTTCGATTATTATAAGAATTGTTTAATTTTGTACGAGGATATTGGTAATAAAATGAGAGCGACACCTTACTACAATCTGATGCGTCCGCAATTAGAATGGTATCTTAGACTGATGATATATATATCTGATCCTAATGCTTTTGATATGTATACGCGCGTTTTTCCTTTTGGGAAGGTTGTAAAGGGAGCAAATATTATTTTATATGGTGCGGGAAATTTGGGAAAATTGTACCAGCACCAATTCTGTTCTCAAAATTATGGCAATATTGTCTTATGGGTTGATGGTGCATGGGAACGTTATATAGGTGATGGTAGAAACATAAAATCTCCAGAAGAAATCATGAGCACAAATTATGATTATATAGTCATTGCAGTTTTTGATCATCGCATGGTAGAAGCGGTAATTAGTTTTTTAAAGAGTAAAAATATTTCTGAGAGTAAAATTGTTTATTAATAGAAAAGGATTAACGGCATGGAATTTCAAAATCCAAATAGTAACAAGGATATTATCATTACATTAAAAAGGTGGTTGGAAAATCGCAATCATAAGAAGACATTTGCAGATTACTTTCGAGAATGTGGTTATGAGACAATTGCAATTGTAGATGCAGGTGAAATCGGACGTATATTATATGACGAATTGAAGGAATCAGAAATAAATGTAAAGTGGTTTGCTGATGAGAACGCAGAGGGAATCAGAGAAATAGAAGGCATTCCTGTCTGCTTGATGAAAGATATGATTAATATGTCGGATGTGGATATCATATGTATATCGCCTATCTTTGATTACGCAGCTATAACCAGATATTTAGTAAATAAAAATTGTAAGATAGCAACGCTTTGCTTAAAAGATGCCGTGTACGAGTTTTAGATAATTGGAAAGAAGGGTGTTGTATGAATTCAGAAAGCCGTAATGTGCCGGATGATTTTATGGAAGGACAGATAAGAAAATCTTATGATGAGGTATTTGAATTGATATGCCGGAATGCTAAAATATCTGGCAGTTCAAATGCCCGATTTTTTATTGTATTGATTCTGATTATGTAATGGATACTTCTTTTGGGTTTCGGTGGGAAAATATAACACCGGCTTATGATAAAGTGTTGAAAACGGGAATTAAAGATTTAAAATATGCTATTCCGCAGACTGATTTCCAGAATAGTTATAATAAAGTTTGCGATAATATGTGTATATTAGCCGATCGGATTGCAGATTATTTACATGGGAAAAAGCAACAAGATGAAAAAATTTTGTGGTTTACATCTATCAAAGAAAGGCCGGCAGAGCACTTTGAGGAAGCAATACAAAGAATGTTGTTTTTGAATCAAATATTTTGGCAAACAGATCATCGGCTTGTTGGGCTCGGTGCATGGGACGACATTTTATTTCCCTATTATGAAAACGATATTAAAGAAGGGATTATAACATGTGAAGAAGCATTAAAATGTCTAGAGGATTTATTGCAAATATTACACGAAAAATATCAATACAAAAGTAGTGTATTAATGGGCGATACGGGACAAATATTTGTATTGGGTAGAAGTAATTCGAAACATGAATATATTTGTAATGAACTCACATATTTATTAAGGCTATTAGAAATGTTCACCAACCTGATCCTAAATGTATGCTTCGGGTAAACGGAAATACACCGGAAGATTTATTGAAATTAGCAGTAGAATGTATATCAACAGGTTTAGGAACGCCAATCTTAGCGAATGATGAAGTTATTATTCCGTGTTTATTGGAATTTGGCATAAATGAAGAAGATGCATATAAATATACAACATCTGCTTGTTGGGAGCCCCTGATTGGTGGCAAAAGCGTTGGAAATAATAATCACACGCCACTTAATTATTTGCGTGCGTTGGACAACTTATTTAAAAGAGATAACTTGGAACTTGTTCGGGATTTTGATCAATTAATTGACAGATATTTTTTTTATCTGGAGAGAAATTTAAAAGCGGTAAAACGTGTTATAAAAAGTCATATTCCAACTAGAGATGTATTGCTTTCAGTATTCACATATGGTTGTTATGAGAGCGGAAAAGATGTTTCTCAGGGAGGTGCTTTATATAATAATTTAGGTATTACTTCTGTGGCAATGGGAAATACTATTAACTCATTACTTAACATTAAAAAGTATGTATTTGATGAAAAGGTATATACTTTATATGATGTAAAACGTATGATTACATCAGATTATGCAGAGGATGAAGACGCACTTTCATTGTTGAAGGATACGGAATCCTATTATGGTAAAGATGACAAAAAAGTGATTGCATTGACACAGAAAATAATGGATTTTGTTTCTGATAAATTAAACTATGTTGAAGATGGCATAGAGAAAAAGATTAAAATCGGTTTGAGTGGATCTGCATATATGGAAGCAGCTCGTGGGTTTGCAGCATCATTCGACGGTAGAAAAGAAGGAGCTCCATTTGTTGTTCATATTTCGAACGAAGGCAATTTGGCATTCACAGAAATTACAAATTTTGCAGCAAAATTGGACTATGGGGATAATAGGTTTAATGGAAATGTAATTGACCTGATGATTAATCCGGATTTCATAAATAGAAATCAGGAAAAATTTTTATTATTTTTAAATGGTTCTATTCAAACAGGTTTTTTTGAAATGCAGATGAATGTAGTTAGTAGCAAGGATTTGATCGAAGCAAAGAAAAATCCTGATAAATTTCCTAATCTTATTGTGCGTGTGTGGGGATTTAGTGCATATTTTAATGACCTCACTGAGGATTATAAAGAAGTATTGATTCAGCGGGCTCTTGCAAGTGAAAAGAGATTAATATGAGTAAATCAGATAGTAAAATACTGGTAACAAACATACAACGAATGTGTTTTCATGATGGCCCGGGGATTCGGACGACGGTCTTTTTAAAAGGATGCAATTTGCGATGCCCATGGTGTGCAAATCCTGAAAATATTTCATTTGAACGGCAAACATATGAAAAAGATGGACACACGGGAATTTATGGCAGATTGTATAATGAGGATGAGTTGCTTGATGAACTTATGAAAGATCGAGTATTTTATGGAAAGGACGGAGGAATAACATTTTCTGGAGGTGAGCCACTCTTACATTTAGAAAAATTAAAAGATGTTTTGTATAAACTTAGGAAAGAAGGCATTTCTATTGCTGTGGAAACGGCTTTACAAGTCCCTAAAGAAATTTGGTATCCATTTATCAATATGATTGATTTGTATATTGTGGATGTGAAAATATTATTGCCGGATAAATGTAAAGAAATACTAGGAGGAGATATAAATATATATTATGAGAATATAAATCAGCTTTGCGGCAATGAAAAAAACATTTTGTTTCGCCTTCCCATAAATAAAGAGTTTACTTTTCAAACCGAAAATGCGGAAGCAATCATGTCATTTTTGAGTCAGCATAAGGATATTCCGATAGAAATATTTGCAACACATATGTTGGGTGAAATAAAATATCAGAGTTTGAATAAAGAGAGTATTCCTATAGAAGCGGTATCGGGGATGGAGCTAGAGAATATCGCTATATTGATTAGGAAACAAGGATGTCAAGTTAATATTAATTCTATTTGAAATTTTATAGCATTAAAGCAAATTAAGGGTGAGGTGACGCTAATATGGAACATATAGAAGAACTAAAGCAAGTATACTCATTGCTTGAAGATGAAATATCTCGGCAGATATATTTAAACCGCATAGGTTATTTCCTTACAGAAGATGACATATACATTGGGAACATTCTAAAAATTAGCAGTCCAGAGTTGGGTGAGTCACAATATAATCGTATGAAAAAATTTTTCTCTTCAATACCACAAACTAATGGGATAATAATCTATGGAGTGGGAGAAAATACGACAAAGTTCTTAAATTTGATTCGGATAGTATTTGATGAAAATCTGATTGGATTCAGTGACAAAGATGTTGAAAAGCAAGCAAAAGAATATATAGGAAAACCTTGTTTTTCACCGGAAAATCTAATATCTATGCAGGAGGCTGCAATCATTATCATGCCTTTACTGGGGCAGGATCAGATTTTGTATGAATTAAAAGAAAGGGGGATGCAGGAAAAGAATATTTTTATGTGCCCTAACTGTTATAGAGAATCAACAGAACAGTACTTTGAGAAAAATATAGTTGAATTGGCAGATGAAGAAGTTATGATTGACGCAGGGAGTTATGATTTATCAACAGCGCTCAAATATCGAGACATCTGCAAAGGTAAATTGAAAAAAGTATATGCACTAGAACCGGATCCTATTAATTATGCAGCTTGTATTGAGAAAAAGAATATGAATTCTTTTGACGAAGCAGAACTTATTCCATGTGGTTCTTGGAGTAAAAAAACAAAACTGTTATTTTCTGCAAATGGACCATCAGGTTCTTTTTTGACAAAGGGCAGTGGTGAAATTTCAGTTGATACTGTTGCGTTGGATGATATAGTTCCCTTTAGTGAGCGTGTTACTATGATAAAAATGGATGTAGAGGGTGCTGAGTTAGAGTCATTAAAGGGTGCAAAAGGAGTAATATGTAGGGATCGCCCCAAATTAGCAATTTGCATCTATCATAAACCTGAGGATTTGGTTGAAATTCCGCTTTATATAAAAAAGTTAATTCCAGAATATAAGTTGTACATAAGACATTATGCGAACGATGCAACAGAAACTGTATTATATGCAGTAACTCAGTGATTTTTTCAGAAATTATTGTTGAGTGGAAAGGGAAAGATGTTTGAAATTAATCGCACAAATGTAAAGGGGGCATGGTATGGAGCGTAAGCTTAAGTACTGGAACAAAACAATCCAGACAATCTTTAATGCAGACAGCATTGCTATCTATGGCGCTGGCACTATGGGAAGAGCACTTAGGAAGTGCTTAACAGAAGCTCCATACAATCTGCATTTGGAGTGCTTTATTGTGAGAAGCATGTCCGATAATGCAGAGACGGTGGACGGTTTGTATGTGTATGACATTACTTCGGCAGAACAGTATAAATCATCCCTTATTTTGCTTGCCATGAATGGAAAATATATACCGGAGGCGGAGAAAGATTTACGGAATGCCGGATTTGAGAAGTTAATACCTATTTCGTTCGATGGGGATGAATGGACTTTTATCCGGGGCAATTGGAGTTGTGCTAATGGATTATTGACTGGAAAGGCTTCCTATCTGTTGGATGATTTTACAGACAGGCTGCATTTATATGTGGTGCATAGTATATATGACAGAGCACTCTCGCGTGAAATTCCAGAGGAAGAGTATGAAATTCCAATACAGGTGGGCGCAGCGCTTACCGACAAAATAATGTATCCGGTGAGGGATTCTGTCGGAGAGGGTAATATATCTCATAAGAATAGACAATATTGTGAATTAACGGGAATCTATTGGGCTTGGAAGAATGATTATGCTGATTATATTGGATTTTCCCATTATCGCAGGCGCTTCCAACTGAACGACCGACAAATAGAGAAGATAATTGACGGTGGAATAGATGTGGTTGTTACAGAGCCCATTATTAATTTTGACAGTGTAAAGCAGCAATATGCAAAGGATCATCATGCAGAGGATTGGCATATTTTTATGCAGGCAATTCATGAGCTGACACCGGAATATGCACAGGCAGTGGAGCAGGTGCAGGATGGCATATATTATTTTGCTTATAATATGTTTATCATGAAGAGAGAAATATTCCACCGGTATTGCGAGTTTATCTTCCCGATATTGGAGTATTGTGAAAGTAAGATCGGGCAGCGGGAGGATGTTTATCAGAATCGGTATGTAGGGTTTCTGGCAGAGCGCCTGTTGTCAATTTTTTTGGAGAAGAATTCGGAGTACAGGGTAGCGGTTGCGGAGAAGACATTTATTGAGTAAGGACAGAAAATTATTTTGGAGGGCAGAAGCAAGTGCGTCAACACCACAATATAGATCCATACTCAATCCCAAATGATGAAGCACCTCTATACATCAACGAACCATGGCTGATCGATGATCCATGCGGGAATATCCGCCGGATAATTCCCCTTTGCAGGATCTGGATGTAGTCCGCGTGTATGTGCCATTGGATATGAGTAAAGAACCAACTATGCGCTTACAGTTGAGAGAGGAGTATACAGTATAGAATAGTTAAACTGAGGGCATACTAATGTTCTGGTTGCGAGACAAAAATATTTATTAAATGTATTGCCAATAGAACAAATGAGATGTAAAATTGTCTTGTGTGCAGAACGGAGGCGCTATGAACAGAGATTATATGAAACAGGTGATCATAGATCAAAAAGAGATTTATTTGAATAATCCGGTAATCAGACGTGATTTCGACCTGGAAGAAAATATCAATTACTGCTTCATTGGAATCAGACGAACGGGAAAATCCTATATGATGTATCAGCAGGTAAAGAACCTAGAGGAGGCGGGCATTCCGTTGTGTGAGATTCTTTATGTCAATTTTGAAGATGAGCGTCTTTTGGAAGTGACGGCGGAGGATCTTAATGTCATTCTGGAAATTGGTCTTGAGATGGCCGGGGGTAATAAGCCATATGTTTTTTTGGACGAGGTTCAGAATGTAGAAGGCTGGGCGAAGTTTGTTCGTCGACTCGCAGACATGAAATATAAAGTCAACATCACAGGAAGCAACAGTAAGATGTTGAGTCATGAGATCGCATCCACGCTTGGCGGAAGATTTATGATCGTCCAAATATTTCCGTACGCTTTTACTGAGTATCTGCATGCGCTTGGCAATGAGAAAGATTATCTTCAGGTTCTCAGTACATCTGAAAAAGCGGAGATAAACAGAATATATGAACAATATGTCAGGTACGGCGCGTTTCCGGAACTTGTAGATATACGGAACAAAAGAAATTATTTGAATAGCATTTATCAGACTATTTATATCGGTGATATCCTGACAAGAAATAGTATTACCAACGACTTTGCAGTTAGATTGATACTGAAAAAGCTTGCTGAGTCTGTAATGAAGCCAATCTCATTCAGCAGACTTGCGGGCATTCTTAAAAGTGCCGGGACAGGGATCGGGAAGCAAACGGTCATAAACTATGTCGGATATATGATGGAAGCATATCTTTTGTTCTCTGTTCAGAATTATGCAGCAAAGCTGGTAGATAAAGAAACGTCACCAAAGTATTATTTTATGGACACAGGGCTTTTGGGACTTCTTGTGATGGATTCTGATACAGCGCAATTGGAAAACTTGGTTGCAATAGAACTTATAAGAAGATACGGAGCGGAAAAGGTTTTTTACTTTGAAAGCAATATAGAGATTGACTTCTATGTGCCGGAGGAAAACCTGGCAATACAAGTCAGCTTACGTATCCTTGATGATATTGCTACAAGAGAAAGGGAACTGAATGCTTTTGATAAGCTTCATAGTTTTATTCCGGATACTGAATGCCTGTTGATTACCAATAGTGAGGAAGCAGACATTGACTATAACGGTATTCATGTCAAGGTTGTTCCGATGTGGAAGTGGCTGCTGAGAAAATGAAAAAGCTACGGAATCTCTGGACGGCTGAGGCTGCAAAGACCATCAACGAACCATGGCTGATCGATGAATCCATGCGGGAATATCCGCCGGATAATTCTCCCTTGCAGGATTCCGATGCAGTTTGCGTGTATGTGCCTTTGGATTTGAGTAAAGCCGCAATCCTCCGCAGACTGGATTTTATCATCGCCCGTTACGGTGAGGCAAATGAGGAGAATGAGATGAATTTCAGTGCGGATGTAGAAGCGTTGGTCGCTCAGATAGAGGTTTATGATCAGATCTGGTATGTGAGACATATGCCGCCGAATGGCGGGCGTAGCATGGAGGCGAAGGAGTTGGTGCGCGAGTTCATTGCCAGGTTGGAGAGCATACCGGACGGGTGTGCGGAGTGTTTTCCGTTTGAGCTGATCGAGCGGTTGAGAGAGGAGTATTTATAAACAGAAAGACTATAGCGATAGAAAATATAAAACATATGTTCGAAACAACTTGACGGCGCAACCATAAAATGATATTATAATATCGTGGATGCGTTACGAGAGAAACAGTATGCATGTTATTGATCTTTTGACATATGATATAGCGTGACAATATGTATCTGTAGCACATTCGGAATAGAGTAGAGTTCAGAATGGAAGATGATGAATATGGAAACGGAATGCTATAATAAATTTCCGAAAGTCTTAAGAGATGCATTACGGAATGAAAAGGTTATGTTTCCCCAAACTTTAAGATGGGAATATGAGGATATGGCTGTTTACAGGGGGATTCGCTACACGAAACAGAAGTCTTTTGTGGATAAAAGTGATTTCTGTTCAAACATCGAGAGACATTTGGCAAATTCTATGGTTCCGGCTGACGATCATGATATAGGCAGTTATAGTTGTTCATGCTTTATGGATATTGATCAGCTCCGCCTGATTGCTAACTTTCCCAGGAAAAATTATGCAATAGCAAAGGGCATGATAAAAAAGGAGTTTGGACCAATAGATGTTAATGATGAGACATCACATGTTCATTTGTTTTTATATGAAAATGTTGATCCTTCGGGAGAATTTGAGGTGATTGAAAAATGGGAGCAGAATGGATAAATATTAAGGAAACAGGACAGTTATATTTGGAAAAAATATTGGTGTCTTTTGATATTCCGATATTATTTGTTTGTACAAACTTTGAGAAAAAAAGGTTTTTGTGCCTAAACATTGATGAAGAAAGCGGGAAAACGGTTATTGCGGAGATAAACAATAATTTATTGCTCTTTATGCTGAGAAATGAAATAACAATGGAATCTGTTTTTAGAAAGGCAGAAAAGGGCGTAGTTATAATTGCGGATTATAACGGAGAAACGGAAAAGATAGACACGTGTCTGGTAAATGCAAATGAGATCTCCGCGGACTTCTTGCCGAAAAAAGGAGCTTATTTTGAATTTTCGAATAAAACAATAACGGATTATATTGCGCATTTGAGGAAAGAGTTGATAGATGTTGTTTTAGAGCAGCTCTTTGAAGCTAAATCGTATACAATTCAATCGAACGGTATTTTTAATAGTTTTGGGGTGGATACTGTAGGATCTTTTGAGTGCGGAAAGCTGTCAGCAAAAGAAACTGGGAAAAAATGTTTGTACAATGTTTCTGATAGCGATAAAATGATTGCGTAGGAGGGCGGTAAAATGGAGTGTGCATTAAGGTTAAATGCCTTGGTATTTGATAGTATTACGTTTAAACGTCTTGGTATGCATAGTGAGAATAATCTTGAAGTATCTTTTTCGGTTCGCATAGGGGTAAATCAGGCAGATCCGGATAATAAAAAAGTCACTGTCACAATATTGGGAGACAAGAAAGAGGAATATAGTTTTGAGATTCAGGCTTCAGGATTTTTCTCGTATGAAGGCGGAGCAGATGATGCTATTATTCAGCAGAATGCCGTTGCGATAGTTATGCCGTACATTAGAAGTGAGGTTTCAATATTAACAGCTCAGCCTGGAGTGGAACCGGTTGTGCTTCCTCCGTTTAACATTGCAGAAATGATGAAAAAAAATAATAGAGATAAATGAGCGTGTGATTTAGTTTGCGTAGAGCCGTGTTTTATGGTATTCTTACCATAAGATGCGGCTTTTGTATATCAAGGGGTTATGCATGAGTCATACGGAGGACTGAGCATGAGAGAGTTTAACACAACTGCAGTGTGCATTCCGTCACGGCACTACATGGTAGATATTACAGCAAGACTGAAAGAGATTAAGAAACTGATAGATAAGGGCGAGTATTTTACGATCAATCGGGCCAGGCAGTATGGGAAGACCACAACACTGAATGCCCTGGCGGATTATTTAAAAGATGAGTATGATGTGTTGAGCCTTGATTTTCAAAATATCAGCGATGGGAGCTTTGGGTCCGAAGAATTGTTTGTTCAGGCGTTCAGTACGTTGGTGCTGAGAAAACGTCGTTTTGTTGGTATCCCGGAGGAAATCTGCGATAAACTGCAGGAGATTGTCGCACGGAAGGGAAATAAAGCACTGTTGATCGAACTGTTTTCTGTATTGCTGGAATGGTGCGCAATGAGTGAAAAACCTATCGTGATGTTTATTGATGAGGTAGATTCCGCAACGAATAATCAGGTTTTTCTGGATTTTCTTGCACAGCTGCGTGGTGCTTATATAGAGCAACGAACGCATCCGGAGGAAGTTACTTTTTGGTCAGTTGTTCTGGCCGGTGTAACGGATGTGAAGCATTTAAAGAGCAAGATCCGCTCGGAGGAGTTGCATAAGGTTAACAGCCCATGGAACATAGCTGCGGACTTCCTGATTGATATGAGCCTGCCTGAGGATGGGATCCGGAAAATGCTGGAGGAATATGATACAGACCATCATACTGGGATGGACACGGCGGAGATGGCAAGGCAGCTTCGTGCGTACACGAACGGCTATCCGTTTCTGGTCAGCAGGTTGTGCCAGCTGATGGATACACAGGTCAGCCGTCAGATGGAGTGCCTGGCCGAGGTTTGGACGAAGAAGGGGTTCGAAGAGGCATTGAAACTTATCCTTTCAGAGAGTAATACACTTTTTGAGTCACTTACCGGGAAACTGGATAACTATCCGGAGTTGAGGGAGTCTTTGAGAGACATACTGATCAAGGGAGAGAAACTTGTATATAACGCGCAGCAGACAGCTATTGCGCAGTTGCAGATGTATGGTTTTGTCCATAAGGACCACAATACGGTCAAGATTGATAATCGAATATTCGAAACATTGTTATACAATCTTTTTCTGTCCGATGATGAATTAAAGAGCAATGTATTCGTCAGCGAAAGCAACTTGGCAAGAAGCCAGTTTGTAAAGGATGGCAGGCTGGATATGCGGCTTGTTTTAGAGCGGTTTATTGCTACTTATTTGCAGGTATTCGGACCGCTGCAAGATCGCTTTAAAGAAAAGGATGGCAGAGAGCTGTTTCTCCTGTATCTAAAGCCTATTATCAACGGAACAGGCAATTATTACATCGAGGCACAGACCAGAGATCAGACAAGGACGGATGTGGTGGTAGATTATCTGGGGCAGCAATATGTTATTGAATTGAAGATCTGGCGCGGTGAGCGCTATAATACTGCGGGTGAGCAGCAGATCAGTGAGTATTTGGAGTATTTCGGATTGGACACAGGATATATGCTGAGCTTCAATTTTAATCGCAAGAAGGAGACTGGGGTAAAGCGGGTACAGGTTGGGGAGAAGGTATTGTTTGAGGCGACATTGTAGTTTTTACAGGGATTTACAAATCTGTCAAATTTGCAAATGCGATATGTTTCAAGGGAGTGATAGGATACATATATGAAAAAAGTAAGTGCGATTGTTCCTTGCCACAATTCTGGACAATGGGTAGAAAGGTGCGTAAATTCCCTTTTGGATCAAACCATAGGCAAAGAAGATATGGAAATTGTTTTGGTGGATGATGCTTCCACAGATAATACTTGGGAGGTCTTACAAAAAATTGAACACGCAGATTCTTCTGATTCTATTGTGATCATTCAGTCGGAGGAGCATATTGGTCCCGGGGGAGCCAGAAATCTGGCAATCCAATATGCGCGTTCTCCATATGTTACAAAAATTGATAGTGATGATTGGGTGGAGGCAGATTGTCTGGAGAAAATGTACACGATTGCATCCGAAAACAAATGTGATATTGTGTGCTGTAATTCATATCGGGACTTTGGGGATGGACGTCTATTTCCTATGAAACGTTTTGATGAGGATCGTTTGATTACGATTGACACATTGGAGCGTAGGAAGGAATTGATCGTGTTAGGAACTTTGACCGGACATATGCTTGCTGACAGACAATATCTGTTGGACAATAGGATTTGTTATCCGGAGGGAATTGTCTATGAGGATCTGTGCTGGAATGCTTTAAATTGTTGTTATATAGAGCGGATGTATGTGATGGAGGATTACTTTTATCATTACTTTGTGAACCCTGATTCAGTAGTGATGAAGCAGAAGCAGGACTATTCACATGATATGTTTGTCTCGAATTATATCAAATGGGATGAATTGGTGGATAGGGGGTTTTATGGACAGATGCCTCTTGAAATAGAATTTGATATGTTGATTTCCTATTATCTGGCAATCATGAAACTTTACAAGACGAGATTCCAGACTATTCCGGCAGAGAGGTATTATGAGATGCAGGAATTTATCAGAAATCACATGCCGGAGTATAAGAAGAATCCATATATTCCTATGCTACTTTCTGAGGGGCAGAGAGCGTTGATAGATTTTATTGATAAACCTATGCGGGAACAGGAACTGCAAGCATTACATAATATCTTGACGAAAATGGATATTTAGGATGAGCAATTGCGAGATGTGAGATTGGACGGGAGTATATTGTAGGAGTGTATTAGCATATCATGGAAAGTAAGCTCTATATTTTTGGTGCGCATTCGCGTGCCCGTACATTAAAGGAATATATAGAAAACGTTTATCCCGACACAAAGGTACAGGCTTTTTTGGTGGACAATGACGAACCAAATCCGGCAGAGGCGGATGGAATACCGGTGATTCATCTTGATGAGAGAGGGGAGCAAAATGCGCTAGACAGACTGGACAGAAGTTTTCCGGTCTATTTAGGGATGAAGAGTGTCAATCATGGACAGCCGACAAGTCATTTGAAAAAGCTGGGATTTGAGAAAATCATACCGATGACGGTTGAGATGGACACAGAGTTGAGAAATCGGTATTTGTTTAAGGTGTTTCATGAAGCGGGGGAAGCATTCTTAAAACTGGAGTCATTCGGCGGAATGAGTAGCGCTGTGGTTTCTGACGAATTGGCCAAGCGTATGCGGATCTATGTGGCATCTTCTGTGTTTGACGGACAGTTGAAGGAAGCGCATAGTTTCCATGATTTCGAACAGGTGATACAGGTCGGTTGCGCTTTGACGGACAAGCGCTTAGTAAATGCGGTTTATGATAATAATGGGGAATCGATTTCGGAGAAAAATGCACAGTTTTGTGAGTTGACAGCGTTGTATTGGATCTGGAAGAATGCCAAGGATGATTATGCGGGACTGGAACATTATAGAAGATTCTTTGTGTTGCCCGAGGACATTGTGGATGTGATGGAGAGGAATGAGATTGGAGTGATTTTGCCGGTTCCTCTTTATGTGGCGCCTAATGTGGCTGAGAACTATAGATCGCGTCATGTAGAGAAAGTATGGAATGATATGATGGATATTCTGCAGGAACGCCATCCGGAAGATGGGAAAGCTGCGGAAACATTTTTCGCGCAAGGATTATATTCCCCCTGCAATATGTTGATTGCGCGGAAGGATATCTATGACGGGATGTGTGAGTGGATGTTTCCGATTCTGTTTGAGGTTGTGAAGCGGAATGGAACACAGACGGATCGGTATCAAAATCGCTATCCGGGATTCCTTTCCGAGCGTTTGATGTCGTTTTACTTTTGGAGGCATCGAGCGGATATCAAATTGGTCTATGCGGACAAGGTGTTTCTGCAGTAGACAAAATATAGGAGCAATTTTATGAAGAAAATCAGCGTGATCATTCCGTGCTATAATTCAGGACAATGGGTTGGGCGGTGTGTGGACTCCCTTTTAAGTCAGACGATGGATCGGGAAGAGATAGAGATCGTCCTGGTAGATGACTGTTCCACAGATGACACATGGGAACGGTTGTGTGAACTGGAGCGGGCGCATTCGGAAGATGCCATTATCGTCATTGAAGCCGAGGAACATGTCGGTCCCGGAGGCGCAAGAAATCTAGCGTTGTCCTATGCGAGCGCGCCCTATGTTGCCATGGTAGACAGTGACGACTGGGTTGAGGTGGATTTCCTTGAGAAGATGTATGGTGCCGCGTTGTACCATGAATGTGATATTGTGTGCTGCAATGCATATAGGGATTTTGGGGATGGACGAAGAATTCCGATTGCATACCATGCCGAAAGCAGACTGATTGAGATATCGGATATGCAGGCAAGGAAGGATATGCTGCTGGGAGGATATTTGAAGGGACGGATGCTCGTGCGGACACAGTATCTGTTGGATCATCAGATTTTCTATCCGGCGGGGATCGTTTATGAGGATGTTTGCTGGAATGCTTTGAATTATTGCTATATGGAACGTGTGTATGTGATGGCGGAATGTCTGTATCATTACTTTGTCAATCCCACGTCGGTCGTAATGAAGCAGGAACAGGATTATTCGCATGATATGTTCACTACGAATTATATCAAATGGAACGAGCTCATAGAGCGGGGATTTTATGAGTTGATGCCGCGGGAGATCGAGTTTGATATGCTGGTTTCCTATTATTTGATGATATTAAAGATGTATAAACTGCGGTTTGACACAATTCCGGCAGAGGGGTTTCGCGAGATGCAGGAATTTATTCTGAATAATCTTCCGGATTACAGGACCAACCCATATATCAGTACCTTGCTCTCCGAGGGTCAGAGGGAGCTATTGAACTTTATTGATAAACCGTTGGGGGAGAAGGAGCTGCAGATGCTGCATGGTATTATTGTAAAGATGGCAGATTTATAGAGGGAGAGAATACATATGAATTTTGAATTGATGGCATCTATGATGTGTGCCAATTTTGGAAATCTGGAGCACGAAGTGAGAGAGCTGGAGCGGGGCGGAATTGATTCGTTTCATATCGATATCATGGATGGACGATATGTGCCCAACTATGCAATGTCATTGAATGATATGCGTTATATTCGCTCCGCTACGGATAAGCCGTTGGATGTACATTTGATGGTGGAGCACCCGAACAATACAGTGGAGCTTTTTATTCAGAGTCTGCAAAAAGGAGATACGATCTATATTCATCCGGAGGCGGAATATCATCCGTCTACGACTTTGCAGAAGATTATCAATGCGGGCCTGATCCCCGGAATTGCGATTAATCCCGGCACCAGCGTGGAGACAGTGTATGAGATGCTGCGTATTGTGAAAAAGGTGCTTGTCATGGCGGTGAACCCAGGAAATGCAGGGCAGATGTATATGCCGTATGTAGGTGAAAAGATAAACAAGTTGTTGACACTGAAGGACTCCATGGATTTTGAGATTTATTGGGACGGCGCTTGCGGAGCGGACAAGATTAAGGCATTTGCACCGAAAGGCGTAAGGGGATTTGTTTTGGGGACAACTCTTTTGTTTGGTAAGAACAAACCTTATGGCGAGACGCTGCAGGAGATTAGGGAGTTGAAATTTTGATGGAGCCGGGTAAAGAGATAGCAAAATGTTTATTGCAGATTACGCAGTTGATAGAGACGGATCAGATGAACGCTGCGTCAGCCCTTATGCAGAGTGTAGTTGCGGATCATCCGGATTGGGTGGATGAAAGACTTCAGGCAGAACTGCAGCTGATCATGAAGCAGATGGAGTATAAGATTGCGTTGAAGGATTATACCTATCTGCGGTCTTTGGCATTAGTTTACAAATACTGCGAGATGCATTATGGGCAGATCGGCATACAGCAGGTCAGGGATGCAGCGCAATCAGTAAGTGCAGGTAAGGATGATTTATTGCCGGAACATGACACGATTTGGTGGTGTTGGCTGCAGGGGATAGATAATGCGCCGGAGATTGTCAAAGCATGTTATCGGTCGTTACAGAAGTTGGGCAGAAGGATTGTTGTATTGGATGAGGGGAATATTCCCCAATATGTGGAATTGCCGGCGCATGTGATGGAGAAGTATCAAAGGGGAATCATAGGCAGAGCCCACTTTACAGATCTGGTGAGATTGGAACTTTTGACGAGACTTGGTGGGACTTGGATCGATGCGACCACATGGGTATCCGGCACGGAAAGGATTATCCCTTTGCTGGAAGGGGAAGATCTGTTTTTCTTTCGGGCCGGCAATGTAAGCGAGTATATTATTTTCGACAACTGGTTTATGCATGCGCGAAAGCCGAGTTGTATTTTGGAGGCAACAAGAAAGATGCAGTATGCCTATTGGGCGTATGAAGATGAGGCAAAGCATTATTTTATTTTTCATTTGATGATGACTTTGGCGTGTCAGCATTTTCAGGAGGAGTATGACAGGATCCCTGTCTTCAGCAATGAGCCGTGTCATGTACTGCAGTATGAATTGTTGCGGCCATACAAACCAAGGCGGTGGGGGCAGATCATGGAGATGAGTGATATCCATAAGTTGACCTACAAGATTGAGGGGGCGCAAAGAGAGGATACATTTTTACAGCATTTGTTGTTGGAAGGATAAGCTGTATGGCAAGTTAGAAGGAGGATTATGAGGATGGATCCTGGAACGAAGCAGATTGCAGACATGTTGGAGGATGTGAAGGCGGCTGTTGAGGAGAATCGGTTTTCGGATGCTGCTGCAACGGTACAAAATGGAGTTTCGCAGCATCCCGAATGGATTGATGACAGGCTGCAAGCGGAGATCGGACTGATCGAGAAGCAGATTGAGTATAAGACGGCGCTGCATGACTGGGAATATTTCCGCGTAATGAAGCTTGTGTACCGGTATTGTGAGCAGCTATATGCAACGGAAGAGATTTGCAGACCGGATGATTTTGAGCCGGATAGGGAATTGCCGGACAAGGATGTGATCTGGTGGTGCTGGCTGCAGGGATTGGAACAGGCACCGGAGGTCGTGCAGGCCTGCTATCATTCGTTGGAAAAGATGGGCAGACGTATTGTGGTGTTAACGGAGGACAATCTTGCGGAATATGTCCGGCTGCCGGAATGGATTATGGAGGCAAAGACACAGGGACGAATTGACAATACTCGTTATTCGGATCTGGTTCGCATAGAACTATTGACAACGCGTGGCGGGACGTGGATTGATGCAACGGTATTTTGTTCAGATAGCGCAGTGATCAGCGATATATTGGCACATGCATCGCTTTTTGCCTATAGTTTTTTGATGCGGGATAGCGTGAGCGATTGTATGATGTTTGATAACTGGTTTTTGCACTGTAGCAAACCAAGCCGCATCTTGACGGAGACGAAGCGGATGCTGTGGGCTTATTGGAGGAATGAGACCGGGTTGCGGCATTACTTTTTATTCCATCTGCTGTTTTCCATTGCATGTCGCAGGAATCCGGAGGAACTGGCTCAAATCCCGCTCTATAGCAATGAACCGGTACATATGCTGCAATTGGAGATGTTAAAGCCCTATGAAGAGCATAGGTGGCAGCAGATCTGTGGAATGAGCGGGATCCATAAGCTGACATATAAGTATGACAAAGAGCAGAATCTTGATGGAACCATGTTGGAGCATATCTTAAAATGCGAAATGTAACCTGGATAGGTTTTCCAAAGATGTTATGGTGAGAGAGGATGGAATAAAGAAATGAAATGCAGAATTTGCGGGTCGGATCAGATAGGGAATCAGCTTTCCGTTCGGGAGATGATGATCCCCACCAGGGAGGTCTTTGATTATTTCGAGTGTGCGGACTGTCATTGTCTGCAGATTCGGGATATTCCGGACAATCTGGGGGCATATTACGGGCCGGATTATTATAGTTTTCAGACGCCTGTGGAGAGGGAAAATGCGGAAGCTGCGGGCGCTGAACGCGGAACCGATGATGCTGCCCGCAGGAGCGGCGAATGGGATATGACGCCGATTCTGGATGTGGGCTGTGGGGCAGGAAAATTCCTGCAGGAATTGCGTGCCATCGGCTACGGCAATCTGATGGGGTGCGACCCGTTCCTGGAGCAGGATATCACCTATGGTGATGAGATACATATTTATAAGAGAACCATTCATGAGATGGATGGCGTGTATGAGAAGATTTTCATGAATGATGCTTTTGAGCATGTCACGGATCCCCATGAGGTGATGGAGAGTATTCATCGCCTGCTTTCACCGGATGGTGTAGCGCGGATCGCAATCCCGATTTATCCGAACATAGCCTATGACATGTTCGGCGCGGACTGGTACCAGCTGGATGCACCCAGACATATTTTTCTGCATTCCAGGCAGAGCATGGAGTTGTTGGCGAAAGAACATGGTCTGCGGATCGTGGATGTGACGTATGATGCGGATCCCTCACAGATATTCCGTAGCTATCTGTATTCCAAGGACATTCCGTTCTGGGAGCAGAAGATGAGTATGATCTTGGAAGATTTGGGTGAGAAAGAAGTGGATGACATCGAGGCGCTCTCCAGGGAAGCGAATGAGAAAGAGTATGGGGATCATGCGGTGTTTTGTCTGATGAAGTGAAAGGCAAGGCTTAATTCCCGACTATGTGGAAAACACTTTTTGCGCAATTCAACATTGCTTTATTAAATCAATTGACATTACGAGGATAACATGCTATGGTTATCTTTGAAAAATGAAAATAAAGCAAGAATATGCGGAAGAAGGTATAAATGTGGAGAAAAAAGTCAAGACTATTTATGACAATCTGAAAAATTTTAGAGAATTAATTGAAACCGCATGCTTCTTTCTTGCTCCGATAAATATGTTTGTGTATGCTGCTTTTCAAGGAGCAGAAAATACATTCGATCAAAAAGCATCAGAGCATTGGATATTGAAGAATATAAGCGGCAATAAATGGATTTTTATACTAAGCACTGTCTTATTTGTTGCATTGGTTTTGAAATTGTTATATAATACTACGAAAAGTTATTTTGTTACTACAAAATGGTTTTCTGATTTTATGAATGCTTTCCATGCAGAGTATATCCATCCTGTGAGAGATCATATTGCACAAATAGAGGGAATGGAAGATAATATACAGAAATTAAATCTTGAAAATGAAATGGATGTCAAGATTTATAATAAAATGTACAGTGATGAGTATACAAAATTGGAGAAAAATGTTCAGCAGTGCGTGGATCAGATTTGTAAATTGTTGAATGAATTAATACTTCATCCGGTAGGAAAAAGGATTCTGCAAATAAAGCTCAAATTGTTCGGAATACAGATTTTCTCAATCTTTCAAAAGGATTCTCAAATTTGTTTGCAGCGACCAGGCTTAGAGAAAAGTTTGAAAAGGGAATATATGAAAATAGTAATACCAGATTCGATTATGAAAGCACAATTGTAGTGCCTATACGTTATAAGAATTTGGAATATAAACTCCAGACTGCTGATATTGGGAAAAAGAAAAGGAAAGAGACAATAGAGATTACGTTTAAGGATGAGCCGGATATCCTCGGATACTTATGTATTGATTCCCGAGCCATTTTGCCGGAATGGGAGAATAGTATTCAAAATCGGTACATTGTAAATATTTTGTCTGTATATGCGGATTCTTTGTATATTTATTTGTCATGTTTTCAGAGGGCGTTCTATAAATAGTTTTATTATAAAGAAGGGAAGACATAATGAATCTGATTGAAAGGTATTTAGTTGGAAGATTACACAAGGTAGCATGGAAATCACTGACTCATCAAGATGAATCCATGACGGGAAAGGCAACAAACAGACAATTGAAGAAGTATCATTGGATTATAAAGAATAGTAGCGACCAGATTATCTTTGACACAGAGAAGGATGGATATGAAGGTTTGGTTAGTGCATATCCGGTTGTGCTCGAAGCAATGGAAATGGTTGAAAAGAATAAAAAAGATCTGAAAAATAGGAGTGGGAAAGAAAAAACGAAGGTAGTATATCGGATTGCTCCGAATCTATCTACTTTTTTCCCATCAAAGCAGCTGGAAGAAAAATATATTTCTGCGTGATTTAAGTATGGAGTGTTTATGAATAGCGGCTCTCATGTGAGAGCCGCTATCATTTCTTTCATTCGGTGGTAATAAGTGTGGTGTTCACAAACCTTTCGATAGCCGTTCAAGGCAATCTGTTTCCGTTCCTCCTCATGATGCAGATAGTAGTTGCATTTATCAATCAGTTCTTCCATACTGCTGTATGCTTCCAGATCTACCCCAATGTCAAAATACTCCGGCAGTTCTTCCAGGTAGTTGGTCATCAGGAAACCGCCGCAGCCCAGGATATCAAAGATGCGCAAGGGGAGCCCGGTCTGGATGGGCTTGATGGTCATGTTCAGGTTGATCTTGCTTAAGCGGAAGACCTTGGGCATTTCCGTCAGGCTTTGTACGCTGCCGCGCACATGCACATTTTGCAGGGGGGCGGTGTTGCTCAATGTATAGAGATCTACGTTGAAATGTACAGCCAGGGTGTTCAGGGTGCGGATGCGCTCTGTTTCTGCAATCTGCATACCGATGTAGCTGTGGGCGGCAACATAGCGATCGGAGTCGGCAATACTTTTTTCAATAGAGTAAAAGTTGTCCGCGTGTGCCTTGATCTCAGCAGCCAGGCTGTCAGTCACGGCATCCGGGACGGGATTATAGCCATATATCTTCAATGCCGCTTCCACCAGCGCGTCAATATAGCCCTTGGCGTATTCGGAGAGCCCTTTTATGTGGCGCAGGGGATTTTTCTCACTATAGAGGGAGCCGACGAAGGAAATGTCGGAGGTGTATTTCTGCCTGTCTTTTTCTGTGATGGATGCCACCACCCGGTCAAACCGTTCTGTGCAGGAGGCAAGAGGCAGATGGTAGATGCACTCCGGGTTGCATGGTGCAAAGGTTCGGTATTGTGCCTTGTCAAACAGAAAGATCCGGTTGGTAGGGCGTCTTATGGAGTCGGAGAAAAGCTCCGGCACAGGGGAGTCCACGGTCCAGCAGAGATAGAGCGTTTTGTGGATGGAGCAGATTTCCGCCAGTGCAGGGTAAAAATTTACACTGAAGACAAAGAGCGGATGCTTCTCAGACAATATGCGGTTCACCAGATCCACCCGGTCAGCGGAGGAGAGCTTCTTGTTGGTGATCTCGGTTTTCTCTTCTATTACGTTTAACCCCAGGCGGGTGAATGCGTCTATGATATCCGGCTCGCAGATGCTGCCGTAGCGGTAGATTAAAATATCCATGCGGGAACTCCTTTTTATGTGATACATCCTTTTATAGTATAGATGACCGGAGCGCGGGATTCAAGCGGAAATGTTTTCGCGCCTTTTGTTTATATTTGCCATTGACTCGTTATTGCGCAATGCGATATAATCATATTGCGGATTCCTCTGTAGAGGAGGAAACGATGTATGGCAAAGAAAACATTACAGGAACAGACGATCAAGGACAACTTCCTTTTTGCTGCGGCGATGATGGAAGGGGATAACAGTAAGGCATTCTTAAGCTGCCTTCTCGGCAAGGTGATTAAGCGTGTGGAGATCAGCCGTGAAAAGAGCATTGTCTACCATCCGGAGCAGAAGGGGATACGGCTCGACGTGTTTTGTGAGGATGAGGAAAATACTCGCTATAATGTCGAAATGCAGGTGCTGAACAGAAAGGTATTGAAGCGTGCCCGGTACTACCACGGACAGATCGATATGGAGTTATTGCTTGCGGGTACGGAGTACGAGGAACTGCCGGACAGCTTTGTGATCTTTATCTGTGACTTCGATCCCTTTGGGGGTGGGAAGTATCAGTATACGGCGCGGATGAAACTGAAGGAGATGCCGGAGGCAGAGTATGAGGACGGGATGCATACCATTTTTCTGAGCACCAAGGGCAGGAATGAATCGGAGGTTCCTGGAGAGTTGGCGGCATTCTTGAAGTTTGCGGGGGCGAGCCTGGAGGCCAGCGAGGCGGATTACAAGAGTGATCTGGTGCGGCAGTTCCAACGCTCGATCCACAGGATCAAGTCTGACCGCGAGATGAGGAGCAGATACATGTTGTTTGAAGAGATGATGCGGGATGAATACAAGGCGGGCAAGGCGGCCGGCGAGGCAGAGGGCGAGACAAAGGGCAGAGCTGACTATATAGCTGCGGTGGTTTGCCAAAATAAAGCCAAGGGTCGTACTGTGTCTGAAATCGCGGAATTTCTGAATGAAGAAGTGGATAAGATTGTTGCCATCTATGAGACATGTGACGCGCCTGGTGGCGAAACAAAAATACAAAAGATCTAACGGTGAAGAACTGTCTGATGATAAGACCATTCGGTCAAGATATTTCAACAAATAAAAATTGATTATACAGAGAAAGAGAACGGGGGAATCCGTAAACTTTGCCATAAAAATATAAGTCTGTAAATATTATTTATACACGCTGTTGTACTTACCTGTATAGTGAGTTTGTCGATAGCTTGCGAAAGATTGCGTTTTATGGTATTCTTACCATAAAATACGACCTTATTGGAAGGAATGGATATTTGCATGAAATAGGGAGAGCAGAACATACCATGAACATTGCATTGATCCTGTCGGGCGGAACCGGCAGCAGGCTTGGAGGAGATATCCCAAAACAGTATATAGAGGTCGGCGGGAAGCCGATCATAGCGTATTGCCTGGAGACGTTTCAGGCGCATCCGGACATTGATGCGGTGCGTGTGGTGGCTGCCGGGGATTGGCATGAATTGATCGGGCAGTGGGCCGGCTCAAAATTGCAGGGGTTTTCTCTGCCGGGGCAGACAAGACAGCTGTCTGTTTGGAACGGGCTGCAGGATATCAGGCGTGAAGCGGCAGGGCAGATAGCGCGGCGGCAAGGCGAGGCGGATGTTGCCAGCGATGATGTGGTGGTTTTGATCCACGACGCAGCCAGACCATTGGTGTCAGGGGAGACCATTTCTGCCTGTCTGGAGGGCTGTGTGGCGCATGACGGTGTGATGCCTGCGCTTCCGGTGAAGGATACGGTGTATTATGGAACGGACGGCAGGATTGAGTCCCTGTTGGAGCGAAGCAGGGTAATTGCGGGGCAGGCGCCGGAGGCGTTTCTGCTGGAGCCGTATTATGAGGCAAACCGGGTGCTTCTGCCGGAGGAGATCCTGCGCATCAACGGTTCTACGGAGCCGGCGATCCTGGCGGGACTGGATGTACAGTATATTGCCGGGGATGAGCGGAATTTTAAGATCACGACGCAGGCGGATCTGGAGCGGTTCCGGGAGATTGTGAAGGACAGATAAGTCAGATTAGACAGAGGAGTTTGCGTATGAGAGCATATGTATTGCATAACATCAATGATCTGCGTTTTGAGGAGGTCGCAAGACCGGTGCCGCAGGCGCATTCTGTGTTGGTGCGGGTGGAGGCCGTGGGAATCTGTGGTTCGGATATCCCGCGGATTTTTTATCATGGTGCGCATCATATGCCGCTGATACCGGGGCATGAGTTTGCCGGGACGGTGGTGGAACTGGGGGATAAAGCGGACAGGCGTTTTCGGGACAAGCGGGTCGGAATTTTTCCGCTGATTCCCTGTATGAGTTGTCCGCAGTGTCTGAAAAAACAGTATGAGATGTGTAAGAAGTATGATTATCTGGGTTCCCGGTCGGACGGGGGATTTGCGGAGTATGTGGCGGTGCCGGAGTGGAATCTGCTTGAGCTCCCGGAGCAGGTGACGTTTGAACAGGCTGCCATGCTGGAGCCTGCTTCGGTGGCAATGCATGCGATCCGGAGCATTCATGTGGATAGAAATGATGCAGTGGCAATCTGTGGTCTGGGTACCATCGGTCTGCTGACAGCGATGCATTTGAAGGGAATGGGCGTAGAACGGGTCTATGTGCTGGGAAATAAGGACGCGCAGCGGCAGATGGCGGCGCGGATCGGAATAGAAGGAGCTTGCTTTTGTGATACGAGAAAAGAGGATGCGAAGCGTTGGATCATGGATAAAACGGATGGCGCGGGCGTGGATGTCTTCTTTGAGTGTATCGGGAAAAAGGAGATCGTGGAACTGGGGCTGGAGGCGGCCGCTGCCGGGGGGCGTGTGATGTTGGTGGGAAATCCTGCTTCGGATATGGCGCTACAGCGGGATGTGTACTGGCAGATCCTGCGGAAGCAGCTGACGTTGAAGGGAACGTGGAACTCGTCTTTTGGGCATGCGGAGGAGGATGACTGGAATCTGGTGCTGCGGGCGATCGCTGCGGGAAAGATCCATCCGGAGGAGTTGATCACCCATCGGTTTGGGTTGCAGGAATTGTACAAAGGTATGGAGATTATGCGGGATAAGTCCGCAGATTATGTGAAGATCATGGCGGTGAGGTAGATGAAGATATTTTTTTTGACATGGAAGAGTTTTGGCAATGATGACGTGATAGATGCGTTCCGCAGGGAAGGGCATGAGGTGGTGGAGTTCGCATACTCGGATAAGGAGGAGCCGGACGATGCCCAGGCGGTGGCGAAGGTGACTGGCGAGATCAGACAGGCAGCAGTGGACTGTGTGTTTTCGTTTAATTATTTCCCGGTGGTGGCGCTGGCCTGTAAGGAACTGGGAATGCCCTATCTGTCTTGGATCTATGACAGCCCTTATGTGAGGATCTATCATTATTCCATCGCGTATCCCACAAATCATGTGTTTGTGTTTGACAGTTCGATTTATCTGGAGTTTCACAATGCGGGGATTCAGACGGTGCATTTTCTGCCCATGGCAGCGAATACGGAGCGGTTGAGTGCAATGCGGGATTTCGGGATGTTTCGCCGGACCGGGTGGTATAATGCCCATGAGGTGGCGTTTATCGGGTCGCTGTATACGGAGGCGCATAATTTTTATGACAGACTGACGGGGATCAAGGATTACACCAGAGGGTATCTGGAGGGCTTGATGGCGGCGCAGAAGCAGGTGTACGGGTATAATTTTGTGCAGGAAACGCTGAAGGCGCATCCGGAGCTGATCGAGGATATGCGGCAGTTTCTGCCCATGACGCCGGGGCATGACAGTGTGGAGAGCGTGGAGTATCTGTTTGCGCAGTATGTGATCAACAGGCAGATTACGGCGATGGAGAGGAAGGAATTGCTGGGGGAGGTTGCGGAGCGGTTCGGTCTGGATCTGTATACGCCGGATCAGGATTTTCGGATGAAAGGGTGTACGAACCACGGGAAGGTGGATTATTATGATATGGCGCCCTATGTATTTAAGACAGCGAAGATTAATCTGAATATTTCGCTGCGCAGCATCCTGGCGGGGATGCCGCTTCGGGCTTTTGACGTCATGGGGGCCGGAGGTTTCCTGCTCACGAATTTTCAGCCGGATTTTCTGGAGTTTTTTGTGCCGGGAGAGGATTATGTGTATTTTGAGAGTAAGGCGGATCTGCTGGACAAGGTTGCGTATTATCTGGCCCATGAGGAGGAGCGGAAGCAGATCGCAGAGAACGGATTTCGGAAGATGGAGGAGCAGCATACGTACAGGCACAGGGTGCGGGAGATGTTGAGCTGTTTGTAAAGGTTGAACGATACTTGACAAATAGCATAAAGGAATGTAAAATATAGTCACTTGTAATATTTCTTTCTGCTAAGTGCATATTATCAGAGGTGGTTCGCCGCTTTTTTCAACCTATGCCCAAAACGAATTGTTTTTTGTATATTTTGTGTTAGGATTTTTGCATACAATATTTGTTGATCTGAAATGTGAGATGAAACGTATGAATAAATATCCGCCTTGTTTTCCGGATGATTTTGAAGCGAAAATACTGCCCGCAGGGGCAAGGGAAGAGACTCGACCGGTATATAGAGTAATTAAATATGGTACGATTGATAGACAAAGTTTTATCAGTACTTATGAGGAGATAAAACAAAAGCTGATCCCGCCCAGAAAGAATATGGATCCGATGGATCCGGGGTTATATTCAACATCGTGCAATATAGAGTATTCGGAAGCGGAATATGCACTGAAAATATTTATGCGCCATAAACCGAAAGCATTTATTGCAAAGGGAAAAACAGAAAAAATGTGTGGCCCGAGTCAATTGACTGCGGATAGAGAGAAAAGAACGGATACGCATGTTGACTGGTGGATCTATCAGGAAAGTGAGCCACAGATATATTTCCACGAGGTGTAAAATGGACAAGGCATACTTTACAAATGTAATACAAGTGGGAAATTTGTATTTGGATCATGTTATATATGAATTTGACTCGGAGCCGATAGTGTTCACTTGTATAGATGAAACAAAAAATATATATTTATGTATCTGCTCGGAAATTCGTTATTTTCAAAGGTGGATCGTGGCAAAATGTGATGTGGATACGCTATGGGCGCTTTATGACGAGCAGATGGATATTGCATCAGCTTTTTTGCTTCCGGCTGCAGTGATCCGGATTCAAATGGATATGCAGGGTCAGGAGAGGAGTAGCATCCTGAAAAGGGATAAGGTTGACAGGCTTGATCTGCCGGAGGAAGGGACATATATTAGGTGTGACAGAGATAGGCTGAGAAAATATCTGGAGGATAAAGAGTTTCATATGTCCTCTCGGAACTGTGATATCATTGTAAGTTATAGTGTGAAGCAGGGTGATGTTCCAATAGAGTATAGTTTTATGATAGAACGTAGACCACAGGTTTCAGGATCGATAGTTCAAGGGATTTATGAAGAACGCATAGTACAATATTGCGAGAGCCTTTTGGGGATGCATTTGGATGAGAAAGGAGCATCGAAGTTTGCTTATCAAACGCAGATCGTAGAAAGTTATTTAGGACAAGATATTCCAAACAATAGATTTGACTTTGATAATATAGTTTATATACAGGCTGCATAATATTTTAGAGGAGAAATAGAATGGAACGGAGCAAATTTCAGTTTTTGAATCCATATTTGGTAGAAGTCTCTTTTTCTGAGAAATCAGATTATTTTTCGGATGCAAACAATGCAGAAATCGAGATGCAAAATATTTTCAAGGTAGATATTGACAAAAAAGAGAGTCAGAATATGGCGAATGTCCAATTGACATTAGAGATCAATAAAGAGAAGGAAAATGTGCCATTCACATTAAAAATAAAGGTTGCATCAGATTTTATATGGGAAAATATAGATGAGCAGACAGTGGACACGATGCTTAATTGTAATGCGCCTGCACTGCTATTGGGGTATATGAGACCTATGGTGGCGGGCATTACAAATTTTTCCAGATTTCCTACTTGTAATATACCATTTGTTAATTTTTTTCAATAGAGTTTATGAAGGAGATGGAACTGCTGATTACTCCTTGCGACAGGTCGCAATTTGTGGTATTCTTACCATAGATTGCGGCTTTTGAAATTGTAGGTTTTGAGGTTGTGGATTTTGACTGAATGAGAGTTTTAAGGAGAGAAAAAGAGTATGCTGAATAATAAGACGATTCTGATCACTGGCGGAACGGGTTCTTTTGGACATCATTTTGTGGATTATGTGCTGGCACATTATCAGCCGAAGAAGATCATCATTTATTCCCGGGATGAGTTCAAGCAGTTCAATATGCAGAATGCGTATAAAGGACATGAGAAGGTACTGCGTTTCTTTATCGGAGATGTGCGGGATAAGGAGAGGCTGACCAGGGCGTTTCAGGGTGTGGATTATGTGATCCATGCGGCGGCGCTAAAGCAGGTGCCTGCCTGTGAGTACAATCCGATCGAGGCGATCAAGACGAATATCAACGGGGCCTGCAATGTGATCGATGCCTGCCTGGATACCGGCGTGAAGAAGGTTGTGGCGCTGTCCACGGACAAGTCTGTGAGCCCCATCAATCTGTACGGATCCACGAAGATGGTTTCCGACAAGCTGTTTGCAGCGGCGAATTCCTATTCCGGCGGGGACGGCACGAAGTTTGCGGTGGTGCGCTACGGAAATGTGGCGGGCAGCCGCGGATCGGTGATCCCGTTTTTCCAGAATATCATTGATAACGGCGGGAAAGAGCTGCCGATCACAGATTACCGCATGACGAGATTCTGGATCAGTCTGGAGGAAGGGGTAAAGCTTGTGATCAAGGCGCTGGAGGAGTCCAGGGGCGGTGAGACGTTTATTTCTAAGATCCCGTCTTTCAAGATCACGGATCTGGCCCAGGCGATGCTGCCCGGATGCGAGATGCCGGAGGTGGGGATCAGAGAGGGCGAGAAACTGCATGAGGTCATGGTGCCGGAGGAGGATTCGGCGCGCACCTATGAGTATGACAGACATTATATCATTTATCCGAATTATAACTGGTGGAATGCGGATTTCCTGATCCCCGGCGGCAAACTGGTGGAGCCCGGGTTTATATACAGTTCCGGTACAAACAAGGAGTGGCTGACGGTGGAGGATATCCAGAGGCTTTTGAAGACGGATCTGGATCATCATGAGTGACGGAGCGGAGAGCTACATATAAGATGATCAAGAGGGCTACGATACAGAGGGATTTCACGCGGAATATATTGTTGAATCCCGG
>JAFUZJ010000039.1 GCA_017476665.1 Lachnospiraceae bacterium | reverse complement strand
ATATCATTGTGTATTGTACTGATTTTGTGATAAATGTTAATATGTCATTTGCACAGTTGGATAATACGGTTTTCGTGGATATGGTACTGGAACTTTTGGCGGAGACAGGATTCCCTGCGGAACACTTATGCTTGGAGATCACAGAGAGATGCCGGTTGTTGGATATGACGCTTTTGAAAAATATTTTTGTGAATCTTCAAGCGCGGGGGATCAAGTTCGCGCTGGATGATTTCGGCACAGGCTTCTCTTCTATGGGAATCGTGAAGGAGCTGACTTTTGATACCATCAAGATTGACAGAAGTTTTGTGCAGAATATTGAGGAGGACCGAAGGGAACGGGAATTGGTAGGATTTTTCACAGGTGTGGCGGATACATTTGGGGCAAAGGTTTGTGTGGAAGGAATCGAAACCTGCGGAATGAAAACAATCCTGCAGCAGTATCCGGTGACAAGTTTCCAGGGGTATTATTATTCCAAACCGATCCCGTTAGAGCAGTTTATAGCAGCGCTGTAAGGAGGAAAGCAAATGAATTTGATCGTGGCGGTAGATAATAATTGGGCAATCGGTCATAAGAACGAACTGTTGATCCGGATTCCGAATGATCATAAACATTTCAGGGAAGAGACCACAGGCAAGGTGGTTGTATTGGGTAGAAAGACGCTGGAGACATTCCCCCAGGGGTTGCCTTTAAAGAATCGGACAAATATTATTTTGTCCACGAAAAAGGATTATCAGGTGAAAGATGCCATTGTGGTCCATTCGGTGGAAGAGCTTTTGGAAGAATTGAAGCAATACCCGGATGAGGACGTTTATATCATCGGAGGGGACAGCGTTTATAAGCAAATGCTGCCGTATTGTAACGTGGCACATGTCACAAAGATTGACCATGAATATGCGGCGGACGCTTTTTTCCCAAATCTGGATAAGGACGAGGAATGGGAGATCACGGCGGATAGCGATGAACAGACGTACTTTGATATTCCTTATCAGTTTTTAAAGTATGAGAGAAAGCAGAGAAAAGGGGATCAGGATGGAGCAGTTTAACCGCTTTTCGGTCAGTGTGGATAAGAACCTGAGGATCCTTGCAGGAGAGGATCAGTTTTTTGCATATCTGGGGTTGAAGAAATTAAATACATTTGAAAAAATCGTGTATCCGGGGGATCTGGATCAGCTTCGGACTACAGTGGAACAGTTGGAACCGGACAGGCAGGAGTTCACCTGTTTTCGTATACAGGATAAAAACAAGAATTATCGGTGGGTATCTGCGCATTTGGAGTTTGGAGACACAGATGTATCTAAAGCTGCAATATGCATTCAGATGTATGATATTCGCAATATGGAGGAGGATATTTCCGAATCCAGCTATGACCAGATGACAGGCGTGCTGAACAAGCAGGCAATCATCAGGAAGGCGCATCATCTGGCGGCAAAGCGACCGTATGAGAAATTTATCCTTTGTGTGATGGATATTGATAATTTTAAAAGTGTCAACGACGTATATGGCCATATGCGCGGAGATGAAGTGATCATAGATGTGGCGCATATCATTCGGGAACAGGTGGGAAAGGCCGGCAGCGTGGGAAGAATTGGCGGCGATGAGTTTATGATCCTGTTGGAGCATGCGGAGGATGAACAGTCAGCCAGATCCTATCTGAAGGCGATCCGATTGGCAGTGGAGGCATTGTACGCGGAAAACGGAGACGGAGTGCATGTGACGGTTACGATCGGGGCGGTGCTCTTTCCTGACCATGCACATACCTATGAGGAGCTGTTCCTGGTGGCGGATAAAATGTTGTACATCGGGAAGATGAAAGGTCGAAACAGATACATCATCTACACGCCGGAATTGCACGGCAATATGTTGTCAGATGACAAGGTGGCCAATTCCAGCTATCGAAAGACGATCCGCAATAAGACGAAGTTTATGATGGAACTGTTTGAGAAAGCGTTGCATCATGAGGCAATCATTCTGCAGGATGTGATGAATGAAGTGGTCTGTCATTATAATCTGGACGCTATGTATTTCTTTTTCGACGAGAGCGATACCAGTGTGTGCGGAAGGATTCACGAAAACGGAATCGAGGATCTCACGGCGGACAGTGAGATGAGTATGTCGGCGTTGCATGCGGAGAACATTGGAAGACTGTTCAATGAGAATAAAATTGCAATCCTGGATTTCCGCGAGATGAAGCGAGATCTCTGTTCCGGAATTTATGATTATATAGAGGGAAAAGGAATCCGTTATATGATCATTTATCGGATGGATCGGGAACGGAATCCCGGGCATATCGTCTATGTCAACAGACGGGACAATTCCCGAAAGTTTGCGGATTCGGATGTGACGGATCTGACGTATATCAGTAAGATCCTGGAGGTCATTTCCGAAAACGGGGTTGCCCGCAACTGATTATTGACTTTTGGTTTGGAAAGTATGATAATAAATGTGATTTTTGGGTGTACGTACCCTGGCAGATGAGTATTTATGAAAAACATTCAGGAAAGAAGGAAAACCAAATGGAAAAGAAGAACATTGATTGGGGAAATCTGGGATTTGGCTATGTGCAGACAGACAAGAGATATGTTTCTCTGTTCAAGAACGGCGCATGGGATGAGGGAAAGCTCACGGATGACCCGAATATCGTGCTGAACGAGTGTGCAGGAGTGTTGCAGTATGCGCAGACAGTATTTGAGGGCTTGAAGGCATATACCACCGAGGATGGTCATATTGTGACATTCCGTCCGGATCTGAATGCATCCCGCATGAAGGATTCTGCAGAAAGACTGGAGATGCCGGTATTTCCCGAGGACCGTTTCATTCAGGCTGTGACAGAGGTTGTATCTGCAAATGAGGCGTTTGTTCCCCCTTATGGCAGCGGCGCTACATTGTATGTGCGTCCTTATATGTTTGGTTCCAATCCTGTAATCGGTGTAAAACCTGCGGAGGAGTATCAGTTCCGGATTCTTTGTACGCCGGTAGGGCCGTATTTTAAGGGCGGCGTAAAGCCTCTGACAATCAGGGTGAGTGACTTTGACCGGGCGGCACCACACGGAACCGGCCATATCAAGGCGGGACTGAATTATGCGATGAGCCTGCATGCAATCGTATCTGCCCACAAAGAGGGGTATGACGAGAACATGTATCTGGATCCCGGAACCCGGACTAAGGTGGAGGAGACCGGAGGCGCGAACTTCCTGTTCGTGACAAAGGATGGAAAGGTTGTGACTCCGAAGTCTGACAGCATTCTGCCTTCTATCACCCGTCGTTCTCTGGTATATGTGGCGAAGGAATATCTGGGACTGGAAGTAGAGGAAAGAGAAGTATATCTGGATGAGGTGAAAGATTTCGCGGAGTGCGGATTGTGCGGTACGGCTGCCGTAATCTCTCCCGTTGGCAAGATCGTAGATCATGGTACAGAGATCTGCCTGCCCAGTGGTATGACAGAGATGGGACCTACCACCAAGAAGCTGTATGAAACTTTGACCGGTATCCAGATGGGACGGATCGAGGCACCTGAAGGTTGGATCCATGTGATCAAATAAGTACCATGGAATAAGGCATGAAGAGAAAAAGATTATTGATCGGTATTCTGATTCTGACCGCAGTGGTCATAGCCGGGATCGCGGGATTGAGACTGCGCAACAAGACCGGAACAAGGGTTGTGTTCACCAGAGGGTTTTCCAAGGATGAGATATTTCGGATTGAAGGGGAATCCTGCAGCTTAAGCGAGATCATGGTGTATTTGACGACTGCGCAGAATCAGTATGAAGATGTCTATGGCAAGGAAATCTGGAATGTTTCCCTGGATGGTGTGACATTGGAGCAGAATGTGAAAGAGACTGTGTTGGCAAGGATTGCACAGGTCAAGACCATGTATCTGCTGGCGCAGGACAGAGGAGTTACACTGGATGAGCAAGAGACGGCGATGGTGAAAGCAGCGGCAAAAGAGTATTATCAGTCTCTGAATCAAACGGAAATCAAGGAGATGAACCTGTCCGAAAGTACGGTAGAAAAGCTTTATGCAGAGTATGCATTGTCTCAGAAAATATATCAAAATCTGATTGATGGAATCAACCCGGAGATCAGTGATGATGAGGCCCGGACGGTGACGGTACAACATATTTTGCTTCGAACTTCCGCATTGGACGGCGCGGGCAATCAGGTTGAATTGTCAACCGATGCCAAAAGATCGGCCTACGAAAAGATATGTGAGATTCGGGAGTTGGCTATGACCGGGCAGAATGATTTTGCAGATCTGGCAGCAAAGTACAGCGAAGATACCAACATTACCTATTCTTTCGGAAAGGGAGAGTTGGATCAGGTCTTTGAGGAAGCGGCGTTCAAACTCCAGACAGACGAGATCAGTCCGGTGATCGAGACGAACAGCGGATATCATATCATCAAATGCCTTAATACCTTTAACAGGGAAGAAACGGATGCCAATAAGTTGAAGATTGTGGAGCAGCGGCGAAAGGAGACCTTTGGTCAGGAGTATGACGCTTTTGTGGACACCTTGGCGCGAAATCTGAATCAGTCCCTTTGGGATAAAGTCGAGTTCATCCATGATGATGCGGTTCAGACACACAATTTTTTTGAGGTATATGAGAAATATTTTCCCGATTTAGAAAAATTTTAGAATTGGAGAAATGCTTGAAAAACAGGGATTTTTGCGGAATTATTAGCACTCAACATGCTTGAGTGCTAATTTTGTGTTGACTTTTTTGTTTTACTGTCTTAAACTGTTTTTCAGAAAGGATGTGAATATTATGGCAACAAAGAGCGGAAGCTTATCTATTAACAGTGAAAATATTTTTCCTATTATCAAAAAATGGTTGTATTCGGATCATGATATTTTTTACAGAGAGCTGATTTCCAACGGATGTGATGCCGTGACTAAGCTGAAAAAACTGGACATGATGGGAGAGTACAGTCTGCCGGAGGATTATAAAGCGAGAGTGGATGTGATCGTAGATCCCGAGCATAAGACGCTGGTATTCAAGGATAATGGTCTTGGCATGACAGCGGATGAGGTAGAGGAGTATATCAATCAGATCGCGTTCTCCGGTGCAACAGATTTTATTGAAAAGTATAAGGATAAGAGCAATGCAGATCAGATCATCGGACATTTCGGCCTGGGCTTCTATTCTGCATTTATGGTAGCGGATGAGGTGCATATTGATACCTTGTCTTATAAAAAGGACGCAAAGCCGGTGCATTGGGAATGTGACGGCGGCACTGAGTTTTCTATGGAGGATGGTGACCGGACGGAGGTCGGCACGACTATCACGCTGTTCCTAAACGAAGATTGCCTGGAGTTCTGTAACGAGTATAAGGCGAGAGAGGTTGTGAAGAAGTATTGCTCCTTTATGCCCACAGAAATTTATCTGTCCAAGGCGGACACCAAGGAGACGCAGATCGTCAAGGAATCAGAGAAGCTGCCGGATGATGTGGTGATCGAGGAGATCCAGCCGGAGAAGAAAGCGGAGGCGTCAGCTGAAGGCGCTGATGGGGAAAAGACGGAAAAGGAGCCGGAGGAGAAGAAATATAAGATCCGTAAGCGTCCGGAGCTGATGAACGAAACCCATCCTCTTTGGACCAGACATCCGAATGAGTGTACAAAGGAAGAATATCTGGAATTTTACCGGAAAGTCTTCCTGGATTACAAAGAGCCTCTGTTCTGGATCCATTTGAACATGGACTATCCGTTCAACCTGAAGGGTATTCTGTATTTCCCGAAGATCAATATGGAGTATGAGTCCATTGAGGGAACGATCAAACTGTATAATAATCAGGTATTCATCGCAGATAATATCAAAGAGGTGATCCCGGAGTTTCTGCTTCTGCTGAAGGGTGTGATCGACTGCCCGGATCTGCCTTTGAATGTATCCAGGAGTGCACTGCAGAATGATGGTTTCGTGAAGAAGATTGCAGAGTATATCTCAAAGAAGGTGGCGGACAAGCTTGCCGGTATGTGCAAGACTGAGAAGGACGAGTATGATAAGTATTGGGATGACATCAGTCCGTTCATCAAATTTGGTTGTCTGAAAGATGACAAATTCTGCGAGAAGATGAATGATTATATCCTTTTCAAGAATCTGGAGGGCAAATATCTGACTTTACCGGAATGCCTGGAAACCAAGCCTATTGATACAGAGGAAGAGGCGGAGAAAGCGGCTGGCGATGCTGTGGACGAAAACGGCGAGAAGGTTGAAGCGGAGATTGTTACAGAGGACAATGCAGACAGTGATGCGACCAATGGAAATGACGAGACGGCCGATGAAACGGACGAAAAGAAAGAAAAGATCATATACTATGTGACAGATGAACAGCAACAGAGCCAGTATATCAATATGTTCAAAGCTGCCAAAATGGATGCGGTGATTCTGACACATAATATTGACCAACATTTTATCTCCCAACTGGAGAGCAAGAATGAAGGTGTGAAGTTCCTGCGGATCGATGCGGATGTGACGGATGCGTTGAAGGCAAAGACTTCCAAGAAGGCGCAGGCAGAGTTGGATGCACAGGCGGAAAGTCTCGGCAAGATCGTGAAGAAAGCATTGAAAAATGATAAACTCACAGTGAAGGTGGAGAAGCTGAAAAACAAGAAGATTTCATCTGTGCTTACCCTGTCGGAGGAGACAAGACGTATGCAGGATATGATGAAAATGTATTCCATGCCCGGCATGAATATGCCCGGAATGGGCGGGGAAGGGGAGACCCTGATCCTGAATGCAAATCATCCACTGGTACAGTATGTCACGGAGCATGAGGAAGGCGAGAATACGAAGATGATCTGTGAGCAGTTGTATGATCTGGCAAAGCTGCAGCAGGCACCGCTCGCACCCGAAGAGATGACAAAATTTGTCAATCGGACGAATGAAATTATGATGCTTTTGGCAAAATAAGCAATCATGGAGAAACATCAATAAAAGATAAAAAAGTGGGAAGAATATTCTTGTTCTTTTCACTTTTTTGATTTGAATTTTCTAAAAATTCAATAAATAGCTGGAAATTTTCTAATAAATTTGATATGATAATTGATACAAGGATGATGAGTATCAGAAAGGGGGAAATCGTATGGCAAAGGAAATTGTGGCGATGCTGCTGGCGGGAGGTCAGGGCTCAAGACTTTATGCGCTGACGCAGAAATTGGCAAAGCCTGCAGTGCCCTTTGGCGGGAAGTATCGCATGATAGATTTTCCACTTTCCAATTGTGTGAATTCCGGAATTGATACGGTGGGAATCCTTACGCAATATCAGCCCCTGATTCTGAATGAATATATCGGCAACGGAGAACCTTGGAATCTGGACAGAAAAAACGGAGGCGTGCATGTTCTGCCGCCGTATCAGTCTGCAAAGGGATCGGATTGGTATAAGGGTACCGCCAATGCAATTTATCAGAATCTCTCCTTCATTGCCAGATATAAGCCTAAGTATGTGATCATTTTGTCGGGAGATCAGATCTGCAAGCAGGATTATCGTGATTTTCTGAAATTCCATAAGGAAAAGGGAGCGGAATTCTCTGTGGCGGTCAGGGAAGTTGCGTGGGAAGATGCATCCAGGTTTGGCCTGATGGTGACCGATGATAAGGACCGGATCACAGAGTTTCAGGAGAAGCCAAAGCAGCCGAAGTCCAATCTGGCATCCATGGGAATCTATATTTTTAACTGGGATATTTTGAAGAAGTATCTGGAAGAAGATGAGGCGGATTCAGAGTCAGAGAATGATTTCGGCAATAATATCATTCCGAACTTATTGCAGGATGGGCGCGCGATGTATGCATATCGATTCTCCGGATATTGGAAGGATGTCGGAACGATTCCGGCGCTCTGGGAGGCCAATATGGAGGTATTGTCGCCGGAAAAGAGCGGTATCAATCTTTTTGACGAGAACTGGCAGATTCACAGCAGGACAAACGGCAGGGTGGTTCATCGGATCGGCCGGGAAGCCCAGGTCACGGATTCCATGATCACGAATGGATGTCATATAGAGGGTGTGGTAAAGCACTCGCTGCTGTCTCCCGGTGTACAGGTAGAAAAAGGTGCGTTGGTAGAAGATTCTGTGATCATGGGAGACACGGTGATCAAGGCAGGAGCCGTAGTGAGACACAGTATCGTGGCGGAAAATGTGACCATTGAAGAAAATGCAATCGTAGGCGAGGAAGCTTCGGCGGCAGATTCAGACGGGAAGGAGAAACTGATCGCGAACATAGGACCGGACGTCATTGTCGGTAAAGGCGCAAGGATCGGCGCAAAAGCAATGATTGAAAAATCTGTGAAGGAGGGGGAGATGATATGCTAAACAGTTGTGCGGACGCAATCGGTATCCTTTTGCCTAACAGCTATGATTCCATGGTGCCGGAGTTGGTGCGGGAGCGTCTTATGGGTGCGATTCCGTTTGCGGGAAGTTATCGGCTGGTAGATTTTATTTTGTCCAGCATGGTCAATGGAGATATCGAGAATGTGTCGCTGGTGGTCAAGGAGAATTATCATTCGTTGATGACACATCTTGGGAACGGAAGAGAATGGAGTCCTTCCGGTACCGGCAATATCAATCTGATCCCGCCTTTTGCCAATAAGGATTCTATCGTTTATACCGGCAGGGTGGAGGCAATTTACGGAATTATTCCGTACCTCAAGGATCGCAGGGAAAAATATATAGTGATGTCGGATGTCAATCTGGCGGTAAATTTTGATTTTCGGGATCTTCTGGACAAACATATTGCCAGTGGCGCAGATGTGACAGCGGTTTATACCCAAGAAGCGATTCCCAGAGACCTGGCGGAACTCCCCGCAGATACCAAGAATCTGTATTACACATTAGATATCAAAGGAAATCGGGTTACAAAGATCAATGTGAATTCCAAAAAAAGAGGAATTCAGAATCTGGCGATGAATATATATGCGGTTGATCGGGAACGCTTGATCCAGCAGATTTCTGAGGCGCATTTGCAGGGCAGTATCTATTATGAACGGGATATACTGGCAAAACAGATGGATGAGCTGGATGTGCGCGGATATTGTTTTGAGGGGTATGTGGCACGAATCGGCAGTCTGCGCAGCTATTTTGAAGAAAATATGAAGCTGCTGGAGGCAGAGAATGAGGATGCGCTTTTTGGTCCGAATCCGGTTTATACCAATTCGTGTGACGAAGATCCTACCCGATACTTAAGCGGAGCCAGCGTGAAAAATGTCATGGCGGCAGATGGCTGCCGAATTGACGGCGAAGTGGAGAACTGTATTTTATCCTGCGGGGTTCAGATTGGAAAGGGAGCCAGAGTGAAAAACTGTATCCTGATGAATGATGTTGTCGTTGAGGACGGTGCCGTGCTCGAGTATGTGATCGCGGATAAGAAGGTGATCATTCATGCCGGGAAAGAACTGAAGGGGACGGATACCTTTCCGGTTTACGTGGAAAAGGGCAGAAGCGTTTAAAGACATTGAAAAAGCTGTGCATCCGATGATACACAGCTTTTTACGTGCAGGAAAAGAGACTAAAACCAACAATGGCGTATTTATGCGGAATTCTGGGAAATGACTACCATTTTGACTACTGACTACTATTTTCACTCAAAAATAAGCAGGTTGGGGTGTGAAATTTTTTGCACCCTGTTGCAAAAGAAAAGCACGGAGCAGGTAAATCATTTTACGGGTTGAAACGTCCGCTAAAACCTTTACGGAGGTTATAGGTGCAAGTGTACCTTCGGGTACGCTTGTAGCGCGTATCTTTCTGACGCAGTTTCAGGGATTGAAATTTGTATTCTGCTAGGTGTTGCCATTTTGGCAACGCGAGAAAAATGAGTGAGCGGTAACAAGCGTAGGTGTACCTACGGTACCGCAACGGTATCGTGCCATCAAGTGTGCATGAGGCTTCCCAACTTCCTGGGAATGCTGCGTACCTACGGGTACGGGTTGAACGAAATTCGTACAACCGCTAGGCTTGTGTAATAAGTTTGTACACTGGGAAAGCGTGTATTTACCGTTTCTAGCGGTTTTATGATCGCCATTGAGGAAATAACACCTTTTGTGGTTTGGGGGCTATGTGGGGCGTTGGATAGTTAAATTCGTTAGTTGTCTTTATAATTATCTTTCCAAGTATTTAATATTTTTTCAATGTTATATATTGCATAGGAGTCCGTAAATTTAGATATATCATCAGCGAAAGCAGCATATCCATCATTCCCGGCATTATCAATCATCTTTTTTCCTAAAACAATAGCACCAGATGTATTTGCGTTTACATAAGAACTACCTTCTAATGCAAGAGGAACCCTAAACTCATTATCAAAAAAGAACTTAAGATAGTGGAGAAAATCATAAAAGTTATCTTGTCCGACTATATAGTTTAACATATCTATTTCACTAGAATCCACAAGCTCATTTCTTTTTTCACATATATGTCCGATTTTCCCTAAGTTGTTTATGGCTTTATCTGATAACCCTGTTTTATCGCAGATCATTTGATTAGTCATGGTCAAACAATCAACTTCGGGATTCATAAGATAATCGAGAGATACACCGAGGACCCTAGCTATTTTTATTAGTTTAGCTATAGATGGCGGAGTATATTCTGTTTCCCCTGTCGTTTCATTTTTTTTCCCATAAATCCAGTTATCAATTGTTTTGCGGTTTATTCCGGCTTTTTGTGCTACTTCGTCATAAGTAAGATTTAATTCTTTATATCTTGCATTAAATCTATTTTTGAAATTTTGTGTAATTTCTATAGGTAATTTCAAGCTATTTCCTTTATTTGGACTAGGTCTCTTGTTATTATTGATGTCTTCCATGGGTTCCTCCAAAATAATATATTAGGGTAAAAATAAATAAATAAATTTAAAATTTCACCATTCACAGTAATATATTAACAGATATAAAATAAAACTGCAACAAAGAAAGACGGAAATGCGCATGAAGTCACAAATAATTAGACGGAGGTAAAACATGAATAAACCAAGTTATACAAACAAACCGGGAAAACTGGCCACGGTTGAAATGGCAATTGAACGGTACAAGCTAGGGAGGACAACACTGATGCAACTAGCAACGGCGGAGGGCGCGGTAAGGCGTATTGGTAGAGCGGTGCGAATCGATATTGAAACATTGGACAGAGCAATCGACAAATTATATCAGTAGGAGGTCAGCCATGAATGAAAAAGAAAGGCGAGATTTTCCCCGCTGGAATGGGATGGTTGAGGAGGTCAAGGCGCGGCAGCAGGCGGGAGCAGGAGGTGAGAGGGATGGAAATGCCCGCATTTGTAGAGAAGATAGCCGAGGAACTTTCAAAAGCGGCAGTCTACACTGAAAATGAGTTTCGAAAAATTTATGCGTTATCTGTTGCGGATCCAATCCGTGAGCCGTATCTTTTGTCTAAGATGACACCTGAAGGCGTAGATTGTTATTTGGTATGGAAGGGTGTCAAAGAGGCAGAATATAGTCGGAACGATAAAGAGGCTGGAAAAATAATCGAAACTAATCCGTTAAGACAGTCACCTAGACCGCAGGCACCAGAAATCGCAACAATCAAACTGAAAAGGGTGGATGAGGTTGCCGAGCAAACGATGGAATGGCTTTTTCCCCAATACATTCCGAAAGAGCAGATTACGCTACTTGTTGGCGATGGTGGCTCTGGAAAAACTTCAATATGGTGTGATCTGATTGCAGGCGTTACAGCGGGAAAGACAACTATTTTGAATCAAAATGTAACCCCATTTGATATGGACGGGGAAATAGGGAATTGTTTGTTTTTTTCCTCTGAAGATAGCGTGCCAATGGTGCTTAAGCGCAGATTACGACGGGCGGGGGCAGATGAAAGCAAAGTGCAATTCATCGATCTGGCAGATGAAAATTTTAATCTGATTAAATTTGACTCTCCGCAACTGGAACAACTCATTTCAGACAATAAGCCGAAACTATGTGTATTTGATCCGTTGCAAAGTTTTATTCCGCCAACGGTTCAGATGGGTAGCCGAAACGCCATGCGACAATGCCTTTCGCCACTTATTGCCCTGGGCGAAAAGTATGCTACAACTTTTTTGATTGTCATGCACACAAACAAGAAACAAGGTACATATGGTCGGGCACGGTGCGCCGATTCAAGCGACATTTGGGATATTGCCCGTTCGGTACTGATTGCCGGGAATACTGGAGAAAACAATATTCGGTATTTGTCCCATGAGAAGTCAAACTATGCGGAGCAGGAGCCGACTATCCTTTTCACTATCGAAGACAGCAAAATCATATATCAAGGCACCACAGCAAAGCGGGACAAAGATTTTGTTCTGGAAAATGCTCAGGTGAGCAGATCAGCACCAGCAAAGTCAGAGTGCAAAGAGATTATTCTCAATTTGCTTGGAGATGCAAAAGACCATCTGACAAAAGAGGTGGACGATGCGGTGAAAGCTGCCGGAATTAGCACAGGAACGCTTAAGCGGTGTAAGGCTGAATTAAAAGAAAACGGTATTATCAAATATCGGTGTGAAGGGTATGGGAGCAATAAGAAATTTTATATCTGTCTCAACTCCTCTTAAGGGGGGATGCGAAGTGAGTCTGATTGATAAAAAAGTCTTATTTTATAAGGGTTTGTATTTACTGACGCAATGTGCGACAGTAAGCAAATAAATAGCCCTTTACTGACTCACCTGCGACAGTAAATGCGGAGCCTTTATTTATAAGGGTTTTGCCTCTTACTGACTCACTTCCTTCACCCTCACGGAGAATGCGACAGTAAATGAACCAGTAAAAGGAAGTTTTAATTCTATGGATAGTATGAGACAGACAACGCAGTATCAAGATTTTAATGCGGCATGGGAATTTTGGAAGCGGTGGGGCGGCATAGATCAAAGTGACGAACAATGGGCGGAGTGCGTTGCTGATGCGGAACGAATCCGGGAGGAGCATGGCGACAGGAAGTTTTGCCGTGATCTGGTTTTGGCGGTCACTTGTGAACTGGAGAGGAAATCAAAGGCGGCTATGGGCTAACTTCCGCGCACTAATTAACATTACAAAAAAGAAATAGTAGAAAGCGAGGTATAAAATATGGGAAAGAACAATTTTCCAACATCTGAACTTAGCGAAGTACCAGCGGTTCAGATCAAAGAAATGGTGACTTGTCTGCTTGATCTGCGAAACAAGGGAAAACCCAAAGATAACATTGAACTGCAACAGAGAATTGATGATTATTTTGCGTTTTGCAGAGAGCGAGGTTGGAGACCGGGTGTTGAAGGGTTGGCTTGTGCGCTTTCGGTTTCGCGTCAGACAGTTTTTTACTGGCTGCGTGGGGAAAATTGCGATGCTGAAAGAGCGGCAATCATGCAGAATGCAAAGCAGAGCATTGATGCTTTTCTTGAACAAATGGCGCTTGCAGGAAAGTTAAACCCGGCAACCTCAATTTTTTTAATGAAAAATTGGATGAATTATCGGGATTCTGTTTCAATCGAGCAAGGATTGCCACTTGAACATAACGGCAGATCGCCGCTACCAGTGTCGGCTCTGCCGCAGTTGGGAAATATTGAAGAAAGCGAGGAATAAGACATGAAAAAACACATTAAAAAATTGATTGTCGATTTGGGGACATTTCGGCAGGAGGCAGATAGCATAATTGCCGCTTATCAGCAAGAGCGGCAGCAGAGAGACGAACTTCTCGAAAATCGAGGTGGGCGCTATTCCGAAACCTATCTTGAAGAATTTCGGAAAAGCTGGCAGCCTAGCCACGATTATAAGGCTGTTTTGGACGATCTGCGGAAACAGCACAAGGAAATTGTGGACAAGGATCTTGAGACTATTCGTAGCAGGATTGATAAGACACTGGGTGCGAACCCGAACCCCGCCTTTGCATCTAAGATTACTGCATATTATCAGATGGGAATGGCAAACAATTTGACCTATGATGAATTTCAGATGCTGCGGCGGCAGGCTAGTACATTTAGTGAATTGCAAATGTTGCGGCGACTGGCGGAAAGTCGCACAAAATCCGTACAAACAGCAAAACTGGATGATCGAGGCAATCCGCGCCGGATGACAGAGACAAAAGATGATCCCTATTTTATCAAAATTCCTAGTGTTGACAACATTTACGCAGGCTTTAAGCGTCTGGAAAATGTAGTGCATCTCGTAATTATGGGATATGCGGGAACCGAGCCGGAAATGGATATGTTCCGAGATCGTAAGAGTGCAACAGAAATTTCCTTTGCAACTAAAGCAAATACCTATTTTGAGCGCGGTTTTTCTGATGGCGAGGTTTCATTTGTTGATGAGATCGAGGTGTTGGACAACATGGCAGAGCCGGAAAAAAGAGTACTTACTTCGCAGGAGCGGGAGTTACTTGGATTTTTAACGGACTTTGAAAAATATCCATCGTTGGCGCAAGATCGAGCCGTCGAGATTGCAAAGCGGGACGAGGGATTAAAGGAATTGTTTGCAGCGGATAGCAGATTTTGCGGAACAATTCAGAAAGCATTTGCAGAGGAGGCGTGATGTATGGACGAAACGGCAAAGCGCATTATTACGGATTATGAAAAGCGGCAGGCACAGAGACAGCAAAGCACAGCACAGCGTTTAGCGGTACAATTAGCACAGCGGCACACAAACAGTGGCAATACTCAGCAGTTGCTGGATAAATACCGCAGATAATGCCACAACCTTGTATTTGCCCCGTAGAGCCACGAAAAGCAATTTAATGATAAAGTTATCGCATAGAACAGTAATAGGCTTGTATGGGGCGAATATGAGGGGAGTAATGAAACATGACATCCTTGTCGGCAGGCTTTTCCGTTTTTCGGGGGACACATGAGTGGTGGGGCAGTAGTAGTGGCAACAATAAAACGCTGAATGTATTGTTCACCGTCAATGAACGGTGGAATATACCGCTACAGAGCGAAAGTCAACTATGCGCAAAACCATAATTTAACGAATAGTTGATGCGGAGGGGGTTTTTGAGGGCTATGGTGGTGGCTCTACTTAGTCCCTCAAACTTCCCCAGAAATAAAAAAGGCACCTTGAAAAATCCATAAAATAAAAAAGGCGGTATGCCCCGTCTAAAAACATACCGCCTTAACAAAACTAGCCTAAGCTTATTGTATCATGAGGAATGGGATATTGCAATAAAAATCATTGTAGGTTTTTCTTTGGAAGTTGCAGATAGTCAATCAGGGCATTCTCCAAAATGCGAGAATAATTGACTTTCTGCTCTTCGGCAATCCGTTTCAGCCATGCAGGAAGTGTGATATTGGTCTTGACGCGTTCATTGTCCCGCTTTGCACGGTAGAGGTCAGGGTGAATTGTGATAGGCATAATGACATTGCCTTCGGTTTCTTCTTTTGGAAGTCTGACGGAAGGAGTGGGAATTTCTTCTCCATCCTGCTCCATACCGTAAACATGGAGGCTTGCAGCTTCTTCCGCCATGTGTTGTGCATCAGACAAATTATCACCAAAGCTGAAACAGCCGGGGAGATCGGGGAAGGAAATACTGTAGCTGCCATCTTCTCCCGGTTCCAATACTGCTAGATAAGTTAAATTTAACATGATATTATGCTCCTTTCTTGGATGAGCGTACAAACAGGGGCTTATTTAAGCCCTGCCTGTTTCAGTATTTTATTGAGTGTTCCCGGTGCGATGTCTTTTCCCGCATGTATCGGTACAGTGACTTTGCCGGGTTTGGTAGGGTGTTTTAGCTGTAGATGTGAGCCGTCTTGATCCACGTCATACCAGCCGTCATTGTGGAGTGTTTTCAAAATTTCCCTTGATGTCATGTCTCGCCTCCTTACAATGATAATTATACGCCTATTTTGTGCGCATGTCAAGAAATTATACACATATTTTATACGCATAATTTCAAATGTTCGTTTTTTGAAAAAAATAATACTTGACTTATGCCCGTACAATAGTATAATTTTATATGTACGGGCATAAATGAAAGAGAGGTGAAAAGTGTGAGCCCTAGAACAGGCAGACCGCCAAAATGTGACGGAGAAAGCAAAGGCATTCGGCTTGAAATACGATTAAATCAGCAACAAAATAGATTGTTGAATGAATTGGCTAAAAAATATGGATTGTCAAGAACAGATACGATCTTAAAGGCATTATCACTTTTGGCAGAGCAAAAATAAAATAGGAGTATCAATCACCGACCAAAGCGAGATACCCCTACTTTATCAAGCGCAGGCAAAAGCCCACACATGAAATATTCTAACATGGCGAGAGGCTTTCCTGCAAACAAAATTAAACACTAATTTTAGAGGAGAGTAGAAAACATGAAAAGTAAAAAATTAGCAACAGAAATTTTGCAGATGGAGAAGCAACATACGGCATTCTGGAGGGTAGTAGCCGCTATCATGGCACTGGTTGCTATCGTTGCGGTGATGGCAGGACAGGAGGGCAGGGTATGAGTGCAGAGGAACATTTTCAAGAGGAAATTTGTGAACTGGTAAGAGCGATTGACGATCTCTGGATCCTTAGCAGATTAAAACGGCTTATTATCGCTGTTATGAAGGAGGACTGAGAAAGCATGACTCTGAAAGAATGTAAGGCAAAAATTATTGAGCGGGTGGAGGCGATTGATAGAATATGGATTCTGGAACAAATTCTGCTGTTTATTCAGAATATGACGAAGGAGGATTGAGCATGGACGAGAAAGAGTGGTATAGAGAAAAGATTATCAAGATGGCAAGGGAAACGAAAGACGCAATTGTTTTGAGGTTTGTTTATACGATATTCCACGAAACAATTGTTAGGCGTAAGAACAACAAGTAATTACTTATTACACAAACACAGGGGGCGGCGGTTTGGCGTCCCCTTCGCTATAAGGAGGTGCTACTATGGCAAAGAAACGAGCAGACGGCCGGATGCAAAAAGCATTTACCGTAAACGGCAAGAAATATGTTGTATATGGCCACTCAACAAAGGAACTGTTTGAGAAGGAACTGGCAAAGCGTGAGGAGATCGAAAAGGGACTTGAAAAGCGGAACAATCCCACAGTATCAGAATACTATGAACGCTGGACAGAGGCGCGGCGTGGAACGGTTTCTGATGCTACATTGCGGGCGCAGGGGAAAATGTTCCATGCGTTCAAGGCGGTTAAAATACCCTCCGCCAATAGAACCTTTGGAGAATTAAAGCTGAAAGAGGTATCTATTGATGATCTGCGGGTATTGCAGACAGAATTGAAAAAGGGAGAAGTAAGGAAAGATGGCACACGGAAAGAGCGTAAAACGCAGACTGTAAATGATTATCTGGCACATATTAAGCATTTTATGAATGATGCGTTAAAGGAGCGTGTGATTGACTATAACCCTTGCGTATTGTTGAAACCGCTGAAACGGACAGAGGAAAAGGCGAGGAACACCGGGCACAGAGCCTTGTCTTTGGAGGAACAGAAGAAATTTTTCGAGTGTGAGCGTTGCAAGAAGTCATATTATTACAATGTGTTTAGATTTGCGATTAGTACTGGGATGCGGATCGGCGAAATCGGAGCATTGAAAAATTCAGACATCCGGGGTGGCATGATCCACATTGAGAGGACGATCACACGGACGGAAACGGGATCGCATATAATGGGTGAGAATGCAAAGACAGAGGCAGGACGGCGCACCATCCCCATGAATGAGCAGATCAAGGCTATTCTGGCAGACCAAAAGGCAATTAATAGTATGCTTGACGGAAATGTGGTTTCAATGGATGATCGTATTTTCAAAGCACCGGAGCGGGGGTTATTGCTGGCAATGCCTACTGATCGGGAAATTATAAGAATCTGCAAGGCAGCAGGCATAGAGCCTTTTTCGATGCACGCATTCCGCGCCACATTTGCAACCAGAGCCATTGAGAACGGCATGAATATGAAAACCTTGCAGGAGATCATGGGACATAGCAATTTCAATATCACCATGAGCCTATATGGGCATTGTCTGACAGACACCAAGCAGGCGGCAATGGATACAATGGTTTTAGCACTCTGATAATAAAATAAAAGATGGCAGCAGTCCCATTTCTGACAGTAGAGCAGAAGTGGGGCTGATTTTTTTGTTTTTTTAAAATCTGATTTGCCGGAAATCCTTTATTTATAAGGGAAACTGACTATTTTTCTGACTACTATTTTGACTACTATTACCCCCAAAAACCACATTTTTTGATGTATAATGATAACACAAGACAAAACAAGTGAATGTTCAGAAAAGCCTTTATTTTCAATGAAAAATGGCTCTCCATGCAATCACATGAAAAGCCACAAAATACAGTGCAGGAAAAGAGACTTGAACTCTCATGGTATTGCTACCACACGGACCTGAACCGTGCGCGTCTGCCAATTCCGCCATTCCTGCGAACAAATAGTATTCTATAACAGATAAAACTAAATGTCAATATTATTTTTGAAAAAATTTATACAAATTGAAAAAAAGAAAAGGAATTAAAAAGAAGATGCAGAATATATAGTTAGAGTTGTATTGGGGGTATCATTATGACGATTCGCGAAAGAACAGAGCAGTGGGAAGAGGATTATCTGAGCCCTTTTGCTGCTAAGAGCAAAAATTCAAAAGGGAGAGCCAGACAGGAAGCAGAGTGTGACATCCGACCTGTTTTTCAGAGGGATCGGGATCGGATCATACATTGTAAAGCATTCCGGAGACTGAAGGACAAGACTCAGGTGTTTTTGTCACCGGAGGGTGATCACTATCGTACGAGATTGACGCATACGCTGGAAGTTTCGCAGAATGCCAGGACGATTGCCAAGGCGCTCAGACTGAATGAAGAGCTGGTGGAGGCGATTGCGCTGGGGCATGATCTGGGACATACCCCTTTCGGACATGCGGGGGAGAGAGCGTTAAACCGAGTGTGTCCTCTGGGATTTGAGCATAGTGAGCAAAGTGTGCGTACGGTGGAGCGGCTGGAAAAGGACGGACGGGGATTAAATCTGACTTATGAAGTGATCGATGGAATCCGAAACCATCAGACCAGCGGAAGACCGCATACTCTGGAAGGGAAGGTTGTGCGGCTTTCCGATAAAATTGCCTACATACATCACGATATGGACGATGCAGTCCGCGCAGGCATCCTGACAGAGATGGATGTGCCGCAGGAGATCCGGGACGTATTGGGATCCAGGCCGGGTGACCGGCTGGATTGCCTGATCCATGATATTATCACAAACAGTACGGATAAAAATGATATTGTCATGTCGGAACGGGTTGAAAAAGCAATGCAGGGAATCCGGCGTTTTATGTTTGAAAATGTATATACCAATCCGCTGGCCAAGGGCGAGGAAGTCAAAGCAGAGAATCTAATGGAAACGTTGTACCATCATTTCATGAAAAATTCGGACGATATGCCGGAGGAGTTTTTAAATCTTTTGTCTGAGGGAGAACCCAAGGAACGGGTGGTATGCGATTACCTGGGAGCTATGACGGATCGTTTTGCAATTGCGTTATACAATGATATTTACGTGCCGAAATCCTGGCAGATATAGAGGAGTGTGGAAAAATGTACTATCCTGAGGAACTGGTGGAGGAAATCAGGACAAAAAATGATATCGTGGGTGTGATCGGGAGTTATGTGAGCCTAAAGAAGAGAGGGAGCAACCATTGGGGCTGCTGTCCGTTTCACAATGAAAAGACACCTTCGTTTGCCGTTTCCGAGAATAAGCAGATGTACCATTGTTTCGGTTGCGGAGTCAGTGGAAATGTGTATACATTTTTAATGCAATATGAGAATTATACGTTCCCGGAAGCGGTGAAAGCGCTGGCGGAACGGGCAGGCGTCAATCTTCCCGAGGTGGAATATTCGGAGGAGGAGAAAAGACGGGCAAACCGGAGAGCAAGACTGCTGGAGGTCAACAAGGAAGCTGCCAAGTTCTTTTATTATCAGCTGCGGTCCCCTCACGGAGAGAAGGGGATGCAGTACCTGCAGAAACGCGAACTGACACCGGAAACGATACATAAATTCGGACTGGGCTATGCCGGTATGAATGGCACGACGCTGGTAGAATATCTGCGGAGCAAGGGATTTGAGGATGCGCTGATCCGGGATGCCGGATTGGCTACGTATTCCGAGAGGCGCGGGTTGTCCAGCCAGTTCTGGAATCGTGTCATGTATCCCATACAGGACATCAATCATCGGGTCATCGGTTTCGGGGGCCGTGTGATGGGAGACGGTGAGCCGAAATACTTAAACTCGCCTGAAACCGATATTTTTGACAAGCGTAGAAATCTGTACGGATTGAACTTTGCCCGAACGGCCCGCAGTGGAAATCTGATTTTATGTGAGGGATATATGGATGTAATCGCCATGCATCAGGCTGGTTTTACGCAGGCGGTGGCGTCGCTGGGCACGGCATTTACTTCGGAACAGGCAGTGTTGCTGCGTCGTTATACTGATAATGTACTGTTAGCCTATGACAGTGACGGAGCCGGTGTGAAGGCTGCACTCCGGGGAATCGGGATCCTGCGGGAAGCCGGACTTTCCGGTAAGGTCATTAATATGAAGCCTTATAAGGATCCGGATGAATTCATAAAGAATCTGGGAAAAGAGGCTTTTCAGGAACGGATCGATCAGGCGGAAAACAGCTTTTTCTTTGAAATCCGGATATTGGCGGAGCAGTATCAAATGCAGGATCCGGAGCAGAAGACGCATTTTCACAGAGAGATTGCGAAAAAACTGTGCGGATTCTCGGAAGAAGTAGAGCGGGAAAACTATTTGCAGGCGATCGCGGAGAAATATCTGATCAGCGTGGACAATCTGAGAAAGCTGGTGAAAAGTTATGCGGCGACAGCCGGTGAGGTACAGCCGATTGAGAGACCGCGGTCTGGAATTGTTTCTAAACAGTCGCCGGAGGAAAATGTGAAGCGGGCGCAGAGACTGTTGATTACCTGGCTGGTAGATGAACCCGGATTATATCATAAGATCAAAAAATATATCTCTCCGGAGGATTTTACGGATGAATTGTATGCTAAGGCCGCGGACAAGCTTTTTGCCGGATTGGATCAGCCCGGGTTTCAGCCGGCCAGTATTATCAGCATGTTTGAAGATCCGGAAGAACAGAAGCAGGTGGGAGAGTTGTTCCAGACGACTTTGCCGGAGATGGATTCAAAGCAGGAAAGGGAGCAGGCGTTTCATGATATCCTGATGGCGGTAAAGAGAAACAGCTATGAATATTACAATGAGAAAGCCGGAGCGGATATCACTGCGCTGCAAAAGGTTGTAGCGGGCAAGAAGGACCTTGAAAACCTTGCAAAAACGCATATTTCTTTGGATTAAGGTTAAAAATAAGTGCAAATCAGACTTGAAAAATACAGAGGGAATCAGTTTCCAGGGAGGAAGAATACAAAATGGACGAAAATGCACAGGTGAAATTTGACGAGAAAATGAAGGAGCTTCTTGCTACGGCAAAGAAGCGTAAGAATGTACTGGAGTACCAGGAGATTAATGACTTTTTCAGTGATATGCAGCTGGAGGAGGAGCAGTTTGAGAAGATTCTGGAACTTTTGGAGCAGAACAATGTAGATGTTTTGCGTATCTCTGATGATGAGGATGACATTGACAGTGATATCATGTTGTCGGATGAGGATGAGGTTGATGTAGAGAATATTGACCTTTCCGTGCCCGACGGAGTCAGTATTGAGGACCCGGTTCGTATGTACCTGAAGGAGATCGGTAAAGTGCCCCTTCTGTCCGCAGAGGAGGAGATCGAGCTGGCGAAACGTATGGAACTGGGGGATCAGGAGGCCAAAAAGCGTCTGGCGGAAGCAAATCTTCGTCTGGTTGTCAGCATTGCAAAGCGTTATGTGGGACGTGGTATGTTGTTTTTGGATCTGATCCAGGAAGGAAATCTGGGTCTGATCAAAGCTGTGGAAAAATTTGATTATAGAAAGGGTTATAAGTTTTCCACGTATGCAACCTGGTGGATCCGTCAGGCAATCACCCGTGCGATCGCCGATCAGGCGAGAACCATTCGAATTCCGGTGCATATGGTGGAAACAATCAATAAATTGATTCGCGTGAGCAGACAGCTGCTGCAGGAGCTGGGGCGTGAGCCTTCGCCGGAGGAGATCGCGGAGGAGATGAATATGCCTGTGGAGCGTGTACGGGAAATCCTCAAGATCAGCCAGGAGCCGGTTTCGTTGGAAACGCCGATTGGTGAGGAGGAGGACAGTCATCTGGGTGATTTCATTCAGGATGATAATGTTCCGGTACCGGCAGATGCCGCAGCGTTTACCCTGTTGAAGGAGCAGCTGGAGGAAGTGTTGGGAACCTTGACAGAGAGAGAACAGAAAGTGTTACAGCTGCGTTTTGGTTTGAATGACGGACGGGCGCGTACACTGGAGGAAGTGGGCAAGGAATTTAATGTCACCCGTGAGCGTATCCGTCAGATTGAGGCGAAAGCGTTAAGAAAACTGAGACATCCCAGCCGCAGCCGCAAACTGAAAGATTATCTGGATTGATAAACGTGAAAAGACAGAATCGATGTGGAGAGAATTGAATATGGGAGAAGGACGGCAGGTGCAGCTATCGGAAAGACTTCAGATGTTGGCGGATTTGGTGACGCCGGGAAATTCTGTGGCAGACGTGGGATGTGATCATGGTTTTCTGTCCATCTATCTGGTGCAGAGCGGTATCAGTCCCAGAGTGATCGCATCGGATGTGCGGCAGGGACCGCTTTCGGCAGCCAGGGAGCATATTGCAGATTACGGATTGGAAGATTACATAGAGACCCGGCTCTCGGACGGGTTGTTGGAGTATTGGCCGGGGGAGGCAGATACGCTTGTGTGCGCAGGAATGGGAGGCAGGCTTATGCAGCAGATCCTGATGCAAAGTGAGCCTGTGACAAGGGAGTTTACGGAGATGATCCTGCAGCCGCAGTCGGAACTGATGAAATTTCGTGTGTTTTTGAGAGAACAAGGTTATAAGATCGCACAGGAACGCATTGTGTGCGGGGACGGGAAGTATTATTTTGCATTTCGCGTATTGACTGGAATGGAAGAGAGCGCAAAGCCAGTCGGAGACCATTCGGAAACTTTTGGAAGTATAAACGGCAGACTGGGTGGATTTGACGGGCGACTGGGGGGCGTGGACTGCAGAAATCAAGATCAGAGGTTGTTTGATCGATTTGGGGAGCAGCTATTAAAAGAACGAAACCCGGTGCTGAAAGAGTATTTGGAAAAATGTCTGAAAACAAGTGAAAATGTGTTGGAGGAAATTCTGGCGCATCGGGGGGAAGGCGGTAATTTCCGGCTGGAGCAGAGCCTGGCAGAAAATGAAGCTGATGTGGCGGATATGGAAGCGGCTCTAAACTGGTATCGATAAATAGTTTCAGAGAAGGGAAGGGAACAATATGAAGGTTACGGTTACGATTGACGGAGGCTCCAAAGAAGTGGAACGGGGAACCACTTACGAAGCGGTAGTGAAGGAATATCAGCCGGCGTATGATAATATGATCGCGGCAGTGGCAGCAAACGGCAGGATCAGAGAATTATTTAAAAAGATCAACAGAGATTGTACGATCACGTTTTTTACGTGGAAGGATAATGTGGGACATAAGACTTATGTAAGAACTGCGACCATGCTGTTCTTCAAAGCTGTATTCGATGTGTTCGGAGCAGCCTCTGCACGAGAGTGCAGACTTGAGTTTGCCATCGGTCATGGGTATTACATAGATCCGGGCGACAAGATTGCTGCCAATGCGGAGAATGTAGAAAAAATAAAAAAACGCATGCAGGAACTGGTGGATGCCGGTGCTCCTTTTATGAAGAAGACTTGTCCGTTGGATGAAGCAATGGATATCTTCAGGACGCAGGGCATGAAAGACAAGGAAAAATTGTTCCACTACCGTATGAATTCTCAGGTAAACCTGTATCAGATTGACGGCTATTATGACTATTACTATGGCTATATGTTGCCGAATGCGGGTTATGTAAAATATTTTGACCTGATTCCTTACGGTAAGGGATTTATGCTGCTTCTGCCTACCAGAAACAATCCGCTGGAAGTGGAACCTTTTAAAGAACAAAAGCAGCTTTTTGAGACGATGCTGGTATCGGAGGACTGGGGAACGAAGATCGGGATTGAAAATGTAGGCGATCTGAACGATGAGATATGTCGAGGCTCCATGAATGAGTTTATTTTGATGCAGGAGGCGGAGCAGGAGCGCAAAATCGGGGAGATCGCGAAAGAGATCGTGAGTCGGAGCAATGTGAAGTTTGTCATGATCGCAGGACCGTCATCCTCGGGAAAAACCAGTTTTTCACACAGATTGTCCGTACAGTTGAGAACGCTGGGGAAGAAACCGCATCCGATCGCGTTGGATAACTATTTTGTCGATAGACAGTTTACGCCGAGAGATGAAAACGGCGACTATAATTTTGAATGTCTGGAGGCAATCGATATCAAGCAGTTTAATGAAGATATGTGTAAGTTGCTGGCAGGAGAACGAGTGGAACTTCCCACCTTCAATTTCAAGATCGGCAAGCGGGAATATCTGGGAGACTACAAGCAATTGGGACCGGATGACATTCTGGTCCTGGAAGGAATCCACGGGTTGAATGATAAGATGTCTTTTGCATTGCCCAAGGAGAGCAAATTTAAGATCTATATCAGTGCGCTGACGTCCCTGAATATTGATGGACACAACCGAATTCCAACTACCGATGGAAGACTGTTGCGGCGGATGGTGCGTGACGCCAGGACCAGAGGATCGGATGCAAGACGTACGATCCAAATGTGGCCGTCTGTGAGAAAAGGGGAGGAGGAGAATATTTTCCCGTTCCAGGAGGATGCGGATGTGATGTTTAATTCGGCGCTTGTCTATGAGCTGGCTGTATTAAAACAGTATGCGGAACCGCTGTTGTTCCAGATTCCGAAGGATGCGGCGGAGTATTATGAGGCAAAGCGGTTATTGAAGTTCCTCAGTTACTTCCTGAATGTGACCAGTGAGAGCCTGCCGAATAATTCAATCTGTCGGGAGTTCACAGGAGGAAGTTGTTTTAATGTTTGATATCAGTGCGATAAAAGAGGCTTTACAGTCTCTTTTATTTTGCGTTGTATTTTAGGCTTGTAATTTAGAATATAACCATGTATAATACAAGATGTAGTTTTGAGAAAAAGCAAATCATACAAAATCTGGTATAATAAGTTTTTAAACCATAAAATCCCAACAGAGAGGTAATGCAGGACATGAGTGCTACGATGATTCAAAAGAGAGACGGGCGGGTTGTGCCTTTTGAGAAAGAAAAGATTGTGGCGGCAATTCAAAAGGCAAACGCAGAGGTAGCGGAGCAGGAGAGAGCAGAGGATGCGCTGATCGATGAGATCCTGGATGATGTGCTTGCTGAGGACAGAGAAAAACTGGCCGTTGAGCATGTGCAGGATATGATCGAGGAGCGTCTGGTGAAGCAGAATAAGTATATTTTGGCAAAGAAGTATATCGTTTACCGCTATCAGAGGAGTCTGCTGCGCAAATCCAATACCACAGATGAGTCTATTTTGAAGCTGATCCGCAATGAAAACAAGGAGCTTGCGGAGGAAAACTCCAACAAGAATACCAGACTTGCGTCCACTCAGCGGGATTATATTGCGGGTGAAGTGTCCAGAGATGTGACCAGACGTCTGCTCTTGCCGGAGCATATTGCACTGGCGCATGACAATGGCGTGCTGCATTTCCATGATGCGGATTATTTTATCCAGCCGATCTTCAACTGCTGTCTGGTAAATATCGGGGATATGCTGGACAACGGCACTTCGATCAACGGCAAGATGATCGAGTCCCCTAAGAGTTTTCAGGTGGCCTGTACGATCACAACCCAGATCATTGCGGCTGTGGCCAGTAACCAGTACGGCGGACAGTCGGTCAATGTGAAGCATCTCGGGAAATATCTGGCGAAGAGCCGTGAAAAGTTTAAGCATCAGCTGGATGAGGAGTTTGGAACATCCCTGGATGAAGAGAGCAAGAAGCGGATTGTAGAGCTGCGTCTGATGGATGAACTCCGCGCAGGCGTACAGACGATCCAGTACCAGATCAACACGCTGATGACAACCAACGGACAGTCTCCGTTTGTGACGCTGTTTTTGCATATTGATGACACGGATCCCTATGTGGAGGAAACGGTGCTGATCATCAAGGAGATTCTGAATCAGCGTCTGCAGGGCACCAAGAATGAGAAGGGGGTTTATGTGACGCCCGCATTCCCGAAACTGGTGTATGTGCTGGATGAGAATAACTGTTTAAAAGGCGGTAAATATGACGATGTGACAAGGCTGGCGGCGAAATGTTCCGCCAAGCGTATGTATCCGGATTACATCTCTGCAAAAAAAATGCGGGAAAATTATGAAGGCAATGTATTTTCCTGTATGGGGTGCCGGTCTTTCCTGTCGCCCTGGAAAGACGAGAATGGGAATTACAAGTGGGAAGGACGCTTTAACCAGGGCGTGGTAAGTCTGAACCTGCCCCAGATCGGCATTTTGGCGAAAGGGGACGAAGAAGTATTCTGGAAACTTCTGGACGAAAGGCTGGCGCTCTGCTATGAGGCTTTGATGTGCAGACATAAGGCACTTTTAGGAATCCCTTCAGATGTGAGCCCGATCCATTGGCAGTACGGTGCCATCGCGAGACTGAAAAAAGGCGAGAAGATCGACAAGTACCTGCTGGGCGGATACTCCACCATGTCTCTGGGATATATCGGACTCTACGAACTCACCTGGCTGATGAAAGGCTGCAGTCACACCGAACCGGACGGAAAGGAGTTTGCATTGCGGGTGATGGATCGGATGAAGGATACCGCCGCGAAATGGAAAGCGGAGACGGGGATCGGATTTTCTCTCTACGGTACTCCGGCGGAGTCGCTCTGCTATCGGTTTGCCAGAATTGACAGAGAGAAGTTCGGCGAGATTAAGAATGTGACGGACAAGGGATATTATACCAACTCCTATCATGTGGATGTGCGTGAGCCGATTGATGCATTTACGAAGTTTACCTTTGAGAGCGAATTTCAGAATAAATCTCTGGGCGGAGCAATCTCTTATGTGGAGATTCCCAATATGATGCACAATACGGAAGCCATAGAGGAGCTAATCAAATTTATCTATGACAATATTCAGTACGGTGAATTTAATACGAAGTCGGATTACTGTCATGAGTGTGGTTATGACGGAGAAATTCTGGTGAATGACAATAACGAGTGGGAGTGCCCGCAGTGCCACAATAAGAATCATGCCAAGATGAATGTGACCCGCAGAACCTGCGGCTATCTGGGAGAGAATTTCTGGAATACGGGCAAGACAAAAGAAATCAAATCGAGGGTATTGCATCTATGAATTATGCAAGTATCAAAAAGACCGATGTGGCAAACGGTCCCGGAATCAGGGTATCGCTTTTTGTCAGCGGCTGCACCAGAGGCTGTAAAGGGTGCTTTAACCGGGAAGCATGGGATTTCAGCTACGGAACAGAATGGAACGAGGCGGCGGAGCGGGAACTTTTCTCCGCGCTCGCTCCGGATCATATCAGGGGGCTCTCTGTGTTAGGCGGAGAGCCCTTTGAGCCTGCAAATGCGGAAACGGTGGCAAAGATCATCTGTAAGGTGAAGGAGCGTTATCCCGGAAAGGACATCTGGTGCTACAGCGGCGGGGTGTATGAGACGGAACTCAGCCTGCGGGCGAAGACGGAGCCTGCGGTAGCAGCGATCTTGGAGAACATCGATGTGCTGGTAGACGGACCGTTTGTGGAGGAACGAAAGAATCTGCGGCTGGCTTTCCGGGGATCGGATAATCAGAGAATTTTAAATATGGAGGAAGTTCGAAAAGGTAATATTGTTAGCGATAAAAATTATCAATAGCGCACTTTCCTGTTCCACGGTTCGGAGGAATGGTGTACTATGGAAATAGAGATTTTATCCATTTTTCACAAAGGAACAGGAGCGTGAGGGTTATGAGTTTTTTTGAAAAGATCAATTCCAAATCCACTTGTATTTTTGCTGCGGGAGTGTTGTTCGGAACCGCCGGTATCAAAATTTTATCCAGCAAGGACGCCAAGAAAGTTTACACCCATGTGACTGCGGCGGTTTTGCGCGGCAAGGACTGCGTGATGGAAACGGCAACCCGGATACAGGAAAACGCTGAGGACATCTATGCCGAGGCAAAGCAGATCAATGAAGAGAGAGCGGAAGCGGAAGAATGCGAAGCATAATCAAGCATGAAATCAAAGGGCGTATTCGTGTCCATCTCATCTGTAAGCGGATGAGTGCAAAGGAGGCGGATACGCTAAAATATTATATGGAGAACCAATTCGGCGTCAGTGCTGTCAAAGTGTATGAAAATACGGCAGACTTAGTGGTCTGGTATGAAGGCGAAAGAGAGCAGGTGCTCGCTGCATTGCGGGCTTATGAATGGGGAGAAGTGCAGGTTCCGGAATACTATCTGCAGTGCTCCGGCAGAGCATTAAACAACGAATATCGGGAAAAACTGATCATGACTGTGGTGAGGCGGGCAGCGAAAAGATTTTTGCTGCCGATTCCGGTGCGCAATATGATCACTGTTTTGCGGGCGACAAAATACATCTGGCAGGGAATACAAACGCTGGCAAAGGGTAAAATAGAGGTAGCGGTGTTGGATGCCACTGCAATCGGTGTGTCCGTTATCAGAGGCGATTATCAGACGGCCGGCTCCGTGATCTTTCTACTGAGGATCGGTGAGATCCTGGAGGAGTGGACTCACAAGAAATCCGTTGGCGATCTGGCGCGCAGCATGGCGCTGAATGTCAATCGTGTCTGGGTAAAACAGGCGGGACAGGAGATTCTGGTATCGACGCAGGACATTCAGCCGGAGGATGAAGTTGTCGTTCACATGGGCAATCTGATCCCCTTTGACGGAGAGATTTCAGAAGGCGAAGGAATGGTGAACCAGGCATCCCTTACCGGTGAGGCGCTTCCTGTGCGCAAACTGCCGGGAGCCACGGTATACGCCGGCACAGTGTTGGATGAGGGAGAACTGACGATCCGGGTGAAAAATGCGGGCGGCAGCAGCCGCTACGAGCGCATTGTGACCATGATCGAAGAATCGGAAAAACTAAAGTCCAATATTGAGGGCAAAGCAGCACATCTGGCAGACGCTCTTGTGCCGTATACTTTTCTGGGAACGGGAGCAGTTTACCTGCTGACCCGCAATGTGACAAAAGCGATGGCGGTTTTGATGGTAGACTTTTCCTGTGCGCTGAAGTTAGCGATTCCCATATCTGTGTTGTCTGCAATCCGGGAGGCAAGCAACCATCAAATTACCGTAAAAGGCGGGAAATATATGGAAGCCATCGCGGAGGCGGATACTATTGTTTTTGACAAAACGGGAACCCTCACCAAGGCCCAGCCCAGAGTGCGTGCGGTAATCCCGTTCCATGATAAGCCGGAGGAGGAACTGCTTCGGCTGGCTGCATGCCTGGAGGAACATTTCCCTCATTCGGTAGCGACGGCGGTCGTAAATGCGGCAAAGGAAAGGAATCTGGAGCATGAGGAGATGCATTCCAAGGTGCAATATATTGTGGCACACGGAATTTCCTCCACCGTCAACAATATTCCTGTGGTGATCGGCAGCTATCATTTTGTCATGGAAGATGAGGGGTGTGTTGTTCCGCAGGGGAAAGAAGCTTTATTTGACAATCTTCCAACGGACTGTTCCCTGCTGTATCTGGGCATTGACAGGGAACTTGCCGCTGTTCTGTGCATTGACGATCCGCTCAGAAAAGAGGCCGGTGAGGTAATTGCCAAACTGAAAGAAAACGGTTTTTCCCATATCGTGATGATGACCGGAGACAGCGAGCGTACGGCCAAAGCCATTGCGGAAGCGGTTGGGGTGGATGAATACTATTCCGAGGTGTTGCCGGAGGATAAGGCGGCTTACGTGGAGAAAGCCAAGGCAGAAGGGCATAAAGTGATCATGATCGGAGACGGGATCAATGATTCACTGGCGCTTTCCACGGCAGATGTAGGCATTGCCATCGGAGAGGGTGCAGAGATTGCCAGAGAGGTAGCGGATGTGACCATTCGCGCTTTTGATCTGCATGAACTGGTGACGCTGCGGTGGCTGTCCACGAAATTGATGCGGCGTATCCATCGGAATTATCGTACGATTGTGGGATTTAACGGCAGTCTGATCGTGTTGGGAGTGGCGGGAATTGTGCCGCCTACGACCACGGCGCTTTTACACAATATATCCACATTGGGGATCAGCCTGAAGAATATGCAGAATCTTTTGTCAGAAGAACAGAATTGATAATTGAGAAAAAGTTCTCAATAAAAAGTGTTGACATATCAGAGAAATTAGGTATAATTAACCTTGGTTAGTAAATGCTAACTGGAATTCTTCTTTTGTACAAAATTCATAAAATCTCCGAAAAGTGGACATCATGCAGGGATGTCCATTTTTTGGGAAAACAGTATAAATTAGAAAATAATATGCAGATAGGCATATTTAGGAAAGGAGCAAATATGAAAGAGTATTTACAGATCGAAAAAGTAATCGGCAGAGAAATTCTGGATTCCAGAGGAAATCCTACCGTTGAGGCGGAGGTTTATCTGGCTGACGGAACCGTAGGCAGAGGAACCGCACCCAGCGGCGCTTCTACAGGTGAATTTGAGGCGCTAGAGCTTCGCGACGGAGACAAGAGCCGCTATCTTGGAAAAGGCGTTACCAAGGCTGTAAACAATATCAATACTACCATCAATGATGTGCTGGTTGGTATGGATGCATCTGACATCTATGCGGTAGATGCAGCTATGATCAAGGCGGATGGTACAAAGGACAAGTCTAATCTGGGCGCAAATGCGATCTTGGCTGTATCCATTGCATCCGCAAGAGCGGCTTCCATCGCTCTGGATATTCCCTTATATCGCTTCTTAGGAGGTATCTCCGGCAATCGCCTGCCTGTGCCTATGATGAATATTTTGAACGGCGGTGCACATGCTGACAGTGCTGTGGATACACAGGAGTTCATGGTGATGCCCGTTGGCGCTCCGACCTTCAAAGAGGGTCTGAGATGGTGTGCGGAGGTATTCCACACGTTGAAGAAGCTTATCAAGGAGATGGGCGATGTTACCGCAGTGGGTGATGAGGGTGGTTATGCTCCCAACAGCCTAAAGAGTGATGAGGAGGCAATCGAGAAGATTCTTGAGGCAATCAAGGCAGCAGGCTTCGAGCCCGGCAAGGACTTCATGATCGCCATGGATGCTGCGGCTTCCGAGTGGAAGAGCGAAAAGGGAAAAGGCTATTACAAGCTTCCTAAGGCCGGCACGGAATATACTTCCGACGAACTGATCGAGCACTGGGTTGCGCTGTGCGATAAGTTCCCTATCATCTCCATTGAAGACGGTCTGGATGAGGAGGATTGGGAAGGCTGGCAGAAGCTGACCGCAAAACTGGGCGGCAAGGTACAGTTGGTAGGTGATGACCTCTTTGTTACCAATACGGAGAGACTGAGCAAGGGTATCGAGCTGGGCGCAGGAAATGCGATCCTGATCAAACTGAACCAGATCGGTTCCGTATCCGAGACGTTGGAGGCAATCAAGATGGCTCACAAGGCGGGTTACACCGCAATTTCCTCCCATCGTTCCGGTGAGACCGCAGACACTACCATTGCAGATCTGGCGGTTGCACTGAATACCTGTCAGATCAAGACCGGTGCACCTTCCCGTTCCGAGCGTGTCGCAAAGTACAATCAGCTGCTCAGGATCGAAGAGGAGCTGGGTGATGCGGCAGTTTATCCCGGCATGAAAGCTTTTAATGTGAAAAGATAAGTTCTTTGATTGAATGAAGAAGCATCTGTATGCATATCATCAAGTTACGGAAGATATGCTGCAGATGCTTTTTTATGTGTTGGGAAGCAGAAGTAAAATTTAGGCAAAATAAGCGTTTATTAACGGGGTAAAATATGGTAGATTATAAGATGGGAAAAGGAGTAAGCAACATGAGTGACACAGAGGTCTTAAGTTTATCAAATACAAAAAAGAAAGGAATCCTGCGGATCCTCTTCAGCAGGATTGTAGTGATCCTGCTCCTGATTGCATTGCAGGTTTCCCTTTGGATCAGTGTTTACGGATGGTTTCGGGATTATCTGCCGCATTTTTCCGTGTTTACGACATTGTTCACATTTGTGATGTTTGTGTATCTGTTTAATGCGGTCATGGATGCTTCCGCAAAGATTACATGGCTTTTTATCATGTCGTTGGCACCGATCCCGGCCTCTATCTTTCTGGCATATACGAAGTCCAATTTAGGGCATCGACTGATCCGAAAGCGGGTGGACGCGCTGACACAGGAAAATCTTCATAAGCTTCCCCAGGACGAGACCATTCTGGATAGGATTGGGGCGGACAGGAATGGAACCGATGATCTGTGCCGCTATATGGCAAAAACGGGATGCTATCCGATCTTTGGCAATACAGAGGTCACCTATTACCCGCTGGGTGAGGAGATGTTTCAGGATATGCTGGAGGAGCTGACCAAGGCGGAACATTTTATTTTTATGGAATATTTTATTGTGCAGGAAGGATACATGTGGGGCAGGATCCTGAAAATCCTTGCGGACAAGGCCAAGGCAGGAGTTGATGTGCGTGTCATGTATGACGGAATGTGTGAGATTACTCTGCTTCCCTATAATTATCCGAAGCTGATGGAAAAGGAAGGGATCAAGTGCAAGGAATTTTCGCCGTTGACGCCTTTTTTATCCACCCATTACAATAACAGGGATCACCGGAAAATCCTGGTCATTGACGGCAAGGTGGCTTTCAACGGCGGGGTAAATCTGGCGGACGAATATATCAATCATGTTCAGGTATACGGACAGTGGAAAGATACGGCAGTGCGGCTGAAGGGAGATGCTGCGGCAAGTTTTACGCTGATGTTCTTGCAGATGTGGAATATCGATGAGAAAGAGCCGGAGTTTGACCGGTTTTTAAATCTGCAGGATTCGGAGAAAAAAACGGAAGCCGGTATCGCGGGAGCGCCTCGGGCAGCCGGCTATGTCATGCCTTATGCGGACAGCCCGCTGGATGGGGAGAAAGTGGGCGAGAGCGTCTATATCGATATCCTTTATCGCGCGAACGACTATGTACACATTATGACGCCGTATCTGATCCTGGACGGAGAACTGGAAACGGCACTGAAGTTTGCGGCGCAGAGAGGTGTAGACGTGAAGCTGATCCTGCCGGGAATCCCAGACAAGATCACGGCTTATGCACTGGCGAAAACCCATTATTATGAATTGGTGAGGGCTGGGGTACAGATCTATGAATATACGCCCGGATTTGTGCACGCCAAGGTGTTTGTCAGTGATGATGAGAAGGCGGTGGTGGGTACCATTAATCTGGATTACCGCAGCCTGTATCATCATTTTGAGTGTGCCACCTTCCTCTATAAGACGGATTGTGTGGCGGATATTGAGGCCGACTATCAGGCAACGCTTCAGCAATGCCGCCAGGTGACATTTGAAACCATCAAAAAAGAAAAAATCTGGATGAAATTGCTGGGCCAGTTCATGAAACTATTAGCCCCGATGATGTAGCGCACCAGTTCTGCCATGGGTAAAGCACACACAAAAAGACTGCTTGCAGATTTTTTTGTGGGATTCTGTTCATGGACAGAGCGCCGCCGATACGGAAGTATCGGCTTTTATGAGCAAAACGCGGCTGAGTTTGCAGCCGCAGGAGTGCGCAAGCACGAGTTTTGCGAATGGCGCGGCAGAACTGGTGGAGCGGCAGCGCGGAGCTTTGCCGCCGAGATGAACAAGGGGATTATACACTGTGAAAAAAAGAATATGTTATCTGATCGTGACCGTCTTACTTCTGACAATTGAAGTACTGATCGCGCTATATGTAAACGACCGCTTTATACGCCCCTATGTGGGAGATATGCTGGTGGTGATCGTGATATATACTTTTGTGCGGATTTTTGTGCCGGAGGGGTGGCCGCTTTTGCCGCTTGCCATATTTATATTTGCGATATTTGTGGAGATATTGCAATGGTTTCACATTGTGGATGTGCTGGGGCTTTCATACAGCAGGTTTTTCAGTGTACTGATCGGTGGCGTGTTTGACTGGAAAGATATTTTGTGCTACGGACTTGGGTGTGCTTTGGTGGGACTTTATGAATCAGAGAATCATAGCAGAAATGAGAAATAATCTGAATGTTACCAAGGTGGAGCTTTCGAGATCACTTGGAATCAGTACTACCGCCATGGATAATAACACTTTTTCCGTAAGGAGAGAAAATGTTTAATGAATACAGCGATAAAATAAAGCAATTAACAGGATTTGAAAAAGAAGATATCTTAAATAAAACATTTGAGTTATATAGGTGTTCAAATTTCAGTATATATTATGCTCCTCACAATGAGATAATAAATAAAAAGGCAAGAGTATTTATTGTAGGAATTACACCTGGATGGACACAAACAAAAATAGCATACAAAACTGCTTATTTTGGGTTGCAGCAGAATTTACCCTATGAGTTAATAAAAAAAGAGTGTAAAGTTAATTCTAGATTTGCAGGAAGTATGAGAAAAAATTTAGTTGAAATGTTAGACAACTTAAACTTAAATGACAAATTAAAACTAACTTCATGTGCAGAATTATTTGAGGGTGAAGAAGATCTACTTCATACTACATCGTTAATTCCATATCCTGTATTCATAAATGAAAAAAATTACACGGGATCAAAACCCAAAATAATGGAAAATGAAACATTATACTCGTATGTAAGGAGATATTTTTTTAAAGAAATAGAATCGTTACCGAATGCTTTCATCATTCCATTAGGAAGGGCTGTAGAAGAAGTGCTTCAGCAAATGATAAAAGATAATTTAATAAGTAAAGAGCAATGTTTACTCGGATTTCCTCATCCGTCTGGTGCAAATGGACATAGGAAAAACCAATTTATTCAAAACAGAGATGGTTTATTAAATGTCATTGAAGCGTATTTCGCAAGGGATAAGAGAACTGGGTGAGCAAGAAATCGTACTTAGAAGTGCAAAGACAGATGAGGCACAAATGCTGATCGATTATCTAAAGGCAGTCACAGGGGAAACTCGTTTTCTGATGTGTGAGCCTGATGAAGTAGGTTTTACGAAAGCAGAAGTGCTATGTTGCTGTTGGCTTTTGTCAATGGAGAATATGCGGGGTTAGGGAAGCCTATGTTGTCCGTACTGACAGAAGAAATGCGTCGGATTGGGTTTGAACAAGCCGAATTGACAAGCCGAACTGACCGTTGTAGAGAGTAATGTGCGGGCGAGGCGTTTATATGAAAGTATGGGGTTTGTCGAATACGGCAGATTGCATCATGCAAATAAATATGATGACGGAACCTATTCGGATGATGTATGTACAAATCGCAGTAGGAGGTGCAAAATGAATATAGCGGTATTTGCCTCACATGGTGGAAGTGATTTGCAAGCAATTATAGATGGTTGTAAAAATAAAAAGATAAATGCAAATGTTTCTGTTGTGATAAGCAACAATCGTGACTCAAAAGCGTTGAGCAGAGCAGAAAAGGAGAATATTCCATCATACCATCTTAGTTCAAAAAAATACGGTGGAGAGGAGATCTTAGCAGAAGAAATCCTTAATGTGCTGGAACAATATAGCATAGATATTATATTTTTTGGCGGGGTATATGCGTTTACTGCATATTTCGATTCTTAAAAAGTACAATAATAGGATTTTTAATATACATCCTGCGCTACTGCCTAAATATGGAGGCAAAGGTATGTATGGCATAAATGTTCATAACGCAGTTATAGCTGCCAAGGAAACAGAAACGGGAGTTACAATACATAGAGTAAGTGCGGAATATGATAGTGGAGAGATTGTTGCACAAACAAAAGTTCCGGTTCTGGAAAATGATACACCAGAGATATTAGCTGCGAGAGTTTTAGAAACGGAACATAAATTTTTGGTAGATGTTATTGCTGATATTGTAAATGGTAAAATTGCGTTAGGTTAAATTCTTAAAGTTCGACACAAACCTAATAAAAAAATCCTTGCGAAACTGGAATATTTATGATACTATTATCATACAATAAAGGTGTGATATGTCACATCTATGGGCTGGTCGAAAGACCTTGGTCCAACCGAATGGGCGGGGAGTCTCTCCGCCGTTTTTTTATGGAGAAAAGATATGCATGAATTAAGCAGCTTTGTAGATGAAAGCGGCGATTTTGGTGAATATGCAAAACATTCACCTTATTATGTGGTCACCATGGTATTTCATGATCAGGATATAGATTTATCAAGGCAGTTGAACAATTTGAATGCCGCCCTAAATAATTGGGGGTATGAAAATGTTGCCATTCATACGGAACCACTGATCCGAAGAGAAGAGATTTATAAAAATGTGGAACCAAATGAGAGAAGGGCATTGTTTACTAAGTTGTATTATTTTGTTTTGCATTCTGATATTAAGTATAAGACTTTTTTATACAGAAAAATTCAATTTGAAGATGAGATGAAATTGGAAGCTAAAATGGCCAAGGATTTTTCTTCTTTTCTTAGAAATCATCGAGAATTTTTTCAGAATTTTGAAAAAATTATTGTATATTACGATAATGGTCAAAGGCAAATTACCAGAATGCTCAATGCGGTAATGGCTACGGAATTGACAGATTTTGAGATGAGAAAAGTTCATCCTGTTAATTATCGTTTGTTTCAGGCTGCCGACCTGATTTGTACGCTGACGTTGCTTCAACAACGATATGATGAAAATAAACTTACAAGATCTGACATGTTACTTTTTCATTCACGGAATGATTTGAGAAAGGATTTTTTGAAGAGGATCAAAGAAAAAGAATTCAAGGATTAAATAATTGTTGGCTCTAAAAAAATCTCAAAACCAATAAAAATTCATGTCACACGGGCGATATATGTGATAGGGATCCCGTAAATCAGTACATTCCACCTCAATTTACAGAACGTAAACCCAATGAGAAGGGCAACTAGAAGGAGTAAATGTTAGAATGAAAGACAAACTAAAAAGAACTTGGCCGGGATTGTTTAAGGTGCTGATCATTATATGGATGATTTGTATGTGTTTTTGGTCGAAACCTTTCTTCTATGATTATTTTCAGAGAATGGCCAATTCACATTATGATAATGCAGAGATTTTACAAATAGGCCACATACTTTTTCTTGTTATGGCTGCACTTTTGGCGGGTGATTCATTTATTTGAGTTTTAATGAGGAGATAGTAAAAGAAATGCAAGGAATTTCCTGCAAAGTCAGAATGTTGAAAGTGATATGATTGAGCTCATTTGTGAGGTAATTAACGGAGTATCATTTAGCAAAAATAAAGGAAAACATCCCGAAAGTGTAGAGGGAAAAATTGTACAGGATGCAGATAGATTAGATGCCATTGGAGCAGTTGGAATCGCGAGGACATTTGCTTATGGAGGGAAAAAAGGTAGATCATTGGAATCTTCCCTGCAACATTTTGACGACAAATTGTTATTACTTAAAGACGAGATGAATACAGAAGAAGCAAGAAATATAGCAGAAACCCGCCATGCATATATGCAAGGATTTCTAGCCGAAATTCAGGAAGAAATGGATTTATAAATTTGGAGTTTATATCTATCACGCTGAGGAGAAATGAAAGCATGGTTCTATCTGAAAAGGGAAAAAGAGTATCAAAAATTGACACATATCTGAATTGCGCTGAAGTATTTGCATATCGAAGCACCTGTATTAAGCGCAAATATGGAGCTGTGATTGTGAAAGATGATGCAGTGATATCTACGGGATATAATGGTGCACCCAGAGGTGAGGAAAACTGTTGTGATATCGGATACTGCCCAAGGATAGAGAAAAATCTACATCAAGGGCAGGGATATGAATTGTGCCGTGCTGTACATGCAGAAGCAAATGCCTTATTAAACTGCGCAAGAGAGCAGACATTAAATGCTGATCTATATCTTTCCGGCGTTAACCCAGAGGACAATACTATCCATAGGGCTAAACCATGCCCGCTATGTGCCAGGATGATCATTCAAGCCGGTATCAGAAATGTGTATTTAAGAATTGGTCCCAATGCCGGCGATTATTCCGTGGTACCTGCAAAAGAACTTCAATGGGTGGTTGAATAAACGGGATAATAGGATTGTGATCAGTGAGGTATTATACATTGGAGATTATTATCATTAGACATGGAAAAGTAGATTATGTGTGGAAAAAATGGAGTACATCTGAACAATTTAATTATGATTGTCAGATGTATGACATGGCACCGATATCTCCTATATCATATTCTATTCCTAAGATTAAGTTTTGTCGCATTTATGTAAGTTCATTACCAAGAAGCAAAGACACAGCATATCAGATTTTGGGAGATACGGAATACATATCTTCAGGTCTCATTGATGAGGTTCCGCTATCTGCAAGTGTAAATACAAATATGAAAATGCCATTGTTTTTTTGGAATATTACCGGACGATTGCAATGGTGGTTTAATAGTGATAGACAAAGGGAAAGTAGAAAAGAAACCTATCTGCGTGCAGAAAAGTTTGTGAATTTGCTTGTTGAAAAAAATGAGAATTGTGTTGTTGTAACTCATGGATTTTATATGCATTCACTTATTGCTGTTATGAAGGAAAAAGATTTTAAAGTCAAGAATAAATCTCTGCATTACTCTAATGGAGAATGTATCGTGGCAGAAAGATAAGTGATGGAGGAAACACTAATGAGACACCTTACCGAATTACCGGCGTGGGAAAGATTATTTAAGAAAATAGTATGGAAACAGCTGGGGGACATAAGCGATAAGTATATTCTGGATTTTGGCAGTGGTGAGGGAATTACCGCTGATCATTTTGCGAAAGACAACAAAGTAATTGCTGTGGAGCCTTGGGAAGAAATGCTTAAAGATGCTTGGCAGGATTATGAATACAGACAGATCATTGGGAACCTTTCTGCATTATCTGAGTTTCAGGATAATACTTTTGATGTGATTATCTGTCATAATGTTTTAGAGTATGTGGATGATAAAGCGGAGGTGATGCGCGAGCTCTCAAGGGTCGTGAAGCCAGAAGGATATATTTCACTTGTTAAGCATAATCGCAACGGGCGGGTAATGCAAATGGCTGTGCTTTTGGATGATTTTGAAAAGGCAAGTGCACTTCTTGACGGAGAAGATTCCATGGCATCAAGGTTTGGGCAGATCCGGTATTACGAGGTTGAGCAGATCAGAAAATGGTGTCCGGAATTGACATGTGAGAAAACCTACGGAATACGAACATTTTGGGATCTTCAACAAAACCAGGAAAAGCATTCAGATGAAAGCTGGCAGGATGAAATGATGAAACTGGAAATGAGAGTTTCGGAGATGGATGCATTTAGAAATATTGCATTTTTTAACCATCTGATAATGCGAAAGGCTGTGTGATAAATTGTGTGTGATGATCGGGGCGATAAAGGTATATGAAGAAATTATTATTGTTTGATTTGGACGGAACGCTTCTTACCAGTGACAAAATAATATCAGACAAGACTTTTGCTGCGTTGCTTGCGGCAAGGGAAAGCGGATACCTTATAGGGATATCTACCTCGAGAAGCATAAGGAATTCATTGAGTTTTACTGATAAACTTGTTCCGGATGTAATCATTGCAAGTGGAGGAGCACTTGTAAAGGCAGGAGATCAAGTCATATATGAGCAGGCTTTATATGCTGAAGAAACCGGCGACATTCTTCACATAGCAAGAAAATATTTAGGAGATGATTGTGAGATAACCATAGATACGGCGGATGATCACTATGCCAATTATGGGGAAAAATATACTTCGCTTGAAAAAACATGGGGTGGCGACATTTATTCCGATTTTCCAGATTGGAAAGAAGCTTCTCTTAAAGTGTGCGTGAGAATAGTGGATGAAAGCAAGGCGAGACAAATACAGCAAAGCCTTCCGAATTGCGATTCCATCAGATTTACGGATGAGTATTGGTACAAGTTTACAAAGAAAAATGTCACAAAAGAAAATGCTATCATAAAAATGTGCGAAATATTAGAAATCAGCTTGAAGGATGTAACTGCATTTGGTGATGATTTGGCAGATATCGGAATGCTTAAGCTTTGCGGCTTAGGCGTTGCCATGGGAAATGCCTTGGATGAGGTTAAGGCCGTAGCAGATATAACAATTGGGACAAATGATGAAGATGGGATAGCAGAATATATAAAAAATTTAATAATGGAATTCGGAGGGAGTTATAGGTAAGGATGAGTGCAAATTTTATTCGGGCAGATAAAATACAATTTCGGGTAATGACCATTGCTGATTATGAGAAAGTGTATGAACTTTGGATGTCTTGCAAGAATATGGGTTTTAATAATCTTGATGATTCTAAAGAAGGAATAGAGAAGTTTCTGAAAAGGAATCCCAATACATCTTATGTGGCAGAGGAAGCAGACCGCATTATAGGGGTTGTGTTGGCCGGGCATGACGGAAGAAGAGGATATATCTATCATATGTCTGTTGCGGAAGATTATCGAAAACAAGGGATTGCAGGAAAACTCTTGGAAAACAGTCTTAGTGTGCTTAAGGCGGAAGGCATTAACAAGGTTGCGCTTTTGGTTTTCAATAGAAATGAGATTGGAAATGCGTTTTGGGAGAGCCAGGGTTTTACCGTCAGAGATGATGTAGCATATAGAAATAAGGCTTTAACAGAAATCATACGGATAGATACATAATTAAATGACCAGGGGGATACATAATTGAGCTTAAGGACAATAATGATATTTCCGGATTTCGAAAATATAGATATTATAGATTTAATCCGCAAACAATATGATCCTTTGGCGGAATTTGTAAGGCCACATATTACGATAGTTTTTCCATTTGATTCAGAGCTCAGCAATGAGGAATTGGAACATATTTTGGATGTAAGACTTAAAGATATGGAACCTTTTCATCTTGAATTAAGAGGATTCAGTAAGCATAGTGATCGTTTCGGAAATTATCTGTTTTTAAATTTGACAAGGGGTAGTGAGATCGTAGAGAAGATTCATGATGAATTATACTCGAATGAATTCAAAATGTATTGCTCCGATTTTGATTACGTGCCGCATATGACGGTAGGCAAACTAGCTTCAGTTTCAGAAATGGATGAAGCATATGATAAGATCAAGAATAGGAAAGATACATTCGTAACAACAGTTGATAAAATTTCTGTGGAAATGATTGGCAGCAATGATGAGTCTATCATCATTATTGAGAAATGGATAAGGCAGGGAAAAGTCTGAAGGATTTTGCGGACAAATTGGCAGAATGGTGGTATCATGGATATCGAGCTGACCGGAATCTATTGGGGCTATTTCGGGATCCCATCGGAATGGATTGAAGGATTACGGGAAAGGGAAAGCATCGAAGATGCGGTGAACGCATTGTGCCAAAATAGATAGAAAAAGACGAAAGGGAGAAAACATGGGAAAGTTATCGGAGTTATTTCAAAAGAATAAAAAGCAGGAGGAAAAGAAAACATCTGAAGCATCCAAGGCAGTAGAGGAAACTGCGTCAAAAGGGTCGGTTCAGAATGCGGAGTCAGCAACGTCTTCTTCCGAAAAGAATGAGAACAATGAGCAGAGCGCGCCGGAGGGATCTTTTGTCTTGGGCGTGCAGGATGTTTTTGAATTGCGGCACTCAAAGGCTGTGGTGGTAGTCGGCAGGGTGCAGGGAATCGTGAAGAACAGCATGAGTGTGTATGTATCGGAATTTGGCGCCGATGACGGGGCGGTGTACCAGACCACAATAAAAGGGTTGGAGATTGAGGAGAAGTCTGTGCGGGAGGCGGTCAACTGCATGGTGGCTTTGAAACTGGATGCTCCACAGCCGATGCATGTGCGCATCGGTTCCATTGTGCACACCGCGGATGCGACCACCAAGGCGGCACACGATGCCTATATCACAGCCATCGGAGATACCTATGTGGCGCGCAAAAATCTGGATCTGGCGGAGAGTGAGCTGGAGGCGATGAGCATTGCGGATCTGGCGGAGGCATGGAGATTGTTCAACTGGTTCCATGCCAATAAAAATATCAAAGAATCCGAGGAGGAGAAGCGGGAGAAACAGCAGAAGGTGGAGAAGCTGGCAGATGCTTTGTGCCGGAAAATTCTGGAGGCAGATGAAATCTATACAATCTATGACAAGGCAACCGGCGAACCCCATCTGTTTTCCCAGACTTACAGACAGGAGGATGGTTCCTATATGTGCAGCCATCCGGATATCATGCTGATTCCCAAGGCATATTATCAAACCTATGCGGCAACTTATCCTGCCAGTAAATTTGAGGTCAGAAAAATTGAAAACGGAGAGGAGAAAAACGGCATCCGGGATTTCCTTGGAGATGCATTTTACCTGAACGGAGCATGCGGTGCTTTGATCTGTTCCGAGCAGACTTCTGTAGATGCGGAAAAACTGGTCCTGAAGCCGGATTACGGTGATACACCGCAGGCTGATATTCCCGTGACCAATCCGGATCTGGTGCGGTGGATGCTGCTCATCGGCCAGATGGGACGGCCGGAGAGCCCGGATGCGGAGCTTGTATATCGATTGTATTATCGTTTTATGGCAAAGGAACTGATGAAAGCAAATTTTGTGATTCCTATGAAGACAGAAGGCGAGACGCCTCAGCCGGATGAGAGCGGCAGGACTGTGCTGAAAAAGGATATGAAGATTGCGTTTCCCATGATGCCGGGGAAAAAAGACAGAGATGCAGTCCGGATGTATACGGATTGGAAACGGCTGCGCAAAGTATTCGATGAGGAGTGGAACGGTATGATCCAACCCATAGAGGGTATGATCGAGACCTTTGACTGCGCCATCAATGTGACGGAATATCCGGCGGCAGGGTGCTATATCGGCAAGGACATGTTTGAAGAGATACAGAAAATAGCGCAGAGCGCAAAATGATAAGGATTGAGAGAAGCGGAAGAAGCGATATGATAGGACTTGGTACAATCATTAACAGCGCCGCCATTGTAGCGGGTGGCGTGATCGGACATTTTACGGGAAAATTATTTAAGGAGGAGCAACAGGATTCTCTGAACAAGGCGTGCGGTGTGAGCGTGCTTTTTATTGCGATAGCAGGCGCTATGGAGGGGATGCTGCGGATAGAGGGCGGAACCTTGAGCAGCGGCAAGTCCATGCTGGTGGTTCTGTGTCTGGCAATCGGCACGATCATCGGGGAACTGATCGGGATCGAGAAAGGGTTTGAAGTGTTTGGCGAGTGGCTGAAAAACAAGACCGGAAACAGCGGGGATGCAAAATTTGTCCACGCCTTCGTGACGGCATCGCTGACGGTGTGTATCGGCGCCATGGCGATCGTGGGAGCGATCCAGGATGGACTTTTAAGTGATTATTCTACCTTGGCGGTGAAGTCGGTGTTAGACTTTATCATTATTGCTGTGATGACCTCTTCCATGGGAAAAGGATGCGCGTTTTCGGCGATTCCGGTCTTTCTATTCGAGGGTTCGATCACATTGCTTGCGCGGCTGATCGCACCGGTCATGACGGATCTGGCCATAGAGTATCTGTCACTGATCGGGTCGGTGCTCATATTCTGTGTGGGCGTGAATTTGGTGTGGGGCAAGAAACTGCGGGTGGCGAACATGCTGCCGGCGGTGGTGTTTGCCGTGTTGGCAGCGTATCTGCCGTGGGGATTTTAGATTTCAAAAAAGCATGGACGAACAGTAAGGACAGAGGAGTAAACATATGCAGGATAATAAATCATTCACCAATATCAGATCTTTGCTTGGGGCATTGGCAAAATCCATGAATCTGATCAATCCGGACATGGAGCATCATCATGAGCAGACTGCTTATCTGGCGTATCTGATCGGAACGGAGCGAGGCATGGATGTGGAGGATCTGCATCTGATGATTTATGCGGCGCTTCTGCATGATGTGGGAGCGGTGGTCTGGGAGAAACAGCAATCCGTTCTGGAGATTGAGAAGAAGGCAAAATATGTATCTGCCATGGGAGCACGGATGCTGCGGGATCTGGATCGCTTTGAGGAGATCGCGAACGTAATTGAAATCTGTCAGAACAGCTACACGGAAAACCTGAAGATTGCGGCCAGGAGGGGTGGACGGTATTCCACATACATAGAGATTGCAGATGCCATTCATTTGGCGGATACAGTGTCAATCATATTGAAGGAGGATGTGCCGGTCTTAAATCAGGTGAAGCCAATCTGTGCCGTGATGGAGGAATGCCGGGGGAAAGAGTATTCGTCTGAGACGGTGGATGCGTTTCTAAAGGTGAGCAGGCGGGAGTTTGTATGGCTGGATATTATGTTAAATCCTTCTTTTTTGATGATTTTCACCGGGGATATTCATCCGGTCTCGCTGGAGGAGACGGTCCAGCTCACCGGTTTCATGTCCCGGATCATCGACTTTCGAAGTCCGTTTACCGCCATGCATTCCGCAGGGGTGGCCGCGTCGGCAAAGAAGCTTGCGGGAATGAGCGAGGAAGAATGTCTGATGATGGAGATTGCAGGAAATCTGCATGATATCGGGAAGCTTCGGGTGCCTCGGGCAATTCTGGAGAAACCGGGCAAGCTGGACGAGGAAGAATTTAATGTCGTCAAAGAACATACTTATTACACCAGACTCATTTTGATGGATGTGGAAGGCTTTGGCAAGATTGCGGATTGGGCGGGATTTCATCATGAGAAACTAAACGGCAGAGGGTATCCGTTTCATTTTGATGCGCCTATGTTGGACCAGGGGGCCAGGATCATGGCGGTGGCTGATATTTTCTCTGCGATCACGGAGGAGAGACCTTATCGCAAGGGAATGGACAAGGAAAACGCATTGAAGGTATTGCATGAAAATGTAGAGAGCGGCGGTATCAGCGGGGAGCTCGTGGAGCTTTTGGAGGCGCATTATGAGGAGGTAGATGCGGCCAGAGACGCGCGGTCCAGAGAGGCAGGAAAGAGATATTTTGCGTCGCTGGAGCAGGAAGCATAGAGACGAGTCAGAGATAAAACTTATTTTGGAGAGGGGAAAACTATGGCAGAATTTATTTTGAAAAACGAGAAATTGAAACTTACAGTGGCAGAGCACGGTGCGGATATCCGTTAATTGGTGAGGAATTCCGACGGCAGGGAGATGATGTGGCAGGCGGATCCTGCGTTCTGGGGACGGACTTCGCCAGTTTTATTTCCGTTAGTTGGCAATTATCGGAATAAAACGTCTTATTATGGCGGAAAAGCTTATCAGATGTCACAGCATGGATTTGCCAGAGATATGGATTTTGTACCGGAGCAAAGCAGAGCGGCAGAAAACGAAATGTGGTTTGTGCTGACGGATGCGGAGGCAACACATGAGAAGTATCCGTTTGCTTTTCGGTTGGCGGTTGGTTATGAATTGCAAAGCGATACGGTCATTGTGCATTGGAAAGTAAAAAATACCGATGCGCGGAAGATGTATTTTTCCATTGGCGGGCATCCCGCGTTTGGCTGTGATCTGAACCGATCCTATCTGCTGTTTGAAAAGAACGGGCAAACTGTGACGGAGGCGCTTACCTGTAATGTGATCGAGGGAGATGGCAGCGGATGCCTCTCGGACAGACAAAAGAAACTTGATCTTTCAGCAGGTTGTCTTGCCATGTCGGATGCGTTGTTTGCGGAGGACGCACTGATCATAGAAGAGCAGCAGGCAGATGCTGTAACTCTTTTGGATGCGGAGAAAAAACAGCTGCTGACAGTGAGTTTTGAAGCCCCTTTATTTGGCATTTGGTCTCCGGTTGGGAAACATGCACCTTTCGTGTGTATTGAACCCTGGTATGGACGCTGCGACAGAGTGGATTTTGGGCAGGCGCTGGAAGAAAGAGAATATGGGAATGTACTGGAGAGCGGAGAGGAGTTTTCCGTGTCTTATCAGATCAGGGTTTGGTAATTGAGATGGATCGAAAGAATTTATATCGAAAACTATTTACGGTCGTGACACCGATTGCCTTTCAGTATCTGATGGCGTCAATGGTCACGGCCAGTGATGCATTTATGTTGGGATTTCTGGATCAGGAGTCTCTTGCGGCGTCTTCTTTGGCGGGGCAGATCGCATTTGTATTCAGTTTGTTTTCGAATGCGTTTGTGTTTGGACTTACGGTATTGGCAGCGCAGTATTGGGGCAAAGGAGATAAGGAGGCTGCCACGGAGGTGTTGGCCATTGCCATGCGGTATTGTCTGTTGGTGGGGCTGATCTTCACACTGGCGACGGCGATTGTCCCGGATCGGATCATGCGTTTCTTCACGGATGATCCGATACTGATCGAAAAGGGCGGAATCTATCTGCGGATAGTGTCTGTCTCCTATTTTTTACCGGATTTACCCAGATTTATTTCGGTATCATGAAGGTCTGTGACAGGGCAAAGCTGAGTTCTCTGATTGGATCATTGGCAGTGGTGGTGAATATCGTACTGAATGCGTGCCTGATCTTTGGCTTGGGTGTTTTTCCCAGGATGGGGATTGCAGGAGCGGCTCTGGCTACAGTGCTGGCAAGACTTTTTGAGACGGTCGTCGTGTTGGCTGCGGTAGCGCAAAAAAAATGCCTGCCGATCAGGCTGACTATGTTATTTGGCATTCGGGGCGGGGAACTGCATGCGGATTATTGGAAATATACATTGCCTCTGTTGATCAATCAGATCGGCTGGGGCGGCGGTGTGACCATGTACTCGGTCATCATGGGGCATCTGGGTTCGGATGCGACGGCGGCAAATTCCATCGCAGGTATCGTCCGCAGCATGATCGCCAGTCTGTGCTGGGGCATTGCGGCCGGAGTGGGGATCATTATCGGCGGGATGCTGGGGCGGAATGAACTGGAGCAGGCAAAGAAGGCTGGCGGAAGTTTTGTGCGGTTTTCCATTTGGATCGGTGTGGCGTCGGGATTGGTGATCCTGGCATTTACACCGGTTGTGCTGCAGGTAATGTCGCTCTCTCCACAGGCGATGGTCTATCTGAAGTACATGATGTTCTTGGCAGCGTATTATATCATCGGGAATTCCCTGAATTCCACGATCATATCGGGGATATTTCCGGCAGGCGGGGATACAAAATTTGGCATGTACTGTGATGTGATTACGCTATGGTGTGTGGTGGTGCCGTTGGGCATGCTGGGAGCTTTTGTGTGGAAGCTGCCGGTGATTGCTGTGGCGTTTATTTTGACATTGGATGAATTTGTAAAGTTACCGGCGGTGTATCATCATTACATGAAGTACCGCTGGGTGCGCAATATTACGAAGACAGAATAGAGCGGGAGGAAACGGATTTGAGTGAACTGACAGTACAAATTGCGGCCATCGTCCGCGAGGCAAGCAAATTGATGACAGATAAAAGCCTGAAAGATCGTATTGAGCAGAAAGGCAATAACTCCAACTATGTGACGGAAGCGGACAAGGCAGTACAGAATTTTCTCGCGGAAAGACTGCCTGCCCTTGTTCCGGAAAGTGAGATGTTGGGGGAAGAAGGGGAACACAGGCAGCTGCATGCAGAGAATATCTGGGTGGTGGATCCCATCGACGGGACGTCCAATTTTATCCGGGATATCGGTTTCAGCGGGATATCCGTGGGTCTGGTGAAGAATGGGGCACCCTACGCCGGTGTGATCTATAATCCATACCGCGATGAACTGTATCGTGCGGAGACAGGGAAAGGAGCTTTCCTGAATGAACAGCCGATCCGGGTTTCGGATCGGGATTTCAGTCATTCCCATCTGTGCTCTGCTATGTGTCTGTATGACAAGCGTTATGCGGAAGCTTGTTTCAATGTAATCAGAAGAGTTT
>JAFUZJ010000038.1 GCA_017476665.1 Lachnospiraceae bacterium | reverse complement strand
CTGTCCCAGGAAGAAGCCGATGAGCAGTTCCCGGGAGGCTTTAGGCATGCGGTTAAAGCATTCCCAAAGCGGATCATAGCTTTGCAGGTAGCGGAGCACCTCGGAGCGGGATCCGTAGTTGGGGAAAATATGGTCTAAGTTCTTTTTGTGTTTCATGAATTTAAAATCCTCCTTTGATTTGTTTGCTTTGTGGGGGGCGTTGGTGGTAGAGGGCACGGTGCATACAGATCAGGGTATGATCTATAAAATATGATGAGCAATGTCTTCCTTGGAAATCTTGGCTGAAACAGCCAGATGATTTGTTAGAATGATATGTCGTATTGTAATACAATTAATGCGGGTTGTCAACATGTTTTCAATCAGCAGATTATAACAAAATGAATGTCATTTGTCAAAGTAATATATTGACAGCATATATAAATATGATACAATGAAGGCGCAAAGAGGAGGCTTTTCATGACTAAGGAACTCGAAGATACACTTGGACAGTTTTCAAAGTTACACAACGACGGGTATATAACAAAACCGAGGGTCTATAACAACGGAGTCGAGATTGCATTGACGGAAGCAGGGCGGGAAAAGATTAGGAGAATAGAAGGAAGGATCAGCTTTGTTTCGCCTAACCAGAACATGAATTGCCCTGTCTGTGGCTACCCGGCGAAGGTTATTCAGACATCTATGGCGCGCGACTGGGCAGAGCTTCACTGTGATAATTGTCAGACGTATGCAATCAAAGCGGATGCGTTGGAGGAAGCTTCTGACCTTTATTTGTTTTCCGGCTATGTACGACATCATCAACCGCACATGATGACTGTGCACTGCCATGACAAAGAGTCAGTAGCACAGATTACAAGCACATCTATATTAAGTAGTAAGCAGATGTGCTTCCTTCTCAGTTTTTACTATCAGAAAATGACACGGTTCGGACAGTTTATTCCCTTTGACCTATATCCTGCAATTGCATATGCGAAGGATGAAGAGGATTTGATGAGACTTGTGGAGGAGGGAGTCTCCTGTGGATATCTTGTATTTGATAACAATATGATTTCAGTCACAGAGGCAGGAAAGGCATTTATGGATGTGCAAACAAATCATAATCTAAAGCAACCGACTCGTCCTTCTGTATTTATTTCCTACAACTGGGGAAGTGATGAAATTGCCAACGAACTTGAAGAATGTCTTAAGCCGTATGCTGATGTAAAGAGAGATAAGTCATCTGTGAAACCATGGGGAGACTTGGTCACCTTCATGAATTCGATCAGGTATCAGGATTTTGCAGTTTTGATCCTATCAGAAGCTTATCTAAAATCTGCTGCATGTATGTATGAGGTTATGCAACTCATGAAAGATGAACATTGGGATGAGCGCGTGATGTATATAGTGACTCCAGATGCCAAGGTTTATAACCCACAAAATCAGATTGCATACATACAGTATTGGCAAAAAGAGAGTGATGAGCTTTCGGAAGATCTAAAAGGAAACGATTCTGCTGCCACAGCAAATTTGGCAGAGGAACTGAGAAAATACAGGCTTATCCATCTTGGTATCGGTTCATTCATGACTAAAGTGAAAAATGCCAATAATCCATCTGCAGATGATGCTATCAATAAAGTTATAGAACGAGTTCGTGGTTCTGCTCCCAATTCGCCGGAAACAGTAAAGTTGATGAATATTTGATCGAACACCCCGATCGTATCTGTAAAGCAAAAATTGCAACAAGCAGTTCAGAATAAAGAGAGCAAAGTGAGGTGCGTGAATAAGGCATGGGAAAAGCATATTTCGCGAGCCGATGTGAGCCGGTTTTGCTCTTTGAGTAAATTGGATTGAAATGATACAAGAAGAGAAGATCATGAAGAAATAAATGGCAAAATATGAGAATTTAAAATCAAAGTATGTGCAATTGAACAAAAAAATGGGGGTATGACACTTGAAAAATCCCAAATAATGAGAAACAATACTTGCATTATTCTTCGTAAAGAGTATAATAATAATTGAGAACAGTATAATCTCATATTAAAAGGCCGGAAGGAAGCGAGTGCCATGACTAAATTTATTAGTAACGTAAATAAATACTTGTCGGAGATGAAGATCAAACAGGCGTATCTGAGCATGATAACAGGCATAGATAAGAATAAGATGTCGCGTTTATTGACCGGATCGCAAGAGGAAAGTGGTACCGATATGGAAAAAATCGCGCGAGGGCTGGGAAAGAATGTAGAATTCTTTTTGGCTGATACAATGTTTATTCCAAGGGGTGATACACCTGCTGTTAATAAGATTGCTTTTTATGCAGGAGAGCCATCAGGAGAGCAGGAACAGATTGCTAATCAGTTAATGGAGTTAATGGAGAATATCGATGAAGTCATGAGCGCGAAAAGTCGATTTGAAAATATTGCAAGGGGATAAGACATGAATATAGAACGTTTACGGACAATAATCGCCTATAGCAATAAGAATCGTGAAGATATATATTCTATGGTAAAACGATTCTGTTCGTTTGCAGGGATTGAATATGATAGTGATCTCCTTAATATTTTGCAAATTGTAAGATCATCCTTTCATAAAAAGGGATATCTCGTTCTTGAAATACCGTTTGCCGACGATGAAATCGGAGCGCTATGCTATAAAGGGGATGGACTTGGATATGTCGTATTGAACACATCATTACCCAGAGTAAATGTAAACTTTGCCATAGCGCATGAAATCTATCATGTTTTTTATGGATCCGATAAATTTGTTTCTAAGGTCGAATTTGCTGACGATCACTATTATGAACATGAAGAAGAATATGCAGCTAATCTTTTCGCAGGAATGTTGTTAATGCCAGAGATTAGTTTTAGAAGAATGTTTTCTAAATTCAAAGAAGAATCAGACGGAGCTGAAGCCGAGACAATCATACGGTTAATGTCATATTATCAGGTGCCATATATGGCGGTATTGATCAGAAGCTTAGAGCTGGAGCTGATTGCCAGAAATGAGGTAAAGGAAGAGACATTCAACATTGAAAGAGATCAGATCAAACAAAAGCTGAATGATTTGTGGCTGGATGAAAGCATCATGGAACCATCCAAGAAAGATGACTATGTTCATGTTGAGACCGTTGTTGCCAGATTTGGAAAAGAGTTTGCCCAAGAGGAATTTATTAATGAAAGAACGGTCAATAAAGCGCTGAAGAACATGCGTGAATTGTATTCAAAGATCAAGGGGGAGTAGATATGGCAGCAGCATATATTGAAACCCCGGATAATTGGCTTGAAATAGAGGCGCATGTCTGTACGGAAATCGATGATATCAAGCGTGTGTTCTATCAGGCTGACAAAGTATTCTTTTATGATGCTTGTTCCTTTCAAAGACATTCCAATCTGAAAGATGTCGAAAGGGACATCTTGATTCGGTACTTTGATAGGCAAGGGATAACGATTTTTTTAACCAGATGCATATTAATGGAACTGTCAGGAGATCAGCACAGCTTGGAGAGACGATTTATTGATTATATAAAGAGTCTGGATGATGCCGGAATAAAAGTTGTGCTGTTCAATGAAGAATATGCATATAGTATTCTTTCAGATTGCTTTTCTTCGATTGAAAGAATAAATGAGTACCTGATGTGGGCAGTGCGAATGGTATACTCCCCTGTGAGTACAATTGCAGAAACACTGGAGGCTGATCGTAAACTGAATTCAGAAGTGCGTGAAGGGAAAAACCTGAAGGCTTCGGATTTGTACCAACGATTTTTTTCTGCGGTAAGAGGAAATAAGGATCATGAGGACAATTTAGGAGAAGAACTGATAGCAATCTGTGTTCATATCTTGTCTAATCTGCCCGGAGTAGCAGATGGAAAGCTGTGTGTGCTGACTGATGATAAAGGCGCTGCTGGAAAAATTGATTCTGTTATGAGAAAAACAAGTCCGGGAAATCGGGGATCAAAAATCGTATTATTCAGTACCCCGAAGCTTGTGCAGCATATGTTTCAGGAACAAATACCGTTGTCAGAGGATGAGATGGTTAATATCCTTTCGCAGGGAATATCTGCTAACATTTTAATCATGGGCATTACAGACTATGACTTGGAAGTGGATGCGAAGATATCACTATCCTGCAGAGACCTCGCGCGAGAAATAATGAAATCGAACGGAATTAAAATTGTGTTCTGATCTCTGGACGCGGGTACCGTTTGGTTGACAAACCCGGGAATACAAATATATAATAACAACGTAACTTGAACATCAGAGTGATGGAGTAGGTAACGGTATGGAACGATTGGCGATTGAAGGTGGATATCCCGTTCGCAGCGGGAAAATATATTATGGGCGGCATTGGGTAGACGAGGACGATATCAAGGCGGTCAGTGCCGTGCTGCGGTCTGATTTTATCACGTGTGGTCCGAAGGTTGATGAGATGGAGCGGACGCTGGAAGCGTATACCGGTGCAAAGTATGTGGTGGCGGTGTCCAACGGGACGGCGGCGCTGCACTGCGCCTGTATAGCTGCCGGTATCGGACCGGGGGATGAAGTGATCACAACGCCGCTGACATTCGCGGCATCTGCGAATTGTGCGCTGTATTGCGGGGCGAAGCCTGTGTTTGCCGACATTGATCCGCAGACGTATAACATTGATCCGGAGAGCATCCGGGCGCATATTACGGACCGGACGAAGGCTGTGGTCGCTGTGGATTTTACCGGTCAGGCGGTGGATCATGAGGCGATCAGCAGGATCTGTAAGGAGCATGGTCTTGTTTTTATAGAGGATGCGGCGCATGCGATTGGAACGAAGTATGCGGGAAAACAGGTGGGAAGTCTTGCGGATATGACCTGTTTCTCGTTTCATCCGGTGAAGACGATCACCGGCGGGGAGGGTGGTGCGATCGCCACCAACAATGAGGAATATGAACGGAAGCTGATGCTGGCCAGATCCCACGGAATCACGCATGATGAGGATGCAATGGTGGGGGCGCCCCATGAGGGCCCCTGGTATTACGAGCAGATCAGTCTGGGGTATAATTACCGGATCACGGATTTTCAGGCAGCGCTGATCATCAGCCAGATGCAGAAGCTGGATCGGTTCGTTGCAAGAAGAAAAGAGATCGTGAAGGCGTATGATGAGGCGTTTCAGAATGTGCCGGAGATTATTTTACAGAAGGAGATTCCGGATTCGGATACCTGCAGGCATCTCTACATCATCCGGTTGGATCTGTCGAAGCTGTCCTGCACGAGAAGGCAGTTCTTTGACGCGATGAGCGCAGAAAATGTGCAGTGCCAGATCCATTATGTTCCGGTCTATTGGTTCCCGTATTATGAGCAGCTGGGATATGAGAAAGGGCTGTGTCCGAATGCAGAGGAAGTATATCAGGGGATCATGAGCATTCCGCTCTATCCCAAAATGACGGATCAGGACGTGGAGGATGTGATTCACGCAGTGAAAAAGGTGGCAGGAAATTATAGCCTTACTGCCTCTCCTCATCGGACATAAAGGCAATACAGCACAAAGTCCATAAAAACAGCAGAAATGCCATAAGACACAAAATGAATAAATATTTCATAAGGCAAATCCCCCTTTCATGACTATAGTATGCGCATAAATGAGGATTGTGATTCATGATTTTTTGTTTTTTAAAATTTTTGTGATATCTGCCCGGTCAGGGGGAAAAGAACATGACAAAGATTGATCTGATCACGGGGTTTCTCGGTTCAGGAAAGACGACATTTTTATTAAAATATGCAAAATATCTCATGCGGCAGGGGTTGAAGATCGGAATCCTGGAGTATGATTACGGCGCGATCAATGTGGATATGTTATTATTGAATCAGCTCAGGGGAGACCGCTGCGAGCTGGAGATGGTGGCTGCGGCCTGCGATGAAGACTGTCTGAAGCGGCGTTTTCGAACGAAGCTGATCTCTATGGCGATGAGCGGTTATGATCGGGTGATCGTGGAGCCATCCGGCGTGTTTGATATGGATCTGTTTTTTGATACGCTGCGGGATGAACCGTTGGAAAACTGGTATGAGATCGGCAGTGTGATTACGATCGTCAATGCAAATCTGCGGGATGAACTGAGTGAGGAGGAAGATTTTTATCTGGCCTCGCAGGCGTCCGGCGCGGGATGTATTTTGCTTAGCCGGGTACAGTTGTCCACGCCGGAGAAGATCGCGCGGACCAAAGCACATATCCGGGAGGCTGCCCGGGAGATTCACGCAGGGGATCTGAAAGGAAATTTTCTGGCTAAGGATTGGGAAGCTTTTACGGATGAGGATATGGCTTTTTTGACTGATTGCGGGTATCATGTGAGCGACTATCGCAAGGTGGTGGCGGGCGCAAGATCGGATTATACATCGCTGTGTTTCCTGGATCTGAAGGAAGATCTGGAGGGCATGAAGCAGAAGATTCAGGCATTGTTTGCCTCGGAGCGGTTTGGACATGTGGTGCGTGTGAAGGGATTTGTCTGTGATAAGGCGGGTGGCTGTCAGATCAATGCCACAAGGTATGAGATGTTGGTAGATCCGATCGCCATCGGGCAGGGAGTATTGATCGTGATCGGTACGAAATTGAATGCGGAACAGATCAGGACTTTCATGACAGAGTCATGAAAGTCCTTTTTGTTTTTTCTTACATGCGTACATTCTGGCGTCGGCCTCGGAATAGGCCTTCTCAAATGTATATTGTGTCTCCCAGAGTGCTTCCCCCACGGCAAAGGTGTATTTGGCGCCGCGGGCTTTCTCTATGAGTTCGGAGCTGAGGGAGTAGGCGCTGCCGTCCTTGGGATAAAGAACCACAAATTCATCGCCGCCGATGCGGTAGAGTCTGGCGTTGGAAGGGATCACGCTGCGGATAAAGCTTGCCGCGTATTTGATGGCTTCGTCGCCGGCGGTGTGACCGTAGGTGTCATTGATCTGTTTCAGACCGTTCAGGTCCACGGACAGAATATATACGCTGGTCCGCTTTTGTTTATACATCTCGATATCTGCATAGAAACTCAGTCGGTTTAGGGTTCCGGTCAGGATATCTACCTTGAAATATTCAATATGGATATACAGATAGTAAAAGGTCACATCCATCGCGATGACGCCGATCAGGATGCCTCTCAGGGCAAATGCGGTCTCGGCAAAGGTGCCTGCCAGACATAGGAACACGGCGATGGCGATGATAATGCCCTCATGGATTTTGCCCTGTTGGTGCGAGCGGAATGCATACCAGAACAGCACGAGCGCGTACACCAGGGAGGTGACATGGGGCGTGTAAGACAGAGGACCGCGCACGGCGGCACCGTCCGGTCCATACCAGAATACCAGCTTGGTGAAAAAGGCAAGACAGGTAATACACAGGTTGATAATGGCGGGGATAAACAGGAGCATCCGTTCCCGTTTGCTTGCATTTCTCGATGCAATCAGAATGAGAGAGAGCATCAGAAATATGCGGATATTGTAGCCGAGTACCGCCGTCAACACATGAAACAGGGAGGTGCTGCTCCCGTTGAGCAGGTAGTAGTCGATATTGTCATCTATGATCAGGCATACGAGCAGCACCAGGGGGATAACAAATTGTTTGGTAAGCTCTTGCTCGTAAGCATAGTTGAACAATAAGAATACGACCAGAAATAAAATAATTCCGATCGGCAGAAAGTTTAATTGAACCAGATTCTGTAAAAATTGATCGTACACTGTTCTGTATCCTTTCCGTATAATATTGCGATAATCATTTCGATTATATCTTAATTTTTCAAAAATCACAATACGCTTGCATGTATTTTGCAAAGAGAATATAATTGCATTATATGAAGGCAGAAATGAATAAAAATACAAAAACAAACCGAATAAATTGGAAAAAGGATCTGTTTGCGGGCATTGTGGTGGCGTTGGTCTCCATACCGATCTCCATGGGTTATGCGCAGATTGCGGGGCTTCCTGCGGTATACGGCTTGTATGGCTCGGTGCTGCCGATCCTGTTGTTTGGGCTGCTGACCAGTTCACCGCAGTTTGTGGTGGGGGTAGATGCGATGCCTGCAGCCATGGTGGGAGGACTTTTGGCCACCATGGAGGTGGCGGCGGAGTCGGCGGCAGCCCGGGCACTGGTGCCGGTGATGGCGTTTCTGGTGGCGGGATGGTTTCTGGTCTTCCGGTTTCTGAAAGCGGGACGGGTCGTTGCGTATATCTCCACGCCGGTGATGGGCGGTTTTATCTCGGGGGTTGGCCTGACGATCATTCTGATGCAGGTGCCGAAGCTTTTCGGCGGAAGCCCGGGGACGGGAGAGGTGTTCGAACTTTTGGCAAATATTGCAGTGCAGCTTCCGGAGCTGCATCTGTTGTCTCTTGGTTTGGGGATCTGCACGATCCTGATTATTCTGGTTTCAAAGAAATATATTCCGAAAGTGCCGATGACGGTGATCCTGTTGTTTGGCGGCGCGACATTGCAGTATTTTCTGCATCTGGACAGGTACGGGGTGAAGATGATGCCGGAGGTAACGGTGTCCTTGCCGCGGCTGATCCTGCCGCCGGAGGCGCTGCTGGGGGAGTATCTGGGGGATATGGTGATACAGGCCGGGGGCATTGCAGGTGTGATCATGGCGCAGACGCTGCTGGCTTCGGGCAATTATGCGGCGAAGTATCAGGACAGGCTGGATCCGAATAGGGAGCTTCTGGCTTATGCCGCAATGAATCTGGCGGGCGGCGCAGCGGGATGCTGTCCGATCAACGGAAGTGTTTCGCGAAGCGGTATCGCGGATTCACTGGGGTGCCGGTCGCAGGTGATGTCGGTCTCGGCGGCCGTGACGATGTTGGTGTTTTTGTTATTTGGGACGTCGTTTTTGCGTTTTTTGCCGGTGCCGGTGCTGACGGCGATCGTGATATCGGCGTTGATCGGGATTTTGGAGATCCAACTGTTCCGTAAACTGTGGAAGGTGAGCCGGAATGAGTGGATCGTGTTCATGACAGCGTTTCTGGGGGTGTTGATCTTTGGAACGCTGTATGGGGTGATCATCGGCGTGGTGCTGTCTTTCTGGGAGGTGGCGATCCGGGCTGTAGTGCCGCCGACGGCTTTTGTGGGGCGGATTCCGGGCAGAAATAATTTTTATTCCCTGAAGCGCAATCGGGCGGCAAGGCCTGTGAAGCACACGGTGATCTATCGGTTTAACGGAAATCTGTTTTTTGCAAATATTGAGCGCTTTGAGCGGGATGTGGAGCAGGCTCTGAAGCCGGATACCAGGCAGGTGGTGATAGATGCAAGGGGGATCGGAAGCGTGGATGTCACTGCCACGGAGCATCTGGTGCGGTTGAATCAAAGTCTGCGGGGCAGAGGAATCCTGTTTTATCTGACGGAGCATGACGGTTCGCTGAACGATCAGCTGCGCAGACTCGGCGGAGAAAGTCTGATCGAAAGCGGCGCGGTGAGGCGCACGATCACGCTGGCGCTGCGCGATGCAGGGCTGGAGAAGCCGTACGAGTTGGAGGGGGCTCCGGCAGGTGAGGCGGTGTCGGGAGCAGAGAACGGCGTGTTGGCGCTGGAGGCGGCGGAGCGGCTTTCGGAGTTCGAGTGGGCTTTCGGCAGTGAGGCAGAGACAAAGATGGAGGAGCTGGTAGACAGTGTCATGGAAGGCGTTGTGGAGGAATTTGAGGAAGGCGGATCAGGGAGGCCTGATATGTTGGATGAGGAAGGCATCCGGACTTCCTGGGGAATGCTGGGGAGATTTGATGAGGATGCATTCTGGGATTTCATGGAAATCCGGCTGGAGGAGCTGGTGACAGAGGGCAAGCTTTCGCCGGAATTTGCGGCAAGGGTGGAGCGGCATGTGGAGAGAAGAAGGGTGATCGGACACGAGAAGCTGAAACTTTTGAATCCGCGGGCGGCGCAGCTTTTGAAACAGCATGGAGAGAGCATACGGGATTATATCCGGGAAAAGCACCCGGAGGAATATGAACGCTTTGAACAGATCCGGAGAGAATGGGCCGGGGAGAGAGAAAAACGGGATTGAAATTTTATCCGGCTTCTGTTAGAGTGGTATTATTACGTTTGAATCAGACAAAAAGGAAACAGGGAGAAGATATGGAACAGACAGAAGCGGCAAAGAGAACTTTTTCCACATTGGGGTGGTGTTATGTGGCCGGAACGATCCTTATGAATATTTTGCAGGTGGTTCTGATCCCCCTGGTGGGGAAATTCCGGCCGGAGTGGCTGCAGAATACGGATTCGAGGCTGCTGTTGTCCAGCGCCATCGTCTATGTCTTTACGCTGCCGTTAATCTATCTGCTGGCGCGGAAGATGCCGGTTACGGTTCCGGAGCGGAAGCCCGTCAAATGGTGGCAGTTTCTGATCTTTTTCCTCATAGGATATGCGCTGATTTTTGTCAGTAACATTGCGGGCAATATTGTCACGTTCCTCGTGGGCATGATGAAGGGAAGTCAGGTGAACAATAAGCTGTTGGAGTATGTGACCGGCGGCAGTACTTGGATCATGCTGGTGGTCATGGTGGTCATAGCGCCGATCCTGGAGGAGCTGATCTTTCGAAAGGTGCTGGTGGATCGGACGCTGCGGTACGGGCAGGGTATGGCGGTGGCACTTTCCGGGCTGATGTTCGGACTGTTCCACGGCAATCTGAATCAGTTTGCGTATGCGGTGGTGCTGGGTGCGTTTTTTGCCTTTATCTATATCAAGACGGGTGATATCCGCATTACGATCGGGCTGCACATGCTGGTGAATTTTATGGGAAGTGTGGTGGCCAGTGAGCTGTTAAAGCTGATCCATTATGATGAGCTGCTCGGGGCGATAGAGGATCCGGACCGGATGATGAGTCTGGTGATGGAAAATATGACGGGATGGCTTTTATATGGATTGTACTTTTTATTTATTATGGCTGTGGTGATCAGCGGGATCGTGCTGATGATCGTACACCGCAGGAAATTCCGGCTGGAGCCCGGAGAGGTACAGGTCCCGGCAGACCGCAGGATCCAGACGCTTTTGCTGAATCCGGGCATGTTGTTTTTCTGTATCATGTGGATTGCACTGATCATCTGGCAGCTGTTTAGCTGATCGGGTTTCGGACGCATGCCGGAAAGGCATAATAAGGGTGACGGGAGAGTTGAGGCATGTATTTTTTTGAAGGCAGGATACGGTACAGTGAGGTGGACAGCGACGGAAGGCTGACGCTGTCGTCTCTGATCAATTATTTTCAGGACTGTTCTTCTTTTCAGTCCGAGGATTTGGGGGTGGGGCTGGATTTTCTGGCCGGACGGCACCGCGTGTGGGTGCTGAATTCCTGGCAGATCGTGGTAGACAGATTTCCCAAACAGGGTGAAACGGTAAAAACAGGTACACAGCCGTATGAGATGAAAGGATTCCTGGGATTGCGCAATTTTGCCATGCTTTCCGGGGACGGAACGTATCTGGCAAAGGCAAACTCGGTGTGGAGTCTGTTGGATACGGATACTGGGAGACCGGCAGGGATGCTGCCGGAATTTATGGAGCGGTATGAGATCGGGGAGCGGCTGGATATGGAGTACACGCCCCGCAAGATCATGATTCCGGAAGGGGGAGAGGACGGAGAAGGGATCGTGATCCGCAAGCATCATCTGGATACCAATCATCACGTGAACAACGGGCAGTATGTGAATCTGGCTATGGATGCGCTGCCGGAAGGTTTCCGGATCTATCAGATGCGTGCGGAATATAAGATGCAGACATTTTTGGATGAGGTGCTCATCCCATATGTGGTACGGAGAGACGGTTATGTGCTGGTTGCTTTAAAAGATGCGGATGGCAGACCACATGCAGTGGTTGAGTTTACAGAGAGGACGACTTTATGATCAGACTTGGAGAATGGCAGGAGATGGTCGTTATAAAAAAGGTGGAGTTCGGTGTATATCTGGCTCCCGATGCGGAGGAGAAGGAGGAGCGGATTCTGCTTCCGGCGAAACAGGTGCCGGACGGATGTAAGACCGGTGACAGTTTGAAGGTTTTTGTGTATCGCGATTCGGGAGACCGGATGATCGCGACCGTGCGGGAGCCCAAGCTTGTCATGGGACAGGTGGCAGAGCTCACGGTGGCGCAGGTGGGAAAGATCGGTGCTTTCCTGGATTGGGGGCTGGAGAAGGATCTGTTGCTGCCTTATAAGGAACAGAAATATCGGGTGCAGGAAGGCGACAGGGTGCTGGTGGCGCTCTATATCGATAAGAGCAGCCGTCTGTGCGCTACAATGAATGTGTATAAGAATCTGCGCGCGGACAGTCCTTATCGGAGGGATGACCGGGTGAAGGGACGCGTGTATGAGATCAGTGATAATTTCGGCGCGTTTGTGGCGGTCGATAATTGTTATTCCGCATTAATCCCCAAGAAGGAGTTGTACGGAGAGGTACGGATTGGAGAGGATGTGGAGGCCCGGGTGGTCAAAGTGCTGGAGGACGGCAGGCTGACGTTGGGAATCCGGGAGAATACGGTAGCCCAGATGGAGAAGGACGGCGAGAAACTGCTGGGACTTTTGGACAGCTACGAAGGCGTGCTGCCGTTTACGGAGAAGGCGGATCCCGAGGTGATCAGACGGGAGACCGGTATGAGCAAGAATGAGTTCAAGCGCGCGGTGGGGCACCTGATGAAGCAGGGAAAGGTGCAGATCAACAACGGCGTGATCCGGAAAAAGTAATTGTATTTCGGATAGGAATGTGATAGAATGATTCTACCAAATCTAGGAAAGGAGGGCCGATGTATGGATATTGCTGGTGTGGCTATGGCCATGTCGACAAACAGAGTCCAGTCTCAGGTGGGTACCGCTGTGCTCAGTAAGGCAATGGATACCAACGAGGCTCTCGGACAGGGACTGGTACAGATGATCGACTCTGCTGCGATGGAGCGGAGTGTGAATCCGAATGTGGGAGCCAACTTTGACTTGAGAGTATAGTCTGAAGGCGGTATCGCGTTGGGATTCGAAAAGGGGGTATGAGGGACGAAAAATGTGTTCTCATACCCTCTTTTTTGTGAAAATTCTCTGAAAACCTATTGCTTTTTTTGTGGTTTTTTTGTACATTTGTGTTAGAAGGATTTCTGACCAAAGGAGTAGACCATATGATTTCTAATCAGATTTTACAGAGTACATTGGCAGGGGTAAAGGGAATTTCCAGAGTAGAGTTCTGCGTGATGGACATGGATGGCAAGGAGATCGCCTCCACCGCAGATATGGGGAATTGCAGCGGTGCCGCAGTGGAATTTGGGGAGTCCTCGGCGGATGCGCAGGAGATTCAGGGGTATCAGTATTTCAAAATTTATGACGAGCAGCAGGTGGAGTATATCCTTGTGGCAGCAGGTGACGGCGAGGATGTATATATGATTGGTAAAATGGTTGCTTTCCAGATCCAGGGGCTGTTGGTGGCCTACAAGGAGCGCTTTGATAAGGATAATTTTATCAAGAATCTGTTGTTGGACAATCTGTTGCTTGTGGATATTTACAGCCGTTCAAAGAAGCTGCACATTCAGACGGATGTGCCGCGTGCGGTCATGATCGTAGAGTCCCCCACAGGCAGGGACAATAATGTGCTGGAGTTTTCCAGGGCATGTTTTGGCAATAATGGCAAAGATTTCATCACCGCAGTGGATGAAAAAGATGTTATCATTGTAAAGGAGCTTCCGGAGACGGATGCGGTGAAGGAGATCGAGAAGACGGCGAGAAATCTGATCGCATATCTGGAGAAAGAGGGCGTAGAAGGCGTGCGTATCTCTTACGGCACGGGAATCCGTGAGATCAAGGAGGTCAGCCGTTCCTATAAAGAGGCAAAGATGGCGCTGGATGTGGGCAAGATCTTTTTCGATGACCGCAATGTGATTGCCTACAGCGAGCTGGGCATCGGGCGTCTGATCTATCAGCTGCCCATCCCTTTGTGTAAAATGTTCATCAAAGAGATCTTTGGCGGAAAGAGTCCGGATGATTTTGACGAGGAGACGTTGGTCACCATCTATAAATTTTTTGAGAACAGCCTGAATGTGTCCGAGACATCCAGACAGTTGTTCATTCACAGAAATACGCTGGTATATCGGCTGGATAAACTGCAGAAGAGTACCGGGCTGGATCTGCGTGTGTTTGAGGATGCCATCACGTTCAAGATCGCGCTCATGGTTGTGAAATACATGAAGTACATGGAAAGTTTTGACTACTAGTACTGTTTTTTGGAGGACAGGATGACGAGGAAAGAGAAAAAGAGACAAGAGAGAGAAGAATTTATAAAAGAGAACGGCATTATCTGTCTGAATAATGTGAGTAAGAGTTATTCGGAGGGAAATGCGGCGCTTGATAATGTAAGTCTGAATATCTATCCCGGTGAATTCGTATTCATCGTGGGAACCAGCGGTTCCGGTAAATCAACAATGATCAAACTTCTGCTGCGGGAGCTTGTAGCTACCAGCGGCAGTGTTCATGTTATGGGGTTTGATTTAAAGAAGCTGCCCCGCAGGAAGATTCCGCAGTTCCGCAGATGCCTGGGCGTGGTGTTTCAGGACTTCCGCCTGCTGAAGGACCGGAACGTGTATGAGAATGTGGCATTTGCCCAGCGCATTGTGGAGACGCCCGGCCGGGAGATCCGTCGGAATGTGCCCACGATCCTGGCTACGGTGGGATTGGCGGGAAAATATAAATCGAGACCCCGTCAGCTCTCCGGCGGTGAACAGCAGAGAGTGGCGTTGGCGAGAGCGCTGGTGAACAAACCCTCCATTTTGCTGGCGGACGAGCCTACCGGTAATCTGGACCCCAACAATTCCTGGGAGATCATGAAGCTGTTAGAGGAGATCAACGAGTCCGGCACTACGGTCATTGTAGTAACGCATAACAGCGAGATCGTGAACGCCATGCGCAAGCGTGTGATCACATTGAAGCAGGGCTCCATTGTCAGCGACGAAGAGGAAGGGGCATATATCGATGAAGATTAGTACATTATTTTATATTATCAGGCAGGGGATCGCCAATATTTTCAGAAACAAACTGTTTTCGCTGGCGTCTGTTGCGACGATCACGGCATGTCTGTTTTTGTTTGGTCTCTTTTATTCGGTCGTAGCGAATTTTCAGCATGTGGTGAAGACGGCGGAGGAAGGCGTGTCCGTCACTGTGTTTTTCCACTATGAGGGAGATTTCCCGGACGGCTGTGCAAGTCATGCGGAGGGACAGGTTCCCACGCAGGAGCGTATCGACGAGATCGGTCAGATGATCGCTGCCAGAGTGGAGGTGTCCGATGTAGTCTATGTCTCTGACGATCAAGCGTGGGAGTCTTTCGGAAGGGATTATTTCGGTGAGAATTACAAGGACGGCTTCCCGGACAATCCGTTGCAGGGTGAGAACAGTTATCAGGTATTTCTGAATGATGTGTCTATGCAGGATGCGCTTGTGACCTGGCTGCAGTCCATGCCGGAGGTGCGCAAGGTTCGGTATTCCGCGGTGACGGCGCATACGCTGAGCGGTGTGAACTTACTGATTGCATATGTGTCGGCAGGCATTGTGGTAGTGCTTCTGGCGGTCAGCATTTTCCTGATCAGCAATACGGTTGCCATGGGAATCTCGGTCCGGAAGGAAGAGATCGGCATTATGAAGTATAT
>JAFUZJ010000037.1 GCA_017476665.1 Lachnospiraceae bacterium | reverse complement strand
ACGTACCGTTCGGTATACGGCGGTTCAATCAACTTAACAAGTAACACACTTTGCAGTGTAGTAGTCTAACATGGAGATTTGTCCGAATTCGGCTAATCTCTTATTGTTTATGGCTTGATGAACATCCCAACTTCTTGCAGGTTTTGCGTATCCATGCAGATAGGCAGTTTTCCACGCCGACCATGCTGGTATCCCTAGCTTTATCAGATTCTTTGCCCTGTTCTCCGGGGTTTTCCAATGCTTCCAGATACACATTCTGAGACGGTATCTGATATTGCTGTCTAACCGCTCGCACAGCCCTTTCATACTTCCCATTTTGAAATAGTTCATCCATCCTCGGATTAACTGGTTGAGTTTCTGCACTTTATAGCCATTACTCACTCCCCAGCTCCTGCATGTCAATTTCTTCATCTGCGCCTTGAACTTTGCTACTGCTTTAGGGTGTGGTCTGGCTTTATATCCTTTAGCAAATGAGTCAAAGTAAAATCCAAATCCGAGATACTTGATACCTTTCGGCTTGTCAATCTTGCTCTTTTCGGCATTTACTTTCAGCCCCAACTTTTCCTCAATAAATCGTGTGACGCTTTTCATCACTCGTTCTGCCGCTTGTTTGCTTCCAACCATTATAATAAGGTCATCTGCATATCGGACGAAGTCCAGCCCTCTTGCTTCTAGTTCCTTGTCCAATTCATTTAGCATGATATTCGCTAACAGCGGCGATATGTTTCCTCCCTGTGGGGTACCGACTATCGTATCTTCGTACTCATCATCAATCATTACCCCACTGACAAGGAACTTCCTCACCACCGAGATAACATCTCCGTCCTTTATCGTCCGTCCGAAGATTGTCATCAGCTTGTCATGGTCAACCGTGTCAAAGAACTTTGCAAGGTCGATGTCCACTATCCAGCTATGTCCGTCGTTCATCATTTCCAGTGCTTTAAGGACTGCCTGCTGTGCACATCTGTTAGGTCTGAATCCGTAGCTGTGGTCGTGAAACTGCTCCTCAAATATCGGAGTGAGTACCTGTGCTACCGCCTGTTGAACGAAGCGGTCGACTACTGTTGGCACTCCAAGATTTCTTACACCGCCGTCAGGTTTGGGTATCTCTACCCTGCGGACTGGCTGCGGCTTATATTTCCTCGTCCGCAGCTGTTCCTTAATGCTTTCGCCGTTTTCCGAAAGGTAATCGCCAAGTTCTTCTACGGTCATGCCGTCGACGCCTGCCGCTCCTTTGTTCCTTACGACTTGCAGATATGCAGCGTTGAGGTTATCTTTGATTAGTATCTGCTCCATGAGACTACTTGTGTCCATGCGCTGTTTCCTTTCTGCCCCTTTTGCCTTTGCCGCCTTTGAAGTTATCGACAGACGTTGCTTCGGCTACGAAGTGGAACGTACTTCAACTGATTGATTGTTCAGCCCTTCGCTCCATTCCCATTACAGGAATTTCCTCACTACTATGGCCTCTGCTGACTTCTCACAGTTCGTTGTTACTACGGCTAATGGTACCGCCTGTGAGACCTCCGCGCATAAGGTGCACGCTCTTTCCCTCCATCTATCCGCCACATTTACGTTGTTCCTACAAAAGTGGTAGTTATCAGACTTCACTGCCTTTTGCCAGCTTATCTCTCGGAGCCTCGCCTTATATGTGATTTCTGTCCGTCGGATCAGAGTTTTGCTTACAACTTCTTTCAGATTCCACCTCACGGTGGACACCCTTGTTGTTCAGCTATGCACTTCCCACTACCTGGGTGTGCTCGGGACTTCCACCCGTTAGAGCGCGCCCATGGCGCGCATACAAAAAGGGTTCCAGAGAAATCTCTGAAACCCTTGTAATTATTAGTTTTTTGAACTATCAAACGAAATTACTCGATGATCGTAGCAACTCTTCCGGAACCAACGGTTCTACCACCCTCACGGTCTGATTTTGCTTATTTAGAAACTTAATTGTTACGGTTTTTGCCGTTTTTTGACTCATATTATGGGTATTTTACCTACTATTTAGTCTTTTTCCGGGGGAAAGTATCAAAAACGTATCACGCTTTTTCGTCCACCATAGCCATAACATAGCATGGACGAAAAACAATGTAAATCGGCATTTTTTACAAAATTTTAGAGTGTGATACATATTTTTCAGATTGTACAAATTGTGATACATATTTTGGAGGGTGTGATACATGGTTTTATGTATCAGAGAACACCGTGTTCCGGTTTTTAATGTAACACAGGTGCCATAACACTGTGGCGTGATACACATTCAAGTAAAAGTACACACGAAAGGCTATTGTGTGTATCTTTACTCAAATTCGCAATATCTAATCCTTATCCCATCTGTTTGCATCTGTCCATCGGTAATTCGGATCTCTGTTACGCTTAGGATTATTCTCCCATTCTTCCTCTACATGCTTGTTGATTTCCTCATTTAGCCTGTTCATTTTCGCAGTCTTTTCTCCTGTACCACCGTTAAATCCATCTTTTATCCATTGTTGCCTTTCATCCTCATATGCATCTGACAACTCCTCATGCGAAGCACCTTCAACCCACTTTTCAAATTCACTTTTAAATAAATTGCCAAACAGTCCCATAACCTTTACCCTCTAATTTGTATAATCTGATATCGCTTTAAGAAAATCACCGGATATAAAATATGGATTATTCATATCTCCTATTTTCTCGATTAACACCGCGTCACCATCTGCCTCAAGTACCTTAAACCACTCATTCACTTTAAATTGTAATCCTTCGTCACTAATACCAAAGCTTTTTACTATATACACCTCACCGCTTAATTCATCCCCAAACCTATTCTTTGAATATTTCGTCTTGATTACTTCCGTAGCTACTTTAGATACAACAATCTCACTGCATTTATATACCAAAGCGCCGGCTCCAGCAATTAGTAGCACCAGATTTCCAGGTCCTCCTACTTTCTTTGCAGCTGTAGTAAGCAATTGATATCCTCCCAGATTACTCATAATACATTACCATCCTTTTTTATTTCTCTGCCATATCGCAATTCATCTTCAATCAATTTTTCATAACTATCATAACCACCAAAAATTGAAACTGCTTCCGCAATAAACTCGCATTCTTCTTTTGTAAAGTCGCGTGCCTTCAATTTTGCGACATCACCTGCCAAATAACTAGATGCATAAAATCGCGAGAATTGTTTCTTTGTCATATTATCTTTCATACCATATGCAGTTCCTATTAAACTCTGATTTTCATAAATTAATTTTACCAGTAATTGAATATCAGAATGATCTGCTCCTAGATTCTTACGCTTTACTATTGCCTTCGGAAGAACATATTCTGCCAAAAGTATATCTGCATCTAAGTTCATCATTGATTCCAGACCCGAAAACAAACATTCCAAATCACTATTTTCCCACTCTTCAGGTGTTTTAGATAATATTGTCTCTGCCAGTCTCGCATATTCTGCTCCTTGCGGGTCGTCTACTATATTCCAACCTTCAATAGCTTCCCTCTGAAATTCCTCAAACTTCACTTTCCCCATTTCTTTCGGTCTTACCGGAAAGCGCCCCGTTAATTTAATCATCTTTGCATAACCTAAATGACGCTCAATTTTTTGCTTCTCTGCTTCTAATTCCAAAACCTTTTGCCCTATAGATTCATTGAAATCAAATTCCTCATCGTTAACCATATCGACAATTTCTTTTATTGAATATCCCATCCCCTGTAATACTCAGATAGTCCAGATTCGGTCAATATCGTCATCATCATAATCTCGATATTTTCTATCTCTGTTTTCCGGCATAAGCCCTGCTTTTTCAAATCCTCGAAGTGCCTTCCTTGTCACACCAAGATTATCTTCTACCCATTTTACTTTATATCCCATCAGTGTTGCCTCCTTTATTACAATATACAACATTGCCCCTAGGACAAAGCAAGTGGTTTTTGAAAAATCTTTATTTTAATTTTGATATTTTAGGGTAAAAAAAAGGAAGCCGGACGTATCCGACTTCCTTAGGCACGTCCATAGACAGCTGCCACATTTCTATTCATAATCATATCAAATGATGGGGAACCTCCCCATCTGCTGATGGACCCGGGTCTATCGACCAGCCCATTTTACAATAAGATGATTTGCAACCTATTCATAATTATTCCAATTCAGATAAAGAATTTACAAGACCATATTTTTCCCGACATTCATCACATTCAATTAAAATATCACTCTCTCTAAATCCCGGAATATTATCCTTTGTTTTTACAACTCTTCCTTTTCCACAAGGGCATTTATAAATGTATGTATCAATGCTTCCTGGTCCTGCACCATATCCCTGATGCGGTTCACTATGACTTTCCAAGAATTCAAGTGCCATAAAGTATCATCTCCTTTCTTTTTTCATATTTCAATTATATAATCCTTATTTTCTCCAAGCAACTACTTTCTCCCCCACCACTTCGTTTTCTACCCCATTTTACATCTTTTGGGGTAGAAGAACAGGTCAGGCAAATATCTTCTCAACCAATTCCTTATAATGTCTCTTCAACATTTCATACTCCAAAGAATCCGAAATCAACTTAAGTGTAGTTTCCCGGTAATCTTCTTTGTAAAAATCTTTATCACAAATCTTCTGAACCAACTCTACAATATTCACATCCAGAGACGCTGCCGGAGCAATTTCACTTCCCATAGTAATTCTGTGTGCACGCACTTCCTTTACAAGTTCCAAAAAATCACTATCCATCTCCACATGCTCTGTCAATTTGTAAATATCATAAAGGTGTCTTGCATTTCTGTGGGGCTTGTCTTGCAAATAGTAATCGCATACAGCAAAAACTTTATCAATCAATGTACGATTCAAAGACTGAACACGCATAGGAAATGTACCTAAATCATATGTTGCAATAAGCTCCTCTTCCTCTGCTCCCAGGGCATCTAATATATAATTACCGAGTTCCCTTTCTTCTGTAGGAAATGCATAAGACATCAAAGACGTTTCCAGCTTAACATAGGGCGGAATAGGATTTATAACTCTATCCCCCACCACCGACTCATAATAAAAATCATAATGATTCAGATTTTTATCACTTTCGATAGAATCAAAGTTACGAATCACAAGTCCTAATTCATCAGCGATAGGCTTCAATATGTTATACTTCAAATTCTTCCTTCTTGCTTCTCCCAGATGTTCTGTAAAGGTAATATCAATATCTTCCGAAAATCGGTCTATAACTTGAAATGCTTTGGAAAGAGATGTACCACCTTTAAACACAACCGGATATTCAATTGCAGAAAGCTTCTTCAAAATCAATGTGACGTAATAATCTTTCTCTACGATATCTTCACTGACTTCAAGTTTCTGTGAAGTCAGCAAAATTGCATCGCGAAACAGTTCTCTATTTTCTTTATGCAAGTACATGATCTAACCCCAATTCATAATAAAATTTAAATGTCGCCAGCGGGTATTTTCTGATGTACAAATCCACATCACTTCTCTTTATTCCATGAATCGTGATATACTCAGCAAATTTCTCCCGTGCCTCATCATAAGAATAATCTAAATATGCATCAAGATTTTTCAAAAGTTCCAACATCTGTAGCACATACACATTCTCTTTTGTTATCTGTACGATTGGTTTCCTTACATAAAATCTTCTGTTTCCAATCCGTACTTCTCTGTCAGACGAGTTAGTGTTATTACTCACAATCTCAACTACCCACGGAACCTGTGTAGTAATCCCTATCTGGTTCGCAAAAGAATTGCCACCATAAAAACCGTCAACATTATCCCCTTTGGAAATAAAACGATATCTTGCCACCATATCTGCATTCGGACCTATGGTAGAATTTAGCAAAGACTTCTTAGGTATGAAATATACTCCGGTATCATACTTCTGTAGCAATCCCTTATCACAGAGTTTCTTCAACTGCTGGTTTAACGCCGACTTCGTAATATCCTCACGCTCCAAATCCGAAAAGAAAATCGGCTCCGCTTCTTTGTAATGTTCTTTAATATAATTGTATAGCATCGTCTCTTCTCCTTTCTTAACATTTCGGGTATGTCAAATCCATTTCGTTAAGTATATTATATTCGCTGACAAAAACTATGTCAATTATATTCTTTCGCATATTACAGATTCTATCCTTTTATTGCGTAAGCGCATAGTTTCGGGGTGTACCCCGATTTTTATCCCGAAACCGTAGCTAACAGTTTCGGGATGCAAGCGTTTTACTCTGTTTTGTTCTTGCAAAGTGCCTGAACAGTCTCGCTCCAAGGAGCAAGGTTTGCTAACTGATCATCTGTCATCTCCTTGCTGGGTCTGTTCTCCAGCAGGAACTTGAGATACTCATACAGATTCAGATCGTATGCTTTTGCCATCTCAACAATGGTGAGATACAGGGCATTCGCAGTGGCTCCATCCGGTGTATCGGAGAAAAGCCAGTTCCGTCTACCGACTGTTACGGGGCGGATCGAGTTCTCGCTTAAGTTATTGCTCAGACTGCAGCGACCATCCTCAAGGTAGGTCATCATGAAGTCCTTGCGATTACTCACATAGGCAAGTGCTTTCTTCAGCTTGGCATTGTTTCCGGGTGCGGTCTGCTCAGCCCACGCTAAAAAGCCCTCAAGGACCGGTTTCTGGTCTTTGAGTCTTCGGTTGTAAATCTGCTTGTGAGACAGTCCTTTTTCTTTGTAGGAACGCTCATAAGCAAAGAGCTTATCGCAGTACAGGACACCCTGCATGGCAGGATTGGTATAGTCCTTTTCCATCCCCCTGGGGACTGCCTCTAGAAAATATCTCCGGATGTGGGCAAAACAGCAGCAGCGTTTTGTTTCTTTCACTTTGTTGTAGCCTTGGTAGCCATCCGCCATGAGATAGAATCCTGGTTCGATCCCTTCGAGGAATTCCCTGGCATTTTCGCCTGCCCTTGTAGGAGTGTAGTTGAAGAGGATGATCGGATCCAGTCCATCCTCGCCGGTGCGCACCACCCAGAAATAGGACTTTGTCTGCGCGCGGCGCCCGTCCTCTTTCAATACCTGGACCGGTGTCTCATCCATCATCAGGAACCGGCGTTTCAGCAGTTCCCGGTGAAAATAATCATACAGCGGCTGCAGGTACTCTCGTCCGGCAGTTATGGCCCACTTGGCCATCGATGTGCGCCCTATCGGTGCACTAAACTGCAGGAAATCCTGCTCCTGCCGGTATAATGGCACATATAGTGCATATTTGCGGTAAAGGATATATGCAAGCAGAGATTCCGAAACATAGCTGCCTGCGATCAGGGCTGGCTTTCCGTTATCCTTGATAAACTGTGGTTCTTCCGTGTCCTTGCATTTGGGACATCCATATGTGGTTGCCACATACTCGACGCGTTCCAGTTTGGGCGGTGTATATACGATCTCGCTGCGGATCACTTCCGTGCCGATCGGCACCATCTGTGCGCCGCATAGCGGACAGACTTTATCGTCCTCAGTGAGCGTATCCACGACGACCTGTCTGGTCGGGATATCCTTGAACTGCTCCTTCAGCGCAGGTTTTTTCTTGCGGGATTTCTTTTCCAGCGGAACGATCTCCGGGTCTATAAGCTCGGCAGGCTTTTCATCTTCTGCAAGATCATCGAAAAGGTTTAACTGCCCTTCGATGTCAACGTTCCTCTGTTCGCTGGAGGAACCGAAAAGCTTACGCCGAAACCATGCTAATTCAGCCTTGAGATTATCATTCTCTGCCTGCTGTTTTGCGATCGTTTCGTTCAGGGTTTTGATCGTGGTATTCAGTTGTGAGATCATATCCTTCAACTCAATGAGCTGAAGATCCCTGCTGTTTGCCGCCATGTTTTGCTCCTTTGTTCACTATAAAAAGTATAGCACAAAACGGGCAAAAAATCCAGTAAATTCAAGGGATTGCGACACTTTTGGCACTGTATTTTCAGGCTGTTTTCAATGCTTTTGGCTGCTCGATCTCAAGCCCTGACATCAGCCAGTCAAACTGTTGCCATGTGATCGGTCTGACCTCGCTTTTATTCCTCGGCCAGCGGTAGCGCCCCTGAACAACATCGAGCCGCTTATAGAGCAGGACAAATCCATCCGGTTCTTTGAGCAGGACTTTGATGCGGTCACACCGCTTGCCGCAGAAAAGATATATGGAGCGTCCGTCCGGTTCGGCTTTCAGCTGCTGCATGATCACTGCGCACAGACCGTCTATCGACTTACGCATATCGGTATAGCCTGTGATCACATAAATGTTCATTGCCGATGAGATGTCACCCAGCATAGGCGGCACCTCCCAACATATATCGGAGCACGATCTCGACCAGTTCCCTGTCCGCATTCTGAAACAGCCGGATGGTCGCATTTCCGTTGGATACTTCCATGGTCAGTGTCGGTGGTTCCTTTTCCAGAGATGCATTGCATACAGGATCCATTCTGGCAGGGATCATTGTGCTTGACTGATGGTCAGGGACCAGGGATACTTTCACAATCTCTTGGCAGTTCTCAAGCGGAGTATTGTGTCTTGTTTCAGCCGCTGGGATAGAGTAACCTCTTTTGCGCAGACGGCTGATCCAGTTGTAAAAAGTTCCGGGGTTTACGTCATGCATCTGGCACCACTGGTAATCAGACAGACCGCTCTGACGGCATTCGGTGATGAGCCGGAATTGCTCATCCGGTGTGATACGTTTTGCTCTCATGTTGTTAGCCTCCCATTTGCGAAGTAAAACGCTTGCATCCTAGCAAACCTTGCTGAGTAAAATGCTTGCATTTCCTGCTAACAATTATAGAGTGATCAGCGGGTGAGCGAAAGCTACCCCGAAACTATGCGCTTACTTTATTGCAATCTTCATTGTATAACCACAGCCTAAAAAATGGCGACACGTCGCCATTTTTTAACCATATTATGCATGATGAACTGTATAGTAATGTTTCCCATCCAGAAATACATAATTTGCGCCAACACAGTAAGCGTTCATTTGTCTCATCAACCAATGGGCTGGCAAATCAAATAACGCAATTAATTCATTCTCACGATATCCATTCTCTATATCTTTTTTCGTTGGTGTCTTATGCAATTTAACTTCAGATTGAAAACCAATCTCCCAATCATCAAGATTAAAACCTTTTTGCCACAATTCATGTTCTGTCAGCCCAGTTAACTCACAGAGCTCTTCTTCTGTTTCAAATACTACAAGATTCAGCATTTTGTCACCTCCATTTATGTACAACTTGCAGATACTTTTGGCGTTGAATCTATTATTATCAACTCCGGAACCTTCTTACCCTGTCCTATATTTTCTTCATGCAGTTCTTTCAATTTTTTTACCTTCAACGGATTTCCTACATCCACCAGAACGTATACTAATTTATCCGTATTTTCAGCTTTTCCATACTCTTCAACTTGCACTTCGTATCCATGCAAATACTGAGAATTAGAAGATAGCTTTACTTCAATTAGTGTTTTTTCTTGACCTCTGCTTACTTTAAAGTCCACAGGTCCTCTGCCTTCGTCAGGTTCACAACTCATATCAAAATTATTCTTTTCAATGTAACATAATCCTGATAAGTGAATAATTCTCTGGAGAATTTTTTCTCTATTACGAGTACTTGCATCCTGGATTACTTCCCATCCTTTATTGTTTTCAACCCATTGTTTAAAATATGCCATTATTTCTAATGCTGCCAACTTACTATCAACCGTCTCCGTTTGCAATTTTGTTTTCCATGACACATCTAACTTTAAAATTCTCTGCCAAATCTTTTCTAACAGATATTCAATTCTATCTTCCGGATTATATAAGTCTAATTCTTCTTTCTTATACTCATCAACAACATATTGACAAGTTTTATTATCAGTAAAAACTTTTTCACGCAGATACTGTTTTTTCAAAGAAGACGAGTATTTTGACCATTCCTCTGCAACCTGCTGATTCATTACTGAACGTATAATATTATTTTCTGTCACAACCGAATCAATTTCTTCCCATGATTTCGCTATTGGAAGTTTGTGTATGATTTCTATGGGAAGCAATAATATTTCATGCCCCCTATAAGGGTTAATCATATATGTGCCCACAAATTCCCTGTCCGGATATTTTACCGCATTTATTTCGCATTCCGCATATATCCTTTTAGTATAATCTTCTATATCTGGAAGAATAATTGTTGCAATCATATCAGACAATCTATCCGGTCCTACGTCATTTTGAAATAGTGGCAACAATTGAAAAAATTCAGGATCTGTAATTCCAGCTTTAACAATATCATACGCTGTCTCAATTACCCTTTTTGACAATAATGGTCCAAATCCCGAACCCGGGGCTTTTTCTGAGAATCCAAGCCCTATACCGTTTACTTCAGAGAAATCAAATAATGTTAATGCTTGTCTGAAAAATATATCTGATACGTCTTTTTTCTCTGCACGATCAAGTAACTTAATTATTTTTCTAAACAAATCATTAATTCTTTGATACGATGCTTGAAACTCTGGTGTTTTTGCTGTTTTCAATCTTAAAATATTTATAAAAAAGCCATTATCATTATCTAACACAGGATCAAACACGCCGTTATCCTCAAAATAATTTTCCACATCAATATAATCAGATAAAAGCATTAATCATTCACCTCTCTTTCACAAACTAATTCTTACTCAACTTTTTCGCGAATCACAAACTTACCGGTTCCCTTAAACCCAAACTTCTTCCAAAATGTTTTGCCATCCTCTACCGGCTCCAACATATAAGTTTTATCACTTCTCAAAATTTTATTAACGACTTTTGTGCCTACGCCTTTGTGTCTTTGTGGCACCGACATTCTCATATCATTAATAAAAATTCCATTGTATTTTTTTTGCACCCCAAACAAACTCAGCATCTTCTTTTCTTTATTGCTTAGCTGTCCGCAATCTATCATCGAAACAAAACCAATATTGTTGCTTATTATCCCCCAAAAACGCTTATAAATAAGAACCACCTCAATTCCCGGATTCCATATTTCTTTAATTGCAAAATAATTAGCTTCTTGAGACCGTTCACATACTTGGGTAAATGCTTCGATATCCTCATAATCGAACACTTGTAGAAATATCTTTTTATCAATTTCAATATACTCCATTTTTCACCTTCTTAAATGTCTATTCTCTGATGTACTTAACCTCTGTTATTGTTTCTTTGATTGTCGGAAATACAACCTCAGCTTCTTGACCTCGAACTACACCAAAAGCCTCTAAATCAATTCCGTAATATGGTTCATCTATTTTACAAGTCAACAAGGTCATTGTGCCATATAGCTTACTTTCAATGTAATGATTTTTAGGTTGTTTACTCCATGAAACATAAATATTATTATATTGTGGTTCTACTCTTTTATCAGCATTCTTTTCCACGAATCCATATCCTAAATATCTATATAACAAACTCCGATATAATGCTTCGTCCGCAAAAGACTTAAGCACAGGATTACCAAGTTCTATGCAAAGAAAAAGGAAATCATACAACGCTTCAAAAAAAGTTTGATATGCTTTCTGAATATCTTTCTTCTTTTGCTGCCCGATGTAAGTATGTCCAGTCCAATATTTTAATGTTTCATATACATTATTCAATAACACTGAAAATTCCTCATTAGAAATATCATTAGTCTTCAATCTTACACCTACACTTTGAATCTGACTCTTTACTCGATAAACCTCTGTAATCGCTTTTTCAACCTCATCATCCCAGAAAGGGAAATTAACTTTATTCACAAAAAAATTACTCCAATCCCACTAAATTCAATTGACTTAATTGTCTCTTAAATATATATCCTTTTTTCCAGCTCTTCCTTACGTTCTTTCCAGTCCGGCATCATCATTGCAACAAAATCCCAAAACTGTCTTGAATGATTTGGATGTATAAAATGTACAAGCTCATGCAAAATCACATACTCAATACAGTTTCTTGGCGCCTCAATCAATTTACTATTCAAAGTAATAATACCCTTTTTCGGTTGACACGACCCCCAGCGAGATGTCATATTTCTAATTTTCAATGTAGGATATGTCACACCATATTTCTCAAACAGTAAATATTTTTCTTGTAGCAACTCTTCAAATACCGTCGTTTGATATTGTTTAAGCCATTTTGACATCATGATTTCTTTGTGACGAAAATCATCTTTATCTTTTACCTTTAGGAAAATGTATACACCATCCGTATATACATTTTCCTCTTTATTCGCTTCAACTTTTAATCGCAAGCTCTTACCAAGCAAATCATAACTTTCTCCACTCACATATCTTTTAGGAACAGCTTGAAACAGCTTTTTCTTTTCCTCATATCTTGATAATACCGAAAAAATATATCGCTGTTTTTTCTCGATAAAAGCATCTATAAAGTCCGTCGATACACTATTATTCGCAGACACAAGAACTTCCCCTTCTGGTTTTATTCTTAAATTAACATTTTTGACCGACTTTCTTGTGAGTAAATACGGAATATCACCATCCTCACAATGCACTACTCTTTGTTCCGGATTTAACCTCATTACCCTTTAAATCTCCTTAATGCTGTTGTTTTTACATTTTCGATTACCTTATCGATTACCTCAAATGGGAATTTACACTTTCCAGCACATTCATATTCATAGAACATATCATCAATATCTTGTGCTATTTTATCGTGTATGCTTTTATTATTAGTCCAATCGACTCGGCTGTGTCTTTCTACAATATCAGTTATTTCTATTGAAATATCCGCAATCATGTCTTGTCTTGCTTGTGCTCCTGATACTGTATATAGAGTGCTATCATCGCGTAACAGCAGTGTTGTTTGCGTAGAAATTGGCTTACCACCATATTCTACAGGATTTTCTGCAACACAATTTACATCCGCTGTCTGTTCCCACTCGTTTTCTAAAATCGCACTAACAACACCATAAAATGCTTGTGCATGTACATTCCCTTTCAACTTCTCAGGATATTTTACAGTAGATACTCCGGCCGCATAATCCTGCATAATAGAACGCATTTTTGCAAGGTATTCTGCATCTGTTATAATTCTATCCTTATACTCCTGAAGAGCATCTTTAATTCTTTTTGAAAAGCTATCATAATACGCTGGATTCTCGTCTCTTTTAACACTTATACTTTTGGTAAGCTTTGCTTGAATTGCATCTGCCTTAGAGCGTAAAGAACCTAATTGTTCAAGTTCTTTTTCCAAATCAGATTGATTGAGAATATCAACCGGTTCTGTTATTTGCTTTAAGCCAACCACAGACATATGTGTATCAAGAAGATTTTGCATTAATGGTTCATATTCTATATTGTCAATTGCATCATTATAACGAATTTTCACTGAACGTCTTACTCTTGAGTAGAGCGCAAATGCGTTTTGATATTTAAGTCGCTCTTCTTTAGGAACATTTTCATATGCGCTCTCTGAATTAAGTACAATTGCTAATTCCTTACCAAACTGACATAATAGCTCATAAAATTCGTTTCTAATTTTTTCATCTGCAAGAAATACTTCTATCTCTTCCACATCATTCTTATTCTTAATTGATACAAATAAATCCTCTAATCTACTATAAGATTGACGCAGATTCCCTACTGCACTGATAATATCTACTATTGCACCTTTCAAATCGCCTGCTTCGAAATTTTCAAGTCCAGCACCACTATACATATTCATTGCATCATCCAGCTTTTGGATTAAACCTCGATAATCTACGATAAGGCCATAATCTTTTCCATCATATAAACGATTCGTTCTTGCTATTGCCTGAAGCAAGCCATGTTCCTTCAACTCTTTATCTATGTACAAAACTTGACATCGAGGTGCATCAAAACCAGTAAGCAATTTGCTACAAACAATTAAGATATCAATTTCACCATCTACAAACCGATTTTTTACAGAATCTTCATACGCATCTGCATCACCATACTTTTTCATCATTCTAGTCCAGTATGCGATAACTCTATTGTCTGTTCCTTCATCAATATCATCAACACCTTCTCGCATATCCGGCGGCGAAATACATACTTCACAATTCAAATCACCAAACTGCTCGAAGCATGCCAGATACGATACTGCATCCCGTTTTCGATTAGTCGCAAGCATAGCTTTAAATCCGGTATCTTTATATCCTTCAACATAATGATTATTAATATCTAACGCTATTCTCTTTATTCGCGCTTCCGTCGAAGCAAGACGCTTCATACTACTCCACTTTCGTTTTAAATCGTCTCTTTGTGTCTCAGTAAGCCTCTTCGTCGTTTGTTCAAACCACAAATCAATATTTGCCTCATCTACAGTTTGTTCAACGAATCTACCTTCATAAATTAATGGTACAATTGCCCTATCATCTACACCATCTTTGATTGTATATTTATGGATAAGTTTACCGAACTTAGTCATAGTATTTTTTTCACTTTTCATAAGTGGTGTACCGGTAAAACCTATATAACACGCATTTGGAAATACAACCCTCATTTTAGTAGACAATTCACCATAATTTGACCGATGGCTTTCATCCACAAGCACAAATACATCTCTGCTTAAATTTTTCAATCCGCTACTCTCAACTGTATTAAACTTATTGATAATTGTAGTAATAATATCTGCTTTGCCTTCGTTGATTAAATCAATAAGATTCTTGCCGCTTGTAGCCCTTGATGGCTTACATCTGGTATGCGAGAATGTCTTTGCAATCTGTTTATCTAATTCTTTTCGATCCGTAACAATGACTACCTTGGGTTCGAATCTTGCCATTTCTAAAAGAATATATTTAGCAAGCATAACCATTGTTAAGGATTTCCCAGAACCTTGTGTATGCCAAATAACACCACTTTGTCTGTTTCCTTCAGCGTCATTGGTGTTAATTGTTTTTATAATTTCCTTGATAGCGAAATACTGCTGATAGCGGCATATTTTCTTTATATTTGCATCATATAAAACAAAATACTTTGTTAATTCTTTCAGTCTGTAAATTGAGAGCAAGGATATAATATTTTCATCCTGCACCGTAGGTACTCTATCTTTAATATACTTAGCTTTAGCTGTTTCCATGAAATCCCAATCTTCTTCTTTCCAAACACTCCAATATTTCTTCCCAGTACCTGTTGTTGCATATTTTACAGAGTTCTTATTCGTAGCCATCACAACCTGAATATATTTAAACAATTGGGGGATATATTCCTCCTGCTGATTTCGTATCATCTGTTCTATTCCTTGTTCAACAGAAATATGGGGTGCTTTACACTCGATTATAGCGAAAGGAATACCATTCACAAACAAAACAATATCCGGTCTAACGGTATGTTCTCCGTCATTACTTGTAACAACGTATTCCTCTGTAACATGAAATACGTTATTCTCAAATTTATCCCAATCAATATACTTTAAGTCAAAACTTAGTACCTTTCCTGCACCAACAGTTTCCTGATAACTCTTACCAAGCATAAGGGCATCATATACTTTCTCACTTGTCTTTATTAAACCATCTGTTAATGGCTCGTCCAAATCTTCAATTGCTCTTTCAATATTTGCAGATGAAAATTCCTGTTCGATGCCACCAAACTCAAAACGATTTATTTTTCGTAATTGATTACGCAAAATTCCCTTAAGTAGTACTTGATATTTACTACCACGCTGCAATGTACATTCTTCTGGTGTAAGATATGTATATCCCATATTCTGTAGTAAATCCAAAGCCGGCTTCTTGCTTATATTATCTTCTAAATAAAGATTACTATCCATATAATTCATCTCCATATATCTCATTCATACGTACAGTTCCGGATAATAGTAGCTTCATCATAGTTTTTTTTTCTTGTTGCACATATTGCATTTTTTCTTCCAGTAACTTAATCTCTTTCTCCGCAGCCATTAAAATTTCTGCAATTTTTCGCTGTTCATAAACTGTAGGGATTGAAACCACATTATTCAATAATCCCTTCAAATCTAAATTTCTTCTTACAACACTAGCGCCTTGCTCTGAATTAATTTTGTATCTCCATATCATATGCTTAGATTTCATATAATACTTGCCAAATTCGTTCAACATAATATTGCTATTGAATTTGAATACTTTATATGCCGGTGAAACCACCCCTATATTGTAGCTATTCAACACATCTAAACTTCCCATCCACAAATTCATTGTACTAAAGACTAAGTTTCCTTTTTTCACAATTTTATATCCTATATTATCATTGCTTGCTATCTGCTTGTTAAATTGGTCTTTTTGTAAACAAATTCCATTTTTAGTGACAGATAATATTTCATATTGGTTATTATGTGTTGTTTTTTCATTTATTTCATCAATAAATTGCCCAATTTTAACCTTTTTCCATTTAGCAGTACTATTTGGGATTCGAATTTTACCATTCAATAATTGCTCAGCCAACCATTCAAAATACTTAACTTTTTGTTTTATTAACTTTTGCAATAATTCACAGTAGTCTTCATAAGTCTTCAATGTTTTTACAATTTCACTTTGTTCTCTTAAGGACGGTACATTTATTTTAAAGGAATTAATCTCATTTTGATTTACCTTTGGCATTTTTGTTCTCATAGAACATGCAATTGCTTGTTTCAAAAAATATTCAGACAAAATGAACCAATATAGATATTCTTTATTAATATTTTCTTTCACTTGCATTACATAGCAATCCGCGCTACAAATACCATCAAACTCAGGCATACAAACCTTATTAAGTTTCGGTCTTACCTTACTATAAATAATGCTATTTTCATCAAATGCAAATTTCCCAGAAATCAGACCTTGATCTTTAGCCCTTACAACATTCACAATTCTTCCTGTATCTTTTTCTATGTTCTCTGGACCTATATGTTTCATATCGCTATATGGTTGTTTCTTTGGATCTACTAATCCACTCTGTATTGTTGCACATTCGCAAAAATCTATTTCATTCCAGTCATTAGGAATTATACTCGCAATACATTTCTTATATCCATCAGGAACCTTCCCAATAGTGCAAATTTCAATACGTTCCTTTATATCTTCACGCATACTTTCACCATCTTCCTACTTGTACATTGCAATCACTTCAACTTTTAGTACTGGTCCATCAACTAAGATAGGTTCCATACCTTGACTGCCAGAATCCATCCCTCTTCTTACTGCTCTGGGAAGCTTTATAAAGTCCTTAAGTGGATTAAAGATTTCAACTTTGTCTTTTTGCATAATTCCTACTACTTTACAAAGCATATAAATCTCTTGCTCATTATATTCTTCCAGTTCTGCATATTCCTCCTCAAGATTACCTATACTCAACTTACTTGCAATTGTAAGTTCTTCATCCTCCATAACAATAGGAATATCTGCAGAAGCTTTTCCCAAAAATGCTTCCATCAATTCTCTCTCATTATCACTTGATGTTTCTATTTGACTGGTTATTAAGGGCATGAATTTCTGTGCCACACTAAACATATCAAATTGTTCAGGTATTTCAAAACTTCCGTTGACTCTTATGATGCTCATTCTAGGAACAGTTTTTATATCATAGTCATCTAATGCCAAATCGAAATACTCACTTCCAGACAATTCCTCCAATTTTTTTTCAAATCGGTCATAATCTTTTATTACATCTTTTGTTACTTCTCTTTTCTCTTCTATTTCAATTCCTGCGTTTACTCCAAGGAAGTCTGTTCCAAACGAACCTCCTCTGGTTTTCTTCCTGCTCAATTCTACAGGTTGATTAGCATAATCCGCATCAATTTGCCGAAGATAAGAATACATTTTTTCTTGATCTAAGTAGATAAAACTTCTAAACATATGCCACCTTCTCTCCTATAAACCCAACTCTCTTAAATACCTATCCATCTGTTCCTGAACCACTTTAAGTTCTTCTTCAATACTTGCAATATTAGCACGTACTTCATCAATATCTACAAGTTCTTCCTCTTCAAAAGTATCAACATAACGCGGTATATTAAGGTTATATTCATTCTCTCGGATTTCTTCTCTCGATGCCTTATAAGCATATTTATCTACATTCTCATATTCCTTATAAACATCAATTATCTTTTTAATATCTTCGTCTCTCAAGATATTTTGATTTTTTCCCTTTTCAAAATTTCCATCTCCGCTAGCATCAATAAATAGCACATCACTACGTTTACGATTTTTCTTAAACACCATAATACATGCAGGAATTGATGTTCCATAAAAAAGGTTAGCCGGTAATCCTATAACCGCATCTAGCAAATTCAGTTCAACAAGTTGTTTTCTAATCCTTCCTTCTGATGCCCCTCTGAACAATACTCCATGAGGCAATACAACTGCCATGCGTCCATTATCAGCATCCAAACTATTAAGCATATGAAGTACAAACGCATAATCTCCCTTACTTGAAGGTGGAACCCCCCAATCAAATCTATGGTAAATATCTAAATCTGCTGCCATTTTAGGTTTCTTCTTTTCATCAGTAACCTCCGGGAGAAAACCGCTATCCCACTTATCCAATGAAAAAGGTGGATTTGCTACTACGCACTGGAATTTCATCAATTTATCTTCTTCCAAATTCTGCGGGTTGGACAAAGTATCGCCCTGCCAAATTTTTGCATCATCAATTCCGTGCAAAAACATATTCATGCTACACAATGCCCATGTTTGCATATTCTTTTCCTGTCCATAAATAGCTACTTTATTTGTATTTGCTTGTGCATATGCTTTTAGTAACAAACCTCCACTACCACAAGTAGGATCATAAATTCTATCATTTTCCTTTGGTTCTACCAACATAGCAACCAGCTTTGAAACCTGACTAGGTGTAAAGAATTCGCCACCTTTTTTTCCCGCATCAGAAGCAAAGTTTGCAATCATATATTCATAGGCATCACCAATGATATCATTACTCTCTAATACAGAAGGTCTCAAATCCAAATCATGAAAATCATTTAATAAATTCTTTAACGTTGCATTTTTTTCTTTTTTCTCACCAAAATCAACTTGAGAATTAAAGTCAATCGCACGAAATACATTTCTAAGTTTACCACTGTTATGTTCTTCAATATTGTTCAAAGCTATATTAATTTTCTGACCTATTTCTGCATCATTTCTATTTTCATAAAGGTACTCAAATGTAGATTCTTCATCCAATACAAAAGGTTCTCTACTCATAGCTCTCTCAACTCTTCGCATATCGCCTGCGTACTGCTTCATATATTTCTCTTTTGTTTCTGTACATACATCACTCAAATATTTTACAAACAACATAGATAAGATGTAATCTTTATATCTAGAACTATCAATTTTTCCTCTGAAACTATCACAGGCTTTCCATAAAACTTTTTCGATATCGCTCTTTGTTGTCTTCATTATTTTTTCCTCATTTCTTTCTGTATTCTATTAATGGCCTCTTTATAATACAATTCCTTTTGTCCCATAATCTGGTCTAATAAATATAATTCTTTTTTTGCCAGCATATATAGTTCACCAATTTGTGCTTGTTCCTGTAAAGTTATCCGTTCTATATCCAATTCAGCATACGACATTGGTTTAACTGTTCCTATCGTCGTACTATTAATGTTTTGTTGCAATTCTTGTTTTACTTTTTCAGTATTTAGTAACCAATATAGATACTCCGGCAATATTTTTTCCTTATCTGGTCTGATAACCACAAAATGAGAAGGAATAATCATATTTTCATGCGCCTCGTCTATATGCACCGCCGTAAACGGATAGGTCAATCGAGCAACGATATCTCTCACTTTCGTTAAATAAACTGGTTTGATTCTCTCATTTGCCTCAAACTCTTCAACCAGATTGTCTTCAATATATCCTTTTTCATTAATCACTTTTAAATTCAACGTTCTGTATTTTATTATTTCTTGATCTGTTACTTTAGCTTGTTTCCTTGCAGTAACAAGACCCGTATTGATATTGGCTAATTCAGCTAGTCTCACACTCTACCTCCTACCTATCAAATTATTTGTTGCATGGTCCATTCTAAACATAATCAGAATGGACCATATACCACTCGGGCTATTTTATCCTATCCTCTGCAGTATCAACTCTGTAATAATGTTCTGAGTTACGCTTACACTCTAAAACCGGAACTCTTTTTGTAATTTCACGCTTCACTTTACCGTCAATATAATGATCAATCCATTCTACCGGTTTATTATAGTATCTCATTTCTCCCCCGCAACGTGGACACTTGGAAATATGTATTTTCTCAATAACGATTCTTTTTCCGTATCCACTAATTGCTAAGTTACAGAATAATGGATATCTTACTTGCTTTTTAGCAATTCTTCTTAATGCTGTAAAGATAATCAAAAGTATCATTGCTATAAGAAATAGCCATGTCCACAATTGAAGTTCTGCTGTTGTTTTCCTTTGAAAAGAATCATCGAAAAGAGAAAGTGCGCTCCCCATAATATTACCTATTGGAACAATTCCTAGCACTCCTATAATCACACTAACCCAAGACAACACCGCCAGTGTAAATGGGCTTCTCCATAAAGGTTCAGGTTTATATGTTGCAGGTTCTTCAACAAAATCCTCGTGTGGGGAGTTAATTACTACAGAGCCAAACATTTGTGTTGGACCATTAAATGTATTTCCAACATTGATATTCTTATTTGTATTATTTTGTTTCATATTCTTTACCTTTTCTTTCTAAGAATCAAGTAAAGGTGGAATCGCAGCACCTTAAGTCATGTTGCTATTTATTCACTTTCGGAATTCTAAATGCTTTTATTCCATATTGACTGGCATATACCTTAGTGCCATCCTTCTTTGTGATGTATGTAGTATAGATATACTCTACATCGTCTTTTTTCTCTTCTTTTTCCTGTGCCAAGCTTTCCTCCTTTCTCATAACAATTGAAATTCCTGGCACTCTATGCTATAATAACTTCGTTCAGAGTCGTTGCGATTCCATATAACGCCACGATTTCGTAAAGACTATGAGGTTGCCGCCTTGTAGTCTTTTTTGTTATGGTTGTTTTGAACTGTAATTTGTTTTAAAATAAAGCTGAACTGATTCAGCTTACGGTTATTGTATCATGTGCTTTAATTTTTGTCAAGTTTTTTTGTTATGGCACTTTTGAACTTTTCTCTCCAGTGCTTCATTTTCCAACACACCTCCCACATTTCCGACATACTTTTCCAACATACTTACCCATATGCCTTATCCCACCATTTCCACGACCACCCGGAAATTCCAACATAAAACATATTTTTCCGACTCACTTTTCCAACATACTTATTTTTATAAACGAAGAAGAGGTGCATTCGCACCTCTTCCCATTTGCTTACTCTTTCTACCTACTCATTCCAGCCACCTTCTGCTGTATCCATTCACCGATGCTTCTCAGGAAGTGTTCCAGCATATTCATTCCATTGATGGTAAACTGCCTCATGAAATCATATGCCTTTTCCAGCTTCGCCTTCAAACTCCGGTTCTCAGCTTTCAACACCTCATTCTCTCGCTTCAGACACTCATTCTCGTATTTAAGGTCCAGCATCTTTTCAAAGTATGCCTTCTCCCGCTCACCGGAATTAGTATTCTTGAAGTAATCGATGAGTTCTTCCGCAAACTGTGCTTTCTGGATCGTCTCGTCCACATCTTCCTTGATAAGTGTTAGCTTTCGCTCCTGCTCCCGAACCTCACTCTTTTTATCCGTCAGGTCCTGCAGCACATCATTCAGCTCTGCGTTTTTATCCGTAATCCTAACTGACAACTGCCGCTCTGCTTCAGCCCCCTTATCCAAAGACTCCAGTATCGCTTCCATCTGCTCTGCCTGTGCTTGAATGGTAGCCTTCCCGGCTGTAACCTTATCCTTTATATCCTCAAGTTTCCGTTCCTCTTCCTTCGCCATCTCTGCCGCCTTTTCCCTGCGGTAGTCCGACAAGGTAAGATTTCCTCTCGGATTGGAGCCTTTGTAAAAACGCTCCCAACCAAACTCCTTTAGCATCATTTCCTGAAGCACCGCTTTCTGGGTTTCCACCCAATCGGCACCACCATAACGGTCACGCTTCATCTGAGGCTTCAGGTTGCCATCCTCATCCTTCTGCCAGACCAAATCGCCGGTCTCGGTCACCGCCTGCTTCATAGTGGTGGGATACCCCAAATCCTTGAATGTCTGTGCAAATGCATTCTGGACTGGTGCCCCTTTCGATGAGTTGGTTGTATATGGGATATAGGTCATATGAATGTGGGGAGAATTTTCATCCCCGTGATAAACCATGTGGTGAACAATCAGCCCTGCCTCAAATGGTGGCTTCCAGTCCGGATCATTCAGCTCCTTCTCCGTTACCACACAAACCTCCGGCAGCTCCAACAGATACTTTGCAAATTCATCCAACAAATCCTGCGCCCTGTTCGCATCCTCCGGCGTATACACGAAACCCGTGTCCCGCATATCCCCTATCTGCCAGATAATCTCATAACATAGGTGCTTCTGCTTATCCTGCTCTATCTTCTCATAGTAGGTCGGGGGAAATCTTTTTCCGCGCCCTTTCTTGATTTCCCTCTCTCTCCACACTCGGTAATGCTCGGCAAATAACTTCTCATATACCTGCTGAAGGGTAATCCCCCAGTCATCTGTATATACCATGTTTAAATGCCGCCGCTCCTCTACAGAGTTAGGTGGAATGTGGGTTCTAAGATTGTGCTCCAGATTCGGTGCGCTGTACATTGCACCACTTATGGTCTTTTCTTTCTTACCTGTCATCAAATCCCTCTCTTCTTATCCGTATTTAGTTTTATCAAAAGCTTCCTTAAGAAATCTCTGCTCATGGTCGTCTTCCTTTCTTTGGGTTCCCCCATACTCTTCGCTTCCCCTAAAGTAATGTCCCTTTATTGGTTTGGGGGGTCCCCCAAACACAAACGGGGCAAGCGTTCCGTCGCTTGACCTCGAATACAGGTGTGGTTTTCGTCCTACCATACGCTCAGGTCATCCAACGCATCCAGCCACACCTGCATCTCCCCGTTAAGCATCATTCTCACATACTCCACCGGGTTTTCAATAGCCAGTGCATCCATCTTTCCTTGGGAGTTGGGAGTGGTCCGAAGACCCTGCTCCCATTTCCCACAATCGAGACTGATTACATAATTGGTATCGTAGTGAACCACATTCGCCATATTATTCTGCTCGTTGTAAAATCCTCTTACCATTCTCATGACCAGCCACCTGCCTTTCGGAAACGCATCTCTGTTGCCATGTCCACCAAATTGTTTCCCAGCTCTCCGGTTGCCTCAGCATTGAGCAGGTCTGCCACTTCCTTCTGTTTGTTCGGATGCAGATGTCCATAAATGTTCATGGTGGTATTTACGGAGTCATGTCCCACTCGCTGTGCAATAACCAAAGGTTGCAGCCCCTTCTCAATTAATAAGGCGATGTGACTGCGACGAAGATCATGAACACGTATCGGCTTTAACTTTGCCTCTTCCGTCTTTTGCTTCATTTTCTTCTGAACCGCTCTGTCCGTGATTGGGAAGATTCTCTCATCCGGTGCCAGCTCATACTGCCTGTCCAGATATTCTTTTATCTCCCCTTGCAGAAACTTCGGAATGGTAATCTTACGATTGGAACTCTCCGTTTTCGGCGAAGTGATATAATCGGTTTTATTCCTTCGGTAATAGGTCTTGGTGACACTTATGGTTGCCTTCTCCAAATCGATATCCGAGCTTGTCAGCGCCAGCGCCTCTCCGATTCAGCATCCCAGCCAGAATAACATCTGGAAAATCAATCGGTACATCTCATCTCCCTCACCAAATGTTTCAAGGAAAACCTCGTACTCATCCTTGATCCAGAAGTTTAATTCCTTGGCATTTGACCTGCCCATCTTATCCACCTTCTTACAAGGATTGTCACGCAAATCGTAAAACCTCTCTGCGTGGTTAAACAGTGCCGTCAGCTGGTTCTGTATCATCCTCAAATACGTTGGCGAATACTCCTGCTTCATCAGAAGATTTTGCCACTTGATGATATCCACTGCCGTAATTTCGTTCAAGGACTTCTCACCGAAGTAAGGGATTATCTTGGTTTCAATCAGGGTCCGCTTCGTCATAATGGAACGCTCTTTCAACCTCGTACCCTTATCATTAAAGTAGACTTCCACGAAGGTGGCCAACTTCATGTTCATATTGCCGCTCTGCATATCAAGAAACTCACGCTCACCTTGCTGAGCTTCCTTCTTGGTAGCAAATCCGCGCTTCATCTTCGTCTTAATCTCACCCTGCCAATCACGATAGTTACATTTAAAATACCAGGTACCTCTTTGTTCATCTTTATAAACCGGCATAATCATTACCTCTCTTTCTTTGGGTGCGGCATACCCAGTTCCCCGGGTACGCCTATTCAGTTGTCAAAGTTCATCTATTGCGCTTCGCTAAATCCGTAGCACTTCTTCTCGAAGTAGGCTCTGGGAACGGAACCTGCCTTGGTGAAGTATCCTTCACTCTTAAGCTCCTTGTTCCACCCTCGGATGACTGCGTAAGCGGTTGATTCTGCAATTCCCAGAAGTTCTGCCACTTCCTTAGCAGATAAATAGCGTTTCGTCATACTCCTTCCTCCTTTCCGCTAGTCTTATGTACGCTCCTTGCTCATTCTGCTCACCTCCTCGCTTTGTTATAAGTAACCTTTTCGTTACTGTATTTTTGTTTTTGATTGTACAGTAGCATATTCGTTTCTGTCAAGAGATTGTCGAAAATTTTTCTCACGTATAAAAAATGCTTCTTTTTATACAAATCTCATATCTGAATGTTACCCGACAAATTCTAATCCTTCAATCTCCCGTCTTTACGACAGATTAATTTCCCAGATTACTATTCGTCACTACTTCTCCCTGTCGCTAAATGCGGCATTTTTTATTGCATAACCTTACCTGCATGATATACTTAGCAGGTAACTGTATATATGGATGGGGAAGGCACAAACCCTGAGAAAGTTAAACCCTTCCCCACCACACCACTAAACCGACCTCGCGGTAGGCTTTTTTGCGTTGCCCTCCCGGTCAGCCAGGAATAGCCATGATCATAAAAAAATCTGTACTAGCAAAACTTCATTCCATCAATTGTTCCGATATAGAACTGTTCTCTGACACCATCAAAAGATTCAACCCTCATAAGTGCCACTGTCCCGTCTGCTGCGCCAAAGGGCAATGCAAACGCATCGGCTCCTACCCGCGCATGATGATCACCATCAAAGACGGGAAACGCAGCTTCTCTGTCATACGGATCACACGCGTTAAGTGCCTGTCCTGCCAACATACCCATGCTGTCCTGCCGGATATCTTGATACCATTCGGCTCTTATACCATCACATTCATACTTAGTGTCCTGAAGGCTTATCTGCTCCGAGAGAGCACGGTCGCTGAACTATGCGCTCACTACCAGATCGCCGCCTCCACGCTCTACTCCTGGATCCATCTGTTCACAGCCCGCTACAATGCATGGGTTCCCATCCTGCAGCGGATCAATGAGATCTCTTCTTTTGCCATAGACCATATCATGTCCGTGGAAGCATTCCCTTCTGTCTTCTTCAGACGATTCCAATTCCACTTCCTGCAAGTCAGAACGACACACTGCCCTCCCCTGCACTTCTTATCCTTCGGTGTGCCGAGGAGCATCACATGACTTCGAAATCGACCAATCGATTGTCATGTTTTATCCTTATTTCATAAAAAATGCCAATGAGAAAGGAGCAAAATTTATGAGACAAAGGACAGACATTTCACCGCTTGACCTTGCGCACTTCCGCTTCTCCCTGATCGCCCCGGTGATCCAGGGGCTATACGAAGACAAGTCTGAAGCAGCTTATTACAGGAGGATCACAAAGGATCCTCTCCGTCTTCCTGACGGATCGTTAAAAAAGTTCTCGCCCTCCACACTGGAGAGCTGGACAACTATCTACCGCAAACAAGGTATGGATGGGCTTATTCCTGCATCCAGATGCGACAAGGGCACATCCCGCACAATCGATGCAGACGCTGCCGCCGAGATCCTGCGGCTTAGGAACGAATTTCCCCGCATCAACGGGGTCCTCATCCACCAGCGGCTTGTCGAAGGCGGCTACATTCCACATACCGTAAGTGTCCGTGCAGTACAGCGCTATCTCAGGGAAAATGACCTGAAATCTGCCAGGAATCCCGAGATCAGACATCGTCTGGCTTTTGAATTCCCTGCCTTTGGCTGCATGTGGCAGGCTGATACCGCCTATCTCCCCTATATCACGGAAGATGGGATATGCCGCCGCACTTACCTGGTCGCCATCCTTGACGATCATTCCAGGATGATTGTCGGTGCCGAGATTTTTTACAATGACAATGCGGCAAATTTCCAGAAGGTTCTGCGGAATGCCATCCTTGCCTACGGCATCCCTGACAAGCTTTACCTGGACAATGGAAGCCCCTATACCAACTCCCAGCTTACCCTTATCCTGGATTCGCTGGGCATCGTGGAGTCGCACACTCCGGTACGTGACGGCGCTTCCAAAGGCAAGGTAGAGCGGAATTTCAGGACTCTCCGTTCCAGATGGCTTGCGGGTATTGATCCCTCCGGGATCCACTCCCTTGACCATTTCAACACCATGCTGGCTGCCTATGTCCTGGATCATAATACCAGGATCCACGGTGGCACCGGCGAATCTCCCATGGACAGGTTCTTGCGCACCAAAGACCATGTGCGCTCTCCGCAGTCTGCTGAATGGGTGCAGGAGTGCTTCCACAACCGCCTTTCCCGCAAAGTACGGAAAGATTCCACCCTTACCATCGACGGCATCTGCTATGATGTGCCGCCCCAGTTCTGTGGGATGAATGTGGATGTGCGCTTCCTGCCAGGAATCCCGGATTCTGCCTACATCCTCTATGGGAAAGTGGCTTTTCCCATCCGCGTAACCGACCGGAATGCCAATGCATACGCTTGCAGGAACAACCATTCCATCAGTGACATGAAGACCCCAGCCATGCCGTCTGTTCCTGTTGAGAAAGGAGGCATCATCCTGTGAGCCTGAACCAGTTTTACGGGCTCTCCTTTGATCCCTTCTGCAAAGAGAACCAGTCCGTCAAGAACTCTTTTGAGTCACACGACCAGAAAGAAATGATGCACCGCCTGGATTATCTCAAGGAGGTGCGGGGAATCGGCGTCTTCACCGCCGCTCCCGGCATGGGCAAATCCTTTACTCTCCACCGTTTTGAAGAAAGCCTGAACCCGAACCTGTTCTCTGTGAAATATATCTGCCTCTCCACGGTGACTGTTTCCGAGTTTTACAGGCAGCTCTGCTCCCGCCTCGCCATCTCAACAAAAGGCGGCAAGACCGAGATGTTCAAGAACCTTCAGACTTACATCTACCATCTCTACCGGGACAAAAAGCAGACCCTCATCCTGATCATCGACGAAGCCCAGTACCTCAAGACTTCCGTGCTCATGGATCTCAAGATGCTCATGAACTTCGTGTACGATTCCGTCAACTGTTTCACCCTCATCCTCAGCGGTGAATCACATCTGAATAATACACTGGAACTCGCCGTACATGAGGCATTGAGGCAACGCATCGTCACACATTACGACTTTCGCGGTCTTAACTCCACCGAAGTTTCAGCTTATGTGGCTCACAAGCTCAGCCTTGCCGGCGGAAGTGATTCCATTGTGAACGAGGAGGCTCTTATTGCCCTGGCAGGCTACTGCCGGGGCAATCCGCGGATCATTGACAATGTCATGTCTACAGCGCTCAAGTACGGATCCGATCTGGAATACCGTACTATCAATGGAGAACTGATGCAGATGGCCATATCGGAACAGTCGCTATCCCAAAGTTAGTGTTGTCAGTATTAAGTTGAAAGGTGCAAAAAGGCTATGACTCCATAAAATGTTCATAGTCTTTTTGCATTCTCGAACCACTTTTCGGGAATGCAAAAAGACTACGATAACCTGTCGTAGTCCGCGTAATAATCTGTCGTTTCGATTTTAATGTGTCGTTCCTAACTGAAATCTGCCCAATTTAAGGTGTCGTCGATACATGGTACAATTCGTCGCTTAACATCTGAACATCCGGCTCTGAAATCTGTTCCGATTTATAGAATTTTCCGTTTGTCATACAGTAATATTTATGTTACTGTATTATCAGAAACGATATTGTTACTATTCAATTGGAAGGAGTTACACGATGGCTATTGGTGAACGAATAAAACGAATTAGAAATTTCCGCAAATTGACACAGGCTCAGCTTGGCGAAGCTGTTGGCTTATCCGATGTGCGAATCCGTCAGTACGAAATCGGCAACCGCACACCTAAGGAAGAGATGATACAGGAGCTGGCAAAAGCCTTAGACTGTAATTATCGCTCCATCTACGAACCTGCCCTCTACGCAGCGGAAGATGTCATGTATGCACTCTTTGAACTGGATGAGCACTACAACATGCCCCTCTACGAAATAGCGAACCCTGAGGACCCTACCGAGAAACATATCGCTGTTGGTTTTGATTATTCTTTACTGGATGATTTCCTGAATACCTGGAAAAAGAAAAAAGAGGACTTAGCCTCCGGTAAAATTACCAAAGAAGAGTATTTTGAATGGAAGATTAACTGGCCGCACACTGAAGATTAGAAACCCGTGTATCAAATTCGTATCACGAGCCCATTTTGAGAGAAATCTCAAAGTGGGCTTTTCTTCATGTTCGTCCATCTTCCATTAACATTAAAAAACCGCAACTCCTCATAAAATGAGGAATTGCGGCTTGTATTTAAGTTTCTATGATACTAAATCAAAGATTACTCGATGATCGTAGCAACTCTTCCGGAACCAACGGTTCTACCACCCTCACGGATAGCAAAGGTAAGACCCTGCTCCATAGCGATGGGATGGATCAGCTCGATGGTCATCTCTACGTTATCACCAGGCATGCACATCTCGGTACCAGCAGGCAGGTTGCAAACGCCGGTAACGTCGGTGGTTCTGAAGTAGAACTGAGGACGATAGTTGTTGAAGAAAGGTGTATGACGACCACCCTCGTCCTTGGTCAGAACGTAAACCTGAGCGGTGAATTTCTTGTGGCAGGTAACAGTGCCGGGTTTTGCAAGAACCTGACCACGCTCGATCTCGGTTCTCTGAACACCACGAAGCAGTGCGCCGATGTTATCACCAGCCTGTGCCTCATCCAGCATCTTACGGAACATCTCGATACCGGTAACAACGGTCTTCTTGGTCTCCTCTTTGATACCAACGATTTCAACTTCCTCGTTAAGCTTCAGTGTACCACGCTCTACACGGCCGGTAGCAACAGTACCACGACCGGTGATGGTGAATACGTCCTCGACAGGCATAAGGAAAGGCTTGTCTGTATCACGCTGAGGATCAGGGATATAGGAGTCAACAGTATCCATCAGCTCCATGATCTTGTCACCCCACTCGCCGGTAGGATCTTCCAAAGCCTTCAAAGCGGAACCCTTAATGATCGGGCAATCGGTGAAGTCGTACTCCTCCAACTGCTCGGTGATCTCCATCTCAACCAGCTCAAGCAGCTCAGGATCGTCAACCATATCACACTTGTTCATGAATACTACGATATAAGGAACGCCTACCTGACGGGACAGAAGGATGTGCTCCTTGGTCTGAGCCATAACACCATCGGTAGCAGCTACAACGAGGATAGCACCATCCATCTGTGCAGCACCGGTGATCATGTTCTTTACATAGTCAGCATGGCCGGGGCAGTCAACGTGTGCATAGTGTCTCTTCTCGGTCTGATACTCAACGTGTGCGGTAGAAATGGTAATACCACGCTCTCTCTCTTCGGGAGCCTTATCGATGTTCTCGAAATCTACCTTCTCGTTACCAGCTACTCTCTCAGCCAGAACCTTGGTAATAGCTGCAGTCAGAGTGGTTTTACCATGGTCAACGTGACCGATGGTACCAATGTTACAATGGGCCTTAGTTCTTTCAAATTTAGCTTTAGCCATTATGAAAATCCTCCTTAAAATAATAGATACTTTTTATTTTTTTCTCGCTATCTCTGATTATATTAAATATTCAGAACTTTGACAAGCAAAATTTGTTAATTAATAACAATTTTATTTGAGCAAATTATTTGCTTTTTTCGGACAGTACCTTATCCTGAACGTTCTTCGGTACGGGCTCGTACTTTTCGAAGAACATGGAGTAGTTACCACGTCCCTGTGTCTTGGAACGGAGGTCTGTGGAGTATCCGAACATCTCAGCCAACGGAACGAATGCGCGAACAATCTTACCGCCGCCCAGATCATCCATACCTTCCACACGTCCACGACGGGAGTTCAGGTCACCGATTACATCGCCCATGTATTCCTCAGGCATGGTAACCTCAACCTTCATGATCGGCTCAAGCAGTACAGGGCTTGCCTTCTGCATTGCCTCTTTGAATGCCATGGAACCTGCAATGTGGAATGCCATCTCAGAGGAGTCAACCTCATGATAGGAACCATCATATACATTTGCATGAACGCCCAGTACAGGGAATCCACCGAGGATACCTGCCTGTGCAGCTTCCTTGATACCTTCGCCGACTGCGGGGATGTATTCCTTCGGAATCGCACCACCGACTACAGTGGATTCGAACAACAGTGTAGGAGGCTCGTTGATCAGGATGTTTGCCTTAGGATCGAACTCGAACTTCTCGCAGTTTGCCTCGAGGGGCTCGAATTTCACCTTACAATGTCCATACTGTCCACGACCACCGGACTGCTTTGCGTACTTGGAATCTACTTCCACAGCCTTGGTAAATGCTTCCTTGTAAGCAACCTGAGGTGCACCTACGTTAGCCTCTACCTTGAACTCACGAAGCAGACGGTCAACGATGATCTCCAGATGGAGCTCACCCATACCTGCGATGATGGTCTGACCGGTCTCCTGATTGGTGTGAGCACGGAAGGTAGGATCTTCCTCAGCCAGCTTTGCCAAAGCCTCACCCATCTTGCCTTGACCGGCTTTGGTCTTGGGCTCGATTGCCAGCTCAATAACGGGCTCAGGGAACTCCATGGACTCCAGGATCACGGGATGCTGCTCGTCACAGATGGTGTCACCGGTTGTAGTGATCTTGAATCCAACCGCTGCAGCGATATCGCCGGAGTAAACCTTGTCCAGCTCTGCACGCTTGTTTGCATGCATCTGCAGAAGACGTCCCACACGCTCTTTTTTATCTTTTGTTGAATTGTATACATAGGAACCGGAGTTGATGGTTCCAGAGTACACACGGAAGTAAGCAAGCTTACCTACGAACGGGTCGGTCATGATCTTGAATGCCAGAGCGGAGAAAGGCTCGTCATCAGAGGAGTGTCTCTCCACTTCATTGCCGTCCATATCGGTACCCTTGATAGCAGGGATATCGAGCGGAGAAGGCATATACTCAACGATTGCATCCAAAAGCTTCTGAACGCCCTTGTTTCTGTAAGCGGTACCGCAGCATACGGGAACAGCGGTACACTCACAGGTTCCTTTTCTCAGAGCTGCCTTAAGCTGCTCCTCGGAAGGCTCCTCGCCCTCCAGATACATCATGGTCAGATCGTCATCCAACTCACAGATCTTCTCGATCATCTCGGAACGATACAGCTCTGCATCTTCCTTCATGTCGCCGAGATCGTCTGTCACGGTGATATCATCACCCTTCTCATCGTTGTAGATGTATGCTTTCATCTCAAACAGGTCGATGATTCCTTTGAAGCTGTCCTCTTTACCGATGGGAAGCTGGATCACAATAGCATTCTTGCCAAGTCTGTTTCTGATCTGATCTACTGCACCGTAGAAGTTTGCACCCAGAATATCCATCTTGTTGATGAATGCCATACGGGGTACATTGTAGGTATCAGCCTGACGCCATACATTCTCAGACTGAGGCTCTACACCACCCTTTGCACAGAAAACGCCTACGGCGCCGTCCAATACACGAAGGGAACGCTCTACTTCTACAGTAAAGTCTACGTGACCAGGGGTATCAATAATATTGATACGATGCTCCAACGCACCGGGCATGGGCTTGGTCTCTTTCTCCAGAGTCCAGTGGCAGGTGGTTGCAGCCGAAGTGATGGTGATACCTCTCTCCTGCTCCTGCTCCATCCAGTCCATGGTAGCAGTGCCTTCGTGAGTGTCACCGATCTTGTAGTTTACAACAGTGTAATACAGAATACTCTCAGTCGTGGTGGTCTTACCAGCATCGATATGAGCCATAATTCCGATATTTCTGGTTCTCTCTAACGGATATTCTCTTCCAGCCAAGGTCTTCTCCTCCTAATTTAGTGTGCAAAGACTAGAAACGATAATGAGCAAAAGCCTTGTTTGCCTCTGCCATCTTGTGCATGTCTTCTTTTCTCTTTACTGCAGCGCCGGTATTGTTTGCTGCATCCAGAATCTCGTTAGCCAGTCTCTCTTCCATGGTCTTCTCGCTTCTCTTACGAGAGAACATGGTCAGCCAGCGAAGGCCAAGAGCCTGACGTCTGTCAGCACGTACCTCGATAGGTACCTGATAGGTAGCACCACCGATACGTCTTGCTTTTACTTCCAGAACAGGCATGATGTTGTTCATAGCCTCTTCAAATACTTCGAGTGCAGGCTTTCCAGCCTTCTCCTCTACTCTGGCAAATGCGCCATATACGATCTTCTGGGCTACGCCCTTCTTGCCGTCAAGCATGATGTTGTTGATCAGCTTGGTGACAACCTTGTTGTCGTACAAAGGATCTGCCAATACATCTCTCTTCTGAATATGTCCTTTACGTGGCACGGTTCTTCCCTCCTTATTAATCATAATAAATCATCGGTACTCACATGTGTTTCCCCAAGTGTTCGTGCGGTCTCTTATTTGCTTTATAAAACAATACAGAATCCAACACTTATCTTAGTTTCGTTTTCGTGTAGTCCGACCTGCCGATTACTTCTTAGCAGCCTTCGGTCTCTTAGCGCCGTACTTGGAACGGGCCTGCTTTCTGTTAGCAACACCTGCTGTATCCAAAGTACCACGGATGATATGATATCTGGTACCGGGAAGATCCTTTACTCTACCGCCACGGATCAGAACCACGCTATGCTCCTGAAGGTTGTGACCTTCACCGGGGATGTAGCTGGTAACCTCGATACCGTTGGAAAGACGTACTCTGGCAATCTTTCTCAGTGCGGAGTTAGGCTTCTTAGGGGTTGCAGTCTTAACAGCGGTACAAACACCACGCTTCTGAGGAGCGGAGGTATCGGTAGCCTTTTTGTGAAGAGAGTTGTAACCTCTCTGCAGTGCAGGTGCTGTAGACTTCTTTACAGTTGTCTGACGTCCCTTTCTTACTAACTGGTTAAATGTTGGCATTCTGTTTCACCTCTTTCTTTTTCATATTTTTGTGTTAAAATAATATGCTCCGCCTAAAGCGGCACACTAAAATAGTATACTTGCTTGGCGAAGCATTGTCAATCTTATTTTTCACGTTTTTATGCAGTTTTAGCATTTTTTACCGTATGTTTTTAAAAAAATACAATTACTTCTTCAGTTCAGCCACATATCTCTTCAGCGCATCCTGCCATGGCGGCAATTTCCGAAAACCATTCTGTGTCAGTTTTTCCTTGCTCATGCGGCTGTTCGCCGGGCGGGACGCCTTGGCGCCGTACTCCGCGGTGCTGACAGGGTTCACTGTGATCCGATCCCCGAGCCCTGCCTCCTGAAAGATTGCGCAGGCAAACTCATACCAAGAGCAGATTCCCTCATTGGTCGCATGATATACACCGTATTTTTCCGTCTCGATCATGTCCACCAACAGCTTTGACAGATCGAAGGTATAAGTGGGCGAGCCGAACTGATCGTCCACCACCCGCAGGGTGTCATGGGTTTCCGCCAGTTTCAGCATGGTCTTGACAAAATTTTTCCCATTGATGCCAAACACCCAGGCAATACGCACGATGAAGTATTTCTCCAGCGTATTCTGTACCGCCAGCTCCCCTTCGTATTTGGTCTGACCGTACACGCTGACCGGCCCTCTCTCGTCATCCGGCTCCCAGGGGCGCTCTCCTTCCCCATTAAACACATAATCCGTGCTGATGTAGATCATCTTGATGTCCATCTCTTTGCAGACATTGGCAATGTTCTGCGTACCGCCTGTGTTCACCTTGCGGCAGATCTCCTCATTGTCCTCCGCCGCATCCACCGCCGTATAGGCCGCACAGTGGATCACCGCATCCGGTGCCGCGGCTTTGATCACACGGTCAACTGCCGCTGCATCTGTGATGTCCATATCCTGCACATCCACTCCCACAGCCTCATGGCCTCTGGCTGTCAGCTCATTGACTACATCATAACCCAACTGGCCTTTTACGCCTGTCACCAATACTTTCATATCCGAGTCCTCCTGATCTCAACCGGCTCACTTTTTAAAAGCTGTGGCATATTGCTACACCACAGCCTTTTTATTGATTGCCTGATTCTATTCGCCGTCAGCAGATGTAACTGTCTCTGCCTGCTCGCTCTGTACATCAACAACTTCGTCCATTTCTTCCTCCGATACGTCCAGATCGTCCTCATCGAAGTCGATGGTTCTCACATTGTCCGTACTGAGATGCGTGTTCCGATATCTCTTCATACCGGTACCGACAGGGATCAGCTTACCGATGATCACATTCTCCTTCAGACCGATCAGATTATCTACCTTCCCCTTGATGGCAGCTTCCGTCAATACCTTTGTGGTCTCCTGGAAGGATGCCGCAGACAGGAAGGAATCTGTCGCCAAAGCAGCCTTGGTAATACCCAGAATGATACGCTTGCCGTCTGCAGGCTGCTTGCCTTCCGCCACAAGCTGCTCATTCATCTCCTCATAATCCAGCACATCGACCAATGTACCGGGCAGGAATTCCGTATCACCGTGATCCTCAATACGCACCTTCTTCAGCATCTGGCGCACCAGCACCTCGATATGCTTATCTGCAATATCAACACCCTGCAGGCGATATACGCGCTGTACTTCGCGCAGCATATAATCCTGCACGGCACGGATTCCTTTGATCTTCAACAGGTCATGAGGATTTACACTACCCTCTGTCAGCTCATCACCGGCCTCCAGAACCTGACCGTCCATGATCTTGATACGGGAACCATAAGGGATCAGATAAGCCTTGGACTCTCCGGTCTCCTCATTGGTGATCACAACCTCACGCTTTTTCTTGGTATCTCTGATCTCTGCCACGCCGCCGAACTCTGCGATGATCGCAAGTCCCTTCGGCTTACGGGCCTCAAACAGCTCCTCTACACGGGGAAGACCCTGTGTGATATCATCACCTGCCACACCGCCGGTATGGAAGGTTCTCATGGTCAGCTGTGTACCAGGCTCACCGATGGACTGTGCTGCAATAATACCGACAGCCTCACCTACCTGAACCGCCTCACCGGTTGCCATGTTCGCACCGTAACACTTTGCGCAGATACCCACATGGGAACGGCAGGTCAGGATGGTACGGATCTTCACTGCCTCAACAGGACCTCCGTCCTCATTCACGCCAACGCTCAAAATCTTCGCTGCACGGCTGGGTGTGATCATATGATTTCTCTTTACAATCACGTTGCCGTCTTTATCCTTGATCGTCTCGCAGGAATAACGTCCCGTGATACGATCCTTCAGACTCTCTATGGTCTCTTTTCCGTCCATGAAGGCCTTCACCACCATGCCCGGAATCTCTTCCTTGCCCTCGCAGCAGTCCACCTCGCGAATGGAAAGCTCCTGGGATACGTCAACCATTCGTCTGGTCAGATAACCGGAGTCAGCTGTACGCAATGCGGTATCGGACAGACCTTTACGCGCACCGTGTGCGGACATGAAGTACTCCAATACGTCCAAACCTTCACGGAAGTTTGACTTGATGGGCAGCTCAATGGTTCTACCGGTTGTATCCGCCATCAATCCACGCATACCTGCCAGCTGCTTGATCTGCTGGTTGGAACCACGGGCTCCGGAGTCAGCCATCATGAAGATGTTATTATATTTATCCAAACCGTCAAGCAGTACCTTTGTCAGCTCTGCATCTGTCTCGTTCCAGGTCTCTACAACCGCACGATAACGCTCTTCCTCTGTGATCAGACCACGTCTGTAGTTCGCAGAGATCTTATCTACGGTCGCCTGTGCTGCAGCCAGCATCTCCGGCTTCTTCGCAGGCACGGTCATATCGGAAATGGATACGGTCATAGCCGCTCTGGTGGAATACTTATAACCGATCGCCTTCACGTCGTCCAGCACCTCAGCGGTTTTGGAAGCGCCGTGGGTATTGATCACTTTCTCCAGGATCTGCTTCAGACCTTTCTTGCCCACATGGAAATCCACTTCCAGCTTCAGGAAGTTCTCGGGATTGCTTCTGTCCACAAATCCCAGATCCTGCGGCAGGATCTCGTTAAAGAGAAATCTTCCCAACGTGGACTGTACATTGCCGGTCACTACATTACCATCGGCATCCGCCTTGGACACACGCACGGTGATCTTGGAATGCAGTGTGATTACCTGGTTCTCATAGGCCAAAATTGCCTCATTTACATTCTTAAAGAACTTGCCTTCGCCCTTGGCATTCTCTCTCTCCTGTGTCAGATAGTAAATACCAAGCACCATGTCCTGGGACGGCACAGCCACAGGACCGCCGTCGGAAGGCTTCAACAGATTGTTCGGAGACAACAGCAGGAAACGACACTCAGCCTGTGCTTCCACAGACAGAGGAAGGTGTACAGCCATCTGGTCGCCGTCGAAGTCAGCGTTAAATGCGGTACATACCAACGGATGCAGCTTGATTGCCTTACCCTCTACCAGAATGGGCTCAAATGCCTGAATACCCAATCTGTGCAGTGTCGGTGCACGGTTCAGCATAACCGGATGCTCCTTGATCACTTCCTCCAGCACATCCCACACGCTGCCGTCCAGTCTCTCCACCAGCTTCTTCGCATTCTTAATATTCTGGCTGATGCCTCTCGCTACCAGCTCCTTCATCACAAAAGGCTTAAACAGCTCGATTGCCATCTCTTTCGGCAGACCGCACTGATAGATCTTCAGCTCCGGTCCCACCACAATAACGGAACGTCCGGAATAGTCCACACGCTTACCCAACAGGTTCTGACGGAAACGTCCGGATTTACCCTTCAGCATATCGGACAGAGACTTCAGCGCCCTGTTGCCGGGGCCGGTAACAGGTCTGCCGCGTCTGCCGTTATCGATCAGCGCATCCACAGCCTCCTGCAGCATACGCTTCTCGTTTCTCACGATAATATCGGGAGCACCCAGCTCCAACAGTCTCTTCAGACGGTTATTTCTGTTGATGATCCTTCTGTACAGATCGTTCAGATCGGAAGTCGCAAAACGCCCGCCATCCAACTGTACCATAGGACGCAGATCGGGCGGAATCACCGGAACCGCATCCATGATCATCCATTCAGGCTTATTGCCGGAGCAACGGAATGCCTCCACCACTTCCAGTCTCTTGATGATACGGGCGCGCTTCTGGCCGGAAGACTCACGGAGCCCTGTCTTCAGCTCCTCAGCCTCAGCCTCCAGATCAACCTCCTGCAACAGCTCTTTGATTGCCTCTGCCCCCATCCCTACGCGGAACTTATTGCCCCAGGTCTCTCTTGCATCCTGATATTCCTTCTCGGAGAGGATCTGTCTCTTCTCCAGACCGGAATCAGCAGGATCCAATACGATATAGGAAGCAAAATACAAAACCTTCTCAAGTACTCTGGGAGAAAGATCCAAAATCAATCCCATACGGCTGGGAATTCCCTTAAAATACCAGATGTGTGACACAGGAGCCGCAAGCTCGATATGTCCCATACGCTCTCTGCGGACGCTGGCCTTGGTCACTTCAACGCCGCATCTGTCGCAGACCACACCTTTATATCTGATCTTCTTATACTTACCGCAATGACACTCCCAGTCCTTGCTGGGTCCGAAAATCTTCTCACAGAACAGGCCGTCTCTCTCCGGCTTTAAGGTTCTGTAGTTGATCGTCTCAGGCTTTAATACCTCACCGTGGGACCACTCACGAATCTTTTCAGGTGATGCCAATCCGATCTTGATGGCATCAAATGTCATAGGCTGGTAACTTTCCGTTTTTGTTTCTGACATTTTGGTTCTCCCTTCTTTTATTCGTTGTCGTCATCGAAGCTGTCATCTTCGTCATCGAAGTCTGCATCCTCTTCATAATCGTCATCTGCGTCTACAAGTTCGCCGTTTTCGTCAAACTCCTGCGCCTGATAACCCATCTCACCAAGAGAATCACTATCATAGTCGTCATACTTACGGTCACCCTCCATCTCATAGCGATAATCCGTATCGCCATAGTCAACGGTTTCCATGATCTCCACTTCCGTCTGATCCTCGCGCAGTACGCGCACATCCAGACCAAGTGCCTGCAACTCTTTCAACAATACCTTGAAGGACTCAGGGATACCTGCCTCAGGAATATTGTCACCCTTGATGATCGCCTCATATGTCTTCACACGACCCACCACATCATCGGACTTCACAGTCAGGATCTCCTGCAGGGTGTAAGATGCACCATATGCCTCCAGCGCCCAAACTTCCATCTCTCCGAAACGCTGTCCGCCGAACTGAGCTTTACCGCCCAGAGGCTGCTGCGTTACCAGGGAGTACGGTCCGGTAGAACGTGCATGGATCTTATCGTCTACCAGATGATGCAGTTTCAGATAATGCATGTGTCCGATGGTAACAGGACTGTCAAAGTATTCACCGGTTCTTCCGTCGCGCAGACGAACCTTTCCGTCTCTGGAAATGGGAACTCCCTTCCAGACGCCTCTGTGCTCTCTGTTCTCAGACAGATACTTGAGCACTTCCGGAAGCAGCTCCGCTTTGTGCTTGCTCTCAAAGGTCTCGCCCTTCCACTCTCTGCCGTCCGCAGTCGTGGTCTGACCTTCCGCCTTCCAAGCCTTCGCCTCTGCAGCGTCAAAAGGAAGGTTTGCATAATCATTGGCAAGATCCAGTGTATCCATGATATCATGCTCGTTTGCACCGTCAAAGACAGGTGTCGCAACGTTAAATCCAAGTGCTTTTGCAGCCAGGGAAAGGTGGATCTCCAATACCTGTCCGATATTCATACGGGAAGGCACACCCAGAGGGTTCAGCACGATATCCAACGGACGTCCGTTGGGCAGATAAGGCATATCCTCCACCGGAAGCACGCGGGAAACCACACCCTTGTTACCGTGACGACCAGCCATCTTATCGCCGACGGAAATCTTTCTCTTCTGTGCAATATAGATACGAACCGCCTGGTTTACACCCGGTCCCAGTTCATCGCTGTTCTCACGGGTAAATACCTTCGCGTCCACTACAATACCATACTCGCCGTGAGGCACCTTCAGGGAGGTATCTCTCACCTCTCTTGCCTTCTCACCGAAGATGGCGCGAAGCAGTCTCTCCTCTGCAGTCAGCTCTGTCTCGCCCTTCGGCGTTACCTTGCCGACCAGGATATCACCGGCACGTACCTCAGCACCGATCCGGACAATACCTCTGTCATCCAGATCCTTCAATGCGTCGTCGCCCACGCCGGGAACATCACGGGTGATCTCCTCCGGTCCCAGCTTGGTATCACGTGCCTCTGCCTCATATTCCTCAATGTGCACGGAAGTGTAAACATCTTCCTGCACCAGTCTCTCACTCAGAAGAACCGCATCCTCGTAGTTGTAACCTTCCCAGGTCATGAAACCGATCAGAGGGTTCTTACCCAATGCCAGCTCACCCATGGAAGTGGAAGGACCGTCTGCGATCACTTCGCCCGCTTCCACATGGTCGCCCTTGCGTACGATCGGCTTCTGATTGTAGCAGTTGGACTGGTTGGAACGGGAGAATTTGGTCAGATGGTACTCGGCCTTCTCGCCGTCGTCGCAGGTCATGCGGATCAGATTGGATGACACATAGGTCACCTTACCTGCTTTCTTCGCCACCACGCACACGCCGGAGTCAACCGCCGTCTTTACTTCCATACCGGTACCCACTACCGGGGCCTCTGTCATCAGAAGCGGCACAGCCTGGCGCTGCATGTTGGAACCCATCAGCGCACGGTTTGCGTCATCGTTCTCCAGGAACGGGATCAGCGCTGTCGCCACGGAGAATACCATTCTCGGCGACACGTCCATATAGTCAAAAATCTCTTTGTGATATGCCTGTGTCTCATCGCGATAACGGCCGGATACCATGTTGTTCTTAAAGTGTCCCTTCTCATCCAGCGGCTCGTTCGCCTGGGCTACATGATAGTTATCTTCCTCATCTGCGGTCATGTAGATAACTTCCTCTGTAACGCGGGGATTTGCGGCATCCTTTTTATCGATCTTACGGTAAGGAGCCTCCACAAAGCCATATTCGTTAATTCTTGCATAGCTTGCAAGAGAGTTGATCAGACCGATGTTCGGACCTTCAGGGGTCTCAATCGGACACATTCTGCCGTAATGAGAATAATGTACGTCACGCACCTCAAATCCGGCACGGTCTCTGGACAGACCACCGGGTCCCAATGCGGACAGACGTCTCTTGTGGGTCAGCTCACCCAGCGGGTTGTTCTGATCCATGAACTGGGACAGCTGGGAAGATCCGAAGAACTCCTTCACAGCAGCGGTCACAGGCTTAATATTGATCAGACTCTGGGGAGAAATATCCTCCGCATCATGTGTGGTCATACGCTCACGCACCACACGCTCCATTCTGGACAGACCGATACGATACTGGTTCTGCAGCAGCTCGCCTACCGCACGGATACGTCTGTTGCCCAGATGATCGATATCATCGTCATTGCCCAGACCATACTCCAGATGGATATTATAGTTGATGGACGCCAGAATATCTTCCTTTGTGATATGCTTGGGCACCAGCTCATGCGCATTCTTCTTCAGCGCCTCACCCAGCTTCTCGGGATTGTCGCCAAACTCCTCCAGGATCTGTGCGAGCACGGGATAATATACCTTCTCACGGATTCCGAAGTCTCTGGGATTGCAGTCGATGAAGTTGGTCATATCCACCATCATGTTGGAGAGAACCTTTACATTCTTCTCCTCTGTCTGGATATAGACAAACGGAACTGCAGCATTCTGGATCTCGTCGGCCAGTTCAGCAGTCACCTTGTCGCCTGCGCTTGCAAGCACCTCACCGGTGGAAGGATCCACCACATCGGCTGCCAGGATCTGATGTCTGATCCGGTTTCTGAATGCCAGCTTCTTGTTGAATTTATATCTGCCGACCTTAGCCAGGTCATATCTTCTGGGGTCAAAGAACATCGCATTGATAAGGCTCTCTGCGCTCTCCACGCTCAAAGGCTCACCGGGGCGGATCTTTTTATACAATTCAAGCAGACCCTCCTGATAATTCTCAGCAGTGTCTTTTGCAAAACTTGCTTCAATTTTGGGCTCATCTCCGAACAGCTCGCGGATCTCATCATTGGTACCGATACCAAGAGCACGGATCAGCACAGTGATGGGTACCTTACGGGTTCTGTCCACACGCACATAGAAAACATCATTGGAGTCAGTCTCATACTCCAACCATGCACCACGGTTCGGAATCACAGTACAGGAAAACAATCTCTTACCGATCTTATCATGACCGATGCCATAATAGATGCCGGGAGAACGAACCAACTGGCTTACGATAACACGCTCTGCGCCGTTGATCACGAAAGTACCCGTCTCGGTCATAAGAGGCAGATCGCCCATGAAGATCTCATGCTCGCTGATCTCTTCCTTCTCCTTATTGTAAAGGCGAACCTTCACCTTCAAAGGAGCAGCGTAAGTCGCGTCTCTTTCCTTACACTCTTCAATAGAATATTTCACATCATCCCTGCACAGCTCGAAATCCACGAACTCAAGGCTTAATGAGCCACTGTAGTCAGCGATAGGGGAGATATCGTCGAAGACCTCTTTCAAGCCTTCATCCAAAAACCACTGATAGGAGTCCTTCTGGACCTCGATCAGATTGGGCATCTCCAGAACCTCTTTCTGTCTCGCATAACTCATACGCATAACCTTGTTGCCGGTCATTGGACGTATTCTGTTCTTTTCCATTGACATTTCACCCCGTTTTTCTTGATTTTTGCGCATAGTGAGCCCACTCCACGCAATAGTGCACCGTAAATAATACCATATCTTGGATGTATAGTCAAGCTGTTTTTCAGGGAAATAGTAAGAATTTTGCAATCAGAATTCAATAATTATTATCAATTAAGACATTATAAATAGAAAAAGAAGATAACAGCCCCTTGCAGACAGGAGCTGTTATCTGTAATTTTTCACATGCAGAACTGAAATTACTTAAGGGTAGCCTTAGCGCCAACTTCCTCAAGTTTCTTCTTGATCTCCTCAGCATCAGCCTTGGAAGCACCCTCTTTGATCACCTTGGGAGCGCCCTCAACAGCGTCCTTAGCTTCCTTCAGACCCAGACCGGTAATCTCACGAACAACCTTGATAACCTTAACCTTCTCAGCACCAACCTCAGTCAACTCAACGTCGAACTCAGTCTTCTCCTCTGCAGGATCAGCTGCAGGACCGGCTGCTGCTACTACAACGCCTGCTGCTGCAGATACGCCGAACTTCTCCTCACAAGCCTTTACCAGGTCATTCAACTCTAATACGCTGAGCTCTTCTACAGCGCTGATGATCTCATCGATAGACAATTTAGCCATTTTCATTTCCTCCATTTTCAAAATTTGTTAGATTATTTGTTGTCTTCGCCGCACATGGCGACTCAAAGTTACTCTGCTGCAGGTGCTTCCTCAGCGGGTGCATCACATGCGGATGCGCCACCTTTTTCTGCCAGCTGATTCATGACACGAGCAAAGTTGGTGATCGGGCTCTTCCAGCTTCCAAGCAGTCTGCCAAGCAGAACCTCTCTGGAAGGAATGCTGGAGATTACTCCCATTCCCTTTGCATCGTACAGGGTGCCTTCTACAACACCGCCCTTGATCTCCAGCTTGTCTGCCTTCTTCGCAAACTCAGCCAGAATTCTTGCGGGTGCAGTTGCATCATCCTTGGAGATTGCAACCGCGCTGGGACCCTCAAGATAAGGAGCCAATGCCTCGAAATCAGTACCCTTGAATGCACGAGTCATATAAGTATTCTTGTACACTTTGTAAACGACTCCTGCCTCACGCAGATTCTTACGAAGCTGAGTATCCTGCTCAACAGTCAGTCCGCGATAGTCTACCAGAACAACAGACTGCGCATCCTTGATGTTTGCGGAAATCTCTTCCACGATGGGCTGTTTCAATTCAACCTTTGCCATTTTTTTACCTCCTTTTAGATTTGATGCCGAAGGAGTTTATGGAATAAAAAATCTCCCTGCCAAAACAGGAAGACGCATAATTACATAAATCATTCTCCCCTCGGTAGGCGCTACGCTTACGTCAAACAAAACATTGTCTTGTTTTGACACCTACTGTCTTCGGCTCGGTTTTGAAAACCTTATCTAACATATCATGATTTATCCGTGTTGTCAACTGCTTTTTTGACTTTATTGAAACTTTTTTTTGACTTTATTGAAACTTTATCGAAACTTTTCAAATCCCTCTTTTCCCCACAAAAAGAGGCTCATCCATCCGGACAAGCCTCTTCCTAAACACGTGTTGATCAGAACTTTACCAATCAGAACTTTGCTACGCTCACCTTCACACCAGGACCCATGGTGCTGGTCAGGGTGATGCTTCTCAGGTACTGGCCCTTCAATGCACTGGGCTTAGCCTTTACGATTGCATCCATCAGTGCGTTGAAGTTCTCCAGCAGCTTCTCCTCTGTGAAGGAAGCCTTACCAACGGGAACATGCACGATGTTGGTCTTGTCAAGTCTGTACTCAATCTTACCTGCTTTGATATCAGCAATGGCCTTGGTAACATCCATTGTTACGGTACCGGCCTTGGGGTTCGGCATCAAGCCCTTGGGTCCCAAAACCTTACCCAGACGACCAACCACGCCCATCATATCAGGGGTAGCTACCACTACATCGAAATCAAGCCAGCCTTCGTTCTGGATCTTCGGGATCAGCTCCTCGCCGCCAACATAATCAGCGCCTGCAGCCTCTGCCTCAGCTACCTTATCGCCCTTTGCGAATACCAGAACTTTTACAGTCTTACCGGTTCCGTTGGGCAGTACAACCGCACCACGGATCTGTTGCTCAGCGTGACGTCCATCACAGCCTGTTCTGATGTGTACTTCGATCGTCTCGTCAAACTTTGCGGTTGCGGTCTTCTTAACCAGCGCGATCGCATCGTTCGGCTCATAAAAAGTTGCACGGTCTACAAGTTTTGCAGCCTCTGCATATTTCTTACCATGTTTCATTTACTTTACCTCCTAGGTTCCAGCGGCAATGTTCTTGTGACAATTGCCTCCCAATTGTTAATAGTTAGTCTTCTACTGTGATACCCATGCTGCGTGCGGTACCTGCGATCATACTCATAGCAGCCTCAAGGCTTGCTGCGTTCAGATCCGGCATCTTCAACTCAGCGATCTCCTGAAGCTTTGCCTTGGAGATGGTGGCAACCTTGGTCTTGTTGGGCACGCCCGAACCGGACTTGATGTTGCAGGCCTTCTTCAGCAGAACTGCTGCAGGGGGAGTCTTTGTAATGAAACTGAAGCTTCTGTCTGCGTAAACAGTGATGACAACAGGGATGATCACATCGCCCTTATCTGCTGTTCTTGCGTTGAATTGCTTTGTGAATTCAACGATGTTCACACCGTGCTGACCCAGTGCAGGACCAACAGGCGGAGCCGGTGTTGCTTTGCCGGCAGGAATCTGTAACTTGATATATCCTTCTACTTTCTTTGCCATTGTGGCACCTCCTATAATGTGGTAATCTGGCGCAGGAACTGAATGTCCCCGCTCCCACCAGGAATGTCTGCGATCATAAAACCGCCAAACACACTCCCATGTTACTTATATTTACCGGTCCGTAAACCGACCGGGAAATACCTACAGTTTTGAGAAAACCTATAGTTTTCGAGAAAACCTACAGTTTTCTTACTTCCGCGAAGCTGATCTCCACAGGGGTCTCTCTGCCAAACAGCTCCACATTGATGGTTGCGGTCTGCTTGCCGAAGTCGAGCTTCTGAACAACGCCCACAGTATCCTTCCAGACACCGGCAACCACAGCAATGCTGTCACCCTCCACAAAGTCGATGGTGACATTGTCTGTCTTGATGCCCAGAGGTTTCATCTCAGCTTCCGTAAGGGGAACCGGTTTGCTTCCCGGTCCGACAAATCCGGTGACGCCACGGGTGTTGCGCACAACATACCATGTATCATCATTCATTTCCATATTCAGAAGAACATAGCCGGGAAACATCTTCTTCGGAACAGTTTTCTTCGCACCGTTCTTGATCTCCACAACATCCTGCATCGGTACTCTGACCTCAAGGATCTGCTCTGCAAGATGAGGATTGTTCTCGATGGTCTTCTCAATATTGGCTTTGACCTTATTTTCATATCCGGAATAGGTATGCACTACATACCACATTGCCTCTGCCATATTATCGCCCTCGCTCTTATTCTTATAAAGATGTCAGGAAATTCACACCATACTGGAAAATATAGTCCAGCACTGCGATCAGAACTCCCACTACCAAAGAAATCGCAACCACGGCAACGGATTGCTTCACAGTCGCCTGTCTGTCCGGCCATGTGATCTTGGCATATTCCGACTTTACGCCCTTAAAGAATGCACCAAGCTTGGACTGATTCTCTGCAGATTTTTTCTGCTTGTTTGCGGAATCTCCCATTTTCGACCTCCACTCAATTCATTTCAAGAAACATTACTTCGTCTCTGAAGAAACATTACTTTGTTTCTTTGTGTAACGTATGCGTCTTGCAGAATCTACAATACTTCTTGGTCTCCATTCTGTCCGGATGATTCTTCTTCTCTTTTGTTGTATTGTAGTTGCGCTGTTTGCACTCGGTACATGCCAATGTAATCTTTGTACGCATTCTTCCTACCTCCACGTGTTTTTTAAGCATAAAAAAAAGACCTAAATCTCATGTCGCCTGTTTACTATAACACATTGTCCCCTGTCCGTCAACAGTTTTTTACAAAAAACAATCTTCCGCAGGCAACAGGGGGCGCACTCCCTCCGGAAGTCCGCCCCGCAACATCATTTTCGTGATTTTATAAGGATGCAATCTCCTCCTGCGTGACCACGCGGATCCCCGCCTTCGCCAGCGCAGTCTCCGCCGCTCTGTGGTCATCCACCCGGAACACCATATATGCATTTTTCTTCGAAGTCTCCGAAGACAGGGCATACATATAATCCAGATTGATCTGCGCCTGTGCGAACACCTTCAGGATCTGATTCAGTCCGCCCGGCACATCCGGCAGTTCCACGATCACAACGCTTGTCAGCTTGTTGATATAACCCGCGTCCTTCAATACGGTGGTCGCCTCATATACATCGTCCACAATGATCCGGACGATGCCGAACCCCTCCGTCTCCGCCAGGGAAAGCGCCCGCATGTTGATCTTGTTGGCAGCCAAAACCTCTGTCATCTCGCACATCTTGCCCGGCTTATTCTCCAGGAAAATAGAAATCTGCTTTACACTCATCGCATACCCCTCCTTTTATCAGATCTTACGGTTATCGATCACACGCACAGCCTTGCCTTCGCTTCTGGTAATACTCTTAGGTGCCACCAGCGTCACCTTCGCCTTCAGTCCCAGCATGGACTTCAGCCCTGCCACCAGCTCATTCTGCCGCTTTGTGATCTCACCCACATTATCGGTGAACATTTCCGGCGTCATCTCCACATGGACATCCAATGTATCCGTATTGTTTACGCGGCCCACGATGATCTGGTAATTGGCTTGATAGCCATGCTCCAGCAGAACCGTCTCGATCTGGGACGGAAATACATTTACACCTCTGATAATCAGCATATCATCGGATCTTCCTCTGGGCTTCTCCATCTTCACATGAGTACGTCCGCAGGAACATTTCTCCCTGCTCAGCTTACAGATATCTCTGGTGCGGTATCGCATCATCGGGAATGCCTTTTTATCCACCGCGGTAAATACCAGCTCACCCCACTCGCCGTCCGGCAGAACTTCCTCCGTCTCCGGGTTGATGATCTCCGCGATGAAATGATCCTCATTGATATGCATACCGGTCTGGGCGCTGCACTCAAACGCCACCCCGGGGCCGGACAGCTCGGTCAGTCCGTAAATATCATAGGCTTTGATCCCCATCGTTTCCTCAATATTGTGGCGCATCTCCTCGCTCCACGCCTCCGCGCCGAAAATACCGGCTTTCAGAGGGATCTGCTCCGGAGTCAGCCCCATCTCCTTCATGGTCTCACCCAGATAAGCAGCATAACTGGGGGTACAGCAGAGGATCGTCGTGGACAGATCCTGGATAAACATGATCTGGCGCTCCGTATTTCCCGAGGAAGTCGGCACTGTCAGACACCCTACCTTGTGGCTTCCGCCATTCAGACCGGGGCCACCGGTGAACAATCCGTATCCGTATGATACCTGGCACACATCCTCATTGGTACCGCCGGCCGCCACGATCGCTCTGGCGCAGCACTCCTCCCACAGATCAATATCCGCCTGCGTATAAAATGCCACCACACGTTTTCCGGTGGTTCCGGATGTGGACTGGATCCTGACACAATCCTTCAGGGGAACCCCCACCAGTCCGTAAGGATATGCATCCCTCAGATCCGCCTTGGACAAGAAAGGAAGCTTATGCAGATCATCAATGGACTTGATGTCTTCCGGCTTTACGCCTTTTTCTTCCATCTTCTTCCGATAATAAGGCACATTGTCCCACACATGCTTTACCTGCTCCACCAGCTTTTTATTCTGGATGGCAACGATCTCCTCTCTCGATGCACATTCAATCTCCTGTTGAAAATAGCGCTCCACTGTCGTGTTCCTCCTGCCGTTATTGTTGTAATGAAATACATTTCCTTAAGTATACCACACTCTCACCAATCCGCAAACTAAAAAAATCGGAAAAGACCCTGTGGTCCTTTCCGATTTTTCCGCCGTCTTATTTTACATACAGGTATATCCGCCGTCCACCGGCACGATGTCCCCCGTCACATAAGTGGAAGCCGGCGATGCCAGGAAGATCGCCGCCGTATCCAGTTCTCCCTCGTTTCCATAGCGCTCCAGAGGGATCATGGTGCGGGCGTTCGCCTGGAAAAACTCGCTGTCCAGCGTCTCCTTCGTGAGCGGCGTGTAGAAATATCCCGGGCAGATTGCATTCACCGTGATCCCGTATTTGCCCCACTCCGCAGCCAGCGCTCTGGTCAGATTGACCACGCCGCCTTTCGCCGCATGATACGGTGCGCTGCCCGCAATCTTATTTCCCACCAGACCGTACATGGAGGCAATGTTGATGATACGCCCATACTTTGCGGGAATCATCGCCTTCTTCGCCACCGCCCGCGCCATCTTGAAGGTACCGGTCAGATCGATATTGATCTCATTGAAAAACATCTCGTCAGGCACATCCTCCGCAGGCGTCACACCGCCGGTCCCGGCATTGTTGATCAGGATGTCGATCCGCCCCATCTTCTCCAGGATCTCATCCACCGCCGCATTCACCCGCTCCGTATCCGTGATGTCGCAGGGAACTGCCAGCGTCTTCACCCCGAATTCCGCAGCGATCTCAGCCGCAACCGCCTCGATCTTATCCTGCCTGCGCGCCAGCGCTACAATATCCGCCCCCTGGCTGGCCAACGCCTTTGCCATCTGCACGCCCAATCCCGTAGAGCACCCCGTTACCACCGCAACCTGTCCTGTCAGATCAAAATAATTTTTCATCCTGTCATCCTCCTCTTCTTTTATTTTTATTTGCCAAGGCTTCCTGCGCCTTGCAACTTCTTATATTGTTTAGTATAATCATTTCTGATATCTTTTAAATACCCAGTTTTTAAATTTTTTAGGAGGTCAGATATGCTCACCGTCAATCTGGATCGCAACAGCCCCACATCCCTATACCTGCAGTTATACGAATCCGTCAAAAACCAGATCATCCGGAAGGAACTGGCTCCGGACAGCCTCCTTCCCTCCAAGCGCACTTTGGCCATGCACCTGGGCATCAGCGTCAAAACCGTGGAAAACGCCTACGCCCAGTTACTGTTGGAAGGCTACATCTATTCTAAGGAAAAAAGAGGCTTCTTCGTCAACACCCTGGAGGACTACCGCACCCGGAAAGGACCCGCACCCGCCTATGTCTCCCATTACAAAGAAGACTCTTATCTGGTGGATCTGAAATCCAATAAGCATGCGCTCTCCGAGTTCCCGGTGTCCACCTGGTGCCGTCTGATGCGCGAGACACTTTCCTACCAGGATGCCAGCCTCTTTGACACCGTCCCCTTTCACGGCGTGGCCAGGCTCCGCGTCGCCATCGCACAATATCTGCATGATTTTCGCGGCATGGATGTATCTCCGGACCAGATCATCGTGGGCGCCGGCACAGAGTACCTGTACACCCGCCTGATCCAGCTTCTGGGCCCCGATGCCCGCTACGCCATCGAAGATCCCGGCTACAACAGGATCCGCGCCATCTATAAAAGCAACGGCGTTTCCTACGCGGCGATCCCCGTGGATTCCGACGGCATCCGTATGGATCTGCTGGCAGATTCCGGCTGCAATATCGTCCACATCTCCCCGGCACACCATTTTCCGCTGGGCCTCGTCACGCCCATCAACCGGAGACTGGAGCTCCTGCAATGGGTCAACTCCGCCCCCGGGCGCTACATCATCGAAGACGACTATGACAGCGAATACCGCTATCGCGGAATCGCGGCGGCTCCCATCTACAGCATCGACATCCGCAGTAAAGTCATCTATATGAACACCTTCTCCAAGAGCGTGGCCCCTGCCGTGCGCATCAGCTACATGGTCCTGCCCGAGATCCTTATGGAAAAGTATATCGCGACCATGAATTTTTATTCCTGCACCGTGTCCAGCTTTGAACAATACACTCTGGCCAGTTTTATTGAAAAAGGTCATCTGGAGCGCTATATCAACCGCATGAAACGCCGGGGCGCCGCCCAGCGCGACCTGTTGCTCCACGCCATAGAGCAATCCCCCCTGTCGGCTCACGCCCGCGTTCTGGACGATACCGCCGGAAGTCATTTCCTGCTGAAGCTGGATACCCGGATGACCGATGCAGAGCTGACCACCCGCCTGAAAGAGCGGCAGATACTGGTCTCCTGCCTGTCGGAATTCTGCGAGCATTCCATGCCGGAATACGCCTCTACTTTGATCCTGAATTACTCCGGCATCACAGAAAAACAGGCCAAATATTTTATGGAACAAATTTGTGATATCTTGTCCGTTTCCAGATAATAATTTTGAGCTTATTTATATTTTCTGATAAATTTTTAAATTTTCTCGCAAAAAAGTATTGTTTTTTTTTTCGTTCTATGCTATGGTATATGTATGAAGGTGGGATAATCTCGGAATGGATATCCGGGCGCCACAAAATGCATGGTTTTTGCCAATGCCCAGATCAAGGAAGAAAGGAGGCGCGGCAATGAATGTTGCTCTGAATAATGTCTATAATAATTATCTGACAACCTACCAGCCCAAGAATCTGACGAAGCATGATGCCCATAAAAAGTCAGAATTGCGCGGCGTATATAATTCCATTGTCAAACTGAATAAAGAAGCGCCCTGGTATCTTCCTACGACCAGCAAGGAAACGCAGAACTATGCCGTGGATTTGAAGGAAAATGCCCGCGAGCTGCACAATACGCTGGCTGACCTCGGCGGTTTGGACGATACAGGTCTGTTGAATAAGAAAAGTGCCTTTTCTTCCAACGAGAATATTGCTGAGGCGGTTTACATCGGCGACCAGGCCACAGCCGGTACTTCTCCCAAGTTTGAACTGGAAGTAGCGTCCCTTGCCTCTCCACAGGAAAATCTCGGAAACTTTATGGATGACGGCGGTTCCGCTCTTCCTCCGGATACTTATTCCTTCGACGTATCCATCAACGACATGAACTATGAATTCCAGTTTGCCGTTGCCCCGGGAGAGACCAACAAAGATGTGCAGTCGCGCTTAATGCGTCTGGTGAACAATTCCAATATCGGCATCCACGCCGACATGGTGGAATCCGAGGGCCGCACGGCGCTGCGCCTGACCTCCGATTCCAGTGGTCTGCCCTATGGCAAATCACAGATCTTCCAGGTTTCCGACGATCGCACCAGCAAGGCAAGCGGAACAGTTGAATATTTCGGTCTGGATTACGTCAGTCAGGAAGCTTCGAATGCAAGCTTCACCCTGAACGGCGAGTCCCGCACCTCCTCTTCCAACGAGTTTTCCATCGGAAAACAGTTCGAAGTGAAATTAAAGAGTATTACCGAAGAGGGGGAATCCGTACAGATCGGTCTGAAGGAAGATGTGGACTCCCTTGCCGACAACGTGACACAGTTGGTGGGCGGATACAATGCCTTCATGAAGGCAGCCTCCAACTACTTAGGTTCGCAGACCAGGAGCAATAATCTCGTACAGGAAATGAAAGGAATTGCCGGTCTGTATCACAACTCCATGGAAGCCATGGGATTAAATATGGCGGAGGACGGAACATTGGAAGTGGACTCCGCGCTGTTAAAAGAAACGGCCCTGCAGTCCGAGGACATCTCGGAGACCTTCTCCTATCTGAAGGATTTCTCCTCCTCGCTGATGCGCAAGAGCAACCAGATCTCACTGAATCCGATGGATTATGTGGATCGCAAGATCGTTGCCTACAAGAACCCGGGACACAATTACGTCAGTCCCTACACGACCAGCGCCTATAGCGGCATGATGTTCAACAGCTACTGCTAAATCGTTTTCGGATTAAAAATAACAAGAGACTGTGAAGAAATTTCACAGTCTCTTTTCTGTTGCTTTATCATCTTATTTTTTTCTTGCAGCCTTTGCTCTGTATTTATCTATCTGCGACATATCCTCCATGATCTCCAGCACCCGGTCTCTACCGAACTGATTCAGATTCATATAAGACGCCATCACCTGATTTTCCAGAATGTGTCCGCTCAATACCGCGCCGTCTTCCAGCGGCGAGAAATCAACCGGATTCAGATTCAGCTTATCACAGATCCGGATCACTGTCCCATATGCCATTCCGTCAATTCCACGCTCCAGCGCAGTCACCAGCGTACTATAGGGAATATTCATCTCCAAAGCGAACTGCCGTACACTGCGATATTTATTTAATATTTCTTTTTTCAGAATTTCCGCCTTCGTCATACTTTGCCCTCCGGATTCTCACACAATCTTTCAATAATACTACGATTTTTGAGATTCTTTGACAAGAGAGCGGGGAAAAACTTAAGAAATTTATTAGAAATGTGGGTTTTTCCGCTATACATTTATCGTTTTCATAAAACAATCCCTGTTTTCTCTCGCCGATTCCTTCGGTCTTCCCAAATCCTTGCGGGAGCCCAGACCGACCATGATCTCATACAATACCGGTCCTTCCTGCGTCGCCGCGTCCTGCGCTTTTCCCACCAGACTGCCCCGCAGTCTTTCCAAACCGGCCTCATCCGTGATCCGCTCCGCATACCTGTATCCCACAGCCCGCGCAACCTCGGCAAAATCAGTGCCTTGACAGCCCGTAGGCATGGATCCTACCGATTCATGCGCCTGATTGTTGATCACAATATGCGTCAGATTCGCCGGCGCCTGGGACGCCATAAACGCCATTGATCCCATATGCATCAATGCTGCGCCATCCCCGTCAATGCAGAACACCTGCCTCTTGGGCCTCGCGGCTGCCAGCCCGAATGCGATCATGGACGCATGCCCCATACCGCCCACGGTCATGAACAGGTTGTCATGGGAACCGAACTGCGCATCGCTCTGCTCATAAAGCTCTCTGGATATCTTGCCCGTTGTGGACACAATCAATGCATCCCGGGGAATCATCTGCAGCAGGCTTCCCAGCACCTGCTCCCTGTTCAGGGAATTTCCGTTCTCCCACTCAAATTTTTTATCCGCTGAAAACGTATTTTTCTTCACAATGATCGCGAACTGACTGCCGGACTGAAGCGCCCTGCCGCATTCCTCCCACAGAGAAGTCATCTCCTCTTCCGTGGTATCCTCGCTGATCACCTTATAGGGAATTTCCAGCGTCTCAAACATCTGACAGGTCACTCTGCCCTGAAATACATGCTGGGGCTCATCCTTTGTCCCCGGCTCGCCGCGCCATCCCACGATAAACAGCATCGGAATGCCGTACACATCCGCATGCGCCAGAGACGCAACCGGATTCACCGCATTGCCGATCCCCGAGTTCTGCATGTAGATACAGGCCGGCTTCCCGGTGCCCAGATATGTTCCGATGGCCACACCTACGGCAGCACCCTCATTCACCGTCACATAATGCCTAAGCTTCCCCTCGTAGGTCTGCAGTCCGTCGCAGAACTGCTTCAATGTGGAGTCAGGCACCCCTGTCACCACCTCAATGCCCATCTTCTCAATCTGTTGCAAAACTTCCTGCGCTCTGATCAATTCTTTTCAACTCCTCTACCGTATCAATCTCCACCAACTGTCCTGCCTGTACCGGTTCCACCGTAAGGTTCAGGACATCCAGATTCCGGTCCACCACATCATCCCAGAACAGCTGCGCATTCTCCTCCTGGGCATAAGCCTCCGTGATCTTATCCCGCAGGATCAGCGCCTCCGCCTTCTGGAAATACGCCACACCGACCATATTATAGACATCCGTGCCGCCCTTGCCGACCCGCACGATCCGTCCTTCCCCATCCTGCTCAAACACCCAGTCATCCGAGTATCCTGCCTGCATCCGTCCGTAATAGCTGGATTGATTTAACTCTTTCCTGAAAATAGAAGGATCCTTTACATACAGATCCGCCTCACAGATAAAACAGTTCCCCAACCCCAGCTGCTCCCTGGCCGCATACACCGAGGAGATATTGTTCTTCACCTCATAATCCCCATTGTGAATCAGATGTACCTGAGGATATTTCTCCGGCAGATAGTCAAACTGCCCCGCCAGATACCCGGTCACCACATAGATCTCCTCCACCGGTCTTGCCAACAGCCCGTCTATGACCGTCTCGATCATAGGCTTTCCGAAAACCGGCACCAATGGCTTGGGCATCCTTTCCGTCAGCGGACGCATCCTGCTGCCAAGCCCAGCCGCCATCAAAATCGCTATCTCTTTTTCCATCGTCTCCGTGCCTTTCCGTCTCCGTGCTCTTCCCGCTTATATTTCATCCACCAGTCTGATGATATCCTTAAACGGCATCAGCTTGGAATCCACCTCCAGCGCACGATGATTCTTCAGAATCTCGATGGCCGTGCCCTGCATCGCCGGAAACGCACTTCTGGTCAGCTGGTTCGCATAGATCACAATGTTCACCCCTGCCTCCGCCAGTTCTTCCTCCGTGATGCTGTTGAAGGACGTGGGCACTACGACGATCGGGGTCTGTGCATTCTTTTCCCGGAATTTCCGGCAAAACTCCACGATCTCCGCCGGATCCTTCTTTCTGGAATGGATCATGATGCCGTCCGCACCGGCTTCCACATAGGCAAACGCTCTGGTCAGCGCATCCTCCATCCCCCGCTCCAGGATCAGACTCTCGATCCGGGCGATCAGCATGAACTCATCGGTTCTGAGCGCCTTCTTGCCCGCGCTGATCTTCGCGCAGAAATTCTCAACGGTATCCTGGGTCTGCTCCACCTCCGTGCCGAACAGCGAATTCTTCTTCAGCCCCGTCTTATCCTCAATGATCACTGCCGAAACGCCCATGCGCTCCAGCGTCCTGACATTGTATACAAAATGCTCGATCAGTCCGCCGGTATCCCCGTCCAGGATGATCGGCTTCGTGGTCACATCCATCACATCATCAATGGTCCGGATCCTGGAGGACATATCCACCAGCTCGATATCCGGCTTTCCCTTCGCCGTGGAATCACACAGACTGGAGATCCACATGGCGTCGAACTGATCCAGCCCGTCCTCACGCTCCACCACCGTCTTCTCCGCGATCAGACCGGTCAGACCGGAATGTACCTCAATGGCCTTCACGATCGGACGCATGGTCAAAAGCTGACGCAGTCGCTTGCGGCGATACTCCGGCATGGCCAGCTTTTCTTTCATATTGTCGTCGATGCGCTTCACTTCCTCGTTGTAGGTATAAGGCACCTCGATCAGCTTCCCGCCGTACTTGGCCAGGTTTTCCACCACATTATCCCGGATCGCCCTCTCGGGTCCTTCCTTCCAGTTATCCCCATGCACCACATACTCCGGCTTCAACTCTGCCAGCACCTTATCGTACATGATCTCCTGCTGTACGATCACCTCCGCGGCCAGCCCTGTCTGCTTCACGATCTCGATCCGCTGCTCCAGAGATACCGTGGGAAAACGGTTGTACCGGATCATGGCTTCATCTGCCAGCACCCCCACTGTCACCGGCCCATACTCCGCCGCCTTTTTCAGAAGATTCAGATGCCCCGCATGGATCACATCCGTACAAAAACAAGTGTATACGCTCATCGTCTTACGACTCCTCTCTACCTGGTTACTCGTACCGCACCGGCACACTCACGCCATACTCTGCCAGCGCCGCCTCAAACACTTCAAAGAACGCCTTTACATCCGGCTCATCAATCGCGCCCAGCGAACACAGCCGGAACATTCCCTTCTTCTCCACTTTGCCGGGATAAATGGTAAAGCCTCTCTCATAACAGTAATCATGCACCTTCCCGAAATCCCAGTTGGCATCGTCCGGGTACAGCGCCGCTGCCACCAATCCCGACGAGATCTCATCGGGAATATAAATTCGGAAGCCCAGCCGCTCCAGGCCGCCCCTGAGTGCACGATACACCCGGAAATGCCTGTCCCATTTTGCCTGCTCACCCTCCGCAAAATACTCCTTCAGCGCCTGCCTGGTGGCGTAGATCACCTGCACAGGCGGCGTGAAATGCATCTCCCCGTGTTTCATAAAATAGTCATACTGCATATACAGATTGCAATAATAAGACCGCTTCGGATAGGCCGCCGAAGCCTCGATCACGCTTCTTCTGCCCACGATGAACGAAAGCCCCGTCACCGCCATGATGCCCTTCTGCGCGGAAGCCATGCAGAAATCAATGTTGTCCGCTTCGATATCGATGGGCCGCATCGCATAAGTGGACGTCGTATCCGTCACCAGGATTGCACCGTACCTGTGCGCCAACGCACCGATCTCCCGAACCGGATTCAGCAGTCCCGTACCCGTCTCATGATGGGTCACATACACCAACGCCACATCCGGATTCTCCTGTAGCGCCTGCTCCACTGCAGCCAGGTCCGGCTGCCTGTCGATCGGCTGTTTCAGATTTATATGATCCAATCCGTAATATTCGCAGATTTCAACGGCTCTGCTGCTGTACGCACCGTTGTTGATAATCAACGCCTTTTTGTCCGCCGGCAAAAGCGAATTCAGGCAGATATCCAGGTTGATCGTTCCCGAACCGCAGAACAGCACCGCCGCAAACTTCTCCGGATCCGCATGCACGATCTGAAGCAGCCCGTCCTCAATCTCCCGCATGATCCCCACAAATTCCTTCTCCCGCGGGCAGATATCCGGCACCACCTGTGCCAGCTTCACCGTGTCCGTAGTCGTAGCCGGACCGGGATTCAACAAAATATTCCGCTTGATCTCCATCTGTATTGTTCCCTTCTGTTCCCTTCTGTTTCTCGATGTTTTTCCGTTTTATCTGTTTTCCCAACTCAACGCGATTTTGAATTTCACTTTGCCGTCGCACCCGGACTTACTCATGATGGTCCAGATCCGTCTTTAACAGTCTCCGGATATCCTCCACCGTCAGCCACTCCTTGTT
>JAFUZJ010000036.1 GCA_017476665.1 Lachnospiraceae bacterium | reverse complement strand
CTGAAATTTTTTGTTTCAAAATTTCGGCTGTACTATAAATGTCAATACAAATTTGGAAAAACAGCACAACAAAAAAGACTTCCGGCATTTCCGAAAGTCCTTTAAATAAACCCTTAAGTCGTCGCGACAAGATTCGAACTTTCGACCTCTGCGTCCCGAACGCAGCGCTCTACCAAACTGAGCCACGCGACGATGTCAACATTAAAATAATATATAAAAAGTGGTTGATTGTCAAGCAAAAAACACGTAAGATTAAATTAAATTTAACTTTGGGCGGGAGAAACAGATGGCAGGAACCATTGTAACACTGAAAAAAGGGGAGGGCAGAAGCCTGAAAGCAGGCGGTGCCTGGATTTACGATAATGAGATTGACACAATCGCTGGGAGCTTTCAAAACGGTGCGGTGGTGTCGGTCAGAGATTTTGACGGTTATCCCATGGGGAAGGGGTTTATCAACCAGAATTCCAAGATCCGCATCCGTATGCTTACAAGGAAGCCGGAGCAGGAAATCGACAGGGCTTTTTTGCGCATGCGGGTGGAGAATGCCTGGAATTACCGGAAGACTGTGATGGGAGCGGGCAGCGCAGATGCAGAAGATCTGAATGCCTGTCGTATTGTTTTCGGCGAGGCGGACTGGCTGCCGGGGCTGGTGGTGGACAAGTACAGTGATGTGCTGGTGGTCGAGTGCCTGGCGTTAGGCATGGAGCAGCTGAAGGACACGGTGTTGGAGGAGCTGATCGATGTGCTGGAGCAGGATGGCATCCGGATCCGTGGGGTTTATGAGCGGTCTGACGCGCCGGTGCGCAAAAAAGAGGGATTGCAGCCCTATAAGGGGTTTTGGAGAGAAGCTTCTTTTGACACAAATGTGGAAATTGTGGAGAATGGCGTACATTACATGGTAGATGTGGTGAACGGGCAGAAGACCGGATTTTTCCTGGATCAGAAGTACAACCGGCTGGCAATGCAGCGGGTCTGCAAGGGAAAACGGGTGCTGGACTGCTTTACACATATGGGAACCTTTGCACTGAATGCGGGGATTGCCGGGGCCGCAGAGGTGACCGGACTTGATATCTCTGCGTTTGCTGTCAGTCAGGCGACGGAGAATGCAAGGCGCAACGGATTGGATGAAACCGTACATTTCCGAGAGGCGAATGTATTGGACGAGCTGCCGAAACTCTATGAGGCAGGGGAACGGTATGATGTGGTGATCCTGGATCCGCCGGCTTTCACCAAGTCCAGGGAAGCCACGAAAAATGCGATTAAAGGCTACCGTGAGATCAATAGGAAGGGTTTGAAGCTGGTAAAGGATGGCGGTTATCTTGCCACTTGCTCCTGTTCCCATTTCATGACTCAGGAGCTTTTCACAGAGATGATGAAACAGGCGGCAGGCAGCACCCACAAGCGGCTGCGGCAGGTGGAGTTCCGCACCCAGAGCTGCGACCATCCGATCCTGTGGGCGGCGGATGAGAGCTATTATCTGAAGTTCTTTATTTTTCAGGTGGTAAATGAACACTAGGCATTTGCTAGGAAAAATAAAGAATATTGAAAAGAATGTTGACAAATCAAGAAAATTAATATTAAAATAATCTTAATCCGCAGGATTGTGGATGGTGCAATGGATACCTGGATAGGCGTCGGAGATAATATATCATGGATAATGCTATTACTAGGATTATTGGGTTATTAGGAGAACCGACATTATTGTATGTGGTTCTCTTTTTTGTTTCCGACCTTCCGGAATTTTGAAAGGAGGCATTTATATGCAGGAAAACAAAGGAGTCATTATTAGATTTGAGGATTTAACAGAACAGACAGTAGGTGATATTACAAAAATTGTGGGTTTAGTGCAAGCGCGGTTTTTTGTATCCATCATTGATGCATTTGATTTGGATGCCAATCCCAGATCGGCAAAAAAGGGAACAGTGACAGATGAAATACAGAAAACGATTGCGGAGACACCTCATTTTTTCCCTTTTATGAGCAAGGGAGTTTTACTTGCATCTTCCGATTATGAGCGTTTAGAACGGGGAAGATGGAGACTTAAACCTGCCAACCCACAAATTGAGGGAATACTGGATGGGGGACATAACTCTCTCGCAATTGGATTGTTCATTTTGGAGCAGGCGCTTAATTATCAGGGACAAAACCTTCCGAATACAGTGAAAACATGGACGGATTTTAAGATGCTATGGCAACAGAAGAGAGAGCTTATTGATGGTTACATGAGTGCTATACAGAAAGAAGAGATTGAAAACAATGTTGATTTTCTGGTGCCGGTTGAATTACTGGTGCCAAGAAATACCAGCGATTCAAAGTGTGTATCTTCTTTTACAAATAATCTGTTGGAAATATGTGAAGCAAGAAACAATAATGCAGAGCTGCAGGAGGCGACAAAGGTCAATAAAAAAGGCCATTTTAAAGACTTGCAGGAAGCGTTGCGAGAGCATAATCCGCGACTTGAGAGCAGAGTGGAATGGAAGACCAATGAGGGTGGAGATATTAAAGCGCAGGATATAGTAGCACTTTCTTGGGTGGTATTAAATTTGGTCTGTCCGGTCAAAGCTGAGAACGGGTCGGATCGTTTTGTGGAGGCTGTTGCTCCGAATAAATTGTATAGTGCAAAAGGAACATGTATGGGGCAGTATGAGAAATTTATGAGTTCTCCGGATGTTACGCAAGTTGCAGAGGATGGTTATCACCACGAACTGATTAATGAAGAAGTGCGGTCAGCATTCCGGATTGCCGCAGAATTACCGGATCTATATGATTATATTTATGAGTATTTTCCCAAATATTATAATGCAAACGGCGGACATTTTCAGGCAATTGCAGCATGTAAAAAATTGAATGAAAGGAGAAAAGTTAAGGTTACACCGTTTAATGGAAAACGGGTGGAGATGCTAAGTCCAGATGGGTTTATAATGCCATTATTTTATGGTCTGCAGATTCTTTTGGCTAAAAGAACTGTAAATGGAAGTACAGAGATATATTGGAGTCAGGATCCGAAAACGTTTTTAAATGATCACTTGGAAAAGATTGTAGCGGATTATATGGGTAACTTAAATTTGTGTGATTATGACCCGCAGAAAGTGGGTAAGGCGCCCAAGATATATGATGATGCAATCAAGGCATTCAAGATGGCGATAGCAGGTATATTATAATTTATAGGGGGATGAATTATGAACAGGAAAGACCAGAAAGAACAAATAGAAGCGCTGTTAAAGCAGATGACCTTGGAAGAAAAAACCGACCTGATCCACGGCAGCGGATTTTTCCGCACAAAAGGCGTAGAGCGTCTGGGGATTCCCGGCGTGGTGAGTTCGGACGGCCCTATGGGTGTCCGGATGCAGTTCCCGGATGATAGCTGGGTGCCGGTGGGGGATTCTGACGATTATGTCACATACAATCCCAGCAATTCCGCGTTGGCGGCAACCTGGAATCCGGAACTTGCCTATGAAAGCGGCAAAGTGCTGGGCGAGGAGGCCAGAGGGCGCGGCAAGGATGTAATCCTGGCGCCCGGTATCAATATCAAGCGGGATCCGCGGTGCGGGCGCAATTTTGAGTACATGAGCGAGGACCCTTATCTGAACGGAACCCTTGCGGTACCGTTTATCAAAGGGGTTCAGGAATGCGATGTGGCGGCGTGTGTCAAGCATTTTGCGGTGAACAATCAGGAAACGGACCGGCTGGCGATCGACACTTATGTGGATGAGCGTGCGCTGCGGGAGATCTATTTACCTGCATTCAAGGCGGCGGTACAGGAGGGTGGCAGCTACTCCATCATGAACGCATACAATCAATTCCGGGGACATTTCTGCAGCGAGAGCAAGGAACTTCTGGATGATATCCTGCGGGATGAATGGAAATATGATGGAGCTGTCATAAGTGACTGGGGTTCCACACATTCCACAAAGGGCGTAGCGGAGTGTTCCATGGACATGGAGATGAGCATTACCACGGATTTTGACGCGTATTATCTGGCAAATCCTTTGCGCGAGGCTGTGCGTAAGGGCGAGATCAGCGAGGCCTGTGTGGATGCGAAGGTGCGAAATATCCTGCGCATGATGTTCCGTCTGAAGATGCTGGGGGAGCAGGCGCCAAACCGTAAGCAGGGTGCTTATAATGCTCCGGAGCACAGACAGTCAACCTATCAGGTGGCGAAGGAATCTATTGTACTGTTGAAAAATGAGCCGGCGGGGACAGCCGGGGAGAGACTTTTGCCGTTGACAGCAGAAACTCTGGCCATGAAACCCATTATGGGCAATGACGGAAGTGTCATTTCTGTGAAGAAACATCGTATTGTCGTGATCGGAGACAATGCGGAGCGCATTCATGCGGCCGGAGGCGGCAGCGCAGAGATCAAGGCGCTGTATGAGATTTCACCGCTGTTGGGGCTTAAGATGGCGCTGGGCGGCAATGTGGACATTGCATACGCCCCTGGTTACTATGTGCCGGAGCCCAAGACAAAGGTAGAGGATCTGGTGAACTGGCAAGAAAAGAGTCTGGAGCAGCGTGTGATGAGCGATGACACTCCCGATACGGAGGAAAAGAAAGCCCTGCGCAGAGAGATCGAGGCGAACCGGGCAAAGCTCCGAAAGGAGGCATGTGAGCTGGCGCAGACGGCGGATACAGTGATCTTTGTAGGCGGATTAAATCATTATTATGATATCGAGAGCAGGGACAGAGCGGATATGAAGCTTCCCTATGCGCAGGACGAGCTGATCGCGGAACTTTTAAAGATCAGACCGGACACAATTGTGGTCATGGTTGGAGGTTCACCGGTAGAGATGCCCTGGGCCGCCCAGGCAAAGGCGCTGGTATGGTGCTATTATTCGGGGATGGAGACCGGCAATGCCCTGGCGGATGTACTGCTTGGCAGAGTCAACCCTTCCGCGAAGCTTCCGGAGACGTTCCCTGTGGCCTACACGGATACCGTTACCTATAAGAACGGCGAATTTGGTAACGAAGGGCGGGTTGAGTACAAGGAAGGAATTTTTGTGGGCTATCGCTATTACGAGAAGGAAGGCATCAAGCCTGCATTTCCGTTTGGCTACGGTCTTTCCTACACACAGTTTTCCATAGAGGATTTGCAGGTGCTGTCGGCACCCGATGCGTCCTGGGCGATCACCGTGAATGTGAAGAATACAGGCAATATGGCAGGTGCAGAAGTTGTGCAATGCTATATTTCAGATCCTGTCTGCAGTGTGGAGCGTCCCGTGAAGGAGTTAAATGCCTATCAGAAGGTGTTCCTGCAGCCCGGGGAGGAAAAGCAGGTGACGATTCCTTTAACAGAGCGGGGATTTGTCTATTATGATGTAGAACGCAAAGCGTTTGTGACGGAGCCTGGCGAATATGTTGTGTCTGTGGGAAACGCTTCGGACAATTGTCTGTTGCAGGAATGTATCGTATTATAAAATAGAATGTATCGTATTATAAAATAGGTACTTGACAAAACAGCAAAATATGATATAGTTCTAAATGCGAATGAGTTGCATTTGCGTTTAGAACTATTTTTTTAGAACCGTTTTGAAAGGAAAGGCAATTATGACATCGTCTGAATTGATCCATGCGGCAACGCATGCAATCGAGCATACATTGGAAGACAGTGTTCTGGTGATCCTGATCCTGTTTTTGACGTATCTTGCCATGGAATATCTGGAGCATCGTGCGGGCGAAAAACTGCAGCAGATGGTGGAGAAGGCGGGCAGACTGGGACCGGTGATCGGCGCAGCAGTGGGCGTTGTGCCGCAGTGCGGTTTTTCTGCGGCGGCATCCAATCTCTATGCCGGCAGAGTGATCACCATGGGAACGCTGATCGCAATCTATCTGTCCACTTCGGATGAGATGCTGCCGGTGATGATCTCGGCAAAGGCGCCGGTTTCGCTGATTTTACAGATTCTTTTGATAAAGGTGGCGGTGGGTATCGCCGCAGGATTCCTGGTGGATCTGGCATTCGGCCGAAAGCATGGAGTTCACAAGGGGCAAGAAGTCCATAAAGAACATAAAAACCATGAGCACCACGAAGGGCATACGGACAATGCCGATCATCATGATCACGAAAACCACTTGCATATCCACGAGTTGTGCGAGCAGGAACATTGCAATTGCGAAAAAGGCATTTTCCACTCTGCACTGAAGCATACGATTCAGGTAGGCATTTTCCTGCTGCTGATCACGTTTGCGCTGAATTTTTTGTTGGAGATCGTGGGAGAAGATGTGCTGTCGGCACTGCTTTTGGACAGACCCATCGCCGGTCCTGTGATCGCAGGCATTGTGGGACTGATTCCGAATTGCGCGGCTTCGGTGGCGATCACAGAGTTGTATCTGGGCGGTATGCTGGGGCTGGGCAGCATGCTGGCCGGGCTTCTGGTAGGTGCCGGCGTCGGCTTGCTGGTGCTGTTTCGCGTAAACCGTCACACCACAGAAAATTTGAAAATCATGGGGATTTTATATTGTGTTGGCGTTTTCGCGGGAATTGTGATAGAGTATTTGGTATAATAAGTGCGGGAGTATAGATATGGAATCGGAAAAATGGAAGCCGGAGTGGTACGGAGCGGAGTGTGCCGAGCCGCAATACCCGAAGGGGATCAAGTGGACAAAACAGAGAAAATATGTTTATCAGGTGTTGGAGCGGGCGAGTGAGCCTCTGTCCGCCCAGCAGATTTATCTGCAGGTCATGGAGCAGGCGGGGCAGGAGAATTTTGCGCTTTCCACGATTTACCGAATCCTTGCGACGTTTGAGGAGAACCATCTGGTCAGCGGTACGACCTGGATGGGAGAGGATACGGTGGTCTATGAATTGGAGCGGGGCGGACATACGCATTATGCGGTCTGCCTGGAATGCCACAAGAGGATTCCGCTGCACAGCTGCCCTTTTAATTTCGGACACTTCGGACACCGTCACGGAGAGCATGGCGATGCGGAAGAAGATGAGTTAAGCGGTTTTACCGTGGTGGGACATAAGGTAGAGCTTTACGGTTATTGTGATAAATGCCGAAAAAACGTTGTTTCCGCTGAATAATTGAGGCTTTTGTGACAAATAATAAAAAAGTATTAAAAAAATGGAAAAAAAAGCTTGCATTTGGGAAAACTATATATTATAATTTCATTTGTGCTTGGGAACAAACACAGTAATACCAATAAATGCGTCATTAGCTCAGTTGGTAGAGCACCTGACTCTTAATCAGGGTGTCCAGGGTTCGAGCCCCTGATGACGCACGAAGGACTGTTTTTCGGGACGTGTGAGCCCGGGGGACGGTTCTTTTTTTTTCGGTTGTGAGTCGGACACTAAGCTGGAATAGGTTTGCTTGACATAGTATATACTAGGATATATACTTATAATATAATAGACAAAGGAGATGGTATTATGTTGACTGCAAAGTTGTTTGAAAATGGGAAAAGTCAGGCTGTTCGGCTGCCAAAGGAATGCCGGTTTGAAGGAACAGAGGTTTCTGTCAATAAGATCGGAGATGTAGTCATGTTGTTTCCCAAAAACAGTAATTGGGTTCCTATGCTCCAGAGTCTTGATTTATTCACGGAAGATTTTATGATAGAGCGAAATCAGGGAACAGCGCAGGAAAGGGAATTCTTATAATGAAATATATGTTGGATACAAACACATGTATCTTTGTGATCAAAAAGATTCCTAATGTGTTAAAGCATATTTTGGAGCAGGCGCCTGGTGACATCTGTATATCATCTATCACGTATGCGGAACTGTGTCATGGGGTGGAAAAGAGTGCGGCAATAGAGAGGAATAGATTAGCGTTGCTATTGTTTTTGGCAGATATTCCGGTTTTGGCTTTTGACGGAAAGGCGGCTGGGGAGTATGGGAAAGTGAGAGCAGGGCTGGAAAAGAAGGGCACGCCCATTGGATCTATGGATTATCTGATCGCGGCACACGCAAAGTCGCTTGGACTGGTTATAGTTACAAACAATACAAGGGAGTTTGAGCGTGTGGAAGGACTACAGATAGAAGATTGGTGTAATTAATATGGCGCAAGCAGTCAATACGGTTTCTGACGGGAGAGGAAGAAGAAATGACGGAGATTTTTGATACCCACGCCCATTATGATGATGAGGCTTTTGACGAAGACAGAGAGGATCTGCTTGCCCGTCTGCCGAAGGAAGGCATTGCCAAAGTGGTGGATGTGGGAGCAAGCCTGGCCTCCTGTGAGAAGGTGGTGGAGTTGATGGAGCGGTATGACTATATCTACGGCGCCATTGGCATTCACCCCAGCGAGACGGCGGAGTTGGAAGAGGATGAGGGGCGTTTTCAGTGGGTAAAAGAAGCCTGTAAGCGCGAAAAATGTGTGGCAGTAGGGGAGATCGGTCTGGATTATTATTGGGATGAGCCGGATCGGGAGATTCAGAAGAAATGGTTTCTGCGGCAGTTAGACCTGGCCAGGGAAATCAGGCTGCCGGTGGTGATCCATTCCAGAGATGCGGCTAAGGACACGGTGGATCTGATGACTGCGGCGAAAGCGGAGGAGATTGGCGGTGTGATCCACTGTTATTCCTATACGAAGGAGACGGCGCGGTCGTTTTTGAATATGGGATTTTATTTCGGCATCGGCGGTGTGCTGACCTTTAAAAACGCCAAGAAGCTGAAAGAAGCGGTGGAATATATCCCCATGGACCGGATCGTGTTGGAAACGGATTGTCCCTATCTGGCGCCGGTGCCGTTTCGCGGAAAGCGGAATTGTTCCCTTTATATTCCCTATGTGGTGAGGGAGTTGGCGCAGATCAAGGGGATTTCCGAGGAGGAAGTGCGAAAACAGGCATGGACAAATTCCCATGATCTGTATAGAATGAAAGAGTAAGGATGCAGTAAGCGTACTGTTAAGAAGGAGGCAAAGTATGTTTGTCAAAAATGAAGAATGCAAAGTAACTCCTTGTGAACCCGGCGTGACCAGACGGGTGATGTGTTATTCCGACAAGCTCATGATGTGTGAGATCACTTTTGAGAAGGGCGCGGAGGGCAATATGCACAAGCATCCCCATGAGCAGATCACCTATATTGCGGAAGGCAGTTTCTGCTTTACGATCGACGGCGAGAGCCAGGTGGTGAACAAGGGTGACAGTGTGTTTATGCCTTCCAATTCCATGCATGGCGTGAAGTGTCTGGAGGCGGGGAAACTGGTGGATGTGTTCAATCCAAAGAGGGATGAATTTTTGTAATATGATCATACAGACGGGAATGCGGACGGATATACCGGCTTTTTATGCGGAATGGTTTGCCAATCGGTTAAAGGAGGGTTTCGTCATGGTGCGGAACCCTTATCATCCGATACAGGTGACGCGCTATGTATTGGATCCGGCTGTGGTGGATCTGATCGGGTTCTGCAGTAAGAATCCCGGACCGATGCTGCCGTATATGGACCTGTTGAAGGCCTATGGCATGTATTGGTTTGTAACGATCACGCCTTACGGCAGAGACATAGAGCCTCTGGTGCCGGACAAGATGAAGGTGATCGAAGATTTCAGGCGGATCTCGGAGGCGGCAGGCGCGGATTCTATGGGATGGCGGTATGATCCGATCTTTTTGAATGAAACTTACACCAAAGAATATCATTTGGAACAATTTGAGCGAATGGCGGAGGCACTGGAAGGATATACCGGAACCTGCGTCATTAGTTTTATTGATCTTTATCAGAAGGTGCGCAAAAATTTTCCGGAGGCGGTGCAGGTCGCGAGGGAAGACAGGCTGTATCTGGGAGAACGTATGGCGCGGATCGCAAAAATGCACGGCATGACGCTCAGACCCTGCGGGGAGGGAAATGAGCTGGCACAGTTCGGGGCGGACTGCAGCGGGTGCATGACGGTGAAAACCTATGAGACTGCCTTACACCGCACATTACGGATCCCGGCGAAGACACCCTTGCGCAAGGAATGTGCCTGCTTTCTGGGCGGAGACATCGGAGCATACAATACCTGTCTGCATGGGTGTAGGTACTGCTATGCCAACTACGATCAGGAGACGGTGCGCAGAAATTATGCCAAACATGATCCGAAATCTCCGTTTCTCATCGGCGGCAGCAGACCGGAGGACGTGGTGCATGAGGCGGAGCAGAAAAGCTGGATCAATCGGGCGGATATGCCCGGACAGCTGACATTGGAGCTGTAAGAGTCGTTTAAAAATTCACATTACGAGTCGGAGTAATCCGGCTCTTTTATTGTGAAAAAACATAAATTTATTGAAAAACAATAAAAATATATTGACAAACAAAAACTACGCGCTATAATGGGAAAAAAGGAGGCAAAATAAATGGCTACAGATAAGAAACAAAATAATTCAAATAAGGATTTAGATGATATCATGCGGCAAAAATTATTTTTGACAAAATGGACCAAGTATCTGTTGGACTTTATGTTTTATTCCGGCATATTGGTGACGGTGAGCCTGCCGTTTTCTGTCAAGTGGATCGGTCAGTTTTATGAACCGGCAGTGGAGCATTATGAGGAAACCGTGATCATCTATTTTGTTCTGGGGATCGCGGCGTTAGTCTTGATCCGGGAACTGAGGAGAATATTTAAGACGGTGTTGGCGCAGGATTGCTTTGTGATAGAGAATGTGATCAGTTTGCGTAAAATGGGTAACTGGAGTTTCTTCATCGCATTGATGTCAGTGGTGCGCTCGATAGTATATCTCACTACGGCTATGTTGGTGATCATTTTGGTCTTTGTGATCGCCGGGCTGTTCAGCAAGGTGCTGGCGCTGGTGTTCGAGGAGGCCGTCCGCTACAAGGAGGAGAACGATCTGACAATCTGAGAAGTTGGCGGGAAGCATTTTGAGTCAATGAGTTTAAAGACAGCGAGGTTGAGATAAATGGCAATCGTAGTAAATCTGGATGTGATGATGGCGAAGAGGAAGAAGGGGCTCACGGAGTTGGCCGGAGAAGTAGATATCACTCTCGCAAATCTGTCAATCTTAAAAAATAATAAGGCGAAAGCGGTGCGGTTTTCCACCCTGGAGTCTATCTGCAAGGCTTTGAACTGTCAGCCGGGGGATATCCTGGAATATGTGCCTGATGAGGAAGAAAATGCCGAAACCTATGCGAGAGATCATGTCGGTGGAAATGGAGAAGACAATACAGGGGGTGGTATGTGATGGGAATTATTTATCTGACAATTGCGTTTCTGCCGGTTCTGGCGGGAACGGTAGGGGTGGGCGCTTTTATTGCGTATTTCGCGCTTCGTTCCGTCAAGTCCCGTACATATGATATCTTATTGATTGTCGGAGGGGTTGGAGTTGGAATTGTGATACTGATCTTTGGAGCGTTTTTCCTAATAGGGCTGTCAGGTTTGGGACCTGTGCCAAATTAAAACGGGAGTATGCAAAGTAATCGGAGCATTTTTATCGGTTATTGAGGTGTTGGGTATTGTGGTTCCGGGATATTTATGGATTACATTTCCAATGGGATAAATTTCGGTCGGATAGATACTTTTTCAAAAAATTTTGTTCCTTTTTACATTTGTGTTGCCAGAATAACAAATCGGGATTTAATGAGGAGAAATCGTTATGAATAAAAGACGTGAACATACCTTGAAATCCTATGTGAAAATCTTTTGTATTGGTATACTGATAGGTTGTATTTGTAGGTTATTAGACTATTTCCCGGCAGACACAGTGTGGAGTTTTTCATCAATTCAAACACTATTCGGATTTTGGATTATTACAAATACTGTCATTGTATTGTTGAGTTCATCGAATGTATGTGCGGGAATTAGCTCATTTTTATATATGTTTGGGATGACTTTGAGCTTTTATGGCTTACAAGCGATATTAGGTATATTTATCCCCTTGTTTTCTGGCGGATTCCGTACCTCTTTATTTGTGATGTATACTGTCCTTTCTATCCCTTGTGGGGTGGCGGCTTTTATCCTGTATTACTGGAATAAGAACAATAATATCAGTTCCATATTATATTCTTTGCCGGTAGGCGCTTTGGTTGCGGAAACAATAGCAATCTCTCTATATTTTTCAAAGTATCACACTTTCCTGTTCCAATTATTGATGAACAGTGTGGGGATTGGTGGTTTTGGGATATTGTTTTATAAGCGAACGAAAAACAAAGCAATCTATGTGATATCCTTAATATTGAGTACTTTGTTATGTTATTTTGTTTTATATCACAGAGAAGTATCAATGTGGTAATTCTGATATGCAAATTCAAGTTTGTACTTATAGAAACACTTTTGTAAAAAGGAAAAAATTTAAAAAAGAATAGTGAAAATAAGGGTAGAAAAGATGAATGGAGAAACAAGTGCGGCTCAAAATATGACACAAATGTCACAAAATAGCGAGAGTATACATTATGAACAGCAACGTTTTTCGGGTCAAGGCGTATCAAACAGCGGAGGTCCGTATATCGTGCCGACGCCGGCAAACCCTGTAAAGGAGGATACGGAGGCGACCAGGCGCATGAAGGAAAATTTCGGCTTCTTTGGGCCGGTGACCTTCCTATATGCATTGTTTTATGCCTTTTGCATGTTCCGGAACGGTTCGGGTGTCACCTTCCCTTTTTTCATAGCCGCAAGCCTCTTGTATTTGTGCTTCTCTTTATCAAAACTGGGGCTTACCTTGAAAAAAGGAAGCGGCTTCTATATGACGGGGATGATACTGCTTTCGGTTTCCACTTTCTGCACTGACGACGCAAGGATCATCGGGTTCAACAAGACGGGGATCTTCCTGCTGATGATGAGTCTGCTGCTCAAGCAGTTTTATGACACGGCGCAGTGGAAGCTGGGGAAATATCTGGGCAGTATCTTTCTGATGATGTTTGCGTCCATCGGGGAACTGGCAAGACCGTTTCAGGATGCGGTCTGTTATATGAAGCAGAGAGGCAAGGGCAACAGGACGGTGGGATATGCTTTGCTCGGAGCCGTGTTGGCGGTGCCTCTGCTGGTGGTTGTGATCGCGCTTTTGGCCAGCGCGGATGCATTCTTCAGGCAGTTGACGGATCAGGTTCTGTCCTGGGTTAATCTGGAAAATCTGTTTGAGATCATCTGTCGGGTGCTGTTTCTATTTTTTGCGGCGTATCTGTTGCTCTCCTATCTTTGCAAACATACTTTGAGCGAAGAGGTGAAAGATCACAGACATGGGGAGCCGGTGTTGGCCATTACGATCACAGGACTACTGTCCGTGGTGTATGTCCTGTTTTCCGGAATCCAGATCTTCGGGCTTTTCCTGGGAAAATTGCAGCTTCCCGATGGATATACCTATGCGGAATATGCCAGAGAAGGATTTTTCCAGTTGCTGGCGGTGAGTATTTTGAATCTGATCATAGTGCTGGTATGCATGAGCTTTTTTAAGGAGAGCAAAGTGTTAAAAGGGGTTTTGACAATTATGTCACTCTGTACTTTTGTCATGATCGCTTCCAGTGCACTGCGTATGGTTCTCTATATCCGGTTTTATTATCTGACTTTTTTGCGGATACTGGTTCTGTGGGCGCTGGCACTGTTATTCGTACTGTTTTTTGGCGTGATCGCGAGCATCTATCGGGAGAGATTCCCGCTGTTTAAGTACAGTGTGGCGGTGGTGACCGTACTCTATCTGGTGTTATCCTTCAGCCATCCGGATCTCATCATTGCGTATGTGAATGTGCGGAGCGAGAACAATGATTACCGTTATCTGAGCAATTTAAATGCGGATGCGGCGCCGGTGCTGATTCCCTATCTGAAGGACCTGGGGTATGATTTTGAGGTCGTGCCGGTTCCGGGGGTGGAAAATTTGAAGGAACATTCGGCTGAACGTCTGCGGGAGCAGGGGCGCTTTACAGAAGAACTGCGTAGAAACGGATACAGTAAATCCGACAAAGAGGGATTCGGATATTATTATCTGCTTTATCTGCAGCAGGCGACGGAGAATTTTGGCATCAGGACTTATAATATCTCCAGGCATATGGCAATCAGGCAGATCGCGCAGGCAAAATAAATTGGATTGTGTTTTGGGAGGAGCGGAGAACATTAAGATGCAGGAGATGGGACGCGGAGCAAAAATACTTACGGGTATGCTTATCACGCTGATTGTGTTTACAGGCATATATGAGACAGTTTTTCATACAGTGCCCGACGGTTTGGTTTTAAGGGTATGGTACCAGAAGATTGTGTTTGTCCTCATTATGGTATGGCAAATTTTTCTGGTCGTCTTGACGGTGTGGATCAGCGCAAAAGTTTTTGGCGCAGTGGAATCAAAGGCAGCCAGATATATCGGAAGATTTGGGGTGTGGATCAGCAGTATATTTCTGGTGCTTTTTCTGGGGCTTGTGTGGATCATTAAACTGTTTGGCATGGATGTGGAGTACGGGAACGACAATGGCACGATTACGGTTGCGCATGCTGATTTTTGGGAGGAAACGGAATATTCCCTGTGGGAGAAAGAGAGCTTTTTGTATCGAAGATACCTGCGCCAAAGTGCCGGCCGCAATGATATAAATCCCGATCAGACCATGAAACAGTTCCTGAAAGAAAAATATCCGCAGCAGTATGACAATCAAGATAACAGGCAGACGAAGCCCGCCGAAGGATACGCGTCTGCACCGGAAGAAGCGGTTGCTCCGGTGGACAGCCAGTATACCGCAAATAAGCAAAATGACGGTCTGGTGGCCATCTATAAAGTTCTGTCTGATGCAAAGATTGATTCGGAAAACGAATACCGTTTTGAGACCTCTTTCAGCTCTCACGGTGAGCCGCAGGCTGTTGTCTATGAGGACGGGCAGGTGGTGCGGTTCCTTCGGTATGACAGGGTATCCGGGAACGGATCATGCTATCTGTATGTATATTATGAGTCGGTAAAAAAGGAGGACGGTTCTTATTCACCGACGGACGCCAGAATTCTTGATATGTATGCGTATGTGGTGGATACCGGTCAGGTGGTGTTATCCGGGAAAAAGGCATGGTCGGATCTGGGAAATGAGGAATATAGAGAAGTGACGGGTGAATAGCCGGAAACGGCAGAAAGGTATAGGAAAGAGGTAAAATGAAAAAGATTGTGAAAGCAGTACTGACACTGATCTATGGAATCGGTGTCGGGTGTACAGTTTACTACGGAATAAAGTTTTGTATGCACTCCACATATGTGGCGAATCCCGATGCCATGCTTCCGTTCATGGAGTATGAGAGAGCCTTTGGCATCATGGCGCTGGGGTGTCCTTTTATGATCGCTTCTACGATTTCCATGATCTGGGCGTATGGGATGCACAAGGCAGAACACCCAAAGCGGAAAATCCTGCTGCTTTCTGTGCCGGCGGTCCTGGATGCAATACCGTTCCTTTTTATTATTTTAGTGTTGGTGATAGGATTAGCGAAGGATGTGATAAGAGGGTGGTAATTATAGAAGAAATCGCAAGTGGTATTTCGCTGCTTGACGATTTCTTTTTTTATTAAAAATATTTGGAAAAAAATGTCGTCTATATAGGTGAAGCAGCTAAAACTACAGGACGGAGAAATCAGTATGGAGGATTCCAAGATCATAGAATTATATCTTGAGCGCGACGAGCGGGCGATCAGTGAGACAGACCGCAAGTACGGAGCACTTTGCCACACGATCGCGCTGCATATATTGTCGGACGAGCAGGATGCACAGGAGTGCGTCAACGATACCTATCACCGTGTATGGAAATCAATTCCGCCGCAGATGCCGGATAACCTGAAGTGCTGGCTGGGCAGGATCGTGCGGAACATTGCGTTGGATCTTTGGAGAAAGAATCACAGGCAGAAGCGATACAACGGTATGGAGTTGATCCTGGAGGAGATGGAGGAGTGTATTCCGGCGGGCAGCACGGTGGAGGATCGCCTGGAGGAACTGGAACTGGGGAGACTGATCAGTGAATGGCTGCGGACACTATCGCCGGTGGACAGGGTGCTGTTCATTAAACGGTATTGGAACGGTGAGCCGGTAAAAGATGTGGCGAAGAATCTAAGAATCAGCGCTAACAAAGCGGCCGGGCGGCTGTACAGATTGCGGAACAGTTTGAAAGAATATTTGGAGAGGGAGGGCGTGAGCCTATGAGTGGAGCGGAGATTTTGTATCAAGGGATGACGGAGATTGATGATGATCTGATTGAGATGGCACAGCGGTATCACGCGATCGGTCAATGGCAATGGATCAGGTGGGGGGCGTATAGCATTTGTGCAGCGATGATTGCCGCAGTCTTGCTGATTTTACCCATGAGTCGGGTGACGGTGGAGAATCCCGGGGTGATCAGGGAGGAAGAAATGGCAGCCCCAAAAGATCCCCAAAAAGAGGCTGCTGATCTTTCCAAAATAATTGCGCAGACGGAGCAAGGGGAGGATATCCTGATCCTCAATCATGTGGATGCGGGGATGACAGCACTTAAAGTAGATGGGCAATGCCGATCCCTCAACGATAAGTGGAGTCCGGAAGCGTGGGAGCGTATGGAACAGGAATTTGAGTCCATGCTGGGTATCGGTTATGCGGAGTTTCAGGCAAGCATTTTCCCGGGGGAGACGGATGCATGGGTCAATCGGAAGGCTTATGCCCTGTATACCCGTTCTGCAAAATCTGACAATCCGGAAGAATATCAGATATATCATTATGCATTTGTTTATGAGCAGGCAGAGGGTGGGGGAACGGCGCGCATTGCAGTAAGTGCCCCATGGAGTCCTTTGACAGACTACTATCTTGATGAGGCTGTTTTGGGAGAGGTGCCGGAGAAATCCGTGATAAACGGCGCACAACTATCTATCTATGAGTGGCAGAATAAATGGTTTACATCCTTTGAATGGCAGGGGATCTGTTATGAAGTTGAGACCACAGGTCTTACAGAGGAGGAGATGGTGAAACTGATCAAGAGCCTTATGGCAAGCGGTGCCCATCGCACAGCTGATGTGCCGGTTGACGAAAGCACCTACCATGAGGCGAGAACTTATTCCGCAGAGATCATGAACCTGCAGGAGCGGATCAGCCAAGGGATGGTGGATCGGGAGCTGCCTTTTGTGATCTCATCGGCAATTCGTGAAAATCCGGACAGGATTGTGGTTACGGTCACGACGCAGGATGAGGCGCTTTGGGCAGAACTTCGGGCTTATGATACGACAGGAAACCTGTTGGAGATTCAATTTGCAGGAGAAAACGGTCAGGCTTCAAAAGAAGATATGGCGGTGCTGGAATGATAGAGTAATTTTCACATGGATTCTACGAAACGTGGATGGATAGAGAGCCTGTAGAGTCGTATATTCAAGTCAAGGAGGGATTGTTATGAGACTGAATACTGCGGCGGCTACGGGCTTTTTATTGTGTATGTTGGCTTTGTTTTACGGAGTGGCGACGAACGGAGGGCTTGGTGCGATTGTGAATCTGCTGCACTTTCCTTCTGCAGTCATTACATTTGGCGGCGCAATCTTTGCAGCTTTGATGACGGCGGATTCCTTTGCGGAATTCGGAGAGTGTTTCAAGAGTTTTGGAACGGCCTTTTTGCAGCCCAGGATGGAGGCGGAGGAGAGTTCTGAGATGGTGCTGGCTATGGCGGATCTGGCGAGAAAAGAGGGGCTTCTGGCGCTGGAAGAACAGGCAGGGGAGACAGAGGATGCTTTCCTGAAAAAGGGTATCATGCTGGTGGTGGACGGTACGGCGCCGGAACTGGTGCGGGACATTCTGGAATCCGAGATGCTGCACAGGGAAACAAACGGAAAGCGATATGTGAAATTCTGGCAGGATCTGGGCGGGTTCGGACCGGCCTGGGGTATGATCGGAACCCTTCTGGGGCTGATCAATATGATGCGCTCTATGGGAAATGACCCGGGCGCCGTGGGAGAAGGCATGTCGTTGGCATTGATCACGACGCTGTATGGGTCTGTTCTGGCGAACTGGGTATGTATCCCGGTGTCCAGGAAGCTGGAAAAGTATTATGCCAAGGAGCTGCTCCATATGGAGATCTGTGTGGAAGGAATTCTGTCCATTCAGGCGGGAGAGAATCCGAGAGTGATCCGCGAGAAGCTGAATTCCGTGATCGAACTGCGCAGGGAGGAAGATGCAGCGTAGATTATAAAAGTTTAGTTTCCAAGTAATTGTTCATTACTTATAAACACATCAAATCGCGGCAGCTTGTAACTGATCATTCCGTGGGTGGACACATTGATGAGTCCCTTGTCCCGAAGTCTGGCGCGATACTGAGAAAACTCATTTTTCTTTTGTTTTGACATGTCCAGCAGTTCAGCGGTTGACATGCTGTCTTTTTGCACAATAAAAGTCATAAACCATTTATCTTTTGGAGAAAGCTCCGACCATATTTTTTCGTACACATAATGACGCAGTGCTTCGTCAAATTTGATCAGGACAGAGGTGTTTAGTTCATGGGTTTCGTCTTCCCATAGGTACTTTCCCAACGCCTGATAGGCAAAAGGATAACCTTTAGTCAGAATTGCCATATCCATAGCTGCTTCCTGAGGAACATGGAGAATTTGCATGTATCGCTGGGAAATCAATGTGAGATTAAGAGGTTCCATTTCGTATTTGGGTGTCCGGTAGAGGAAGGTAAGATTTTTCTCATTTTCCAGATTGCGAATATTCTCATAGAGCCCTGCCATAATCAGATAAATAGGTAGATCTTCTCGGATCATAATCTGAAAACTGCTGGCGAATTCCTGCATAGAAGCGGTGTTTGACACTTCGTCCACAGTGACCAGCAATCGTTTTTTCTGATGCTTAATCTCTTTCAAAATAATTTCAAGCGCGGATTCAATGTCTGCGACCGGTGATTTTGCGGACAGATTTATACCTATGCCAAATTTAGAAAGATTTATATTGGTATCAATGAATTTTGTCAGGTAGTCCTTACTGTCGTAAAGCTTGGCAACGAGACTGCCCAACATATCGCGAGTAGGATTCAGACGTACAATAATCCATTCATCATGCTCAGCCATCTGCTTTTCAATTGCGGTCATAGTGACGGTTTTACCTGTTCCACGTGTTCCGGTAAGCATAAAGCAGGAATTCTGAGCGTCTTTAGATAATAACTCCTCTGTAATCTCATCGATTAAAATATCACGACTGATATACTGCGAAGGTAATTTCCCAAAATTGATGGCAAACGGATTTTTTTTCATGAGATATCCTTTCTTGTAAAGCCATATACTTTTGTAAAGTTATATACTTCTATATACTCTGATTTTCATTATATACTTTTATATACTTTTGTCAATTAAAATATATTCAGGTTGCTAAACATGCGCGGATAGGGCATAATTATGGGCAGGAGGGAGATACATGGCGACAAAAGGTGCGATCAAAGAATGGACGGATACAAAGCTCAAGGAGCCGAAGCTCTATCAGGTCATCATGCTGAATGATGATTTCACCAGCATGGAGTTTGTGGTAGAGATTTTAATCGATATTTTTCATAAGGATCCCGCAACAGCGGAGACGCTTATGCTGTACGTGCATAAGAACGGCAGAGCGGTTGTGGGCAAGTATCCGTATGACATTGCGCTGACGAAGATCGAGCAGGCGACGGACAGGGCGAGGGCACAGGGGTATCCGTTTCGGCTTACGATGGAGGAAGAGTAGATGGAATTGTCCAAAAGAGTGGAGGATGCCTTACAGAATGCGTATGCTTATGCGCAGGAGGCAGGCCTTGAATATATTACACCGGAGATCATTCTGTTGATGTTGTGCGGGGATAAGGAGTTTGTGTCAGCGTTCGGTGAATGCGGCGGAAATGAGAAAGAGCTGGCAGAGGCATTGAGGGCGTACATAAAGACTTATCAGGAGGCGACGGGCGCAGAGGAGCCCGAGCTGTCGACGGGGGTGAACCTTGCGTTTACTTATGCGGCGCAAAGCGCGGCAAACAGTGGGAATGATACGATAGAGCTCAGACATCTTGTATTCGGGATCTGGCGGCTGAAGGAAAGTTTTGCGGTCTACTATATGGAGAAACAGGATGTGGAAGCTTCGGAATTGCTCGGTCGACTGACTGCGATCGAGACGGACATGGATACGGATGAGGAAGAGGATGCGGAGGAAGAGGAAGACTACAGTCAGCGACCGAGGGAGCAGGATGGGAAAAGCGGACGTACGGAGGCGTCCTGGCGCCAGTATGCGCCCTGTCTGAACGATACGCTGGCAGACGCAAATCCGCTGATCGGGAGGGAGGATGAGCTGGAGCGGACGATCCAGATCCTCTGTAGAAAAGAGAAAAATAATCCGCTGCACCTTGGCGAACCGGGTGTGGGAAAAACGGCGATCACTTACGGTCTGGTGCAGCGGATCAATGAGGGAAAGGTTCCGGAGCCCTTGTCCCGCAGTCGGGTATTTGCGCTGGATCTGGGAGGAATGTTAGCGGGCACACAGTATCGGGGGGATTTTGAGAAACGCTTCAAAAAGGTACTGGGAGAAATTGAGAAAGAGGAGCAGCCCATTCTCTACATTGACGAGATCCATAATCTGGCAGGTTCCGGCGCGGTGGGAGAGAGCTCCTTTGATGCGGCCAACCTATTGAAACCGTATCTTGTTTCCGGACATATCCGGTTTATCGGCGCTACCACTTTTGAGGAATACAAAAAATATTTTGAGAAAAATAAGAGTCTGGCGAGACGGTTTCAGACCGTGGAGATCAAGGAGCCCAGTGAGGCTGAGACCGTAGAGATCCTGAAAGGCTTGCGGCAAAAATATGAGGAGTTCCACGGTGTGATCTACAAAGAAGGCGTCCTGGAATATGCGGTTTCCATGAGTGCGAAGCATATCAATGAGCGCTTTTTGCCGGACAAGGCAATCGACCTGATGGACGAAGCGGGCGCCTACCGGAAACTGCATCCCGTTTCGGAGGATACAACGGTCAACCGGATCGTGGACAAAGACGTCATTGACTATGTGCTGACTAAGATCTGCCGTGTGCCACTGGAAACGGTCAAGACAGATGAGGCGGAAGGGCTGGCCACACTGGAGGAACGCATGAAAGGCAGAATCTTCGGGCAGGATGATGCGGTTGCACAGGTGGTGAACGCGATCAAATTTTCCAGGGCAGGACTCCTGGAGGAGGGCAAACCTTTGGCCAGTCTGTTGTTCGTGGGTCCCACCGGCGTGGGCAAGACGGAGATTGTCCGAAGTCTGGCGGAGGAGATGGGCGTGAAGCTGATCCGTTTTGACATGAGTGAGTATGAAGAAAAGCATACAGTTGCAAAGCTGATCGGCGCGCCGGCGGGTTATGTAGGATATGAGGAGGGCGGTCTGCTCACTGAGGCGATCCGCAAGAATCCCTTTGCCGTGCTGCTTTTGGATGAGATTGAAAAGGCGCATGCCGACATTTACAATATTTTGCTGCAGGTAATGGATTACGCCACACTGACGGACAATCAGGGCAGGAAAGCGGATTTTCGGAATGTGGTGCTGATCATGACTTCCAATGCGGGTGCCAACCGGATCGGCAAAAAAGGAATCGGATTTGAGAGTACAGCCGAGAACGCCGGTGTGTTGATGGAGGAAGTGAAGCGTACTTTCCAGCCGGAGTTTCGGAACAGACTGAACCGGATCGTAGTCTTTCACGGTATGGACGAAGCGATGGCAAGGCAGATCATAGGGAAAAAGCTGGATGAATTAAAAGAGCTTCTGGCAAAGAAAAAGGTGGAATTGCAAGTGGATGAAAGCGCCCTTGATCTGATCAGGGAAAAAGGTGTCAGCGCGGAGTTTGGTGCCAGAGAGATTGACAGGGTGATCCGGAATGAGATTAAACCCTTGTTGGTGGATGATATTCTGTTCGGAGCGCTGAAGCAGGGTGGAACGGTTCGGCTTGCGGCAAAAGATGATCAGTTTTGTATTAAGTGAGGTGTCGTATGCCGGTTTACAGACTGGAGGAAAACAAAGTTTATTTTCCGGCGCCAGAGCTGGCGGAAAAAGACGGGCTGTTGGCGGTGGGCGGTGATCTGAGTGTGGAAAGGCTTACGCTGGCGTACAGTCACGGGATCTTCCCGTGGTATTCGCCGGGTGAGCCTATTTTGTGGTGGTGTCCCCATGAGCGATTCATCATCAGACCGGAGTGCATTCATGTGTCCCATTCTTTGCGGAAATTTATGCGAAAACATGATGCCTATATCCTGCTGAACAGAGATTTTTCCGATACGATGCACCGTTGCAGGCTGAAGCGGGAGTTTGCGGAAGGTACCTGGATCACGGACGAGATGGAGGAGGCCTATGCAAGGTTGCATGCAGCGAATCGTGCTGTCAGCGTGGAGGCCTATGTGGATGGAGAATTGGCTGGAGGCTTGTATGGTGTAGTGTTGGGGAAATGTTTTTTTGGGGAGAGCATGTTTTCGGATGCAGAAAACGGATCGAAGATCGCCCTTGTGGGTTTGGCGGAGCTCCTCGCGGAAAAGGGTTTCCGGATGATTGACTGTCAGTTCCATACGGATCATCTGGAGCGTATGGGCGGCGAGAAGATTACTTACGCGGAATATATGCGACTTATAGAGTCCGGATTGTAAACTATTACTGAAAATAATCTTCGCTTTATAGAATATAATGATGCTGTCAGATAGCACTGACAAAATTGATATTCTAGAGATAGGAGGCGGAGACATGTGCGAAATAATGGTGTGAGGCGGAAAATATGGAAACATTGTTGATCAAGGATGCGATCGGAAAATGTGTGGATATAGATGATCTGCGGGAGGAGATATTCCCCTTGCTCCGAACCCAGAAAGAGATGTGGGCGGACGAGATAAACCGTATCATAGAGGAAAGCCCTTTTAACAGGACAGAATTTGCAAGGCATTGCGGTGTGAGCCGCATGGCTTTGAACAAATGGTGCAACGGGATCAACCTGCCGGGCAGCAGGGAGACTTTTTTGCGGATCGGTGTGGCTGCCGGTTATAACAGGGAAAAAATGGATCTGTTATTGCAGCGTTACGGGCGATATCCTGCGTTGTATTCCAAGAGTCTGGAGGACTGTGTCTGTATTTTTGTGATCGAGCATGACTATGGCTTGGAGGCAAGCGAAAAATATCAATATATTCTGAATCGGATCAAAGAGAATATTATCAGGGATGACAGTGTGGAAGTGACCGAGAATATCAGCACAGTGAAATTTGACGAGAAGCTTGCTGCCGTGCAGGACGAAGATGAACTGGAACGGTTTATCACAGAGAATATCTCCATGTTTGCAAATGCATACCACAAGTTTTACTCTTATGTGAGGATGAATATTCAGACCAATTATATGGATCCGCTTAAGGCGCACAGTATTCATGAAATGGCAGAGATACAAGATTTGTCTTCGTCTACGAAGCAATGTATTTATGCGATCTGGCAAAAGAAATGGTATCCCACCCGGAACAAGATCATTTCTCTGGGATTGCATCTGAGCATGGATCACGAGCAGATCGATGAGATGCTGGAACTGGCTCATATGGAGCCTCTGTGTGCTCGGAATATTTTTGAGAGCGTGATCATGTTCATTCTGGAAGATGCAAGTTTGAAAAATATGTTGGATTCCACTTCAAAGAATTACGATCAGGATGCACTCTGTAATTATGCCAGAGAGGTGCTGAGCCAGCTGAAGCTTCCCGAGATAGACTCTTTTCTGTCAGAATTACCGGAGGAACAGGATGAATGGTAAAAAGAGCAGAAACGGCAATCAGTTAATTGTAATAGAAAATGGGCAGTTGAGCACATATATGTTGGATGACCGACTGGTTTGGGAAGTAGGCAGAGCTTCCAAGGACAACCTGCCGGATATTCGACTGCATTCCGAGACCGTGAGCAGGAAGCATGGGAAATTCCAGAATATAGACGGGATCTGGTTCTATGTGGACTATTACGGAAAAAACGGGACCGTGTGTCGGGGAAAGCATGTTGCTGCCGGCGTAGGCGGACGCTCGAAGCCGATCCTGCTGAAAAACGGCGATGTGTTTGTGTTCGGTGGCGGCGAGACCGCTGTGATCAATTATAAAACAGTGTGGGCCATGTTTGTCACCCACGGCAGTGATGAGAGATGGCGCGTGGCGGATACAAAGGGAGATTCCCTGCTTACCTTTACGGACGGCACAGTCACAGTGACAAAGGAAAAACCTGACAAGGGTACGGTGATCGATCTGGATCGTGGCATGGCAATTTACATGGGGGATATTACATATCTGGCAGGGGACATCACATTGATATGACGGAGTGGAGCGAAGCGGAGAGAGAGGAATTACTGACCGGTCTGGAGGCCGACGGAAACCTCTTTCCGGGATTTGAACTGAATAGGGAGAACGGTAAGCTCATACTACTGGGACGAGGCGGTTTTTCGGCTGTTTATGAGATGCGCGGGGCAGCCCCCGATGCAGGCAGGACTTATGCCCTGAAAGTAATCGGTATGGAGCGGCATACGGTCAGTGAGGAGCGGTTCCGAGAAACCTGCCGCCTCCAGAGAAAACTGTCGGAGCAGTCGCCTTATATCATGCGCCTGCTGGATACCAAGGAGCTGCCATATGAGGATGGGCTGTTTCTGCAATTGATCCTCATGGAGCGCCTGGAACATATTCTGAGGAAAGACAAATTCCGAAATGTAGCGCTTCTTCGGGAAGATCTGAAGGAGGAGTCGGGTGTGCTGCAGTTTGCGCTGCAGATCGGTCAGGCGATCCGGACCGCTCATGAAAATCAGGTGCTGCACCGGGATATCAAACTGGAAAACATTTTCTGGAATGCGGAAGATCATGTTTATCAGCTGGGAGATTTTGGGATTGCCAGATTTGTGGAGAACGGTCAGGCGGAGACGGTTGTGTATACGGACGGATATGGCGCCCCGGAGATCGAGCGCAGACTGGTTGACAGCTACAGTGCTGCGGCAGATATTTATTCTTTTGGAATCACATTGTATTTATTGCTGAATGGATTGAAATTTCCGGCCTCGGACCGGTACAGGGCGAATCCGGCGCAGTATGATCCGGAGTTTGCATTTCCTGCACCGGAGAAAGCATCCCCGCAGATGGCCGGGATCATCCGGAAAATGTGCAGCTTTTATCCGGAGGACAGGTACCGGTCCATGGGTGAAGTGCTGGCCGAACTCAGGCGCTTGGCAGAGGAAGGAAAGCACACAGAGCAGATTGTCCCGGATACGGAAACGGAAGATAAGGTCACGGTGACATACAGGGAACGGACACTGTATGACCGGGCAGTGCGGGCTGCGGGCGGCCGCATGGAACGGCTGCGGCGGGAGCGTGCCCGGGCTCGTTTATATCGGTGGATGGAAGCAGAGAACACTATGCTTTTTGCATTACTCTTCCTGCTTCTTTTGTATGGACTACAGAAGGATACAGGATTTGTGGCGGATTGGCGTTTCTGGAGTTTCCCGGTGGTGGTGCTCATAGAGGCGGTTTTGTTAAAGATCAAAGATTTTCATGTGGTGTTCGGCGTTGCAGCGTTGATGACCGGCGTGTATTCCATGATGACAACCGGCATCACGGTGATCCATATCGCCTTACTGATGGGGCTGCTCTCAGGCATACCTGCGATCGCGGCAGCGGGGGCCATCGCTGCAATCGGGTGGATTTTTCTGCGACTTGCAGGCGGCATTCCCCTGATGGATCTTCTCACGAAGGATTGGCTCCTGTGGATTTATCCCGCAATCTTTCTGTCAAGGATGCATGCCTGGGCATGGACCTGGCTGGTGCTGGAGCGCGGGGAGAATATCGATCATATCGGTTGGAGAGGAAATGTATGGGAGGGAGTCTATTATCTGTTGCCATTTGTGAGTGTGGCGGCGGGCGTTGTTCTCTGGGGAATGCAGAAAGCAGGTGTTTTGGCAGTGCCGGAGGTGATCAGTCGCCTCCACCCAATCTTATCAGGTGTGGCGCTTTTTGTCGTGCAGGTTATAGAAGGATTGAGGGATCAGGATGTTCCTTTGGACGCAGGAAGAGATTGAGAAAATACTCATGCAACTGAATACGATGGGGCTGCCTTTTGCAAAGCATCCGTTTGCGGTCGTGGGAGAGAAGCCGGTGCTTTTAGGCAGCGGCGGATATGCTCATGTATATGAGGCATCTGACAGATCTGCAGGGAAACAGGGCTATGCCATCAAGGTGATCGGTTTCGGAGATCAGTATGCGGATGAGCAGATGTTCCACCAGACCATACAGACCCAGATGGATCTGGGATTGTACCAGAAGTATGTGGTAAAGGTATATGATGCAGTCTGTCTGGACGTGTGGCTGGATCAGGATGATAATGTGAGCAGGGCAGAGTCGCGGCCGAAGGAGGACCGGATGGACAGATATGCGCCGGAAAGATCGGAAAACAGACGATATCTGCAGCTGCAGTTTGTCCTGATGGAAAAGCTGGATGCTGTGCTGACGAAGACAGAGGAGCACAGCTATCGTCTTTTTCCGCCCGCGTTGGCTTCTTTCCAGGAAGCGGAGATTGAAGGGGAGATCCGGAAGCTGGCGCTGGATATCGGAACCGCGTTGGCGGCAGCACATGACAAAAAGATATTGCATCGGGATATCAAACCGGAGAATCTTTTCTACTCTCCCCGGACAGGACAGTATAAATTGGGAGATTTCGGGATTGCCCTGAAGACTGCGGACGGTATGGCGAGCACCGTCGCATATACGGACGGATACGGCGCGCCGGAGATCATCCGCAGGTCGGACGATAAATATGATGTGACCGCAGATATTTACTCATTGGGCATGACCCTGTATGTATTGCTGAACCGGTTGAAATTTCCGGGATCTGAAGGATATCGGGTAAATGCCAAACAGCAATATGAAACAGGCTTTGTTTTGCCCAGACCGGAGACCGGAAGTGACGCGTTTGTAAGGATCATAGAGAAGATGTGCCGATTTGATCCGGGCGACCGCTATCAGTCTATGGATGAAGTGCTATCGGAGCTGAGGGCCATAACCGACGGTGATTTGGTAAAATATCAAAGGGCGCATGGACAGCTTTTGACGGTGTTGGGCAGTGCGTTTTTGATCGCGGGAATGGCTTTGTGGAAACTGACATTTCTGCCGGATCTGAAGTTTGTGTTGTCGCCGGTCAGTTATCTGTTTTTGGCGCTCTGTGTGGTGAAGTTTATACTGGCAGAACACCGGAGAGATACCACACTATTTAAATTGTTTACGTTGGTGGCGGGAGGCTGGCTGTGTTTTTCCACCGGATTTGCCTGGTGGAAACCGGTTTTATTGGTTTTATTATTTGCGGAGGATACGCTGGGGGGATTCTGGGGAATGGGAGTCCTCGCTGCGAATTTTGCGTATCTGCTGGCGGGAAAAGATGCCGGGATCATCCGGCAGATGCAGGATCACCGCTGGGCGGCGGTCACGCTTTTGCCTCTTGCGGGTGTGTTCATCCTGCAGATTTATGCCATATCTGCGCAGGAGAGGAGCGGCAGGCAGAATGATCATCTCACGGAATTTTTTTTGCGGGATAATCTGCCGTGGGTCTTTGCAATGATATATTTTGGAACTCTGCTATTGTGGGGAGTGCTCTTACCTGCTGTCCAGCTCATAAAGGCCGGGGTGGTCGGTCTGGTGTTTTCTGCATTCTGGATGGCTCGGCAGGGGATCTTAAAGCGGAGATAAGAGAATTTTAGGGAATTTCAAATTAGTTTAAAATTACAGATTTCAAATTAGTTTAAAATTACAGATTGACAATTATTGTCGAATGTTGTAATATAAAAACACTTCAGTAAGCGCATTTTTGAAATCAAGAGCATTTCGCTCAAATTTTCACAGTACAAATGATGTGAGGCCGATAAATCAATTACAAAGGGGTCAATTTAAGAAACTATGAACGATAAGGAGGTAAGAGAACATATTGTCCAAAAAGAATATAAAGAGAAAGATTCAATGGCATCCCGGATTTGTAACAGGCATAGACTTGGAACTGAGTGAATACCAGAGCGGAATGACACAGGAGAGAGAATATAATCTGAATACAAAGCCGCTTGCAATAGATGTGTTGATCAGAAAAAATGATAGTACTGTAATCAAAAACAATGAAATAGGCAGGTTATTCCGACGATATAATATAATAGAATATAAGTCGCCGGATGATCATATGGACATTGATACCTATTATAAAGTAAACGGATATGCGTGTTTGTTTAAAGCCTGTGGTGATCAGGTTGATTCTATAAAAGCAGAGGACGTAACTATATCATTGTTCAGACATACAAAACCCAAAGGACTATTTCGACGATTTAAGCGGGAAGGAATATTAATAGTGAATCCATACCCCGGAATTTATTATGTGAAAGGAAACTCCATGTTTTCTTTACAGATTGTTGTGACGAGAGAATTAGATCCGGATAAACATATTTGGTTGGTGGCATTGTCGGGGCGGCTGAAAAAGAAACAAGTAGAAAGAGTTTTAAAACGCGCAGCACAGCTTACGGATCAGAGGGAAAAAAGATTGGTGGATTCTGTTCTGCAGGTCTGCATTGCGGCAAATCAAACAATTGTAGAGGAATTAAAAAAGGAGGAAGAGAGTATGTGCCAGGCATTGAGAGAAATTATGGAGCCGGAATTAAAACAGAGTATGAAAGAAGGAATGAAAAAAGGAATGAAAAAAGGAATACTCTCGCGACAGTTAAGTCGCTTCGCGAAGTAGGGCAGAGGGAAGAAGATATCAAATCCATTATTGTAAAAAATTTTGAATTGCTACCTGCAGAAGCAGAGGATTATATGATTTCCTAAAGGAAAGAGACAGTTTAGTCACCCATGCAAAAAGCACCGCATCGGCGGTGCTTTTTGCATGTAAACTTTGCCTGAAAAAAGGTATTTCAATCTGCGGTAATATGGTTACAGTTCCTGATCGTGCTCGCTGGGGACATAGCTGACAATGTCTGAAATGTCACAGTCCAGAATGCGGCAGAGATCATTCAATGTCTTGGTGGTAACGTCCAGGTTATTCTTCAACCGGTTGAGCGTACTGAAAGACAAATGATGATTCTTGTTCAGGGTGTACCAGTTCTCTTTGCTGTTTTTTAACGTGTTCCAAAAAGGTGTATAGTCAATCATATTTTTATTGTACCCCAAATTATGTGCTTGACTATCTTCGGAAAAACGAATATAATATCAAATCAGCAGCATGGGTGAAATTGTGGTGCAAACAGCAGATAAACCAACATACGGGAGGAGAAAAAATGAGTGAAGTGGTTATGTGCAGTAAGTGTAAGACGTGGGTTTCGCCGGGGGCAAAGACCTGTCCGAAGTGCGGTGCGCCGATCGTGTCACAGGAGATGCTGAATCAGGCGGCGGAGCAGAAGGATGAGGCACAAAAAGACAAGGAGAGATTAATGGCAACGATCGCGTCTTTGATCCTCTTCTTGGTAATCGCAATTGCCTGGATCATACATGCTCTTTCACCGGAGTATGAAGAAAGCTTTTTTACTGCACTGTTCCAGGGTATTATTATGGGATGGGCATTCGGTACATTCCCCTGCGGTATGGACCCTGCAAAAATTGTTTGTGACAAAACAAAAGTGGTCTTGGTTTTCATACCAATCGGTCCGGTGCTTTGGGTGTGGCTAGCAATAGTAACCACAATGTTTGCCGGATTTGTAATGTTCCCGGTGAACCTGATTCGGATTGGATTTAAAATATTCAACAAGAAAAAAGATGCATAGAGATAGTGCCGGAGGAAACCAATTATGGCAAAAGAAACATATATCGTAAACTGTTGGCCTGTAGATGTAAATACTACCATAGCTGTCTATGAGAGCTTTGGTTGGGAACTGATATCAAACAATGTTTCGGCAACGTATCAGACAAGTTATGATACTTCGGTTTCAGCACAAAACGAGCTGACATTCAGTAGAGAAAAAAATGTATCATGGTACAACGAAATCAATAAACTTCAAATGCAGTATGAAGATTTGCAGGGTAGGATCAATGTTATCGAGGCAGGTGAGCCCAAGGAGAAGAAACCCAACATTGTGCTTACGGTTTTTTTGGCACTTTTCTATATTGTTCCGGCTGTTATTTATTATGCGGGTTATGAAGTTAGTCAAAAGAATAAAGTAAAAAAATGGCATGCGAAAAACGATGCTGATCTTGCAAATCTGAAGAGTCAGCAGGTGACAATTCTGAATCAGAGCAGAGCTATTATTGATGGTTGATAAGGAGAAAATTATGAAAAAGAAATTTACAGTATTGGTTTTGTCAATGATGCTTGGGTTGGCGGCATGCGGAACCAAAACAGAAACTTCAGCAGAAACGCAGACCCCAAAAGTATCTTCTGAAGCAAGTGTGGAAGATTCAAAAGGTAGCTATGCTCCATCAAGTGAGCAAACGCAGGATATGGATGTAGAACTGAAAGAAGGTGATGTTACAAATCAAATTTATCTTTTGAATGGCATGAAATTTACTTCCTCTGAGCCGCTAGAGTTTGTGGGTGAATTTCGCGGGAATGAAACAGGCTGGCATTATGGGAATGCATATATTGGTTTTGCTGATTATACGAACCAGGCTTTAGAGATTCCCAATACTATTTATGTACCGGAGGGTTATTATGGCAGCCAGGTAACTCCGATTACAGAAAATTCGGTTGGTAATGTTTGGTTAGGGTTTGTAACTTACATTGGAGAAAGTAAAATATATATTTCTTTGACATCTAGGGGGGAACTTGAAGATAAAGAGGAACGATTCCTGAAGGTTGTAGCTGACTTCTTAAAAACTAACAATGTTCAGACAAAAGAGGTATCTAAAGTTAATTTTGACAGGGAATACATGGATGAAAATGGGCATGTAGGAAGATTTACGAGTCCCAGTGATATCTCAAACGAATGGATTCAATTTGAGAATGGAGTAGCATTCCCGGTTTCGATTTCAATGGAATATAGGGACAAGTATAGGGATTGGCACATTAAGGATCCGAACTTGCATGTTGAAGGGTATATTGAGACATCCATTTATAATGATTATATGGAGAGTAATGGATTTACCCTGGACGATTTTGCCAGTGGAGGGCTAAAAACTTCGGAAGGAGTTTATAGCGGCTTATCTGGTATTGCAGATGAACATAATCCTGGAGGATCGACCACGTTTTCATTCCTGACATTAAGCAACAAAGGCGATTATTTGCAAATCAATCTTTATCTGTCTGATGATGAGGTGGTTTATGGTGAGACTATCAGTGATGATCAGGTGATTTATGGAAGCAAAATTTTTATGCAAGTAGTTGAAGATTTTTTAAAAAGTGGAAACACTGAAATCAATAGTGTTTCGGATATAACATTTGATGTGGATTATATGCCTGAGAATCAACGCAAGTATGGAAGAGTAAAGGGAAGATTTATTAGTTCGGATGAAATTGCAACAGAGCAATAGCATATTTATCCTATGTTTATTATCATAATTTTCTATAAGAGCCCCTCAGCTTAGGAGCCGGTGTATGGACGGAAAACGTTCGTGCGCCGGTTCCTATTTTTATACAATTTTATATGAAGCATATTGACATAATGCATGTAATAGATTAAAAACATAAAATACAGTTTGTTTTGCTGTTTGTTTAGAATCAATATCAGATCATTTCGATCAAATTTCCGACTATAAAGCAACAAGAGAATATTGTATTTATTTTTTTTCTGCAATATAATAAATGAAAGGAGTATGGGCATGAAGTGGGTTTATTCTGTAGGACAAAAGAAATATAACCGCCCCATAGCCATTACTGATATAGCAATCAATAAGGTTCCAGCAACACATTTGGCCGGATTTAGTAATTCCCAAAATAAGTATATACAGGAGAAGCATAAACAACTACTTAAAATTGCACAACAACTGTGTCACACTTATGAAACAAATCTGATGGAGGTTGTGATATTGATTGATACACATACATGGGAGGAATGGATTGTGTGTGGAAACACCGGATGCACAGTTGATATAGAAGCAGATGGACGGCAAAGTGATGGAAGTAATCCTGCATATCAGGCATTGTTGACACGACCTAAAAACTCACTATTATTAATGCACAACCACCCGGGGACAGGAACATTTTCAGGTACGGATTTTAAGACCTTTTGCAATAATGAGTCATTATATATAATGACAGTTGTAGGAAATAATGGCTCAATTTATGTAATGAAAAAGGAATTTGGATTCAGATCGGATGTGGCATTGACAGCATATGGAAACTTGTCTGCTCAGTATAAAAAATACAGGAATAACGGAACAAAAGCGATACACAGAATACTGAAAAATGCAACAAACTATAATATGTCTTATAAGAAAGGCAGGAAAAAATTATGAGTACAATAAAAAGTAGGAAACCTGCACCGTTTATTGCACCGAATTCTCAGATAATGACGACACAAACCGAGTTGAGTAAAAGAGAACAGAAGGCGGAAATGCTGAAAAAAATAGGGGAGAATCCATCTTTAATAACGGAGGAGGAAATTGAAAATCCATATAGGGTAAAGGCGATGGTGTTAATACAACAGGATAAGGAGATTCCTGATGAATTGTTGGCACAAATCGAACAGTATGACAGGGAAGTAATACATGCAGAAAAAAAAATATAAGATAGAAAAGCGTAAAGACTCACCTCAGGAGCCGGTGTATGGACGGAAACCGTCTGTGCGCCGGCTCCTATTTTATACGTGTAAACTTTCTCTGAAATCTCTCCTCATTTATTATGTTATCCTTGTTTCAGAAGCAAGCAATGCAGAAGATATATGGCAGGAGGGCGTATTATGTCAAATAACTACTTGATCCCGCAGATTGAGAGAGAAAGTGCAGCCGGGGTTCAGCAGGTTTCCCTGGTTACGGATGCATTCAGTAACCGCAGGCTGTTTTTGTTCGGTGAGATCAACGAGGCGCTGGTGTATTCTTTTACCATGCAGATGTTATATCTGATGGAGGATACACAGTCTGAGATCAATATTTACATTGACAGCCCCGGAGGCGAGGTAAATTCAGGGTTGGCGATCTATGATCTGATCCAGTACTGTAAAGCTCCGATCAATATGTATTGTGTGGGTCTGGCCGCGAGCATGGGTGCAATTGTTTTTGCGGGAGGTCAGAAAGGGCGCAGATTTATGCTGCCTCACAGTAAGGTGATGATCCATGAACCCATGATCGCGGGAGGTCTGGAGGGTTCTGCATCAACCATTCGGAGTACAGCAATAAAGATCCTTCAGATGAGACAGTTACTGAATAGTATTTTGGCAAAGCATTCCGGGAAGACGACACAGGAGATCGACAGGGCTACGGAGCATGATAATTTCATGTCGGCGGAGGAAGCTATCGCATTTGGACTGTGTGATGCGGTTGCGGACAGAATCTGAGGCTGAAGAAAGGAGAACGGGAATATGACACAGGATTTGTATGGTTCCATGATTTTGCCGGATGGCAGGTATTATAGTATGGATGACAGAGTGACTAGGCGGAATAATAACGTATTGGTGGTGGGGACGACAGGGTCGGCAAAGACCCGCACGGTTATCACGCCGAATCTGCTGGAGTGTGTGGGGAGTTATATTGTGACGGATCCCAAGGGGAACCTTTATCGTAAGTGGGGCGATTATATGAAAGAACACGGCTATCGGGTAGTGCGGCTGTCCTTTATTCATCCGGAGCAGTCGGTGCGTTATAATCCCCTTCAGTATGTAAAGACGACGCAGCAGATCCAGCAGTTATCCAGTGCGCTGGTGTATTCCAGACCCGGGTTTGGCAGCAACGATCCCTTTTGGGATGAGAGTTCCCTGATGTTGATCAATAGTCTGATCGCTTATGTGAAAGAAACGGAGCAGGATCATTCACCGGACTGTAATTTTCACAGTATTCTTGAACTTCTCAGAAAAAGCGGAAGAGAGAGGTCGGACAGCAGGGAGAGTCTGTTATCCCGGCTTATGGAGAGGCTGCAAAAAGTCCATCCTGACAGCTGGGCATATAAACAGTTCCAGAATGTGAATCAGGCGCCGGAGAAGACCTACCATACGATCATCGTGACATCCACAGCGAAATTCAGCTCTGTTGATACGGAGGAGCTGGCACAGATGATGGCGACGGATGAGATCGATCTTCCTTCTATCGGTCGGCAGAAGACAGCGGTATTTGTGGAGGTGTCGGATTCGGATCGCTCTATGGATATGCTGATCAATATGTTTTTCACGCAGGCGATGAACCAGCTTTGCACATATGCGGACGAGCAGTGTAAGGACAGCGAGCTTCCCGTGCCGGTACGGTTCTTTATGGATGACTTTGCGACAAACTGTCGAATCGATAAATTTGAGAATATGGTCTCCAATATCCGTTCCAGAAAGATCTCGGTTGTTCTGGTCCTGCAGTCTCTGGCACAGTTGGAGCAGAGTTATGGCGCGGGCGCGCGCACGATCATTGATGATTGCGATACCCTGATCTATATGGGAGGCAACGATCCGGCCACAGCGCATGACATTGCCATACGGTGTGACAAGACAACGCAGACGATCTTGCACATGCCGCTTGGAAGCAGCTGGATCTTCCGCAGAGGCGAGAAACCGTTTTCGTGCAGGAATATGGAACTGAATGATTATCTGCGTGTGAAGAACATATCAGCCCGTGACCAAGGTGGTCCATTTGCTCAGATCCCAGACCTCTGATGCCAACCCATCATAGAATTCGGGCTCATGACAGACCATCAGAATACTGCCTTTATAAGCAATGAGAGCCCGCTTTAACTCGTCCTTAGCGTCCACGTCCAGGTGGTTGGTGGGCTCGTCCAATACCAGTACGTTGGTGGGGCGGTTGATGAGTTTGCACAGGCGCACCTTTGCCTGCTCGCCGCCGCTCAACACCTTTACGAGACTTTCGATATGCTT
>JAFUZJ010000001.1 GCA_017476665.1 Lachnospiraceae bacterium | reverse complement strand
GCACAGCACAGCAAAGCACAGCACAGCACAGCACATCACAGCCGGCTAACTGCGCTCTTTTTTCGGCTACAGATAAATATGGCATAGAGGATGGATAGCCATCGGACACAGGGAATGTAATATATCCCTGATCCGATGGCTTTTTACGTTATGTTTTGTGACAAACAAGACAAGGTTTCAGGCAAATTTTATTAAGCAGGAGGCAGAGAAAGTTATGAAGAAAAAGCAATTAACGGCAATCGCAATGGCAGGTGTGCTGGCAGCCGGAGTATTGAGCTACGGTGTATCGGCACAGGCAGATGGTTATAGTACGGATTACACGATCACGATTCCGGCAACATTGAATGTAGCAGATGCAGGCTGGAACGCCACGAGTGGGATCACGGCAAATAATAGCACAAACAATTTTGACACAGGCAAAAAGCTTGCTGTAACAGCAGAATCTACGAATGGATGGAAACTGAAATCAGATGGTGTTTCTGACACAGTCGGTTATAATCTTGCGACAGCTGATGGAACATATAACGAAAATGCAGCACCAGCCTTATGGGAGTTTTCCGCAGCAGAACTGAATGAAGCAAGTGGTACAACCAAGGCTATGGGCATCATCGTGGAGGATTACAGTAATAAAGCGGCAGGAAATTATTCTGATACCGTGACATTCACGGCAAAGGTGGAGAGTGCACAGAGCACTATTACATGGGGCTGCAGTCAAGTGGACTATTATAATTTTGTCTCTAGTGGATCTGGAAAATACAAGGATCAAAATATTTCTGTTACAGGCACAGGCAATTCTGTCAATTTTTGGGGTGATGAAAGTAAATTTGGATTTAATATTAATGATAACGATTCTCTGACTTTCACCTCTACTGATGGTAAAATTTCACAGATTGTAATAACTTCAGATGAGGAACAGGGTGTTAATGTGGATAATGCTGGAGATTTGAGTTCTGGCTGGACTGTAAAAGGTTCAACACTGACATGGAGCGGCACTCCATCGGAATCCGTTTCACTGTCAATAGCTGGAGAGCAAATTATGGTATATAGGATTTCAACGATTAAGTTTACTGTTGAGTAATATAGCCGTATTCTCTAATGGTATATTTCTATATGAACTGTAGTAAATGGCTCAGTATGGATTAGTGAAAGGTCGTGAGCGAATGAATATAAAATTGAATAAAATTCTTGCGGCTTTTCTGATAGCTATAATGGCTCTTGGCTCACTCTCCGGCTGTTCGCAAAATACGGGTGGAAAAGCTGATAAGCCGAAGAAGGATTACAGTAACATCGTAGAGAATCCCAACATCTCCATTCCCGGATATGAAAGTCTTGATTTTATGGCAGGGAAGAAGAAACAGAGTGTGAATTTCTACAATCCAGAGGAGAATACCTGTTATTTTCGTATCAGTCTTGTGCTGGAACAGGGAAACGGAGCAGAAACGGGGAACGCTTCCGGTGAGGCACCGGGGAACGAACAGGGAGCTGCCGGGAGTGCAGAGAGTGAAACCGTGCTTTGGACTTCCGAACTGATAGAGCCGGGGGAGCAGGTAAAGAGCATCGAATTAGTACAGGCATTAGAGAGCGGGGAATATCCCGCATTACTGAAATATGAGTGTTTTTCCTTAAAGGATCAAACACCGTTAAACGGATCGAACATTGCGCTTACGCTGAGAGTGCAGTAAGGATTTCGGATACTTGTGTATCTGGAACACGGATCAGGAATAAGAGGGCTGTCTTTTTTTAAGGGGACGGCATGATGGAACAGGAGGGAATCCCATGAAGAAAGGAAGGATAGGGAGAAGCGCAGCCTCGGTGGTGATGGCGGTGGCGTTATTCATGAACGGGTTAGCGCCGGGTTATCCGTCAGTGAGTACGGTACACGCCGAAGGGGAAACGAATACGATCACTCCCGCGAAAGCAGAAAGTGAAGATCCCACCAGAGAGGGTAAGGGGCAGATGGAAATCAAGCTCAAAATAAGGGGCAAGATCACACCAACCGTATCTCTGGAAGGATGGACAGCGGGGGAAAGCCCCAAGACACCGGCAGTCACGGGCAATACCGGAAACGGCGCAGTCACCTACACTTATCAGGTAAACAAGACCGGCGACTATACGGAAGCGGTGCCTGCCACATCGGGTACGCACAGCGTGAAAGCCACTATTGCGGAGACGGATTTGTATGAGGGTGGCGAGGCAACGGCGGATTTTGTCATTGAGCCGAAAGTCACCACAAGCACGATGGCGATTACATTGAGTATCCATAAGCATAGTTTTACCTATGCGGCAAGCGGGGCGACCATTACGGCGACCTGTGGGGAAACCGCAGGAACCTGCGATTTGTCGGAGCATAAGGTTTCGCTCACGTTACACGCTCCCACAAAGAAGAGCGATGCGGACAGCAACAGTGCGGAGGCAACCTTTGACAGTGAGGAGCTTGCAGCATTCAATAAAGCAACAGGGCTGAATGTATCTACGGCAAATATCACTTATGTTGGCAGGGGGGACAGTGCATCTTATACGGAAAGTGCCACCGCACCTACCGAAGCAGGTACTTATACGGCGAAACTGACAGTGGAAGGGCTGGCTGCACCGGCAACCGTGGATTACACCATCGGTTCTTCCACGCAGACATACGGCATGACGATCACGCTGGTGATCAAGGAGAAAGCATCGGTGACAGAAGCACCTGCGGCGAATCCCCTTTCCTATACCGGAGAGGCGCAGGCACTTGTGTCCGCAGGGACGGCGACAGGCGGCACATTGTGGTATAAGCTGGAGGAAGACGGCACTTACACTACAGAGATACCGGCTGCGACAGATGCAGGAGAGTACAAGGTCTATTATAAGGTTGTGGGAGATAATGACCACAGGGATAATGAGGAATATGAACCGATCACGGTGAATATCGCGAAAGCTGCAAATCCCGTGACAGTTTCCATCGAAGGCTGGACATACGGCGATACGGCGAAAACGCCCACAGCCACAGCAAAGTTTGATGCAGATAGCGCATCTTTCACCTACAGCGACAGTAAGACAGGAACGTATGGCAATACGGTTCCCGTGAATGCCGGAACCTATTATGTGAAGGCTGCCATTGCAGCATCAGACAACTATGAAAGCGCTGAGAGTGAAGCGGTTTCCTTTACCATTTCACCCAAGGCATTGACAGACGAAATGCTCACTTTAGATAAGGATTCCTATGAGTATGACGGGACAGAACAGGCGCCGGTGATCACGGTGAAGGACGGGGCAACGGTTCTGGTGAAAGATACAGACTATACGATTGATTCCACCTCCGCCACAAGCACCTCCGCATACGGCGGCTATACCGTCAAGGTAAACGGCAAGGGCAATTATACCGGAAGTGCTTCCAAGGGCTGGGAGATCACAGACAATAAAGCACCCGAAATTGAGATCACGATTAAGGAGAACAGCATTAAGAGTGCTTTCAATGCGATCACCTTTGGTCTGTTCTTTAATGAAACAGAAACTGTCACCATCACGGCAACAGATGCCGGAAGCGGCGTGGATAAGATTTATTATTTCACTTCCGGAACGGCAGTTTCAAGCGTTGAGGAATTGACAGCCCTTGCGGGAGAGAATTGGACAGAGGGAAAGAGCTTCAGCAAAAATCCGAATGCGAAATTCATTGTCTATGCGAAAGTGGCAGACAAGGCGGGCAATACAGGCTATGCGGCATCCAATGGCGTTGTGCTGGATAACACAAAGCCTGTAGTCAAGATAGACGGAGCGAATGCACAGACTGAGTACCATAAGGCAGTAAGCTGGACGGTAGAGGACGAGTATCTGGACAGCGTTGTGATTACGTTTACGGCAGAGGGAGAGACAGCCGGGACGGAGATTGTCAGCAAGAGCGCGACAGCAGACGAAACACAGCTTGCAGGCGAAAGCGGCCTGTCAGAGCTTGGCAGCTATACGATCACTGCAAAGGACAAGGCAGAGAATAAAACCGAAGTGACCTTTGCCATCACAGGCAGGGCGGCAGAGATCACCGGGAAAAATGAGAGTACGGATTTTGTGGCAGGAAAGACCTACGATCTGTCACAACTCTTTGAGGTTGAGAATGGCGTGAACATCAGCAGTTTTGCGATTGTGGCAAATGCGGACGAAAGCACCCCGGCGGGAGACGGCACGATAGAGGGTGCGCAGCTCACCATCAAAAAAGCAGGTCTGATCACCATTCAGGCAACCGTGGCAAAGGGGCAGACGGATACGGAGCCCAAGGAATATATCAAAGAAACTACTGCACAGGGAACCCTTGCAGTAGGCAGGGCTGAGGGAAGCGCAGGAATCATCATAGCGGATACGGTTTACGGGAATGGAATTACCCCCGTGATCAGCAGCTCCACCAACGCAGCCGCTTCCTCAAAGATTACCTACACCATGACGGCGGATGCGGACGGGAAGGAAATCTCCAAGGCCAACCAGAAAGAAAGTGAAGAAAAGCCTGTCCAGGTGGGAACGTACAAGGCAGTTGTGACCTATGAGGCAACAGGACTTTATAAGGAAGTGAGCGCGGAATGTACGTTCAAGATCACACCGGCTGTATTGACCGTGACCGCAGAGGCAAAGGAAAAGACCTATGGCAGCGCAGATCCCGCACTGACCTACACCGTGGCGGGACTTGCGTATGAAGATAAGGCAGCGGATGTCCTGACGGGCGCATTGGCAAGGGCAGAGGGCGAGAACGCCGGACTCTATGCCATCGGACAGGGGACGTTAAAGGCAAACAGCAGTTACACGATAAGTTATACCGGGGCAAACCTGACGATAGGCAAGGCTGCAGTCGAGAATAAGACCGTGACGGAAACAATAGAGGTTTCCTCCGCAGGCGTGAAGGATAAGACTATTGACCTGAAGGATTATCTGGTGGCGGGCGCGGCGCTTGCGCAAAAAGAAGCGGCAGACGGCACACCGGCAGGCGCAAAGGTAGAAACTGCCGGAGCGTTGGCAGGTCTGATCACACCCGGAACATTGAAAGATGGCGTATTTACCTACAGTGTGGCAGAGAATGACGGCGGACTGACCGGCCAGATGATCCTCACGATCAGCAGCTTGAATTATGCGGATTACACCATCACCATAAACCTTGCTTCCGCAAAGAAAGTGACAGAGGTAGTAGTAGAGAGCGAAGGTGTGACCGAAACAGCGGTGGAAACCGTGGAAGTACCTGCACTTGAAGATTTCACCGAAGCACAGCCGGAGGCTACCGTGGAAGTCAAGATGGAAGTGAAGTTAGAGAGCGAAGAAAAGATTGAGGAGAAGATTGGAACAACTACCCTGAATAAGATTGAGGAATCTGTAAATAAAGCCTTTGGCGGCGTGAGCAGCAGTGAGTTGAAGAAGGAGTATTTGGATGTCACTGTCACCAAGAGCGTGAACGGCGGTGAGGCACAGGAGATTGCGGACGTGAACAGGGTGCTGGAGATTGCTGTTGGCTATGACCTGACAGGAAAATACAATCCGATTGTGGTGCGTGAGCATGGTGGAGCAGTGAGCCAGTTCACAAGGCTTTCCGGCAGACCTGCCGCTGGCAGCTATAAGGACGGCACATTCTATGTGGAGGGAAGCGGCACAACAGGCAAGATTTATATTTACGCAAGATACTTCTCCACCTATACTGTGGCGTACACCACGGCTGCATCCTATCAGGTGACCTTTGATGATGCGACAGGTGATGCCAAGCACGATAGCAACGTGACACAGGTTGTTGTGGCAACTGGGGCAAAAGTTGCAAAGCCCGCTGATCCGAAGCGTGACGGCTATGATTTCGACGGCTGGTACATCGAGGGAACAAAAACGAAGTGGAATTTCGATACCGCAGTGACTAGCGATATCACCCTTGTAGCCCATTGGGACGAGGAGGATGACGATGATGATGAGGTCGTGGCAACACCTACACCTGTTGTCACTACGGCACCCAGATCGCCCAAGACAAGTGATGCACTTCCTGACTATGCGTTCTGGCTGATCCTTGCAGCGGCAGGCATCTGCGGCGGTGTGGTGAGCACGAGGGCGCGCAGGAAAGAGCAGGAATAGCGGGAATGCAGAAGTAAATTTATGTAGGACTAAATTTACTGACAACAACTATGCATGATATAAAATTTTCAAAGCAGCAGACCGGGGACTTCTCATGAGCCCTCGGTCTAATGCTTTTCTGATGTACGGACTACTACTCATGCGATAAAGGGGGCATGGACGGATGGCAAACCGAAAAAGGCCGGGAAAGAAAAAGCAAAAGGATAATGTGATAAGGGAAAAGTCGGCAAAGAAAAGCCAAACCGTGGATAACAGCATACAGAGAAAATTCTGGGATAATGAATGGGTGAGATACCAGCGCAAGCGGATCGTGGCAAAATTCGGCAGCTTTAAGAAGGAGCAGACAGGCGGGAAATGGGACAGGCGCAGGATCCTCTCAGCAGTGAGCGCATTGGTCGTGCTGATCGCTGTATGCGGATTGCTGTTCACTTTTCTGGAATACAGGAAGTCGGACCGGATATACGGGAAGGCAGAGGCGGATTATGTCACTGTCTTTGACAAGGCAGAGCTTTCCCAGGGACAGGCGAATGGCAGCGGCAACGGCGATAACGGCACGGACGGGGGCGGCACCAATACGGGAAGCACAGAAGGAAGTATCGGCGCGGGTGGAAATGCGGATGGCTCTGCGGGCACGGAAGGAATACAAAAGGCATGGTACAAACAGATCAGCGTGGATCTGGAGAGCCTGCAGGCGGCATATCCGGATGTGGCAGGCTGGCTTTATTTTGAGAATGAGAGCATCAGCTATCCCGTCATGTACTCCGGGGACAACGAGAGGTATCTCCGCACCGCATACACCGGTAAGGCGGCAAATGCGGGTTCCATCTTTTTGGACGGCGAAGGCTCAAGGGACTTCTCCGACCCGCACACACTCATCTACGGCCACAACATGAAAAACCTCTCCATGTTCGGGAGGCTCAGGTATTACCGGACGGAGAAAGACTACTATGATGGACATAGATATTTCCAGATATTTACAGGCAGTTACATCTACCGCTATGAGATCTTTGCCTATGGACAGATCCCAGCGGACAGCAGCATTTATTACGTTTACGGCGCATCACTGGAAGACGGCAACTTTAAGGGTCTGATCAGAGAGCTGAAGAATATTTCCATGCAGGATACGGGCGTGGAAGTAGGGCCTTCAGACCACGTCATCACCCTGTCCACCTGCACCGGCGACGGGGATGTGCGCATGATCGTGAGTGCGGTGAGGGTGGACGAACATCGTCGATAGGATAAAGACAAAGGGCAGGAACAAAAATATAGAGTACTAAAAGGAGCTTCTACGTGGCAGAGTATGTGCTCAATGGTCACGTAGGAGTTTTTTTGCACATATAGAGAGGATATTTTTGCGACAGAATTATGTGAAAACGATAACATAAAAAGGACATTACAAATATGCATTGCAGAGATCCGCCGTAACCATAGTTTTCAGACATCACATGGAATACGGAGGATAATTCAATGGAAATACAAAAGAATATGCTGCAGATACGGTTTACTGCGTATGTTACAACAGCGGTCAGGAATAAGCGGGTAAACTATCTCATGCAGAAGAGCAGGCATAGTTGGGTAAATATGGAGCAGGTGGATCAGTTGGAGAGCCTGCATATAAATTTCGAGGAGCTATATCACCGCTATACCGTGGAGAGAACGGCTTTTCTCTTAGAGAATTGGCGGCATTACGCTGAGTTTTTGGAGATGGTGGAGGATAGAAAGCTTGCCAGGGCACTGAAACATCTGAAGGAGCGTGACAGAATGATATTGTTTGCAAGATTGTTTGGGGAAGAATCCTTTTCAGAGATAGGAGAAACGCTTCAGATGTCTTCTAAACAGGCTGAGATGTCTTACTACTATGTGTTGCGGAAATTGAGGAAAGAATTGGAGGCAGATAAAAATGGATTTTGAACAGCTACTTATTTATGCGAAGGGAGGGGATCAAAAGGCACAAGAGGAGATATTGAGTATGTATAAGCCTCTGTTGGTCAAGAATTCCATGGATAGGAATGTGTTTGACGAGGATCTGTATCAGGAGCTGTCGGCTACTCTGTTGGAATGTATCAGGAAATTTCGGGTGTAGCAGATATAGGGATTAGTAATATACTGCAGGGGGCGGCAGGTAGTTGATGGACTGCTCCCTACAGGTATTAAATTCAAGTATTTTAGAAATTCTGGGTATTTATTAGTATAGGAAACATATAAGTAAATCCGGACACGAAGGAAAGAAGGGAAGTGGCTGAATGAAGCAGGGCAGACTTTATTTGGATGAAACAAGTGGGAGGTACAATTTCCAATATTGTGACGAAGATGGGGATATCCGTGATTACGGCGGCATACATTGTGGAGAGGTGCTTGAGTTCGGCCTGAATGGTATCTGGGTGCCTGCAAGGGTGGAGATGGCAGACGGATGGTATCTGGTGGGACTGCCTGGGCTTCAGATGGAAGGGCTGGAAGTCAGAGTCAAATGATATGCGGATATAAATTTTGTATGAAAAACTGCAATATGCCAATACTAAGCCCAAGAGGTGATGATAATGGCAGTAGCACACAAAGGCTCCATTTCAATGGGGTTGGTCTTGATCCCTGTTGGCCTATACAAGACGACGGTGGACAATGACATTCATTTTAACCAGCTGGAGAAGGAGAGTAAAGCCCGCATCCAGTACAAGAAATATTGCAGTCATTGCGGCAAGGAAGTGAAGAATGAGGACATTATCCGGGGGTATGAGTATGAAAAGGATAAATATGTTGTGATGACGGATGATGAGCTGGAGAAGATCAAGACGAGAAAGGACAAGACGATCCATATCCTTCAGTTTGCCAGGATGTCCGAGGTGGACATGATCTATTATGAAAAAGACTATTATGCCATACCGGAAACCGGTGCGGAGAAGGCATTTGAACTTTTGCGGCAGGCACTTTTGTCGGAAAAGAAGGTGGCGATTGCCAAGACGGTCATAGGAACCAATGATAAACTGTTGGTGTTATATCCGTTAAAGGATGGGCTGATCGTCAAGACGCTGTATTATGAGGATGAAATTGCAGCAGTGCCAAAGCAGGTTCCCAAAATAAAGCTGGAGGAGAAGGAGCTGGAAATGGCACGGATGCTCATAAACAACATGACAGAGAAGTTTGATGCGTCTGCTTACAGGGACGAGTATCAGGCGAGGCTGAAGGATGCTATTATGAAGAAAATACAGGGACAGGAGATCGTAACGGCAGATACCGGCAGCCCTGATAATGTGATAGATCTGATGGAGGCGTTGCAGAAATCTCTGGAGCAGACAAAGAAAAGCACCGGAAATAAGAGGAAGGCAGGCAGCGCATGATGGATCTGTTTTTGGAAAAAAATGTCAAGCCGATGCTGATCGAGAAGATGCAGGAGCCTTTTGATGATCCGGAATGGATCTATGAACTGAAGCTGGACGGCATTCGCTGCGTCGCATATCTGGAAGAGGGCAGGACAATCCTGCGGAATAAGCGGAACATGGAGCTGCTTCCCAGGTTTCCAGAGCTTCAGGGCTGCCATGAGCAGGTCAGGGAAAAGTGCGTGCTTGACGGGGAGCTTGTGGTGATGGTGAACGGTGTACCGGACTTTTATGAACTGCAGAAGAGGACCATGCTTACAAGTAAAAGCAGGATTGAAATGGGGGCAGGAAGGTTTCCTGCTTCTTTTGTTGCATATGACTGCATGCAGGCCGGCAGGAAGGTGCTGTTTGGTACGCCCCTGATGGAGAGGAAGCAGATATTGAGCGGTCTGGTCATGGAAAAAGATCGGTTTGCGCTCTCCAGATATATTGAGGAGAAAGGAACCCGTTTGTTTCAGATGACGGTGGAAAAAAAGCTGGAGGGAGTGGTGGCAAAGCGGGCTTCCAGCCTCTATTATCCGGACAAGCGGACAAAGGACTGGATCAAATTCAAGCGCATGGCAGACAGGGAATTTGTGATCTGTGGCTATGAGACCGGCAAGATGACAAGCCTGATCCTCGGTGAGTATGAGGGCGGGGAGCTTAGATATGCCGGGACAGTCACAATGGGGGTACGGCGGGAGATCACACGCATCTTAAAAACTGCGGATTGTCCATTTAGAAGAAAGCCAAAGGATAAAGAGAATGTGATCTGGTGTAAACCCGATCAGGTCTGCACGGTAGAATATATGCCCAATACGCTGGATGCACTGAGACAGCCGGTATTTAAGGGATTGAGGGATGATTTATAATTATCTGGGAGTGATGTAAAAAAAGCTGCCCGACATAATTTGTTTGCCGGACAGCTTTGTTTTATTTCTTTTGCGGATCTAATTTTTTCTCCAGTCTGTCAAGACATTCCCGGAGCATCTCATTATAACTTCGGTTGGAGTCATCAATCTGGTCATATAAGTCTTCCAGTTCAGCATAAAGCCATTGCTCCTGGTTCAGAAGCTCAGGGCGTATGTGTTCATAATCACTGGAACAGGAGTCCAGCATATTCCGGAAATCTTCAGCCAGATACTGACTGCGCCTCATCCGGTATGCTTTTGTCAGCTCATGCTCCGTCAAACGGATGTTTATGTGCCTGCCACGGATGGTTCTCTTAATATTCATTACATTTTTCATATTCCTAACCTGCTTTCTTTTGTTTATTTGGTTGTAATTCAACAAGAGGTTGCCAGGTTTCATCTACCGATATAAGAGCTTGTTCACCATATCGGTCAGCCAGCTCCTTGAGGACAGTCTTCCGCATGGCAAAAGCTTCTCGCTCAAAAGCATCAATGTCCTGCGTTTTATAGACTGCATGTGAGAGTCTTTTCAATACCCCCGTTTCCTGGATCAGCTGGTTCATGCCTTGCGCACATTCCTCAAGGGAATCTCTTGGAATGCGGATACTGTGGAAGACAAGGAGAAGCGCATAATCCGAAGCAGCATTCTGCAGCTTCAGGATAAGTGCGTCATATCCCTGCTTATACTTGGTCTTCAGCACATCCAGAGGGACTTTGCTCAGGTTGTTCCGTAAAGTTGTCATGGGCTGGAGCAGGGCTTCCCGTAGCTCCTTCAGTTTGGTTTCTGTTGATAAATCCTGTGCATTATTCATAGGGCGGGTCAGCCTCCCTTCTGTAAAGGAGCTGCCCGCACTGATAAGGTATCAGACAGGCAGCCCGGTGTTATTAGTGTTTCGTTTAGCTGGTTCTTATGCGGCATTTGGAGTTTCCTTCGGAAATGTATCGTTGGAAAGCTCATAGATGCTGTTTTTGGTCTCAAAGCATACCCGTTCGGGTGTTGCCTCCAGGATAGCCTGTACCGCAGTTGTCCGGATCAGTTCGCCGTGATAGAGATATACGGCGGGGCGTCCGAGGCGAATCCGCTCCACAAGCATTCCCGTAATGGACACATGAGGTTTTGGTTTCTTTTTTAAGAACATAGGCATTGCCTCCTTTGTTGACAGTCATTTCACTCTCCGTCCTGTAAGATCTGGGATAGGGTGTCAGCAAGCATTTTTGATCGGTCATAAGCCCAGTCTGCGACTTCATTGTACTGGAGCAGGATCACGGCTCCGTAGGATCTGCCGTCTTCGATGACAGATGAGATGGAAGCCACCGGGAAGGAGCTGCCCCCGAACAGGTCGAAGGCGTTGTCTCCTCGGTTGATATAGCTTTTTCCGGCACGTATGTACTCTGCCAGAGCAGGAGCCAGAGGTCTTTCCGACGATACGGTGATGCCTTTGCTGGCTATGACATGCTCTGTGTCAGTGATGACGCAGACAGAGCTGCATCCTCTGCCGAAGGCAGTTAACAGCATATTGCAGACACTCTTTAAGTCGGGCAGGGGACGGTAACGTTTCATGAGCATACCGTCCCTGCCTGCGCTGATCTCTACGGGATCGCCTACATTGATATGGAGCATCCGGCGGATGTCCTTTGGTATCACGATCCTCCCCAGATCGTCAATGTGACGGATGATCCCCACATTGTCTTCTCTCATAGAGTCTCCTTCCCGCTATGCAGCATTTGTCTGCCCCTGGGCGTTCTGGCGCTCTGTGATGGCTTGCTTGGCAGTTTTAATGAGATAAGGAGCAACGGCAAGTTCCCAGGAGTCCACATAGGAGGATACGCGGCTTAACAGCTTGAACAGGTCAAGATCCGTCAGATTCGCATAAACCTTCCCCGTAGAAACAAAGGATTTGGGCTTCATGTAGGTGCCGCCGGCGGCATTCTTTAAGGGAATGCCTTTGCCGTTTTCCACTTCTACATACCAGGGCATCTTGCGTTCATTGCCCTTATTGTCCCTGGTCGCCCGGAGGATACGCAGCTTGGTGACAGCGGCATATCCGTGTTCATCAGGGTTGCCGAAGATCTTCTCCTGCTGGAAGGTGTATTCCTGGAAACCTGCCGTGATGCGGGAGAGGATGAATTTTGCTTCCTCTGGCGAAATGTTGGCTGTCACCGTGACAGCCTTATCGCCCGTCCCGTTGGAATAGTCCTTCATCAGGATGCCGATAAGGGAGTGCTTTTTCCTGCCGTCCTCAGTCCGTTCTCCGTCCGCATGGATATGCGCGTAGCTTTCCACCGAGGCGGTCTTTAACTTGTCCTGGAATTCGATCAGGGTTTTGCTGTTCTTGTAAACAGCGATCTGGTTCGAGATGTAGTTTTCATTCATGTTTTCGGTCCTCACTTTCGTTTTTTTTAATCTGATCAGGCGGCATACCGGTTCTTCACCTGCTCGATAATGAGCTTCCCAAGATTGACCGGGAGCTTCTCTAAGTTGGTGATGTCGAGGAACCCGTCGCCATAGATCCTCTGGATGTTGGGTTTGTCGCTGCCGATAGCGGCTGCAAACAGTTTGATGCCTTTCTTGGTGTACTCGCTCTTGATGCCACGCAGGTCAGCTTCCGCTTCCGTTCCGTAGTAACCGTCCCCTGCAGGCTGTCCGTCCGAGATAATGATGAGCAGTTTGATCTCTTCCGGACGTTCCATGAGCCGTTCTGCCACATAGCGGAGTGCTGCTCCGTCCCGGTTTCCGCCCCTGGCACACATATCCATCAGCCGGTATTTGTCCTTGTTGTCAATGGTGTCAAATTCTGCGTAGGCAAAGAGCTCCACATCATACTCCTCTGTATGTCCATAGATGGCTATGGGAATATCCAATGCTTTACAGAAATCATGGAGGATAATGGAAGCTGCTCTGGCATAAGTGATGCGGTCGCAGGAACACATGGAGCCGCTCTCGTCATTTAAGACTGCAACAGCAATGTCCGTTCTGTCATTGGGGAGCTTCAGCTTGTAGAAGATCCTGCCGTCGTTATGATAGGCATTGCGGACATTGAGCCGTTTTCCCATTGGCAGGTTGTCCAACTTTCCTCCACTCTTGTAGTCCTTTAAGATCTGGGAGATCTGCTTCTGGAGCCTTTTGGAGATCAGCATGAGGGGCGGGGCAACTTTCTGGTAGGCTTCCATGCAGGAGGGTTCAACATAATGCATGCGGTTTACCCTCACACGGATGCCTTCGTGAGCATTCCCGTAGCGGATCTGCTTTGCTTTCTGCTGAAGTTCGTCGGTCAGCTCCTCATCATAACGGGTATATGCAACATTTTCAGCTATCTGTGTCATGATGCGGTCCATGTCCGATGCTGCTTCTGAGACATATCCTGCTCCGGCGTAGCCGTTATTCCTAGTGGTGCCGCCATCTTCCCCTTCACTGATCTCATCCGTGTCAGTCAGAGGGATGCGTCCAAGCTCCTGTTCCAGCACTTTTTGGAGTTCCTCTTTTTCCTCATCCTCTTTAGCAGGATCATGGTTGAAACTTCCTGTGCCTTTGGCTGGCTTTCCGGTCATGCCGGGAAGCCCGGGCAGTGGGGTACCGCTGCCGATCTGGGCTGTCATGGCTGCTTCCGCCTCAGAAGTGCCGTTTTTGATATCCTCCCGTACCTTTTCCACAAAGTCTTTCATGTGTGGCCACAAATAGAGGAGGATCTGGTTGGCAGAATCAAAGCGTACCCTTGCGTCATCGTCGTATGCGCCGTTGTCGATAAAAGGCACACAAGCATAAAAAGTATTCAGCAGTGGGCTTTTGCAGTCTTCGGGATCATGGATATCGCCTGTCTTAGCGTACTGGATCAGCAGGTTGACCAGGATACACACCTCGTAGTGGGAGGCATCAATCTCCTGCTTGACAGTTTTCATCATATCCGCAAAGCGCAGGTTGTTGAGCAGGATGCCTGATCGGATGGAGCCGGGGAAGCTGTCGCACATTCTGGCTTCAATATAGACATCCTCCATGACATTAGCGAGGCTGTGGGTGATGTGCGAGATGGCCTTGATCACCGCCTCATCCTTTTCCTCCATGGCTTCCTTGATCTGCTCCAGGCTGCGCTTCTGGGTGTGGGAGAGATCCTCGGGTTCATGCGGGTAGAAAAGCCCGCCCGCAAGAGCTGAAAAGTAGGTCTGCAGCATGATAAAATCGGTGAAGAGCATGTGTCCGCACTCATGCCCGACGATTCCCACAAGGCTGTCTGCCATAAGGGCTTTCGTGGGAAAACTCCGTGTCAGGAAGTTGCCTGTGTTGATGGTGATGGTGTGGTTGTCGGTGTGCCCGACCTCTGCGTCTTCGCCCGTGTCATAGAATGTTTGTACCTTGCTGTGCCTTTTGTATCGTCCGGTGACACTCTCCGCAATGTCTGTCAGGTAAGCGGCAAACTGTCTGGAGGCAAATACCTGCTCATCCGTCAGTTTCTTTTTCTCGTCCTGGATCATGCGCTTGATCGCAGTGTGTGATGTTCTCATTCTTTTATGTCCCTTCCTTTCTTTTCCGGCAGCCCATCCTGCAGAAGCTCATCCATGGTACACCCGAAGTATCTGGCGATTCCGGCCAGGATATAGAGGGGTGGTAGTGCTTCGCCGCATTCATAGCGGGAGATGCTTCTTTGGGTGGTGCCGATATAGTGTGCAAGTGCCTTTTGTGAAATACGCGGTCTTTTGATCAGCCGGAGGTACTTCATGTTCTTTGCCAGATTATTTCTGAGTCGCTGTTCATTGATCATAGGCAGTTACTTCCTTTTCAGGCGGCAAATTTCTGCTCCAGACAGGTCGTGAGTACATCTGCCCGGTTGTCCGGATCACCGGATACGGAGGACAGTATTGTAAACTGCGCCGACTCTAGGATATTTCCGGTCACCATGTAGGACTGTACCCAGCTGATCAGTTCACGGACGCCGCAGCTTCCGTCGTTGATTAAGGTCTCCCTGCAGTGCTCGCTGATGTCTTTTGTGGCGGCAGCCATTTCCATGACAGCGGTATTGTCAGTACATCCGGTGACTTTCATGACTCTTTCCGCCAGCGTGTTCAGATCCGGCTCATCCATGTCAAAGATCAGGTTCATTCTGGAGATGACCGACTGGTTCATGTCACGGCATCCCGCATAATTGTTGTTGGTCGTGATGATGATGACTGTATCAGGATGTCTTTTTATCACTTCGCCGGTGGTAAGCGTGATGCTGGCGCATCTGTCGAGCAGCGCATTTAATCCCACCAGTACGCCGGGATTGGCGATCACCGTTGGTTCCTGGATCTCGATCACGTAGCCGTTGCGGATCGCGGTGATCAGGGGCGTTTCCACGTAGCGGAACCTTTGCCCACCCTTGTTGTCCTCTGTCATCGCCCTGGCATCCTGCTCGATCACTTCACAGAGCTTGTCGTAAACGATGTCTTCCGTGACGCTCTCGTCGTACTCGCCTGTGAGCTTGCAGTAAGCGGACGGCGGATCCATCTGGATATCCATGAGTGTTGGGTATTCTGTCTCAGCCTCCCCTGCCTTTTGCGTTTCCGGGAGCATCTGCCCCAGAAAGTCATAGATTTCGGTGTTGGCAGAGCAGGTATAGTACAGGTAGGGTAGTCCCAGTCCTGCCGCTACAGCCTTTGCACCTTCTGTCTTTCCGGTTCCTGCCGGTCCTCGCATCATGAAGTTACGCATGGGCTGGCTGCCGGCAGAGGTCATTTTTGCATGCTTGCAGATGGAGACGACTTCAGGAGGGATCAGGTACCAGTCTTCAATCTGAGGGATCATCAGCTGCTCCTTTGTAGATAAGGCCCGTTCTGAAAGAGCGTACTTTCCGACGAAATCATCCTTGTTGACTGTGATGCCTGAAGCGGACGCAGCCGTTCCCGTAAGGATACGGAAGGTTCCGTAGAGCACGCTCTTTGGCACATAGGTCTTCTTGGTCAGGTTTAAGGGTGTGATCAGAGGGAGATTACTTGTCTTTGGGATGTTGACAGGGATCCCTGCACTGGGAAGGACATCCGCGCTCTCGATTCTGCGATAGAAGTTATCGCAGAGGATAAAGGCATATTTTGTCGCCTCATCCATGTCGGGATAGCCGGCATCCCTGCATTTGCCAAGATCCTGGTAGTTTTCCCGGAATTCGTCATCTTCCAGTGCTTCCGGCATCAGTGCAAAGAACAGGGCTGTACCAGTGTTTCCACGATCCTTCAGAGAGTAAACTTTGCCGGCGGACGTTTCGTCTGCGAAACATGCCACATTTAATTTGCCGTTCCTTTTGTTATGCACTACCACATGGATCTCGCCCGTCCTGCTCTGGTATTCCGCAACGGTCAGGTCATCCTGGGTGCCGATGGCACTGGGGGATGTAGGAGCCGGTGTCAGGGTAGTGTCAATGTCCATGTAAGCGAGCACTGCGCTCAGGATTGAGGAGTGCAGTGTCGATTTGGGACTGGTGGCAGGTGCGTATTTGGAGTAGTATGTCTTGCTGATTGTGTCAGTAATCGTATCAAAGGGCGCAGGAAGGGAAAACTTCCAGGTCCAGGAGCTGAATAATGCTATCTTTGCCATTTTCTTTTTTTCCTTTCTTTTGGTCTTCTTGTGTTTTGTGGTTGTTTTTGTGGTTACTTCTGATGGTTGATTGTAGTTGATCATTTGGGTGCTTTTGCAGAAATGCGTTTAGAGGATCAGATCCAGGAGATCTGGAGTCTGTCGCCCGTGATCTTGGCATTCAGTTCGTCTTCAGACAGAAGGGACACCAGATCCGGCCAGTAGTTCTTTGCCGGGAATGCCTCCATGGTGGTCAGGATGACATCACTCTTTTCTTTCCGGATGAGGATGTCGCCCTTTTCATTGATGGTGAGCTTCGTATGCCCCTTGGCGTTCAGGCTGCTGATCTGTTCATCGAGGATCTTCTGGCCGATCAGCTGGTACCATACGGCAGGGTCAGTCACGGAAGGCTCTGAAGGTTTCTTGTCATCGTCATCTTCCTCTGGATCTGAACCATCTGTGCCATCATCCCCGGCTGTACCAAAGGAGCCGATGGTCATGGGCTCGATATGGATGCGCCCGAAGCGGTCAAAGCTGATGTCGGCATGGGTATATTTCTCCATGTGTTCCACGCTGATCCGCACAGTGGCTCCGGAAAGAATGCTCTTTAGTGACGGTTCCTTTGTCCATTGCCAGATTGCTTCAGGATAGGCAGACTTCAGTTTGTCGGAGATCCGCAGCGAGATATGCTGCATGAGCTGACTCAGCTCTGCCTCACTCAAGTTTCCCATCCGGGAGTCCGGTGTTTCTGTGTCCCCATCCGGCTTCCCGGAGGGCGTACTGTCCGGCTTGGTTGTTCTGCTATCAGGCTGAATGGGATTCCTGTCCAGTTTTCTTCGGAAAAAGAAGAGGCTATCTGTCTTTTGGTCCGTTTCTGCTTTGGCATGGAGCCTGGATCCGGAAAAGCTGGATAGCACCATGAGGATTGTCCATGCTGCTAATAGTGCAGCCATGATGTTCTGCGCCTGTCCCTTGCAGGTACCTGCAGCAAAGAGCAGTACCAAAGAGACAGGGAGATAGAGTTTGGTGAGCCTTGAGTCTTTCTTCATTTTGTGTTCATCCTTTCTTTTTTCATGTTTGTGTGTTTGTTTGGTGGGAGAGGAGATGTCGGACGACATGCCCGGTTCCCGGTTTTGTGGAAATAAAAAAAGAGGAACTGCGGAAAGCCTGAAAGCCTTCCTGCAATTCCTCTTTTGTCCGTCTAGACTGGCCTGGTTGCATTTTGTCAATCGAACGGGAGTCCATTGTCGCCGCAGTCTTCGACAGGCGCAAAGCCGTCTTCCATTTCTGCCGGTGCAGATGCTGATGCGGGTGTGTTGCCATTTGCGTCATCCTTGGGCTTGTTCGTCGGAACATAGTCCCAGTCTAACAGGGTGAGCTTTGCCATGGTGCCGGGCGAGCCGTCCTTTCTGGTAAACTCCACAAGTTCCTGATCCGCTGTGATCTGGATCAGACTCCCCTTTTTGACCTTTGCATCGATCATGCGCTGGGCGAGAGCCCCAAAGGCGACGCAGTTATAGAAGTTGGGGTGTTGTTCCTCCCCATACCCGATGTTTACCGCGAGACCGAACTGCACATATTTGGTGTTTTTCCCGTTCTGGCTGTTCTTCATCTCAAGGTCTGCTGTCGCCCTCCCGATTGCAATGATTTTTGGTCTGCTCATGATTCATTTCTCCTTTCTGTTTTGGTTTTTTGTATCAAAAAAAGTGCCAAAAGTCTGCCATGCCTGTGCATGGTTTCTTTCTGACACTAATTTCAATCTTAGACAACGTGTGCATTGCTTAAAAAGCGGCACAAAAATCAATTACATTTGCAATATACCACAATATATTGTGTTTGTCAAACAAAATACCACAATATATACTATCACTCTGCTTAAATTTATTATCTAAAGTTATTCATTTCCGTTAAAATGTGTTATAAAATGAATAAGAGAGATCGTTTCTTGCCCTCACCCTTTTGTCACGGTTCTTTGGGATCGTTGACTGGGCAGGAGATGGTCTCTCTTTCATTGTTATAACATCTGCAGCATGATCCTCTGCTTCAGATACAGATTTGCCACAGCGGAGAGAAACGGCCGGCGCTCGTCCATGGTACGGGTGTCTGCCACGATGCTCTGATAGTCCGTTTCTCCATCGGCATACAGGCAGTCTATGAGTTCATCGCTGTCCTGGATGTCAAAGCGGCCGCGGACTGCGCACTGGATCAGTTCCGCAGTGGACAGGAGCTGTCTGTCTATCATCCGCAGGAGCTTCTTTTCCAGCGGCTCCAGCGCCGGGCTTTCAAAGACTACTTTTGCTTTCCGGAAGGGGATGTGCTTAAAGAGCCACAGGTCAAGGAAGGCGGTAAGCTTCGTGAACAGGTCATCCGGCGTTTTCTTCAGGTACAGGCGCCCGAACAGGTCATACAAGGCATCCATGCCGGACTCATCTCTTCCGGAAATGATGAGCCTGCGGATGGTCAGTCGGTTTAAGTAATGATCCAGGTCCGTATCCGCCATGATATGCAGTTCCCGTTCCTTTTCATAGAATTCCAGGCGGATCTCATCATAGGTCAGGATCCGGAAAGTAAGGATGGACCACAGGAGCAGTTCATGGATGTCCAGGGCAAACTCCTGGTCATCAGAAAGGATGCAGGGAGTGCCATCCGGTGTCATGTGGTAGGTTCCTAATGCTGTATATAATGTCATCATGTGTTTTTCCTCCTCTTTATGCAGTGCAGTGTGCTTATTTCTGGTTCGTCCATGCTGTCTATGCGGACAGTCTATACAGGAAATCCTTGTCTTCCCGCAGGAAGCGAGCTGCCTTAGAGATCCAGGCAGCCACGTGGTTGGAGCGGGTGCCGTAAATTGTAGCAATGTCTTGGTTGGTGTAGCCCATACAGCGAAGTTTCAGGGAAATAATTCCTTTTCCTGTTACACCGGAGCTCCTTTTTTCCGCACAGGTGAGCAGATCAAGGATCTCAGTATCCGTATTTGTGGTAAAAGCAGCTTTTTCGTCTGCCAGCAGATCTGTGTAGGTCAGGTTTTCTCCGTCTTGTAAGGGCGCATCCAGATATTCCAGCTTTTCCCGCCTGTGTGCAGCCTGCCTGCAGCAGCTGATCAAGGCGTTTTTCATAACCTTCGTCGCAAAGGTTGCAAAGGAAGCGCCCCGACTTTCGTCATACCGGATCGCTGCATGGCATAACGCCAGGCATCCGGTCTGGTACAGATCATCATAGGACAGATCCGGTATGGATTCATTGGAACGGATGGCTGTGCGCAGGATGGCAGAGACTAGGTAAAGATGGTCTTCCACGAGTTTTCTTTTTTCTGCGTTCAGTATGGTATCCATGGTGAAATCCCCCTTTCTTTATTCAACAGGCAGGACGGATCCGGTTGTTTGCAAGCACCCTGCGGCATTCTTCCATCAGGCAGTCGCACCTGTATTCGGAAAATGCCGCTATGTGTGCCTGGGACTCTGTCAGGCAGAAGGTATCCTGCATCCAGCGGTATGCGTCCTTGCGTGACAGGATGCCGTTCTTCCAGATGGCATCGAAGAGTCGGTGTGTTTCGATCCGTTTGTGTCTGAGGTTCCCGTCCGCCAGTGTTCCTTTCGGCTCCAGGGTTCCCGCATGCACTCCCACATAGGAGTCGCAGGCGGGGTAACCGCTGCATACATACAGGTATCCTTCTCGGGCATTCTCTCTATATACATACTCAGCCTTCCTGAGCACTGCAGGTCTGCCGCAGTAGGGACATTTGATGGCGGGCTGTCTGTTCTTTTTTGTCTTTTTCATAGGTTTTTTCCTCCTCTCGTCGTGATACAAAAATAATACATATTGATTACATACGGTTTATGTATTGCCTGGCTTTATTGTAACGAAAGAAAAGAAGAATTCCTATGGACTGAACGCAGAAACTCATGTCATTTCCGTCTAAACTACCAATTATTACCAATTTTCTCCGAGTTTGCCCTGTGGAGCAGCTCCTTGATGGGACATTCCCCGTCCGAGGGCAGTTCCATGTCCAGGTATTTCCTGTATAAGAGGAGGAAGCAGGAGCTTGACATGATGCCTGCACACTCGGAAGGGTCAATGGGCATGTGGAAAAACTGTTCTGCATCCTTGATGGGAAAGATGATGGGCTTGCAGTCCCTGCCCGGGATAAAGAGGAAATCCTGGCAGCCGTCTGCAGCTTCACAGGACTTCCTGCATGATACATAGATGGAGGAGCGGAAGTTTCCTCCCGCCGCCTCCATGAAGTTGGATATCGTCTTAAAGCTGATACTCAGCATACTGTCCATGCGGTGCCCTCCGTGGATCATGCAAAGAGGTTCTGGATCTCCTGCGTGATGCGGGGGATGACCGTATTGTTGAACAGGCCTGTGAGGGCTGCGAGGAGCAGTGCGCCCAGGACGACGGCAATGATGATCTTCACGCCGTCAGAGATGTAGAAGTCTCCGCGCTCGTTTGCCAGTACATTCTTCATGCGGATGAATGCTCTGTCTGCTTTGTTTTTAGTTGCTGTCATAAACTTTTTCATTTTGAATTGTTCTCCTTTTTTTGTTTACTGGTTGCTTGAGTTGCCGGGGCAGGAAGGATGGCCGGATGGGCTGTGCACATCCTGCTCTGGCGGGTTTACGGGTTCCTGTTATCCTGGTCACATAGGCACCACCTCCTTGAAAGCCTGAAGCCGGTTAAAAGAAGGAGCCCAGGGAGCCTACGACTTCCACGGAGAGCACCACCACATAGATCAAAAGGATGCAGAACAGCATTGTCATGGAATATTTCTGCATCTTCTTGGGGCGCTTTGCGGCTTCCTTCTTTAAGTTGCTCTGTTCGATCTGGCGCATGTCGAATACCAGCATCTTGAAATACATCTGCTGGTCGTCGCCCCGCAGTGTGCCGATCAGCCCGCGCACGATGTCTGAGAGCATGGTGCTGCCGACGCGGTTCTGCAGGTGGAGCAGGGCATTTTCATAGTTGCCCGTCCGCATATCAGCAATAGTCGTATCGAGTTCCTGTGCCAGGTGGACCCCTGCGATCTTGCGGTAGGAGGTCAGGATCTTCAGGACATCACGGTCTGTCTCAAGGCTCTGCTGGATGCTCACGGCAAACCGGGGCAGCTCCGCCTCAATGAGCTTTTTCCTTTTTTTCACGATGTCGGATGCCTTGGAGTAGGTTGTGAACCATACTAACACTGAGGCTCCGCACAGGAGCATGCCGAACAGGGGCATGAGGAATAAGCAGGGCAGGCCGCATACAAAGACAGCTGCAGCAGTGAGGAAGGCTTTCATCGTGTAGGCTTCCGGTGTCAGCGGGATGCCGGCTATCTTTAAGTCAGCCTCCAGTTTTCCGCGCCTGATGGGATCAAGGTGCAGGAAGGGTGCAAGGTACTGGGCAACCCGTGTGACATAGACATCAAAGAGCTTGTCATCCACGGTGCCGGTCTGTTTCTTGGCAAGCATCATCATGCGGGAGGTCCTGGCGGTCGGCACATCCGTGAATGCGCAGATCAGGTTGTAGAAACCAATCCCTGCAAAAAATGCGGCTGCATATAGTATTGGGGGCATATTGTTCTATCCTTTCTGCGCCGTTTAAGTAGCATGGCAGGCAGGAACGGCGCATCTGCCTTGTCATTCCCCATATTCAATGGGTTTGGAGAGCTGCATGATCCGGGTGAAGGAATACAGGATCACTGCAGCACAGATGGCAAGCGTGATCTTGCCGGGGGTGGTGAACATCAGTGTCTCGAACCAGGACTTGTTCAGGACATACAGGATCGGGATATTGGCGATCACGAGGAACATCATGGTGATCGCTTCCTTCTTGGGCTCGTTGATGATCGCCTCCAGCTCTGACTGTACGATACGCTGGTCAGAGAATTTCTGTACCGTAAAGGTCAGGGTATTCTTCATGCTCCGGTCACTCTGGCACTGGATCAGGGTATTGCACCACTCATGGAAGACACGGTTTGGTATCTTCATCTTCAGCGAGTTGATGTTGGAGATCATGTTTGCATTGAGCATCTCCGAGTCTGTGATAAAAGCCTCAAAGTGGGATTTCACCGGGAAATTTAAGTACGGTATGTTTTCCTTGATGGCTTTGAGCAGATCCCCGCTTCTTAAATAGGAGGTGGTGATGACAGAGATCGCCGTCTCCAGCTCCTCGTTTAAGTGCTTTTTATAGGCGGAAGCGGTGGAACGCAGGTACCAGACCGGGGCGAAGGCAAAGCCTGCACCGAGGACCGGGATCAGGAAAGGGTTGTTCAACAAAAAGGCTATGGCAGCTCCCGCAGCAAACAGGAAGACGGATACCTGCTTTACTAACCCGAACCTGCCGGCCCTGCCGGTCGCTTCTAAGAGTTGTTCGATCTCCATGGTCTCCCTGTCAAAAAAGTTTTTGGCAGGCCTGCCGAGCATTACGTCCATGTCATCCTTCAGGGAACTTTTCCTGGAGAAGGAGAGGACATGGAGGAAGTCGGTGAACTTCACGCCTAACAGGGTGAACAGCCCGTTTACGAGCAATAAAAAAACTGACAGCTGCATCCAGAACATGCTTTAGGCACCTCCTTTTTCTTGTTTTTCCGCCGTCTTGTGTGTTAAAAACGGCTTGATCTTGGTGGCAGGGATGCCGTTGTCCAGCATCCGTTTCTTCAGTGTCTCGGAAAGATCGCCTAACCGCCTGTGCTTTCCGATGACAGTGACTTTCCCGTTTTCGTCCGTCCGGTTGTCTGTAACGTCAAACTGGTAGAGCGGGTGGTAGAGGAGCTTCCCGTCCTGGTAGTCCTCGCCCTCGATGATCTGCATGATCTTGCGGCTGCCGTCCTCCAGCTGCTTGGTGAAGACCACGATAGGGTATGCCTCCACCATGATCTGCATCAGGATGTCGTCGGCCATGTTGTATTTGCGCTTTGCCAGTGTCATCATCCTGCGGTAAGTGGACTCTGAGGAATTGGAGTGGATGGTGGTGACGACGGTGTGTCCGGTACGGGAGCTTTCCGCTACGGACAGGGCTTCCTTGGCGGAGCGCATCTCACCGACGCCGATCACATCCGGATGTTTTCTGAGCACCCGTTCCAGCAAAAGATCCTGGTCGATGTCGAGGGACGGGTTTTCATGGGGACGAGTCAATAGGTGCACCACGCTGTTGACGGCATGTCCGTCCTTGTCCCGCTTGATCAGGTCAAATTCCCGGCTCCCCTCCTCAATGGTGATGAGCCTGCGGTTGTCGGGTACCATGGACAGGAGCCAGCTCATCACGGTGGTCTTGCCGGATCCTGTGCTTCCTGCGATGCAGACGGACACGCCGTACCGCATACAGCAGGTCAAAAGATCCAGCATCTCCTCAGTGGCAGAGCCGGAGGCGATGAGCTTGTCCTTGGTCACAGTCTGCTGGTTGACGATACGGATGGAGGCATTGATCCCCACATCCGCATCCACGATGGGCGTCTTATCCACAGAGATACGGATGTTCTTGTCCAGGAACCCGATGACGGAGGGCATGGTGTCATCTATGACCATGCCGCAGGAACTAAGGAGCCTCCTGGTCACATCGATGGCGTGCTGGGGGGACTGGAAACGGTCTGGTATCTTCATGGAACGTCCGCCGCTCATGATCACCTCAATGTCGTCATAGGCATTGATGTTGACCTCCTCCACGCCTTCCTTGTAGATCCATTTCTTTAAGAAGGAGATGCCTGCCATATCTTCGTAGAGCGTGTCGCACAGCTCATCTGTGGAGAGTCCTTCCACATGGTAGGATCTGCTCAGGATATACTGGGAGATGAATTCCCGCAAAAGCTTCCTTGCTTCATCCTGGTTGCCTTCCGTGGAAAGCTTGTCCGAATGGTTCTGTGTGCAGTATTTCTGGACATCCTCAAGGATCTGGTCGTAGGTCATATCCTCGCTCACGGATGAGGTAAAGAACATCTCATTTAAGGATTCCATTGCCATTTCTGGTGCGCTCCTTTCTTTGGTTTACTGCCCATTTTTTCCCGGGAATGATGTCCACGCCTTTATCCCGGAATTCTTCCTGGACGGGAGCTTCATATTCTGGTTCCGGTGTCTCCTCCGGCTTCGGCCCATCTTCCGGCATGCCCAGTCTTTCAAGGGTATCTGCAACGAGATGCAGGGAATTTAAGTAGCGCTGGTTGCAGTAACCGAGCGCCTGGAACATTCTTCCCTCCGTTCCGCAGCGCTCGATCTCCTTTGCATAGGGGAGCAGTCCGTCAAATCCGCCGATCAGATGATCCATCTCGTCCAGTGCATGGAAGGGACGCGCCATGCCTGCCAGGGTGAGATGCCTGTCATAATGGAATTTCTCATCCGTGAGCAGGGCCTGGTGCGCCCGCAGGTAATTGAGTCCCCTGAGATCCGGCGTGATGATGCGGACAGCCAGGTCCGCAGCCTCTATCGCGGTCGGGGTAAAGAAATTCAGCATGTTGGCACTGCAGTCAAGGATGATGTAATCCACCAGCTTGGAAGCCTCTGAGATGAACAGCCGGATTCGGTCATACTTTAATTCCGGATAGGAGAAGGGATTTTCTCCAGCAGCAAAGCCCATCACGCCGATAAAGGGATAATCCTTTAAGACCATGACTCTTTCCGCGATGATGGCCGTATTGATCTCCAGTCCCGAGAGCACGTTCCCGATGGAGGCGGAAGCTTCCAGGATGCGGTCAGGCATCCAGACGGGCAGCATGGGAGTGCTGGAGTCCGCATTGATGATGATCGCTTTGTCCTTGCCGGAGGTGAGGACTTTGGCGAGATTGCAGCAGAACATGGATTTCCCGCAGCCGGGATTTCCCCATACGGTGACGATCTTGGCCATCAGTGGTCGCCCCCTTTCGTCTCCCCGGCATTTGCCGCTGTTTCAGAAGGTGCGCCCGTGTTTTCCGGAAGGTTCTCCTGCGTGTATTCCCCGTCGGGTGTGCCGTCCCCGTCAAGATCTGCATACATCTCAAGTAAGAGGCTGTCCTGTCTCTCCAGCAGTTCATCCGCAAGCGCCTCATTGCCCCTGCTCACCAGGGCGGCATGCAGGACGCCTTCATTTTCAAAGCGGGTTAAGAGCAGGGCCTGCTCCGGGGAAGCGAGGAGGGTGATGGTTGCGGTCTGCTGGCGTTCCTCATCCTCTGCAGGCGGGGTGGTGTAGTCGATATCCAGGCCGTCCGAGTCCGTGACAGAGAGCACCTTCATGAAGTGCAGCTCAGGGATGTCCACCACGGGATCGATCACATTTGTCGTGTTGTCATAGTGGAACAGGCGGATGATGTCGCCGCTTTCCAGTTTGTCTGACAGGCCGTTTGCAAGATGCTGCACCGTGATGGAGATGGCAACCTTGCCATCGGGGATATGGTTCAGGGTCTGGTCGGATGACAGGGGAGAGCTGCTCACTTTCTGGGGCAGGATGTAGTCCCCCGGACAGAGGTTTGTGGCTGCATAGGTGCCTGCCACGTCCTCAATCTTTTTGGCGACGTTTTCCGGCAGGTTGAAGCTGCCGACCTTGACGATCTCCAGGTCATCCTCAGTGATGCGGGTTCCCCGGTTTACCGCATTCTTCACGCGGACGATATCTTTCGTCCCGTTCGTGGCGCGGGTGACCACCGAGATGCTGATGAAAGCGATGACGGCGGCGAGCACAATGCTTAAAATACCGTAAATAAATCGGTTGTTCATTTTCATTTTGGTTCATTTCTCCTTTATAATTTGTTTGGTCGTTCATTCTCCCCAGAAATAGAGCAGGATGATGGTCTGGATCAGGCAGCCGGCAGTAAGGTAGGGCACAAAGGGAATATTCTTGGGTATCCTGCCTTGTTTTTCAGCAATGTCTGACACATGGATCAGGGCGATGAGGCAGGCAATGGTCACTAAAGTTGCAGTCTGCTCCATCCCATAGCAGAGCCCAAGGAGTGCCACCAGCTTGATGTCCCCGCCCCCGATCCCGCCTTTTGTGGCAATGGCGGTGATCAGGAACAGTCCGCCGCCGGCAAGAAAGCCTAAGAGGGCAGTCAGGCTGGCGGAGAGGAGGGACGGGGATACACCTGCATACACCCGGACCGGTATGGAGACAAAGCACCAGGGGAGGAATAGGATCAGAGACCTGTTACGGACTTTGTGGTGCTTTGCATCATACCGGGCAAAGAGTGCAAGAAATGCCAATGTCCCGGCATAGTAGCATAAGGAAATGCTATTCACGCTTGGAATACCAGTCATCATACAGGCTGCCACGGATCTGTATGGAGTCAGTTACGTTCATGGACAGCATTCCGGAGGGAGTCCATGCATCGATAACGTAGGTATAGACAGTATAGGCGTCATCCGGATACCAGACCGGCGTGAAATGTACATTCCGTCCGTAGGTGGAATATTCATTCGGCTTGAAGTACAGGTGTGCAGGGTTCCCGCCGTCGCAGACGAGCAGCCGCCAGTAGCTGTCGTAGTCAAACTCCGGGAAGTAGGAAACGGCAGTCTGTACCGGCGTAAAGTGGCTGGAGGGTGCATTAGCGTGGAAGCGCGCAGTCACATCCTCCTTGATGCCATAGCCGCTCTTCATTAGGTCGCCCTGGGCGGTGGGCACGATGTCGTCCGGATGGATCTCCATGTCCGCGCTCAGCGAAGCGGAGTATTCGGTGGAGGTAAAGTCATACCATCCATGATCCACCCATTCCCCGTTGTCTTCCCAGTGCCCGTGGTCGCCGTCGCAGTCTGCGGGACAGCTGCTGTCGCAGTCATCATCTTCCCACTCCCAGTCACTTTCCCATTCCCAGAAGGGATGCCAGCGGGCGCTCCAGACACTCCAGGAAGCAGAGAGCTTTAACGGGTTGGACGGAACAGAAGGGATAGTGAACCTGGGATTGGTGTCCGTTGCAAGCGGATCAGGGGGGAGGTTCTCCTCCAGTGAGACCACCCTGGCGATAAAGCTTGTTTTTGCCGTGCTCCCGCCGTCCAAAGTAACTGTGATTGGGATAGTGGTCGGGGTATCCGGCGTGTGCCATTTCACCCAGACCACCTGGGAGCCGTTCTCCGGGATCACGATGTCATCCACGGTGTAGTCCCTGCCATCAATATGGAAGGTCACGCTGGCCGGATCATCGGGATTAATCTCATCTGTTGTGGAGAGCATGATGCTGGTGATGACATCCGTATCTACCCGGTAGGTGTAGTCCGGCGCCTGCAGCATCTCCTCCGGGACATCCGCATAGCTCACAATGCCCATGCCAAGGGCGGCAATGATGTCAGAACTGCTCACCCGCTCGGTGGTCGGACCGGTCCAGGCAGGATAGCCTAAGTCTGCTGTCTCCAGGAACAGTGCCAGGGGGAGGTTCTTATGGGTGAGGGACGGCATCCTTCGGCGGAGCTGTCCTCCGGATTGGATGTCATACATTGCCGCTTCATGGGCTGTCATGGCATAATCCACGCCGCCAAAGGTAAAGTAGGCGACGGGTTCGATCAGGAGCTTGTAGCTTCCGCCGATCAGGTCATCAAAGGCAATGCCGGTTTTTTCCGCCACAAGCTTTGCGGCGTATTCCGAACAGAAATACCGCTTGATCGCGTCAATGCTTGCCCTGACACTGTTGGAGCTCACGATATGCGGCAGGGCAGTGCCGGGCTTGGAGTAGGCGTAGGTGTCGGAAAGGGAAAGCCCTGCACCTGCAGCATACTGGAGTTTGCAGACCTTGCCAAAATTCATGATACTTGCAGGGATGTTGGCGTTTGACAGGTCAAACGGCGTTGATACAACAGCTCCGTCGGTCGTGACCACGGTGATGCGCACTCCATCGAGCCGGTGCCAGACATCTTCTGAGTTGCCGTCTCCCATGCTGCCTCCGCCACTGTCTATGTTCCCGCTTCCGGTCGCATGAGCTGTGAGCGGTATGGATAACAGGAGCATCAGGGACAGGAGCAGTGGATAAAGTCTGGATTTTATTTTTTTCATGTGAATTGGTTCTCCTTTCAGGGCACAAAAAAAGACATGAGAGCAGGTCTCATGCCTTCCTTGTATGATTCGGTCACAGTGCGGATCAGTTTCCGCCCATGGATCCGATCTGTTTGTTGATGTCGCCGTCACTGTCTATGGTATCCTGTACGGTACGCCCGGGAGTCACCCAACCGAATACGGGATCATAAACCTGTCCTTCATGACCGCTGTTTCCACCGGGATTGCCCGCAGGCGGTGTGCTGTCCTGGTTTCCGGCATCTCCCGGCTTGTTGTCAGAGGGTTTGTTGCCTCCATAGTCCGGCTTGTTGTTCTTGTCAGTGGTGTCATCCTCTGTCTTGGGCTTGTCCGCAGGTTTCTCTGCCGCAGCCTCCTCCTTTGTAGTGCTGTCGGAGAGGCTTGTGGTGGATCCGTTTTCGTTCTCAGTGACCACCGTCTGCGTCTGGTCAGCCGTAGATCCCTTTACCTGTGTGGATGTCTCCGGTTTGGTATAAGGAACAGATACTTCCGGTTCTGAAATATCGGTCCAGGTGGCAGCTGAAGGTGCAGTATCAGCAGCGGCGGGGGCGAATTCGTCCTTCGGCTCGCGGGTTAAAACGAATACGGCGGCAAGGACTGCCACACACGAAGCGGACAGTGCCGTGATGACGATCAGATTTTTCTTTTTCATAAGCAGTTCCTCCATTCTTTTTCTTGTCCATACTATAATATACGCAACATCCTTCCAAAAGCCAACACCTAATTTTTAATACTTGGTGTTGTGGGTTCCTGTGAGCCGGATGTGCTGCACAATGGGTGGGAATAATTCCCCGAACATCCGCACGCGGAAGGTGGCATCACAGGTCATCACGTACTCGATCTTGTCAGTGCCTTTTGTGAAACTTAAGTTGATATTGCTTACCGTATAGGCATCGTTCGCCAGCTCGATGCGTTCCTGCAGTCCGCTTATGAAGCCTGCCCGCAGGGCATTCTGATAGGCGGTACTCAAATGGATGTCATCCATGTAGGAATCCAGGTTGGCTTCACGCTGGGAGTGGAAGGTGTCCGCGTAGATCCTGGCGCTCACATTGTTCAGCTCCATCTTTGCGGCATTCCTGATGTTCATGCAGTTGATCTTGACTGAGGCATATAAGAGCAGGAACCCCAGGATCATGTTGACTGCCACAATGACGAAGATGGTGTAATAGGAGATGTCACCCCGTTCGTTCTTCAGTATCCTGTTTCTCTTCATTCCGTTCCTTACCCCCTACTTCCAGTAATGTTCGCTCACGCCAGCGCCCTGTGCCCTGACATCAATCGGGACCAGGTTGAACCGCCAGAAGCCTCCGAGATGGCACCTGCCCGTAACGGTAACATAGAAGGGTGTGCCAATCTGGATGCGTGCGCTTGAGCCGGAGCAGGTCACGGTGTACTGCAGGTTCTCCACATCCTGTATCTGGCCGGAAAGAAATGTGAACAGAGCTGTCGTATCTGCGCTCGTCCCTCCGTTTAGCTGGATCTGCTTGACGAGCTGGTCTGCGATCATGTCCATCTCCTGTTTGACGGATATGATGTGGAATACTTTTATGATGAAGACGATCAGGATCACCGCCACCAGGATAAAGACGAAGCTGCTGATATAAGAGGAGTCACCTCTTTCGGATGCAAGCAGTTTCTTTAGTTTTTGTTTCAAACTTTCACCTCCCTGACAACAAGATTGGCGCAGGAAGGAGCGGGGATCCCTAACTGCGCCAAAAAGCTGTCCATATTTTTTCACGATACTGATTCTATCACAGTGGATTTTCGGTGTAAATCGCAAAAGGGTGTCAAGTTGGGACTAAAATGTGCCAACATTTACCCATATCCAGAATTTTTATATTGACATATAAGAACATTTGTTCGATAATGTAAATACACCTTGGGAAGGGGATGGGGTTATGGGTGAGGATTACAGGTATATAGCGATTGATTTAAAGTCTTTTTATGCTTCCGTGGAGTGCAGGGAGCGGGGATTGGATCCGCTTACCACAAATCTTGTGGTAGCAGACGCAAGCCGGACAGATAAGACGATCTGTTTGGCAGTGTCACCGGGACTCAAGAGTTATGGTGTATCCGGAAGACCGCGGCTGTTTGAAGTGATCCAGGCGGTGAAGCTGCTCAATGCACAGAGGAGGAGCCAGGCTCCACAACGTAGGTTTACCGGAAAATCCTATGATACGGTACTTTTGAATGCAGACCCGGCGCTGGAGTTGGATTATATCATTGCTCCGCCCAGAATGTCGCTTTACATGAAGTACAGCACAGAGATTTACAAGATATATCTGAAGTATGTGGCGCCGGAGGATGTGCATGTCTATTCCTGCGATGAGGTTTTTATGGATGTCTCCCATTATCTGGAGACTTATCACATGACAGCACATGAGCTGGCTGTCACCATGATCCGGGATGTGCTGTCACAGACAGGTATCACTGCAACGGCAGGGATTGGTACAAATTTGTATCTTTGCAAGGTAGCGATGGACATAGTGGCTAAACACCTGCCTGCTGATGCAGACGGGGTGCGGATAGCTGAGCTGGATGAAAAGTCTTACCGGAAGCAGCTCTGGTCGCATACACCGCTTACTGATTTCTGGAGGGTAGGGCATGGGACGGAACAGAGGCTATACAGGAATGGTCTGCTCACCATGGGGGATGTGGCGCGTTACTCAGAGATCAATGAAGATCTGTTATATAAAGTTTTCGGCGTCAACGCGGAACTTCTGATCGACCACGCATGGGGATGGGAGCCGTGTACCATAGACCTGATCAAACAGTACCGCCCGGAGAATAACAGTTTAAGCTCAGGGCAGGTTCTTCAACGGCCGTACCACTATGAGGAGGCTGCCATCATTGTCAGGGAGATGACAGAGCTTCTGACATTGGATCTGGTGGAAAAGGAGCTTGTGACTGACCAGATGGTACTGACGATAGGGTATGATGTGGAAAGCCTGATGGATCCGTCCATCCGGAGTAAGTACCATGGGGAGATCCGTATGGATCATTATGGCAGGCTAGTGCCGAAACATGCCCACGGGACGGTCAACCTGGAACGGCAGATGTCTTCCACAAGGCTGATCTCCGAGGCGGTGATGGAGCTGTATAGAAAGATAACGGATCCAAACCTTCTAGTCCGCAGGGTAGTGATAGCGGCATGCAGGGTCGTGCCGGAAAAAGAGGCAGAGACTTTACAGGGGCAGAAGTACGAGCAACTCGATCTTTTCACAGATTATGCCGCATTGGAGGCGGAGAGGGAGCAGACAAGACGAGCTCTCGAAAAAGAACGCAGCCTGCAGCGGGCAGTTCTGCATATCAAGCGAAAATTCGGGAAGAATGCGGTACTGAAGGGAACAGATCTGCAGGAGGGAGCAATGACGATTGAGAGAAATCTTCAGATAGGAGGGCACAAAGCATGAGTCAGGACACTTATGAGGATATCATGGATCATCCGCACCATGAATCAAAAAAACATCCTCGCATGAGCATGTTAAACCGGGCAGCGCAGTTTTCACCTTTCGCAGCATTATCCGGATACGAGGAGGCAGTGGCGGAAACGGAGCGATTGACAGATGAGAGGATCATTCTGGACGAGGCGGAGCTGGAGATGCTGGATGTACAGTTTTGTGAGCTGAAGGAAAGTGCTGGAAGAAAAGAGGTATCTATCACGTATTTTATCCCAGATGAGTGTAAGGATGGCGGAAGATATGAGACAGTAAAGGGCTCGGTGCGTAGGGTAGATGAGAATAAGAAACTGATTATTATGAAGGATCAGACGGTCATTCCGGCAGGAGAAGTTGTAAAAATTGAGGTCTGAGAGAAAAAGCGGGTGCAGTGTGACATCCGCTTTTGTTATGAGGACTTATTCATATCATCAGGAAACAATGCTTGTACCGGGACGCCGAGAACGGTTGCCAGACCATACAACTCTATGTCGGTTACAGTACGGGAACCATCCTCTATGCGGGATATAGAACCCCGGCAAATATAGACCGCCAGCATTTCAAGTTTCTCCGAAAGTTCCTTCTGACTCATTCTGCGCTGTTTGCGATACAGTTTTACTTTGTCTCCAACCAGATTAAACTGATTGCCGTCTATAATACGCGGCATAGCACCCATCCCTTCCTTGAAGTGTCTTGTTATAGGACAAGTAATATGTTAGACTAATTTTTAGAAAATTATGTCTTATAACAGGACAAAATGAAAATTTAAGGGAGAGGCAATGAGATGAGTATTAAGGAATATTACAAACGACAGAAAAGGTATAAAAAGCTTCTGTTTCTTATCTATACGGGTATCCTTACCGGTTATGTGGTGACATGGGTTGTTATCGCATTCATTCTTCCACTTACTTTGGGAGATCATATTGCAGTTGCCCTAATCCTTTTATATTGGGCAGCATGGGGACCGATATGGTTTGAGGTTGAACCAACAGAGGAGGAGATAGAAGCTATTAGGGAAGAATGCCGTAAAATGCTGCAGGAATATGATGAAAAGTATGTTCATCCCCCAAAAAGTAGCTGCCCGTAATGGACAGCTACTAGCATTTTGGAGTATTTAGTAATGTTTATGCAGGGATCATATCAAGGAATTCCTGCTCGGTCAGGATCTTGACTCCAAGCTGCTGGGCTTTTGCCAGCTTGCTGCCTGCCTTTTCCCCGCAGATCAGATAATCTGTCTTTGCGGTGACAGAACTGCCGGCAATGGCTCCGAGGCTGATGATCTTTGAGTTGATCCCGTCACGGGTGAAATTCACCAGCTTTCCCGTTGCTACGATGGTGCATCCTGCGAATGGATTGTTTGTGTTCGACATAATAGTTTCCTCCTTGGTTTGTGTAGTGTTTTCAAAATGAAATTCTTTCTGCAGTTCCTTCCAGAGATTAAGATGCTCAGGATTTTGGAACCATTCATGGATATTGCTGTTCATGGTCTCTCCGATGTCGGAAAGTGTGGTGAAGTCGAAACTGCCGGTTGCTGCATGCTCAAACTCATTCAGGTCAGCCTTGAAATGCCGGCTGATCTCCGTGCTGGCTGTCCTGCCAATCATGGGAATGTCCATGGATACGAGGTAGCGGACAAAGGTAGTGTTCCGGCTCTCCTCAATGGACTCGATCAGCCTGTCATAGGATTTCTCCCCGAATCCGTCCAATTTGATGATCTCATCCTTGAGGCGGTCGAGATGATACAGATCCCGGAAATTTTCCAGATAGCCAAGCTCTAAGAATTTCTCCAGGGTTGCTTCGGAGAGTCCTTTGATGTCCATGGCCTTCTTTTCCGCAAAGTGGACGAAGCGGCGAAGGATCTGGCTCTTGCAGTCGGGATTGTCGCAGTGCAGCGTTTCCACCATGCGTCCCTTTTCAATTTCTCTGGAGTAGATCCTGGTCGGAGCATTGCAGCAGGGGCAGATCTTTGGGATCATGTCCTGATATGCTCCGCGGTCAAGATTATCCTCAATGTGGGGAATGATCATGTTCCGTTTCGATACGAGGATACGGCATCCGGGATGCAGCTCCAGTCCCTTGATGAAGGAAAGGTTATGCAGGCTTGCCCTGGATACCTCACATCCGTCGATCTCTACTGTGTCAAAGATCGCAATGGGAGCGATCACACCATTTCGGCTCGGCTGCCACTCAATGGACCGGAACACGGTTTCATAGGTGTCATCCTCGAATTTGTAGGCGAGTCCGTCATTGTAGTGATGCCCTGTCCTGCCAAGTGTTGCTGAGTAGGAAAAACTGTCAAAGCGCAGCACAATGCCGTCAATAGGGATCTCAGAGATGTCAGCCAGCTCTTTCAGGGTATTGATGTGGATCTGCAACTCACTTTCGTCGGTTTCCCCCGATACAGTGATGAACGGGCATACATTGAAACCATAGTCCGTAAGGGAAAGCAGCTTCTTTTCCCTGCTGTCTGCAATATCCGGGAATTCATCCATGCCCTCCAGCACATTGAATGCCAGAAAGGTAACATCCCGGGTCTTACAGGTCTCTGCGCTCAGGCACCGGATCGAACCGGCAGCAAGGTTGCGGGAGTTGCGGTAGGGTTTCCCGTCGCTTCCCACCAGGGTAGTCTTCAGCCGTTCAAAGTCATTTTTGTGGATAAAGCCCTCGCCCGTTACGACCAGCCGCTCTTTGTAAGGGATTTCCAGGGGCACGTTCCGGAAGGACGGGATATTGTGTGTAACATCCTCCCCGGTATCCCCGTTGCCGCGTGTGGAGCCTTCGACCAGTCTGCCGTTTTCATAGACCAGTTTGACTGTCAGGCCGTCCAGCTTCAGCATGAGCAGAGCCTGATGTCCCTTCAGGAAAGCCTGGAGCTCTCTGATCTGCTTCGTCTTGTCCAGGGACAGCAGAGGGATCGGGTGCTGCACAGTGGCAAGATTGCTGACCGCTTTGTAGCCTACGGTCTGTGTCGGGGAATTGCTCAGGATGATCCCGGTCTGTTGCTCCAGCCGTACCAGTTCGTCATACAGATGGTCATAGACGGCGTCGGATACGCTGGGGCTGTTTTCGTTGTAGTATTCATGTTGGTACTGGTTCAACTTGTTCACCAGCTCATGAACACGTGTGGCAGTTGCATTTCTGTTGTTTTGAATGTCTTGCATTCAATCCACCTCCATTCTTTTGTTTTTGCTATTGTGATCTGCGCTTCCTGATCAGGATTTCATTGTGAAAATAAAAAAGACAGGAGAGTTCCGGTTTTGCCGGAATTTCTTCCTGTCCTGCGTGCAGCTATGCTGTAAAATGACTCCTATTGCCATAAGTGGGAGCAATAAAAAAGCCAGAAGGCATAAAGCGGGCGCTTTATACGGTCTGACTGCATACAATCATAAACTGCGTGTGAGTTCCTGCGAGGATTTCACAAATAACAATAACAAAATGAGAATAACACAAGATATAGTATAAGTCAATATGAAAAATACAATATATAGAATAATTCAGGAAATAAAGAGAAAATTAAAAGGAGATAGCAACATATGGCCAGTTGCAGTCTCCTTTATCTTTTGGGATATTTTGCATATTTATCGCTTGCCCCTGTGATATAATCCATCGACACATCATAAAATCGAGCCAAAACCAATATACTGTCCAAAGGTATCCTCGTTTTGCCTGATTCATAATCAGAATAGGTACGTTGTCCGATATTCAAAAGTTCAGCTATTTCCTTTTGTTTGAGGGAACGATCTTCCCTCAGTTCCCGAATGCGCTCATTATATCTCATTTAGGTATCCTTCCTTTTGAAAATAGTATAAATGAAATAGGTGCCTACATTGACAAATAGAGTTATAAACTCTATAATTTAAGAAATGATGCTATGATAATCTTGAAAAGTAATGATTATGGAGGAAAGAAAATTGCTTAATCAGAGAGAGATGGACGTTTTATCTATTTTATGTGGATCGGATAAGAGCCTTACTGCAACGCAGATCGTGGGGAGGAGAAAGGGACTCACACAAAGTACGGTTACGGCCGTTCTCAGAAAGATGCTGCGGGAAAATCTTGTGGAAGTGGATGGTGTTACCCATAGTGGAAAAGTTCTGAGCAGGATGTATAAGCCAAGCGCAACATGTCTGGAGACAATTACGGAGCATTTCAAGCAGATGTACAGCAGCGTAGCATACATTGTTTCATTAAGGGATGTATGTGCCTACCTTTTGGAGATGGATACGGAGTCAGATGCGGAAAAGAAAAATGAAATCGCGCAGATGAAAAAAGCGGTCAGGGAGTATGAGAAGACACTTTGATAGCTGTTTGGCGGTGTTTCACCATTTGGGGAGAAAAAAATTTTTCAAAAAAGTAGTTGACAGATGTTTTTTTCAGTGCTATTATACTTTCAAAGGAAGCGCCAATCCTTTTCTTTTTGATACAAAGAAATAGGAGCGCTTCCTTTTTTGTTACAGTTAAGAATTTGGATGAGGAGAAAGATCATGCAGAAGACAAGAGTTCAAAAGCAGAATATGAATTGCCTTAGCTCACTGTTTATGAGCCTTGATTTCCTGCGCGCAAATTTTGCCTTTATTATGGATTTGGAGCGCTATGATTATGACCTTATATCCAAATTGGAAGAAAAATATCATGCTGTGATCAGACAACCCAGGTGCAGAAACGGTGGATGATACCGTCCGTTTGTGAATGCAGAAATCCAGGGAATTGTCTGAGGAATAAACCAAAGACAGTTCCCTTTTTTAATGGTTTGATGGAGGAAAACACAATGGGACATGAACGATTTAGAAGCAGCCACTTCAAAGAACAAAGGGTGGTTAGCTTACATGGTGAAAGCGGTGGTCTGAAGAACCACAGAGAACGGGTCGGTACCGTTACCACCCACTTGGCACCTTGGTCTAAAGGCTAGGACGCCAGCCCTTCAAGCTGGAAAAGACGGGTTCAATTCCCGCAGGTGCTATTATGCTCCGTTAGGCAAATTGGCTACGCCGTCGCCCTCTCAAGGCGGAGATGCTCGGTTCAAATCCGGCACGGAGTACGTCCCTATGGGGAAAAATTTTATAAAACTGGGGATCAGGAAGTTGGCGCTTCCCCTGATCCCAACAAGCTAAAAGACATTTGACAAACAGAATAGTAAAAAACATGGATCGGTAGTCCAGCGGCGAAGACAAGTGACTGTAAATCACCCACGGAGAAACACCGGAGGTTCGAGTCCTCCCCGGTCCATCATGGGGTTGTAGTTCAGCTGGGAGAACGCCTGCCTTGCGAGCAGGAGGTCGTGAGTTCAAGCCTCATCAGCTCCATATTGTCCTGTTAGGGGAGATGGCCGTCCCCGCCTGCCTGTCACGCAGGAGACCACGGGTTCAAATCCCGTACAGGGCGCTGAAGCATAAGGTAATGGCAGCCATCTGATCTACAAAATATCGGACCTTATGACTTCAACGATTCCTTCTCGTTCAACGGTAGGACACGTGACTGTTAATCACGGTATCCGGGTTCGATTCCCGGGGAGGGAGCTTATTGCGGAAGAGTTGAACGGAATATCACGCGAGCCTCTATAAGTAAAGAATTGCTGAGCAATTCTTTTGAAATATTGGGTTCGACTCCCATTTCCGCAACTATAGAGGAGGATTTGAAAGATGAAACGAAAACAGAAGATAAGCATAAAACGGAAGATAAGCAAAGATATGCGCTTGTAGCCAAGCGGAATGGCAACGGGCTTTTAACCCGTATACCGTGGGTTCGACTCCCTCCAGGCGCACTTGCAGGATACTGCGGATACGCCTGTATAGCTCAAATGGTAGAGCAGCGGACTCTTAATCCGAAGGTTCGGGGTTCAAGCCCCCGTGCGGGCACTGGGACATAGCGCAATGGCAGAGCATCCGTCTTATACGCGGCAGGTTTTCGGTTCAAGTCCGAATGTCCCGATTATTCTACTTCAGGTAGAGTGACATGAAAAGTAAAATGACATATAATATAAAAAACAAGGAAGGGAAACCAGAATCAATGAAAAACGTTAATTTCGGCCAAATTTCATGCTCATCCCAGTGTAGCCATCGAATTAGCAGATGGTCTGTTATAGTGCGCATGAAATCAAGAAGGTTGAAGCAGAAAGTATAAAAACCAGCTTCATATCTGTTCGGGTAGCCTTTTCGGATTTCATGATCTGGAAAGGTTTTTTTGTTGAAAAAATGCTGGGATGGCAGAGTGGATGAATGCACCGGTTTTGAAAACCGGAGAACCCTTTGGGGTTCAAATCCCCCTCTCAGTGCTATATATGATGCCGCTTTTGCCTAATGGTAAGGCGTCCGCCCCGAAAGCGGATAAACCGAGAGGTTGTGCAGGTTCAAGTCCTGTAGGCGGCGTTTATGCAGAGTTACTCTAATTGGTAAGAGGCTGTCTTGGAAAGGCAGTGTAGCCGTGAGGCAATGAGGGTTCGAGTCCCTTGCTCTGCGCTGTGGTCGTAGCTCAAATGGTAGAGCAGCGGATTGTGGTTCCGCAGGTTACGGGTTCGAGTCCCGTCGGACACCCCATGCAGTTCTAAGCCTAACTGGTAAGGCAGGAGATTGCTAATCTCTGAGTAATCGGGGCATTTCCCTGGTGTCTGGGTTCAAGTCCCAGGAGCTGCGCTGTGATGTCTTTCAATGGTAGGAAATCCGTCTGATACGCGGACAATGAGGGTTCAATTCCCTCCATCACAATTTTTGTTCCCATAGTCCAAAGGCAAGACGGCTGGCTGCAACCCAGCAGATGGGCGTTCGATTCGCTCTGGGAACTTTTTGTGTCGGTGTGGGCTAAAAAGAAACAAAGAACGTTTCTTGGGATAGACCCTGCGGTTACAGTTCGCACAATCGGAGTTCGAGTCTCGGCATCGACATCTAGGTCCAAATAATATAGGCGTTTAGCACAATGGTCAGTGCACCGGACTCTGACTCCGGAAATAATGGTTCGACCCCATTAACGCCTGTTTCGCCTGTGTAGCTTAAAGGATAGAGCATGGGGCTTCTACCCTCATGATCCTCGTTCGATTCGAGGTACAGGTACTTATATTGCCCCTTGGCGTAACGGCAGCGCATCGGATTTTGGTTCCGACAGTGTGGGTTCGACTCCCACAGGGGTTGCTGAAGATAATCAGGAGCAGGCAAGAAATATAGATTGTCTGCTCCTGATGCTTGTTTATATGTTCTGTCTGATAATGCGGGAGATCAGTCCGACTGCTACATTCCGCTCCTCATCTATCTTCGTCACCACAAAACTCACTTCGTCTTTTTTTCCGGGCATCCGGCTGTCATAACAGGAGTGGGCAATGGCATTGACTCCGATATGGAGCCGTACAAAGACGGTTCCCTTATAGATGTCAGTGATGGTTCCGGCATATTTGCCCTGGATCTTGCACTTGTTCAGGTTGGTCTTGCTGTTGCCATCCACGCTCTTGACATCAGCCTTTACCGAGATGTCATCTACAGAATTGCATTTCACGCTCAGTATCCTGACAAGGAGCTGTTCGCCTACATGGAAGCTTTCGGTAGCATCACCGAGCCAGTCCCAGGAAAGGTCGCGGGCAAGGATGGAACATTCCACACCGAAGATCTCCACACGGACTACCTTTTCGGCCACAGCGATTACTCTTGCCTGCACGATCCGGTCTTCGCAGACACGGGAGTTGCCGTTAGCATCAGGCAGGTAGAAGATCTGCCTTTTCTTCAGCATGGCATCTTTGCGGCTGGCCACAACGCTGCGGCTGGCATTTTCCAGTCCTTTGATCAGGAAATCAACTTCGCATCCGAGCATATTTCCCAGGATCTTGTTCTGCCGAAGGTTAAGTTCACCGTAGTCGTGGGCGTCGTCCTGGGGCAGGTTGATCATCATCTCAGACAGAGGGATGACCACGCGCATCTCCTTATAGTAGATGACAACGATGGTGCTGCCATTTTCCGATCTTTCAATACCGCCGAGGATGCCAGTGAGTATCTTATGGGTGCGGTATGCATTCTGCAGTTCATGCCAGATGGTATCCTCGCGGCTCTGGGGCGTTTCCACCTCGTCATCCACATTCAAGGTGAGGATGGTAGAAGGCGCAGGGGATTTTGCCGGCTGCTTCGTTTCTTTCTTGGAGGTAGGGGCAGGTCTTTCCTTCGTTTTCTTAGGCTCAATAGCCTTTTGCTCATCCGGTGTTTCCGGTTCCTGAATGTCATCAGATGCTTCAGGCTCTTCCGATTCAGGAGTATCAACTGATCCGATAGGTGAGTCCTCCTGTTCGGGAGCATCATCTGATTCGACAGGTGCGTCCTGCTCTCCAGTGGGTTCCGGCTCAGGAGCATCATTGGGCGTCTCCTCCATGACAGGTTCTTCTGTCAGGATGGTTTCTTCAGTGAGGGGTTCTTGTACTTTTGCTTTTCTGGGCATAACATTTCTCCTTTTCTTTGTGGTTTTATAGTCAGGACATGATAGAGCGCTTGTCCGTCCTTACGATTTTGCATTGGTTTTCGTCCTTCAGATCCGCTGTTTCAGGCGCCTGCGGGGAAAAAGGCTGGTCTGCAGGTGAAGGTTCGCTGGTCTTGACCAAAGGATCCGATCGCGTTTTTCGTGCTTTGGGTTTTGCCTTCGGCTTTAGCAGGGCGGTATAGTCCGGCTCTGCTGTTTCCGGTTCCCTGCGCCATTCCGGTACGTGGTCGCTGGCGCGGCAGGGTGTGAGCTTCTTGCTCTCCGGGTGCAGGGTGTAGTCAAATTTCCCCACCTTCAGCACCTTTTGCCCGCGCAGGATGATCAGGGCCTCATCCAGGGGAAGGCGCAGCACTTCGTCCGGAGTCAGGAGCTTGCGTTTCCCGACGGAGTGGGTTTCCCGGTATTCCGGAGTGTAGTCGGAGATCCTCCAGGTATTGAGCTGTTTTGCCTGGGTGGATACAGCGATGCTCACCTCACCGCTGCGGTCACTGATAAATTCTGCCGTCATCTGGTCAGTACATCCGAGAAAGAGCTGGGTGTCACAGTTGCCGATGATCTCCTGCCACTGGTTTAAGGGGTAGCGGTTCTGCATCTGTGGCAGGTTCTGGAAGATACAGCTGATGGAGAGGCACCGGGATCTGATGGTGCTGATCTTTTTGGTCAGGTCAGCAATGGTGCAGCCCCCGTTTGCCAGTTCGTCTGCCAGGATGTGTACCGGCACGGGCAGCCTTCCGCAGTCCCCGTATTTGTCCGCATAGCGCACCAGCTTGATGAACACAAAGGACATGAACAGGGAGGAGAGGAAGTCAAAGGCGGAGTCCTGATCCGAAGTGATGCAGAAATAAGCGCATTTCTGCTGGCCCGGCAGTGTCAGGTTGATCTCATTATGGCTGGTGATGTCGCGGATCAGGCGGTTCTGGAATACCTGCAGCCTTGTTCCGAGTCCGATGATGACACCGCCGCGCACCGCATCGGATGCCTGTTTGAAGATATTATAGGGGGCTTTTGCCGGATGGGTGAGCGGGAGCAGGTCAAACAGGCTGTTCAGCTCCTTTTCGGAGTTCATGGTGAGGAGCTTATAGACCTGTCCGATATTCTTGCCCTCCGGTGGGAAACCCTGGTCCACATACAATACCAGAGCTTTCAGCAGGTTCATCTCGGCATTGTCCCAGAAATGGTCCCCTTTGGCAGATCCGGTGTTCTTGATGATGACATCGCTGAAGAGCTGCGCCATGATCTCCTGTCCCTCGACCTCTGCCAGGCAGTTCCAGCTGTCAGAGTTTTCCGGATTGATCAGGTTAAAGACCTTCACGGTGTATCCGTTGTTCTCCAGATAGATCCTTGTATCAGCATATAGCTCTGACTTGGGATCGGTGATGATGAGGCTCTCCCCGCGCTTGACGCACTGGAAGATCACATTCCGGGCGTATGCGCGGCTTTTCATGCTCCCGCTGGCGCCAAAGACAGCCACATTCCGGTTCATCCTGGTCTTTTCCGGGAGACAGACCGCCTTCCCCTGAAGGGTTCCAAGGATGACACCCCTGCAGTCAGAGATATGGGGGACTAACTCCAGCACCCCATCCATCTCTGCGCCTGTCATGAAACCGGAAGTCCCATAGGTTCCCTTCTCGGAGTAGGTCAGGTTCCTTTCCCGGTCATAGATGCCCCGGCCGTCCAGGCCCATGCGCATCACCATAAAGAGCAGGAGTCCTGCGCCGCTTACGCAGACCAATATCCCGTAGATGCTGTAAGGGAACAGGGTGAGGGCGCTCAGGCAGGAGGAAACAGAGCCGGAGGGAAGCTGGGGCGAAGAACCCATGCCCGGAGTGCCGCCTGCGTCAGACCATGCTCGGTAATTGTGCAAAAGCTGTGCCACATACCCGCCTGCGTAGGCAAGGCAGAACAGGAGCAGGGGAAGCAGGACAAACAGGCAGATTTTTTTCTTTAAGTTAGGGTTCAGGGTAAAAACCTCCTTTCAAATTTTTTCAGGTCAATGGTCTCGATCTCTATGTCCGCTCCAAAAAACTCACGTAGCACATCTGCCTGGAAGTCAAAACAGATGAGATGTCCCCGCAGCGCCTGAAACGATAAGGCAGTATGGAAGCGTACAAGACGGAGCATGTCAAAGTCAAAAGCCAGCAGGACCGGCAGTCCGTCCTCCGTTACCGCGTCATGCTCCAGAGGGAGATCTATACAGGGCGGATGCAGGTCAGAGAGGAGCAAGGTCTTCAGATCTTTCATCAGCTCCGGGGAGCAGAGGACCCTTAACAGGGTTTCCCCAGCAGGATCAGAGGGGATATAATGGAAATAATCAAAGCTTTTGTCCAGATGGAAGTAGCTTTTCTGGTATCCGCCGGTACTGGTCAATAACTTCAGTGCCGTCCCCATGCCTTTTCCGATAAACAGCGCTTTAATGGGGGTGTCAGGATTATAAGCCGGTTCCACTCGTCCCCTGGAGAGAACACTCCGGCCGGCGTGGTAGTTTAATAGTGCTTTCACGCGCAGCTCCGTCCGGTATTCCCACTTGAGCAGGGAATCCCCGGTATAAAAGACTGCATAGATACAGGACGGTGCCAGCAGGATGCCCTGGATGCGGGAATTATTGATCTTGGTATGTTCATCCCCCAGTTCCTTGATTTCCCTGGAGTGGTAGAAGACCGGCAGGGGCAGGATGGCGGTATCCCGAAAATCCGGACGGAAGATCAGGGGCTTTTCGTCCCGGAATATGGTTATGCCGGCATTTAAGAACGTGGCATAAACAATGGAGGCGTGCTGCAGGCGGAGCCTTCGGGGAAGGTCGCTTCGCGGTCTGTTGGTATCGGAGCTGCCCGTCAGGAAGAATAAAAACCGTTTAGGATCATCAAAGCGGAGCAGTTCCTTTGCGGCAGGAGTGAGACGGTAGCCTTTGAGTCCGTCCTTTGAATGCATTTTGATCAGGTTGTCGTTCTTTAGTTTTCTTATAAACTTTTCGCGGTAACTGTCAGCCACCCCTAAGAGCGCTGGGACATCAGTGCTGCATTCTCCGGAGAGCGCAGTCAGCGTCAGCAGGGTTTGGGCGGTGGGCGAAATAATCAATGGTACACCTCCTTTGTGTTGTGGTGGACACAGGTGGTCGGAATGTGATGTTTTTACCCTACTCGACTGGAACTCGGGTAAAATTGGCCCGGTTGGCAGGGTTAAAAAAGCGTGATAACAGGCGGTCTGGAGGCGATTTTTACCCATGTCCGAAATTTTTGGGAAAATCCGGTCAAAAAACGGACAAGGGATTCGTCCCTTTTTCCTGTTCTTTCAGCCACTTCGGGAAGTGCTTCCGCTCCATGATGGAGAGGATCGTGCAGTCCTTCTCGCCCAGTCTGGTGGAGTGGTAGGCATCGCATAAAAGCCCGCTGTCATCCGTCATCAGGAACCCGGAGGCTGTATCAAGGATCTGTTTGCATTCCAGGTTGTCATAATCCCGGATCCGTCTGGCAGACAGCTTTTTGTCGAATACATGGGTAAAGCACACGACACATTCCTCAAAGTGGGGCAGCTCCTGTTCTTTTGTGTATGCCTCCAGGCTGTAATAAAGCGGGTCTGTCAGGTATGTGGTGTTCCCTTTTTTCGTGCGTTTCGGCATCAGCCCGGGCAGTGTGATCTCCACAAGCTCCGCGGTGTGCGTGATGGTGATCCCCTGCTCCTGTGCCACCTGCTCCATGAGAATGGGCGGTGCCACCAGGTCTGCAGCAAAAATGAGGTTCCGCAGGGAGCAGGCGATCCGTTCCGCACGCCTTGCCGCATCAATGCCCAGTGCTTCCAGATTTTGTCCGTAAATGCCTGCATCTGTGATCTTTAAGGCATTGATTGTGTTGCCGAGTTTCGGCAGGTCGTCCTCTATTCTTGAGAGGCGTTGAATGTAAGTAAATCTATCCAAAGTTGTCAGGTTCTCCTTATTGTTTCTTGAAATATTGCACCTGTCCGGTATCCGTGACCGTACAGAAGGCGGCTATGTCCGGGAAGGTAAGGCGAGGTATCTGCTCCGTACTATCTACTATGGCAAGCCGTTTTTCTGTCCCTTCTTTCAGGGAGAGGGCATGGTTCATCAGCATTTCCTTTTCCGGCGGGACATGGATGACCTCATAGGCATCGGAGTCCGTATAGAAGGTCAGGGTTACGGGAAAATCACTGATGGTATGGTAGGTCAGTGCGTCCACAAAGTCCGTGAGCACCCACAGGGCCTTCATCATGGATGGATCGGGGGTGCAGTCCTTTGTATAAAGGAGCAGCTCCCTCTCTGGATCAAAGGTGATGCGGCCGTTCTTTTCCAGGCGGCGGACGAGCAGCATCAGCTTGTCTCTTGGCAGCTCCGGATAAAAACGGTTTATCTGCTCTGTGGAGATTGCCTGGTACATGGATACCAGCCTTGTGATCCCGGACAGGTGGTTTTCATGTTCTTTTTGATATAAGTGCATGGCATACCTCTTTACGTATTGAATAAGTATTGTTTACATATAAAAAGCTATTTTCCCTAGTGGCTACAAGGAAATAGCGGGGGATGTGCGGGATAATACATATTTATTAAGTAGATATTATGTATTATTAAACTGCTCCTGCCACAGACTGCCGCAGCTTTTCCTTTTCCAGAAGCCGCTTTAACTCCTCCCTGTCGGTGGTGATGAGCTCTTTTTCCAGCTCTGAGGCTTTGAACTCCACAGTCACATTATTGTTGTTGGTCGAGATGAGTCCGTTTCCCCGTTCAAAATGGGTGATCTCCATGGTCTCTGCTTCGGAAAGGTGCAGGATATTCTGTACCCGCATTGCCTCCTCATCCTCAAGGTTCAGGACGATCTTAGTCCTGGAATTATTGATGATCCCTTTGCCATATTTCCCGTCATCCAGCGAAAAGAAGTCGTTAAGATCCTGGGTGGCGCAGATCGCAGAACCGCCATAACCACGGATGATCTTGAAGATCTCCAGGACAAACTCCGCTGCGAGACGGTTGGAGGAAGCTCCTATGAGCTGCCATGTCTCGTCAATGAAGATGGCTTTTTCCACAGTGCGGTTCTCCTTTGCCTTGTCCCAGACATAATCCAGGGCGACAAACATACCCACTGTCAGCAGATCCCCTGTCAGCTCCGAAATGTCCAGCACGGTATATTTGTTGTCCAGATTGACATTCGTGTGCTGGTTGAAGGTGGATGCGGAGCCGTGTACCAGTCGGTTCATGATATTGGCGAGCCTTTTGGTGTCCGGGTTTTTTAGGAGAATATTGTAAACATCTTCTAACACGGGCATTTCCCTGTATCTGTCCGGCGCATCAGGATCGAGCAGGCTTTCGTTGTTGTGGGTGATCCCTTTTTGCTTGTAGGTCTGGATCAGGGCCTCATCAAGAAGCTGTCTTTCCTCATGTGTCATGTCAGGGATCAGCAGCGAAAAGAAGATGTGGAGCCGCTGGATCTTGGCTGCCAGCTCTGATTTCTCCGTCTGCGGTCCGTCCAACAGGTCATTGGCGGAGGAATCCACCTTCCGGATCTCCATCACATTGATGCAGTTTTTGGAGGCAGGGGAGATCTGGATAAATTCCCCGCCGATATTGGTGCAGGCGCGGTGGAACTCATGCCCTTTCAGGGGGGCAATGATAAATACCTGTATGTTCTTCCGTCGCATCCTGAGAGCCATGAGCTGCATCGTGAAGGTCTTTCCGGCACCGGAAGTGCCTAAAATTGCCATGTTCGCATTCTTATAGACCCGTGAGTTGAAGATGTCCACGATGATCAGGGAGTTGTTGTGTTTGTTCACTCCCAGCAGGATGCCGTTATCGTCACACATCTCAAAGGAAGTGAACGGGTAGCAGCCTGCCGCGCTGGTGGTGAGGATGTTCCGCTTGGAACGTTCAAACAGGCTTTTATCTAACGAAACCAGGGGCAGGGAGGAGAGCAGTGCCTGCTCCTCGCGGAAATGGCAGTGGATGATGTCCATGTCCCTTGAGATCAGGAGCTTTTTCATTTCCGAGGTGCGCCATTCCAGCTCATCCAGTGAGTCCCCCGTGATGGTGATGAGGATGTTCATATAGTAAAAATCCTCATTGGAGGCAAGTCCGTCCTTTAAGTAGTAGCCGGAGCGGATAGCACCGTCCAGGTCGTCATAGTCCGAGTTGGTGTCCGAGGTGTCCTTGATCTTGGAACGGTTGATCCGAAGCTGCTGTCCGAGCTTTTGCTGGATGCGGTCTTTAGGCTGCCTGTCAAAGAAGATGTCCACGTCGATCCCCTCTCCGGCATTTACCAACAGCGAGATCCAGCCTGCGTAAACCTGTGGGCGGTAGCCTTCAGAGGGTATGAGCAGATAGGTCTGGTACACTCCGTCGATCACCACATAGCTGCCGTGGGTGTAGTCAATGGACTCCGGTGCCATGAATTCCATGGCGGGGATGTGGTCAAGGTCTTCCCGTTTCCCGGCGTTGACATACTGCCCCACGACCTCGTTTATCCGCACATGTAGGGGCTTAGTGGTGCTGGAACGACGGTTTAGGACGCTGTAAAGGACTTCCGTTGCCATTTCGTCCTCGTTATCCGGCGTGAGCACTTCATTCCCACACTGCCGCAGGTAGGTTTCAGCGGTACGGACGGCAGTAGCCAGGGCGGTGATCGCTTCTTTTTCCTCATTCCCCCGGTTTGCCGTAAGCGGCTCATGCTCAAAGACGATAAAGAAACGCCTTGTGATCGCCTCTTTGGTACCGATCTGGCGGATCAGGTTTTCATAGTCCCGCTGGAGGGTAAGGCAGCGCTCGTCGGTTTCCGTTTTCATTTCCTCACGGGTGGTCTCAAGGTGCCTGTTGATGTCCGCCCGTCGGGTGAGGACCTTAAACTGCAGCTTGACGGGGCTGATCTTCAGGTAGCCAACAAAGGAGTAGATGATGTTGCGCTGTTCCCTTGCACTCCGAAGCAGGAAGTTAATGGGCATGACTTCGATGACCTTCACGTAGCGGTGGTCTTTGGTATAGATGATGCCATTCTCGATCTTCCGGATCGGAAGGTAGGATGCCACAGGGTTGAGCATATCTGCAGGTCTTGCCACAGACGAGGCGGCCGGTCCGCTGTCTGTCTGCCTGCGCTCATTTCTGGTCTGCCGCCTGTCAGCGTGGTCGCCAAATTCCTCGGAAAAACTCTCTTTTTTCGTTTTCTGTGGCCTGGTTTTCTTTACTGTAGAGTGTTTCCTTGCCTTTTCCTGCTCTTTTTCTTTTGGTTCATCCTCCGTGATGCCAACGATCCGGCGGTTTTTCAGGAACAGAAAGAAGTTCAGCACAAAAGAAGAAAGGCTCTCCCCGCCAATGCCGATCAGGGCAAAAAGGGTGGTGGGCAGGACCGTGAGGCAGGCTATGATGATCCTTGCTGTCAGGGAGACCGGGATATGGAATACGGGAATGCCTATGAGCAGTGCGATCACTGTGGCTTCAGCGGCATTCCTTAATTTGATCGTGCCGCCAAAGACTGTCCCGGTCTCAATAAAGTTTGGCGGTATGACATAAATGTCGTTTTCGTCGTTTCTTGACATGAGTTACCTCCAATATTCAGTTTTTGTATGGTCTGCCGCAGAGGACAATATTGCCGGTGTTGTAGATCTGGCGGTGGACGACCTTCTTTTTGGAAAAGGAAGCGTCCACGACATACCCGTCTCCCGCATAAATGGCAACATGGTCAATGTTCAGGAAGCGGTTGTTGACCTTAAAGGAATAGAAGACCAGGTCGCCGGGTGCCAGATCCTCATAGGCAATCGCAAGGTCATTCTCCATGATGAACCGTCCCTGGGCAGCCGCAGTGTTGGCGCCACCATAGGAGAGGTTTAAGCCTAACTGGTCATAGACCCAGTAAGTGAAGGAGCTGCAGTCGAAGTATCCTTCCTGGTTCCGGTATTCCTGGCTGTAAGGTGTCCCCAGCTTTGTCAGGGCAAGCTCCACAGCTGCGGAACCGGTCTCTCCGGGGAGCAGGTCTGGATTGTACTTGACCTGATAAACGGTATCAAAGAGGAAAATGTGCAGGTTTTTGGCATATTCTGACGCGAGTGTCTTTTTGGTTTCATCAAGCTCAAACACGTTGTCCGCATAATAGCTGTCGCCTGCGTAATGCACCGTGTATTCATAGTGGTGGACAGTATAGGTCTTTTTTGTCTTCTCATCCGTTTCCTCCCTGTCCGTGACGGTGACCGTATAGGAAAAAATGTTTTCCGTCTTTGTATCCAGCACTTTTTTCAGCTGTTTCAGGTTAATGTCCTTGTAGTTGCCGGTGGAGGCACAAAATTGTGAGATGATCAGCGTGCTTTCATAAATGATGCGGTCTGCAAATTCGTCGGTGATGCTGTATTCACAGTGCCTTCCCAGATGGGAGCCTTCGTTCTCTATTTTTTTGATGACCGCATTATGCTTTTTTTGCAGGATCTCTTCGATGGCACTCTCTGTTTCTGAGATATTGCCCATGATCACGTTGTTATCCCGCAGGACATCCCTTGGGACATCATCCAGGCCGCCATTCCCAAAGACCAGGGACGGGAGCATCATAATGTATGCAACTGGGATGAGCAGGAGAGTACCTAACGCTGCGGTGATCTTGGCAACGGTGTGACGGTTCTCCCATAATCCTGCCGCCAGCACACCATACGGGCCGGCTGCGGCGCCTTTTGCTGTACTTGCAAGGGCTTTCCCGGCTTTCACAGCCCCCCGGGCTGCGCCTGCAGCGGAAGCCATGCGGGAGAAAGAAGACTGCTGTTCATTTTCATTCTGAGCCATTTATACCCTGTCCTTTCTTTTCGGAAGGTTCGGGAGCTTCTGAACGATATTCTCGTGGTAGGCAATCTTGCCTTCCCCTGTCATATAAGGTGTCCGTTCCACCGTATCCGTTGCATACTGCCTGTACCATGTAGCATTGTCAGCGGTAGTGATGGTTTCATACTCCCCATCCGGAGCCATGTACTGATCCGTGGAGTACATCCCGAAGGCAGCACCATTAGGGTGATTCACAGAGGTCTCCGTCCCCATGATCCTCCCGCCGCCGATCTCCACATCCGAAAACGAAGGCGCATCCGCCATTCCCGTGTGTCCCAGATAGGAAGACAGCGCCTGTGCTGCCTGGGGACCGGTCATGGAACCGGTATATGAGATATTTCCCTGGGCAACAGCACTGGTGACACCGTTGGCAAAATCTCCGCCCTGGCGCATGGAGGACTCAAATGCCCGCCTGGTGATCGGGTTGTTGGAGCGTCCTGTCATGGTGTTCATGGCACTCTGGGTAAACCTGCGCCCAACTGCTCCGGCAAGTCCACCGGCGAAAAGTGATGCATTTCCCATGCCGCCTCCACCCCTGGAGAATCCGCCTCCAAAGCCGCCTCCGCCCACTATATTTCTTGCGGATGTGAGCCCTCTTGCGGCGATCAGAAGTTCTGCCATCATGGAACCGCCTGTCCTTCCTACATTTACACCGAGGCTGGACATAAAACTGTCTATCTTTTGGCTCACCTTCAGGAACGCAATGGCACATAGGAACCAGACAAAGAGGTTTCCTGCGGCAGCCCTTGGATCCGGTTCAGCCTCATTGTCTGCCAGGACTGTCATGGGAACAGACAGGGTGAGGATTGCTGTACTGAGAAATATGGAATATTTCCGTAGTTTTCTTTTCATGGTGTCCTCCTTACAGTGATAACGGGTTGGCAAGGAAAGTGCCAACCATGGTAGTGAACAGCTTCAGGCACCAGGCGTTCATGATCAGCAGGAACACCTGTCCGGCTAACATCCTGCACCAGGATTTGAACACATTGGAGGTGGACTGGGACGCACCGGTGGCAAAGGCAATGGGGGCAGTATAAATGATGACGCCCAAAAGTACATATCGTTCTGCTGCTTCCAGTAAAAGCTTCAGATAATTCCAGGCCAGGATCAGTACAAGGATCAGTGCAACCAGTGTAACAGCCTGGTTTGCGGAAAGCTGCAGGATCATGATGACAGCGGAGTTGAAGCTTGCAAAATTTAAGGCTGGCAGGTCTGAATCCAGTATCCAGCTATAAGGAGTTCCGCCTATCTTTAAGATCAGGTCTGTGATCTCATCACAGTAATAGATCAGCCCGATGAACAGGACGGAGCGGATACTGAGCTTGATGGGATCTTCCGCCTCCACACCTGCAATGAAGCCAAAGTTCTTGAACAGCTGCCATACCCAGTTGAGCAGTGTGAGTCCGATAGCGGTGGCAACCATAATCCCATACATGCTTTCGGCTGCCGGGAAATACCGCAGAAATGTGTTCATGTCACACCCAAGGCTGCCGAGTACGGATGTGTTGATGAAATCCAGTCCGCTCATGACCTGTTCGGCAATCCATTCTACAATGCCGTCAAGTATTCCCATTTAGGCCACCTCCCTGTCAGCCCGTCCACTTGCCGCCGTTGAAAAACGGTGTGATATAAGCCATGATAAAGCCGAGTCCGTTCAGGATCGCCCAGGTAATTGCAATACGCTTGAGCCAGGCCCTGGATTCGTCCACGGTCTTGCCGGACTTGCTGAAGTTCATCAGAAGCAAGGCGACGGACGCACAGACGATAGCTGCAATGGTGGAGATCCCGAGGATCTTGCCATAGACATCCTTCATGATCGCCTCTGCTTTTGTCCACATATCGTCGGCATAGACCGGCTGTGTGTATAGGGCAAATCCATAGAGGAATGCAGATGCGCCCATCAGGATCTTATCCCAGGGTAATTGGAGCTTCTTTTTGGCGGGAAGTTTGTTCCCAAGTTCGGTGATTTCTTGATTTTTCACTGTTTACCTCCTAAAAATGTGATAGAACCGGCGCCAAAAACGGCACCGGTCCTTCATGTGTGCAGAAATTTTCTGCATAAAAAAACATCCGCGTGAACAGATGTATGGGGCTGCCTGAATGCAGGCATAAATATGAGCATGGTCATTGTAGCATAGGGAAAATGCGGTGTAAATCGCATTATTATGCCGTTTTGTTCGGATTTGATGTCAATTCTGTGCCTTTTCTTCCCTATGCTCCGGAAAAAATCTGTCCAGCATCTCCAGGCAGTCTTTTGAGGTGTATCCCCAGAGGATAGCACTGAGAGCCTGCACAGCCTCTGGACGCTTGCGGTAGTAGGTTCGCCGGGAAATATTGACGATATGGGGTTCCAGCTTTTCTATGATCTCATCAGTATTCTGGAGCTGCTGAGGGGAGAGATAGCTGTAATACAGGATCCAGTAGTATTGTTCCCCGTGCTTGTGCTTGGTCCGCATGGTGTCAACAGCCATGTTGAGCAGATTCAGCATCTTATTGCTCCGTTCAATACTCTTTGCGTAGCTTTCCAGCTTGGAGCCTCCAATGTCCGCACCGGCAAGGTACATAGAGTCCAGAAACTCCTCGATACTATTCCCATACTCGATCTCGAAGGAGTTCCGCACCTGCTGGACGGCAAGCTCCAGGTTCCAGACAGCATCCCGGTAGTTTTTTAGGAGCTTCCAGGTATCGTGGAATAGAGGATTATCCTGTTCTTTTAACATTTCAATTTTTTTTTCAGTCATGGTTTTCTTCCTTTCTTGTCTGTTGTTGCTTATCTGGACAGTCAGCATCGGAAGCCGGTGATATGGTCAGCTCAAACCGGTAGGCGGGATCCCGACCTGAGCAGCAGATCTCCATAGTGTAAGATACTTTAGGCTCTTTGCAGTCGGATAATGGATATAACTTATATTGTGTTTTGGGACATTCACAGCATGGAATTCCTTGTGTGGCAAGAATCTGAGCCACTTTTTCAACCATGATGAGAATGTCATTTTTTGAAACGCTAAGTGGATCATTTGGAACGCTGTCCTCAGAGCCGGCTATGATGATCTGCTCCTCCTGTATAAAGTGCTTTACAGGATCTTTGGTAGCTTTAATATGTACCGGAACCTGAAATTTCATGGAAACCTCCTCCTTATCTATCATTACATCACTGATCTGGAACATGGTTGAAAGGTAATTCTTCAGGTAGATAATGCTTCCATGCCTGCCGGTGAAGGAAATGAGGCTGAGATAGCCCTTATCCTGTAATTTGTTAAGTATTCGGCAGACAGTAGCCTTGGAAATGCCCCATCTGAGAGCCAGATCCGCATAGTTTAAGACCGGATTTCCGGTATTGTCCCGAAAATAAACCACCGGTCCCAGCTCGGAGCCTTCAACCTGTTCGTCATTGTAAATGGCATGTATCCACAGATCCAGCACTATGTCCATTTCCGAACACCGCCCCAGGCTGATTAGTTCATGTACTTTTGCGACCGGAAAAAAGAAAAACCCCACATCCTTTAGACATGGGTAGTTGTATTCAAGGGCTGTATTGTGCTTTTTCCAGTCGCAGATTGAGAATTTGATCAGATTTCCTCGTCCCAGTCTGCTGTATATGATAAGTTGCTGCCGCGCTAGATCATCCATAATGGAGATTGCCTGGTGCTTAAACCGGACACGAAACCATTCCGACAGCTCTGAAGTACGGCAGATCCACTCCCCGGGTTCTATCAGGTAGGATATTCCTTCCAGTTTCCGGTAAGAGGAGCGGAAGTTTGCATAGGAGCATAGTGTCATGTAGTAAAATAAATAGGAACATCCGGTAGTGCGGATGTCCCTGTCCTTCATTAAAGATCGTATAAACTCACGATAAATGCGGCATCGTGGGTAATCTACAATCTGTTTCACTTGTAGCTGATAGTCCATAGTCCCTCCTTGTCTGTAGTAAGAATTTATGCTACTATTATTTAGAGAATAATAGAAATTGAGATTAGTTTCTTCCTATTATAATGCAGTAGCTAATAAAAAGGTGTAAGAACCGATGGTAATAACCTGGTTTGCTGATTATTATGCTAATATTAGTAAAAAAACTGAATAGTATTAAAAATGCTTTGTTGTTACATAAAAATGAGTGCTTTCCAAAAAAACCAGAAAGAAAAGGCTTTTTTGTTTAACAGAGATTTTGCTGGGAGCGAACACACACAATATGTTCAAAATTTTTGGTTTAGTTTAACTCCTAAGCGAAAGATCGGGCGTTCGAGTCGCCTCACCAACGTTTCAAGCATTAAAAATACTACATTTTTAATGCTTTTTTTGTCGGGTTATAGTTTGAGGGATAAGATCCAGGCGGGAGACCAGATATGCCGAAATCTAAGTTAAAGATATTGTATATTATCATTTTGATCCTCATAGTAGGAGTAGAGATTGCTACGTTGATCACCGATCCGTCCAATACAAAACTGCTGATAAAGGGAGCATATGTTATCGTGATCTATATTTATGCGATCTTCGGTTTTCGCAGACGAAACGGCATTTTTGAGGAGATGCGTTCAAGGATGACAGGAAGGCGCGAAAATTACTGATGCGCGCGATTTCCCTTTATAATGATAACCGTTATGACGATGCAGTTGTCCTGCTGGACAGCCTGCACTCTCTTTGTACTTCTTCCGGGGATTATAGCGCCGTACTGATGTTTCGCGCAGTGTGTTTTTCGGAAAGGGATCGGTATGAAGAGGCCATTGCAGCATACGAGGAGTTATTGATGTATGACAATAATAACTCGCGGGCATGGTCCAATCTGGGACTCAATTATAAAAACGCAGGCCGCATTGAGCTTGCGGAAAATGCGTATCGGAATGCAATTCGCGTAAACAGTAAAAATGCCTACGCATACGCAAACCTGGCGGCGCTTTTGCTGGATAAAAATGAAGCGGAAGAGGCTTATGCATACGCAAAAAGCGCGCTGGAGATCGACAGTGGATTCGTTCCGGCGTTGAATGTGGCGAGTCTGGCGCGTACAAAGCTTGGTGAGCAGGGGTAGCCGGGTATCCGGACGGAAGATTTATACATTGAACTGACAAAGAGCAAGAGGGATTATTATGGCATACGAAATATATTGTAAAAATTGTGGAAGAAAACTACTCAAGTATGAAAAATATGAAAGGAAATATAAAAGTCCTGTCGCATGCTGCAAAAAATGCGGGAAAGAATACATAGACCCAAGATGTCACGAGTTGGCAATCGAAGGGATTCCGGAGGCAGAATTCAAAGTAACAAACGGAATTTTTCTGTTCATTATCGGCGTTTTGATAGCGTGGAGAGGATTTTACCTGTTTGGAATGCGTATGCTTGGAACACCCGATTCTATGCAGTGGCTTTTGCCGACGGTGATCCTGTTGTTAGGTCTTGCGTTGATAATCGGTGCAATCATTGATCTGATCCGAATTCTCACGGGAAGTAAAAAGCGAAAATATGAGAGATTGCTGGAAGAATCCAGGGTTCGTATCAGTAGTGATGAGTACATCCGGAAACTAAAAAATTTAGGATATCTACGGGAAGGGGTATCTGAATGAAAAACAGATTTTTGAAAACAATTTTATATATTATATTGGTTGCATCGTTTATAGGCGTTTTTTTTGTGATGAGTATTATGGATTTAACAAACACAAAGGATGTTCATGAAATATCTATTGACGCAGCGGCGCAGTTGTTAATTGTTGAAAACAGTATTAACGGAATCATTCCAACAGGTAAAGATTATTACTATATTGGAATCAATGAGGAAACCGGTTGTATTTATACCATACATGCAGGGAAAAAGTGGCTTACAGATCATTTTGACTCAAATGGTATGGCGAATGGGAATAGTGTGTCAGTCAAGGGATTGGCAAAGCGGGCAGGTGATTATGACGTTGAGAAGGAGCTTGCACAAAGAGCCGGTCAGGTTGCATATAATGCGGCTGAAAGCGGATATAAGTTAGCTTTAGAACCGGGCAGGGTACTTGAACTCAACTATGTTCAGGACGGGGTAGTGAAGTTGACAGCAGGAGTATTGATCCTTGCAGTAGGAATCATTCTTTTTGTTTTCAGGAAAAGGACGGAAGAATTTCCAGCATGGGCCAGAAAGGCGATATTGGTGCTTGTAGTAGTGACACTTATTTTTGCGCTCTGGGCAATATTATAGGATAAATGACGGGAGGATATAGTGGATTTGTGAAGGATTTACAAAATAAAAAAGAGGAAATTCGACAAAGTATTTTTTGGTCGTTGGTGAATTTATCGATTCCCACCATATTGGAGCAGATGCTTTCTACGCTGTTGCAGTATGTGGATACCGCTATGGTGGGAAGGCTGGGTGAGAATGCCACGGCCAGTGTCAGTGTGACTACCACGGTGACCTGGCTGATAAACAGTGTACCGGCGGCATTGTCCATTGCGGCGCTGTCACTGATCGCGCAGGCGGTGGGCAGTGGGGATAAGGAGAAAATAAAGCGGGTTGCCAGTCAGGTGTTGCTTTTGGCGGCAATCTGCGGGTTGGTGTTGGGCGGTGTATCGATGGCGCTCAGCTCTTATATTCCGGTGTGGATGGGGGCGGACATATCCATTCAGAGGCAGGCGTCCACATATTTTTTCATTATCAGTGTGCCCATGGTATTCCGGTCCTGCAGTTCGATCCTGGGGGCTTCAATCCGGGCGACAAAGGATGCGAAGACGCCCATGGTCATCAATCTGTGTGCTAATTTTCTGAATGTGGGACTGAATTATGTTCTGATCTATACGCTGGCATTGGGAGTAAACGGTGCGGCCATCGCGTCGGCGATTTCGTATGGGTTGGCGGGAATCTGCATGTTTGTGGCTTTTCGCAAAAAGGAGCTTCTTTACTTTGCCTGGAAGGATTGCAGGTGGGACAGGCCTATTGCGGAGGAATGTGTGCGGATCAGTATTCCGGTGCTGGGCACGAATGTGGCTTCCTGCTTTGGATATGTGGTGTTTGCCAGTCTGGTGACAGGAATGGGAAATACCATTTTTGCGGCGCATTCGATCGCGGTGACGGCGGAGACGATCTTTTACATTCCGGGGTATGGACTTCGAATGGCGACTTCCACGCTGGTAGGGATTTCGCTGGGAGAGGGAAACCGGAAAAAATTTGAGCAGGTGTGTCGGCTGAGCGTGGCGCTTACCATCGGGATGATGATTTTAAGCGGGGTGGTCCTGTATTTTGTGGCGTATCCTTTGATGTGTCTGTTTACGCCCAGTGAACAGGCGGCGAGGATTGGATCGGAAATGTTAAGGCTGGTAGCTTTTTCGGAGCCGTTTTTCGGGCTGATGGTTGTCATGGAGGGTATTTTTTATGGGCTGGGCAGACCGAAATATGCGTTTTATGTGGAGACGATCAGCATGTGGGGCGTGCGGATCCTGCTGACTTATGTCTGCGTGCGGATCTGGCATCTGGGGCTTCGGGAAGTGTGGTATTGTATGATCGCTGACAATGTGTGCAAGGCGGTGTTGTTGGCGGTGCCTTTTTTGAGTGCGGGATACAGGAAGAAGCTGTTTCCGGAGAAAGTATCAATTTTCTTCTCAATCCATTGACAACCATCTGATAATATGCTAAATATATAATGATTGAATATATCATATTTATATTATTTATTATACATATTAATTTTACAAGAAAGATGGCAAAACAATGCCCTGTGCGGTGTGCATTTTGTTTGGAGGAGGTAAGAAAATTGAAACACAAAAAAATCATTGTATTATTTTCGGCGGTGGTGCTGGCGACTTCAATGATTGCAATGAATGTCTCGGCGTCACAGCTGGTACATTTCTACAAAGAAGATATTGAAAGTGCAAAGCCTTTGGGACAAACGGGAACAATTCAGGTCAATAAGCCGTATCTGAATATCACGCTTGATGCGGGCGATATAGACGCATCAGCGCTTACCTTTACTCTGAAGAAGGACGGAACTGCGCTAGGTACCTTCAAGGGCGCTGCCGACAGCTTCGAATTTGCAGACGACAGCTATCCGTATATCTATGATATTACCGGCAGCACAAGCGACAACGGAGCCAAGTTCAGATCAGCGGATAAGGATATAAAGTTTGTAAGTGACCCAATCGACCTGACTGCACTGTACGGTGCGGCACCCCTCGACACCAGCGGCTTTATTGTATCAACCGATAACGGTGAGAGCGAGTATCGGCTGTTGCCCAACGGTACCGGCTATGCCGCTTATTTTGACTGGGAGAGTTATGAAGTTGTTGACACCGTAACGGTTCCTGCAAATCAGGTGCTGCTCGATGTCTGCAGCGAGGTGGCAGACAGGGGAGAGAAACGCTCTGCAAACATACAGATATGTCCTAAAGGTGAGGAGAAGTATGCTGATGACGATCCACTCTACCCCAAGTATGTGCTGAAGGATTACGGCGGCAGAAACTATCTGAGCTATTCGTCGGAGAGCGGACTGGTGTTGCGTCTCAACGGCGGATACAATATTAACGCCACTTATATCAGATCTCATGACAAGCCCACGGAGTATGTCAAAATACGGATTCCTTATTCCGAATTTGAGTCTTTCGGATTTAACAGTGATCTCACGATTAACGGAGGCTATACAAATGAAGTTAAGTACCCGCTAATCGGCTGTCAGGACGAGGAAGGTTATGAGGCATACACATACTGCTTCAGCGCAGGCGGGGCGATCACCTTTGAGGTACCACGCAACAACGGCGAATATATCGAGATTTGGGTCAATAAGGACAACCCGGATGTTAAGTTTCATTCCGACTTTACTCACCGTAGCGGAGGAGGCGGCGGAAGGACAGGCGCACAGTTCTATTTCAAGTTGGATTACAGAAAGCTGACCGGGCAGATGGCATACCCCGAAGGCGGTATAACACTCTATAACATTCCTGAGGGCAGTTATACCGTCGAGCTGGACAGCGAAGATTATAAGCTTACCGGGAATATACTGAATGTCACTGATACCAAGGATCTTCAGACGATGAAGCCGGTGTTGACAGCCGTTGAGAAAGAGCCGGAGCCTATTCCGGAATACACCTTTTCAGTTCAGACGGTCAACTGGACAAAAGGCAGCACCGAAAACGTTGCATTCACCGTAAACCGCAGCGTGCAGGATGACAAGACTTTCGGCCTGTTCACAGGCGTGGAGATCGACGGAAAAACGGTTGACGCTGCAAATTACACAGCCGCAGCAGGCAGCTTAAAACTGGCGCTTAAGGCAGGGTTCCTTGAAACTCTCACAACCGGTGAGCATACCGTAAAGGCTATATTTGCAGACGGAACAACCGAAACCAAGTTGAATATCAAGGCTGCCACAACACCTGATAACAGTTCGAGTCCCGATGATTTAGGTACTGACAGCTCGTCAGATGAAGACACATCTGACGGGAACAATGGTGATAACGAAAATGCAGATAAGGGTAATTCAAACGACAATATATCTTCGCCCAAGACAGGTGATGAGAGTTATATTGGACTGTGGATTGGTATTCTGTGTATATCAGGAATGGCATTGATGGCATTATTCATAGCGGAAAATAAAAGGAAAACAAATAGATAAGCAGAAGCTGGCATACAAGTGATCACGAAAAATACGATTGCAAAAAATGGGTTCTTGTACCGTGGAAAAATATATGTTATGATAGGCGGGAGAGAATACGTTTGGAGGAATACAGATGAATCTGGTGATTACGATGAGCCGCAGGTTTGGCACGGGTGCCAGCCTGATCGCGAAAGAGTTATCTGAGAAGCTGGACATTCCGGTGTATGACAAGGCTTATATTGAACATCAGATGGAGGAGAGTTCTTATGCCACGGAGTCCGAGGTGATCAAAAAGCTGGCAGAGAATCCCTGCATTATCTTGGGGCGGTGTGCGTCGGAGATCCTGGCGGGGCAGCCGAATGTGTTCAATATTTATATTGTGGCGGACAGGGAAGACCGCATTCAGCGCATCATGAAAAAAGAGGATCTGTCCTATGAGGACGCGAAGATCATGCTGGAGGAGAATGACAAGGCGAGGGCGGCATATTATAATGAAAATACCGGAAAACTCTGGGGGGATGTGAACAATTATCACATGATCTTAGACACCTCCAAGTTGGGGATTGAGAATTGTGCGGATATCCTGATGCGGTATTTTGAAAAGGTGGAGTTGATCTGATGAGGATTGATTTATCGGGATTGCATTCCGGCAAAAAGGAATGCAATCTTTTTTTGCAATATTGTTTTTTGTCGTGATCCTGGCAGTGTGGGGAAACGGTGGAACCCGGGCTCACCCTTTGCGAGGAACGGGTGCGGAATCCCTTTGACAGAATGGGCGGGGCAGGTTGTGTATATAGACTGAACTGTAACATTAAATGAGAAAAATCTGTGAAATCGCTTTTCATTTTGGGAAAAATGCGATAAAATATAGAGCACTGTGGGAGCACAGTCAGTAACAGTGTTTTTGGGAAGGAGATATTTGAAAAATGTCCGGCAAAGAGAACGGGAATAAAGAAAAAGTTGTCACCAAATATGATCTGAAGGTAGAGCGCAGAAAAGCTGCGAAGGAGCAGGAGAGAAAGAGCAGGATGAGGACCACTGCGATCACAGTGGTGGTTGTGATCGCGATTGTGGCCTGGATCGCGTCTTATCCGATTCTGAATTATGTACATAGAAATGAAAGCTGGATCAAGGTGAATGGCTCCGATATAACCAGAGAGGAATTTGACTATTATTACAGCAACGCAGTGAACAGTTTCTTAAGTTCATATGGGTCTTATGCGTCTTATTTCGGATTGGATGTGAATTCTGATCTTGCAACGCAGCAATATTCGGACACGTTGACCTGGAAGGACTATTTTGAAGAGGAGGCAGTGAATAATCTCAAGACCTACAAAGGGATTCTGGCAGATGCTTCTTCGGCCGGCTTTGTCTATGATACGGCTTCGGATGTGGAGGAGTTCAACGATTCTCTGCAGGAGAATGCCAAGGAGGCAGGGGTTTCCGCAAGGGAATATCTCAAGAGTCGTTATGGTGCATATGCAACATTGAGTGATATTAAAAAGTATATTACTGAGAATGCATATATTGCCGCCTATATGGATGAGAAATCGGAGGATTTCAAACCGTCTGACGAAGAAGTACAGGCATATTACGATGAGAATAAGGCAAGCTATGATTCGGTCGATTATTATATTGAATCTTTTGAGGCTGAGATTCCGGCGGAGGATCCCACAGATGAGCAGATCGAGGCAGCGATGAATCAGGCATCGGCGGAAGCAAATGAAGCGCTGAGTACGGTTACCCAGAGCGGAAATCTGCTGGTAAATGAGACCAGGGATGCTATTTCGTATCTGTTTTCGGATTGGCTGTTTGATGACAGCCGAAAGGCAGGAGACCAGACGGTTGTGGAGGATACAGACGGGCATGCTTATCATGCGCTCCGTTTTGTAAAGCGGTATCTGGATGAGGAAGCTACGGTCAATGTTTATGCGATCATCACCGAGGATAACAACGGACAGGAGATCCTGGATGAGTGGAACGCCGGGGAAGCGACCATAGAGAGATTTCAGGAGTTGGTTAAAAAATATGATTCCAACGGAGCAACCGAGGGTTATTATGAGAATATCATGCCCGGCAATCTGGAGTCGGAGGCAGAAGCCTGGCTGTCCGATCCGGCACGTCAGATCGGAGATGTAACACTGATTACACCGGAGAGTTCCGATGTAAGTTATGTCTTCTATTATGCGGGACAGGGAGAGGTGTCCTGGAAGGCCAGCATTATCAGCACCCTGAGCAGCCAGAACGAGAGTGCATATGAAGAAAAGATTTCGGAAGGCATCACGGTGGCAGATGAAAAGGGACATCTGAACTATCTGAAGGTTGAGGCGGAGCAGGACGAACAGCAATAGCATATATCACAAAGACCATCGATCGATGGTCTTTGTTTTTTTAAAAAATTGTGATATGATAAAAAAGACTATGACGAAAAGACCTGCGGTTGTTACATGAGGTAAGGAATGGACGAAAAAGTATTGGTATTGGATATAGATGGTACGTTGACAAACTCCCGGAAGGAGATCACACCTGCCACCAGGCAGGCGATCCGGGAGACTTTGAAGCGCGGACATAAAGTGATACTGGCGTCGGGAAGGCCCACACCGGGAATGTACCGTTATGAGAAAGAGCTGGAGCTGGAGAAATACGGCGGGTACCTGTTATCTTTTAACGGAGGGCGGATCGTGGAGTGCCGGACCGGTGAGATTGTATATCAGCGCACATTGCCTGCGGAGATCATTCCGGGATTGTACCGGTTTGCCGCGGAGCATGGATGCGGGCTGGTGACGTATTTCGGCGATCATATCATTTCGGCTTTTGCGCCGGACGAGTATGTGCAGATTGAATCCCGCATCAACGGAATGGAAGTGCGGGTGGTGGAACATTTTCCGGAATTTGTGGATTTTGAGGTCAATAAATGCCTGTTGACTGCACCGCCCGAAGAAGCGGAGGACTATGAGCGGGAATTGGCGGCAAAATACGGAGATATCCTCAGTGTCTATCGGTCGGAACCTTTTTTCATTGAGGTTATGCCGAAAAATGTGGACAAGGCGACTTCGCTGGACCGTATGCTGGAGACCATCGGTCTGACCAGGGAAGATGCGATCTGCTGCGGAGACGGATTCAACGATATTTCCATGATCAGATATGCGGGTATAGGCGTCGCCATGGGGAATGCCCAGCCTGCGGTGAAGGAAGCGGCTGACTATATTACGGACACCAATGACCGGGACGGATTGGTGAAAGTGATGGAGAAGTTTCTTTTAAATGATAAGGCCCGGGAGATTAAAATATCCATACCCGAGAAGGCACAACAGATCATTGACAGGATCACATCCGCAGGGTATGAGGCTTATATTGTGGGCGGCTGTGTCAGGGATTCCATTCTGGGCAGGGAACCGGAAGATTGGGATATCACAACTTCCGCAAAGCCGGAGGAGGTCAAAGCGCTTTTTCCCCGCACCATCGACACGGGGATTCAGCATGGTACGGTGACGGTGATGCTGGATAAGGAAGGCTTTGAAGTCACAACATACCGGATTGACGGAAAATATGAGGACAACAGGCATCCCACGGAGGTGATCTTCACACCGAATCTGAGGGAGGATCTGAGGAGGCGGGATTTTACCATCAATGCCATGGCATACAATGAGAAGACCGGATTGGTGGATCTGTATGGCGGGTTGGAGGATATAGAGCGGAAACTGATCCGATGTGTGGGAAACGCGGAGGAACGCTTTACGGAGGATGCGCTGCGCATCATGCGGGCGATCCGGTTTTCGGCACAGTTGGGCTACACAATCGAGGAGGATACAAAAGCGGCAATCCGCAAGCTGGCGCCGAAGCTGGCTGCCATCAGCGCGGAACGGATCCAGGTGGAACTGGTGAAGCTGTTAGTGTCGCCCCACCCGGACTATCTGCGGGATGCCTATGAAATGGGCGTAACGAAGGTTTTTTTGCCGGAATTTGACGTGTGTATGAACACGCCTCAGAATCATCCCCACCATAGGTACAATGTCGGAGAGCATATTTTACATTCCGTATTGGAGATCGAGCCGGACCGCATTTACCGGATTGCTATGCTTCTGCATGACATCGGAAAGCCGGCTACGCTTCAGACGGATGCGGACGGGATCACGCATTTCCATGGGCATAACGAAGCGGGTGAGGTCATGGCGAGAGAAATCCTGCACAGGCTTCGCTTTGACAATGATACGATTTATAAGGTGTGTAAGATCGTGCTATATCACGATTACGGGAATTCCGTGGAGCCGGATGCCAGGATAGTGCGGCGTGCCGTCAACCGGATCGGGGAAGATGTGTTTCCCTTGATCTTTCCGGTGAAGCGCGCGGATGTGCTGGCACAGAGCGATTTTCTGCGCCGTGAAAAACTGGAAATGATAGATGAATGGGAGCGGATCTATCGTGAGATCATAGCACAAAAGCAGTGCTTGTCCCTGAAGGATCTGGCGGTATCCGGGAAAGATCTGATCGCGCTGGGATTCCGGCCGGGACCAGAGATCGGGCAAAAGCTGCAGCAGCTTTTAGAATTAGTATTGGATCAGCCCGAATATAACACGAAGGAAAGACTTTTGGAAGAACTGAAAAAGGAATAGCATAATTTGAAGCACAGGTTCATAAAGTAGATTAGCACTTTAGTCAGGAGGGTATGAAGGTGAATGACAGAGCGGTTAATCTGCTGGAACAGTATGATGTGGAGATTTTGAAAACCCGAAAAGGGCGGGGGGCGCTTTTGTGTGATACGCCCGAGGGGTGCTTGATCTTCAAAGAATATTCCGGAAATCCGCATTCGGATGCGATGGAAAGATTACAGCTGCAGGACCGGCTGCTGAAACACCTTCAGAAAGAGGATGAAGTCCGGGTGGAGCAGATTCTGCCCAATAAAGAGGGAGAGCTGTTTGTCACGGATCACGACGGTGTCAGATATATTCTCAAGACTTACACTGAAGGACGGGAATGCAACATCAACGAAAGGCGGGAATGCCTTGAGGCAGTGCGGGTACTGGCAAAGCTGCATACACATATGGAGCTTCCGGCCGCGGAGGCAGGGAGCACAGAGCATTCCGGATTTTTGTTCCGTCCCGGTATGGAGTATGGGAAACGAAACCGGGAGCTGAAGCGGGTGCGGAACTATCTGAAAAAACGCAGTCAGAAGACATGGTTTGAGATTTATCTGCAGCAGAATTTTGATCCTTTTCTGGAACAGGCACTTGTACTTTCGGAGGAATGGCAGAAGTATGAGGATCTGTATCCGGCGGAAGGGAACCGGGCGCAGAACGTGACATATTGTCACGGGGATTACCAGTATCATAATCTTTTTTATACGGATGCGGGTTGGTTTGTGGCTAATTTTGAAAAATGTATTGCGGACGATCCGGTGCGGGATTTGTACCTGTTCCTGCGAAAACTCCTGGAGAAAAGCAATTGGTCCGTTGTTCTGGGGCGGGAACTTCTGGAGGCCTATGAGGAGTTGAGACCTTTGTCTGCGTTCAGCAGGATTGATCTTTATTATCGGCTTGCCTATCCGGAAAAGTTCTGGAAGATCATTAATTTCTATTATAATTCCGGGAAGGCATGGATACCCGGCAGAAATCTGGAGAAACTGGAAAAAGTGGTGGAGCAGGAATCGGAAAAGCAGGCGTTTTTGGATGCGGTGTTTCGAAATCATTTTTAGAAAGAGCCGTTGTCGGGAGATACAAAAGGAGTAAGATACGGCATGGGAAGGATAAAAATAATTTTGCGCAGTAAGAATCTGGTGTTCCTGGCAGTTGGGGCGATGGTTCTGGCGCTTGCGGCAGGCTGCGGCGGGCGGACGGAGCAGGAACCGCAGCCCGAACCGTCTTCTTCTGCAGAAAACAGGGTGGATACGGGATTTCGCGTGACCACGCCGGAGAGTTATGATTCCACGGATACGGCTGTTTTGGTCAAAAAAGATAAAAAAGAGAAAAAGGTGACGCTGTTAAATCTGAACAGGAGCAGGACTTATACGCTTTCCATGGACGGCACGACGCATCTGTATGACAAGTACGGAGAAAGTGTATCTCTGGAGCAGATCGCGGAGGGAGATATCGTAGATGTTTCTTTTCTGAAGGGAACCAGGCACCTCACCAGCATGAAGCAGAGCGCGGAGGCGTGGAAAAACGAGGGAATTTCCCGTTATGAGATCAACTATGTGCGCAGTGAGGTGAAGGTCGGGGAAGATATTTACAAGCTGACGGAAAATACGCAGTATTTTTCCATGGGGCGGGCCATTGAGAAGATGGACATCAATCCCGGCGACGTGTTGGATTTTCAGGGGCTGGACAAGCAGGTGCTGAGTGTGAAGGTTGCGAAGGGACACGGGTATCTGCGGCTGGTGAACGATGAAAACTTTGTGGGAGGTTGGATTGAGATCGGACAGTCTGCGATCCAGCGGATCACGGACGACATGCTCCTGACGCTGCCGGAGGGGTCTTATCAGGTGAACATTTCTCACAGGGGAGGAGGCGGTGTAAAGAATGTGACTATTTACCGCAATGAGGAAACCGCTCTTGACATCGGAGATCTGGAGGTTGCCGAGATTCAGAAAGGGATGCTGATCTTTTCCATGAGTCCTTCCGGTTCACAGGTGTATCTGGACGGTGTGATCACGGATGTGTCGGAACCGGTCACTTTGGAATACGGGATCCATCAGATGATTGTGAAGGCGGACGGGTATAAATCCATTACCCAGTACCTGCGGGTAGGACAGGCCTCCGCAGGAGTTAATGTGGTGTTGGAATCGGTGGCGGGAGAGGAAACCGACAAAACAGAAGTGACAGATGTGTCGTCAGATTCCTATAAGGTTCACCTGGATGCGCCGGAAGGGGTTGAGGCTTACCTGGACGGAAATTATGTGGGCATTGTGCCTTGTTCTTTCAAGAAAGTATCCGGAGCCCATGTGCTCACGCTGCGCAAAACAGGATATACCACCCGGAGTTATACGATCCAGGTGGATGACGAGGAGAAGGACATTTCGTTCTCATTTGCCGAACTGGAAGCGGCGGATGGCACAGTGACGGACAGTGCAGTGACAGACAGCGCAGTTTCAACGGAAAATTGAAAAAATCAGAAAAATGGCAGAAATGCGTCAATTGTTTGGAAAATATCTTGACAAACGAAAAGAAACACGATATATATGTATATAGCGCTTGAAAAACGCATGTAATACAAATACACTCAGTGTAGAAACCAGAAAACCTATTGTAGGAGGAGTTAGAAAGAATGAACAAGACAGAATTGATCGCAGCTATGGCTGAGCAGGCAGGACTTTCCAAGAAGGACAGCGAGAAGGCTCTGAAGGCTTTTGTTGACGTTGTGACCGGAGAGCTTAAGAAGGGTGGCAAGGTTCAGTTGGTTGGTTTTGGTACTTTTGAAGTTTCCAAGAGAGCAGCTAGAGAGGGCAGAAATCCTCAGACCGGCAAGACCATGAAGATCAAGGCTTCCAAGGCACCTAAGTTCAAGGGTGGTAAGGCTTTGAAGGATGCTCTGAACTAATATTCGTCTATTTTGAACGGAAAGCAAAGGCATGTCACATCGGTCAGGATTCTGGCGGGGGACATGCCTTTTTCATTGTTGCGGAACGAGGCTCTGCGCAAGTGGCATTGTGTATATTGTACGTTTCTATGCGGGGACGCTTTCGCAGAGCATCCTTGATGCTCTTGACCTCGACATAACGGTACTAAGACTGCAAAGTACGCAGTCTAAGTACCGACGTCTCGCTACGCCCCGCCTACGAATTGTACAATATACACAATTCGGTACTAGCAAAAAGGAGTTTCGCAAATGTCTGATAAAGTATAAATACAGAGAGGGTAGATATTATGAGATTGGATAAATATTTAAAGGTGTCCCGTCTGATCAAGCGCAGGACGGTGGCGAATGAAGCCTGTGACAGCGGCAGAGTGCTGATCAATGACAAGCCGGCGAAGGCTTCCGCCAATGTGAAGGAGGGGGATATCATCACGATTTCTTTTGGCAACAAGGAAGTAAAAGTAGAGGTGCTTGATGTGCAGGAGACGGTGCGCAAGGAGGAGGCAAAGGAGTTATTTCGTTACGTGTAGGCGGAATCAGTTCTATTTTGGGGCATACCACATATATTGAATTAGAAATATCGGGAGGTGTTGCCCATGGAAGACCTGAATTCTACGACACGCACGCATAAACTCACCATGATCAACCGCAAAAACAGTACCCTGACAGGAGTAAACGATGTCCTTTCCTTTGATATTCATGAGATTTTGCTGGAGACAGAGCAGGGGATGCTGATGATCAAAGGGGATGATCTGCATGTGAGCAGGCTGACACTGGATAAAGGCGAAGTGGATGTGGAGGGAAAAATTGACAGCTTTACATATTCTGATGTGTCAAACGTTGCCAAAAAAGGAGAATCTCTGCTGAACAAACTGTTTGGTTAGCGTCCGGACGGGAGAATGTTTCATGACAAGTGAAAATGAATTTTTGCTTTTATCCTTTTTGACCGGAATCTATGTCACCTTTGTATACGATCTGCTGCGCATTTTCAGACGGGTGATACCTCAGGGAGAATTTATGGTGTCCCTGGAGGATATGATCTTCTGGGTGTACTGTGCGTTGAAGGTGTTTTTGCTGATGTATCATGAGAGCAACGGCACTTTGAGATGGTTTGCGGTATTCGGAGCACTCGTGGGAATGTTTCTGTACCGAAAGCTTGTGAGCTCTTTTTTTGTAGAGCATGTTTCCCGGTTGTTATCCTATATATTGTGTAAGGTGAAGGGGATACTAAACAAGATATTGTGTTTTTTTATGCATCCAGTGATAAAAATTATGCATAAAATGTATGAAAAAGGGGAGCGGGCCGTCAGAAGACATGCCGTAAAAATGCTGAAAAAACGGGAAATTCGCAGACATTTTTTCAAAAAGCAGTTGACGGCAAAGAAAAAAATGCATAATATAGAAACATAGGGGTACGTTTATATGGAAAAAGTTTCGAAGAAAAAAGTTGCATATCGGAAGAGAACGCAGAACCGCTTCAGTATGATCCTGGTGGTTATGGTTGTATGCCTGATCACGATTGCTGTGGGCATGCGCAGTGTGGAGATCAATCGAAGGATTGCGGAAAAGGATGTACAGATCGAGCAGCTGCAGGAGCAGATTTTGGCGGAGCAGAAAAGATCGGATGAGATTGAAGAATTTCGCAAGCGTTCCCAGACGAAACAGTATTATGAGGAAGTAGCGAAAGAGAAACTTGGGCTGGTATATGAGGGAGAGCTCGTGTTTCAACAGGAAAAGTAAGGCAGAGAGATAGAAGGGAGTGCCGCCCCGGCTGATAAAAAAGCCAGAGTGACAGTCCCTTTTTTGCTATACAGGGCTTGATATATATCAAGATTTCACAGGGAGGCAGTAGAAAAAAGAATGGCGAAAATACTGATTGTTGATGATGACGAAATGAATCTCATGGTGACAGATATGGTGCTGTCTGAGATGAAATATGATGTTTCAACGGCATCCAGCGGCGAAGACTGCATCGCGATGTTGATGAGGGAGCCGTATGATCTGCTGCTTTTGGATATTGAAATGCAGGATATGAGCGGAATCCAGGTGTTGGAGCAGATCCGGGACATTCCCAAGATCAGAGAGATCAAAACGGTGTTTCTCACGGCATCGTCCCACAGAGCGGATATGTCGGATGCGATCCGACTGGGCGCCCTTGATTTTATCCGCAAGCCTGCCCTGCCGGAGGATCTGATCGGTGCCGTGCGTCAGGCGCTTCAGGCCCGGGAGAAGGAACTGATCCTGGCAGTGGACGACGAGCCCATGAACCTGATGGCAACCGAAGAACTTTTCGGCATCCGTTATCATGTGCGTACTGCGTCCTCGGGATCGGAAGCACTGCAATCCATTCAAAACGAGAAGCCGGATCTGGTATTGCTGGATCTGCATATGCCGGGTATGGATGGGTTGGAGGTACTGAAAGAGATCCATGAGATGGATGGGTGCGAGAATCTGCCGGTGGTATTTCTGACGGCAGATGATGATGTGGACACGGAAGCGAAGATTTTTAAAGCCGGAGCCATTGATTTCATTGCCAAACCTTTTGTGATGGAGGTTGCGCTGGAAAGGATCCGCAGATTACTGGAATTAAAGCATTTACAGGATTCCCTGCAGGATGAGGTGGAGCGCAAGACGGAGGCGCTTCTGGAGAGTAATCAGAAGATACGCAAGCTTTCCAACCAGGTCATTTACGCACTGGCGGGAGCTATCGACGCCAAGGATTCCTATACCAACGGACATTCTAAGCGTGTGGCGGAGTATTCGAAGGAACTGGCCAGACGGCTGGGCAAACCGGAGGCAGAAACGAATGAGATCTATAATATCGCGCTTCTGCATGACGTGGGAAAGATCGGCATTCCCATCGAGATCATCAATAAGCCGGGAAAGCTCACAGAGGAAGAATATAATGCGATCAAGAATCATACCATCATGGGTCACAATATTCTGAGTACGATTTCGGAGATGCCGTCTCTCTCCATCGGTGCCCACTGGCATCATGAGCGCTACGACGGTAAGGGATATCCCGACGGGATCGCAGGGGAGGATATTCCGGAGATTGCAAGGATCATCTGTGTGGCGGACTGTTATGATGCCATGTCCTCGGACAGGAGTTATCGGAAAGCGCTGCCGCAGCATATTGTGCGGGAGGAGATCGAACGGGGCAAGGGAACGCAGTTTGACCCCAGGGTCGCAGAGGTCATGTTACAGATGATCGATGAAGATAAAGACTACCGGATGAGGGGAAGCAAGGATGGAAACTGAGGAGAAGGACATTTTTTATGAAAATGATCTGAGAGTTTTGAAAAGCATTACCGTGGTTATGCGATGGCTCTGGCTGGCTTTTCCGTTTATTTATCTTGGGAATAGGACCGGGTTTTTTCAGATTCCGTATCAGACATTATGGCAGATGGCTGCTGCCAGTTTTGTGATCCTGTGGCTGCCCACTGTGACGGAGCGGTTGGGAGTTTCCCCCAGAATCAGGCGGTATGTATGTGTGATCGGGCTGGGCACGGTGATCGCCATGCTTGCCACGAATGAAAATATCGGTATTTATATGACTTATGCCCTGGCTATGGTCACAAGTCTGCTTTTTTATGACAAAAAATTTACGCTGAAAATTTCAGTTATCAGTTATCTGATGATCGTGCTCTCTCTGTTTTTCCGCGCAAACGGCGCGAATCACGGGGAGTTTGATACGCCCATGATCTGGTGGATCTCCAGATCCATGGGTTTTTTGATCGAAGCGGTGACGATGACGACGATTTGTACAGTGGTGGCAGGTATTTCCCATCAGATGCTGGAGCGCCTGGACGATGCGAGAAAAGAGGCGCAGGTCGCGGAGGAAAAAGCCAGACGTTCGGACGAACTGCAGAAAGCCTGGAATGAGGCGGAAAAGGCCCGAATGGCGGCGGAGAAGGCCAATAAGGTCAAGAGTGAGTTCCTGACCAATATGTCTCATGAGCTGCGCACGCCCTTAAACGCGATCATCGGCATGGATGAGCTGATCTTAAAGGAGACCGGGGAGGAGCGCACCAGGGAGCATGCCATGCATATTGATCGCGCCGGACATATGCTGCTCTCGCTGGTCAATACGATTTTGGACTTTTCACAGACACAGGAGAACGAACTACAGCTGGAGGAAACCTTTTATTCCCTGTCCGAGGTCATAAGCGACCTCCGGCATATGTTTGACGGATTGGCACAGGAGAAGGGGCTGGAGTTTACGGTTTCGGTGGACGAAGCATTGCCGGATCAGCTCTACGGAGATGTGGACCGTACCCGGCAGATCCTGGTGAATCTGGTTTCCAACGGGATCAAGTTTACATCGCAGGGCAGCGTGAAACTGGAGGTGCAGCAGGAGGAGCGGGAAGCCGGTGGTTCTTTTGTGAAATTTGCGGTGAGCGATACGGGTATCGGGATCCGGGAGGAAGATAAGCAGAAGATGTTCAAAGATTTTGAGCGGCTGGATCTGGAAAAGAACCGTACGATCCAGGGCGCCGGGCTGGGACTTGCGCTGACAAAGCGCCTGGTGGACCGGATGAACGGTACGATCACCATGGACAGCACTTATGGGAAGGGAAGCCGTTTTACGGTGTATCTGCCCAAACAGCAGACGGATGAAACGAAAGCGCCTGCGGAGCCGGAGACCGTTCCTGCAGTTAAGTCTATGGCAGATGAGAAGGAGCCTCTGTCAGAGGAAAAGGGGAAGCAGGAGGAAACAGACGAGATCAGAGGGAAAAAGAGCAGATGGACGTTTCCAGTTACAAAGAGTAACATCGCACTGATCGTGTTGGGGGTGCTGATCAATTACGGCGGCAGATTTTTGGCCGCAAAACTGTCGCTGCCGTTCTGGCTGGATGCGGTGGGGACTTTCCTCACGGCAATTCTTTTGGGTCCCATTGCCGGAGCGATCACAGGCGGTATGATAAATGTGATCCTGGGGTTTGCAACCCCGGTGTCTTTCTGGTATCTGCTGGTGAATGTAGGGATCGGTCTCTCGGTGGGATACTTTTTCCCCAGGGAACGAAAGACCGATGCATTTCAGGCGATTGCCACGGCGGTCTTTTCCGGGCTGGTGGCGGTAGTTTTGTCCACGCCGCTCAATCTGATCTTCTATCAGGGATACACCGGAAATGTCTGGGGGGACGGTCTGGTGGATATGCTGTCCCAGGGCATCAGTATCAAGATTGTCTGCAGTTTTTTGGGGGAGGCTTTTGTAGATATGCCGGATAAGGCGTTGAGTCTTTTCATTGCCATGCTTTTCATTCGGGCGGGCAGGATGTATCGGGCGAAGCATCCTAAAAAAGGGCCGGGGAGCATGGTTTTTGCACCGGCAGCAGGCATCCTGCTGGCAGCCGGATTGGTGTTGATGATGCATGGCGGCATGACCGTACAGGCGGCGGATTATATGTCGGAGTATGAAACGATCCTATATGACACGGATGACGGATTGGCAGCCATTGAGATCAATGCCATTGCCCAGACGCCGGAGGGATATATCTGGGTGGGTACCTATTCCGGAATTTATCGCTATGACGGCTCTCATTTTGAAGCGATGGAGCTGGATGAACGGATCCGCAACGTCATGGCGTTCTATGTGGACAGCAGGGGAAAACTGTGGATCGGCACTAATGACAGCGGTGTGGGATGCTATGATCCGGTGGATGGCAATATCCGTTTCTATACCATGGAAGACGGTCTGGCGGGAAATTCCATCCGCGCGCTCTGCGAGGATGATGACGGCAATATTTATGTGGGCACAGCGGGTTATCTTTCGATCATTGATCCGCAGGGGAACATTACCACCTGTGATCAGTGGACCGACATCAGTTTTATCCGTACTTTGGTGAACGCAGGAAACGGAGCGGTGGGCGGCGTGACCAACAGCGGCGTGCTTTTCTTTATTCAAAAGGATCACATGCTGTGCAAGGAGCGGTTTGCGGACGGTTCCGGCGTGTATTATGCTTCCATTGCCCGGGGAGGAGACGGTAACTTTCTGGCAGGCACTTCCACTGATCAGATGGAGTTTATCCGTTTTGACGGATCGGCTATCCGGCATGGCAGGAAGGTGGATACGGAAAACTATGCTTATTGTAATATGATCCGCTATTATGAGGCGGAGAACGGATATTTCATCTGTCAGGAAAACGGCATGGGGTTTGTGGACAGCAGGGGTCGGTTTACGGACATGACTGTGAGCGGGTTTGAAAATTCGGTGTCGGATATGCTGGTGGATTATCAGGGGAACATCTGGTTTGTATCCAACAAGCAGGGTGTGATCAAGTTTTCGCCCAATCCGTTTATTGATCTGTTTAAAAAAGCAGGACTGTCCGGCAATGTGGTAAATGCGCTGCTGCTTGCGGGAGACGATCTGTATATCGGTATGGATGATGGGCTTGCGGTGGTGGATGTGCGTACGGATCAGAAGCGCAGCTATGATTTCCTGGAGAGATTTGCAGGTGTGCGTGTCCGCAATATCTCCCGGGACAGTGCCGGCAATGTGTGGGTGAGCACCTACGGAAAGGACGGTCTGGTGCAGATCGATCCGCAGGGAAAGGTGACCTGTTACAATGAGACCACGGCGGGGACACTGGGCGGCAGATTCCGCATGACCCTTGAGCTTTCCGACAAGACGATCCTTGCGGCCAGCAATGTGGGACTGAATTATTTTCAAAACGGCAGGCTGATCGATACCATTGGGGAGAGCGAAGGTTTGATGACGGCGCAGATCCTGACACTGGTGGAGAAGGCCGACGGAACGATACTGGCCGGTTCTGACGGGGACGGTATTTATGTGATTCGGGACAGAAAAGTGGTAGGACATATCGGTATAGAGGAGGGTCTGCAGACGTTGGTGGTACTTCGGATCGTACCCTGTAGGGACGGATACTTCTATGTGACCAGCAATGCCATTTATTATGACGACGGCAGCCGGATCCGGATCTTGGACCGGTTCCCGTACAGCAACAATTATGACATATATGTCACAGATTGGAATGAAGCCTGGATCAGTTCCAGTGCCGGTATTTATGTGGTGAATCTGGATGATCTGATCGAAAACGGGGAATACAGGTATACGCTCTTAAACCGTACCAGAGGATTCAGCACATCCCTTACGGCCAACGCATGGAATACGGTGACGGGAGATATGCTCTTTTTGTGCTGTAATGACGGTGTGCGCATGGTGTCTACGGAGAACTATAACACTTATACGCAGGATTATAATATTAAGATCAGCTCCATAATTTGTGACAATGATGTCATATCAGAAGAGGATCAGGTCTATCATATTCCGGCAACGACGAGGCGCGTGCAGATCCAGGCGGCGGTGTTAAACTACACCCTGTCCAATCCGCTGATCCATGTATATCTGGACGGAATGGATGACCCCGGAATAACCGTGCATCAGAATGAGCTGACGTCGGTGGTCTATACCAATCTTCCTTACGGGCATTATACGCTGCATGTGCAGATCCTGGGGGAGACGTCGGATGAAGTGCTCCGGGAGGAGACTTTCGCACTGGTGAAGGAGGCTCAGATCTTCGAGCGGCAGTATTTTAAGGTGTATCTGTTTGCGGTCTGCGGCATCTTTGTGGCTTTTCTGGCGTGGATGATCGCAAAGCTGGGCAGCCTGGCGTTGATCAACAGACAGTATGAGGAGATTCGCGCAGCCAAGGAGGAGGCGGAACAGGCCAACCGTGCCAAGAGTGATTTTCTGGCGAATATGTCCCATGAGATTCGTACGCCGATCAACGCGGTGATCGGTATGGACGAATTGATCCTCAGGGAGACCAGAGAGGAGAAGACCAAAGAATATGCGACTCATATTGACCGTGCCAGCCATACGCTGCTCGCCTTGATCAATGATATTCTGGATTTTTCCAAGATCGAGGCGGGACGGCTGGAGATGGAGGAGGATGCTTATTCTCTGGGAACACTGGTCAACGATGTGGTAGGGATGATAGAGGTCAATGCAAGGAATAAGGGGCTCTCGTTTGAGGTAAAACTGGAGGAAAGCCTTCCCGACAAGCTGTGGGGTGATGACAAGCGCCTGAAACAGATCTGGATGAATCTACTGTCCAATGCGGTGAAATACACACGTGAGGGCGGCGTAGAGTCATCTGTCACAAAAGAAGCCAGAGAGGGAGATATCCTGAGTCTGAAGATACAGGTAAAGGACACCGGTATCGGTATCAAAGAGAAAGACCGGGACAAGATATTTGAAGGCTTTGAGCGGTTGGATACGCATCGGAACCGCAGTGTTCAGGGCACGGGTCTGGGACTTACCATTACCAAGCGGCTGGTGGAGCAGATGGGCGGCGAGTTGGAATTTTCCAGTGTTTACGGCGAGGGAAGCTGTTTTACCGTATATGTGCCCCAGAGAGTGGTTTCCGAGGAGCCGGTGGGCGATTACAGAGCCTATGCGTCGCAGGCGGATGAGGAGGATATTCTCACCGGTATTCTGGCGCCGAACGTAAAAGTTCTGGTGGTGGATGATACGGAGATGAACCTGATCGTCTTTGAGGAGCGTCTCAAAGATACCAAGCTGCGGATTGCAAAGGCGGCGAGCGGAGAGCAATGTCTGGCCTTGGTGAAAAAAGAGAGTTTCGATATTATTTTCCTGGATCATTTTATGCCGGGTATGGACGGAATTGAAACCCTAAAATGCATGAAGCAGATGGGTATTGAGAATCTTTCCCGGAATGCGCCGGTGATTGCACTGACTGCCAACGCCATAGAGGGGTCCAGAGAGATGTACCTGGAGGCCGGGTTCACGGATTATCTGAGCAAACCGGTGGAGTACAAGGACCTGATCCGGCTGCTAAAGCGATATATCAAATATACGCCTGTGTCACAAAGTTTGGACGGGACATCCGCAGGAGGGAAGCCTTTGTCAGAAGCGGCGCCGGAAAAGATGCTGACAGAGGACGGCGGGCAGCGGATCCATACAGAGGTCGGTATGCAGTATGCTTCGGGCAAGAAAGATTTTTATCAGAAACTACTGAAGATGTACTATGAGCAGGGACCGGCGAAAAAGGCGGAGCTGGAGAAAGCTTTGGCTGCGGAAGATGTGAAACAATATGTGGTGACGGTGCACTCCGTCAAGGGAAATTCCCGCATGATCGGCGCGGTGGAATTTGCGGATCAGGCGCTTTTGTCGGAGCAGGCCGGTAAGGCGGGAGACATGGAGTTTCTCCGCATGCACCACGAGGCACTGTTACGGGAATACGATAAAGTTTTGCAGGAAATCCATACAATCATAGAGGAGGACGGAAAATGAATTCCACAGTAATTTACACAGAGGAGATTGATGATTTGGAGGAAGCGGCGGAGGAATTGTTTGCGCAGGCGGAACAGTTTGCGTTCTGCAAAAACTCGCTGGCGATCCTGTTTACGGAGGAGGAGACGGAGTATCCTGAGCTGTACCGTCTGTTGTCTGCGAAGTGGGATTTTCCCATCATTGGCTGTACGGCTATGGCGATGCTTTTGGAAAAGGAAGGATACTGCAATACGGGAATTTCGGTGATGCTCCTGTCCGCGGATGACTGTTCGTTCACAGTGGGTATGACGGACGAATTAAATGTCAATAATTATGAGGAGCAGATCGGGGATACCTATCGGGCTCTGTTGGCACAGACGGATGCGGAAGTAAAGCTAGTGATCAGTTACGGCGGAATGCTGACGAAGGAGGAAGATGTGGCGGGAGATAATCTGGTCAGTGCTCTGAATGCGGCAGCAGACGGCGTGCCGATCTACGGCGGAACCGCTTCCGACGGATTCAGCTTTGACGGATTCCGCGTCTTCTGCAATGGGCAGGTGACGAAGAACGGACAGGTGATGGCGTTGGTGACCGGTGAGATCCGGCCGAAGTTTGTTCGCGTCAATTCCGTGGAAAATATGGCCAGTTTTTCCTACGAGGTGACGCAGTCCAGGAACAATGTGGTGTACCGTCTGGGCAACGGCACGCTTTTGGATGCGCTGAAAAAAGAAGATATGGTGGTGGATAAGGCGGACGTGCTGGGCGATTATCTGTTGTCCCCCTTTGTGGTGACGGTGAAGCAGGGGGACGGAGAATTTGTGGAGGTTGCCAGAAATCTCTCTGTGCTCAACCAGGAGACGGGAGCCGGTTCTTTTCTGGGGGTGATCCCGGAGGGGGCAATCTTAAATATCGGCATCATCAACCGGGCAGATGTAAAGAAATCAGTGGAGCAGGCGTTTGATACGATCTTTCAACAGATACAGGAGTCGGAGTACCCTTATCGCACCTTGTTATGCAATTCCTGCTGTGCCAGATTCCTGGCGTTAGCCAGCAATACATCGGCAGAGGTGGAGGCTTTTGAAGGACGTTTGCCGGAGGGCATTTCCCTGATGGGATTGTATGCGTACGGGGAGTATTGTCCCGTGAAAGGAAATCTGTCGGGAAAAGACTATAATATGTTCCATAATTTTACCTTTACCATTCTGGCGCTCTGAGGATAAAGCAGGAAAGCAGCGGAGCATTTGGAGGTGGCAGAACGCATGGAGATCGTGGAAGACGAAAAGCAATTGCTTTTGGAAATGAAAAAATTAAACAGAGAGGTAAAGCGTCTCAGGAAAGACAATGAGATCCTGCGCATGGCCAATGAACAGGCCGCGCACACGCAGGCTTATATCCAGCGGGACAGTATCCGGCAGGTGTTCTATAATAACCAGCTGCTTCGAACATCGCCGTATCTGTTGATCCTGACGGACGATCAGCTGCAGACCGCCATGACGTCGGATGTGTTTTTTGAGTATAATACCACGTATGACAGGGATAAGCTCCGCAGGGGAGTACCGTTAAAAGATGCGCTGACCGGCGTGCTGGAGGAATCGGACTTAGAGGTCTTTATGGAGTACTGTCACGCGGCGCTGCAGGGAGAGGCTGTGGAGCCGTATCTTGCCCGCAGCATAGTAAAAGGGCGCAAAACAGACTGGCAGATCACGATCCGGTGTATGGATCAGGACGGCAGGGTGGTCGGTGTGAACATTCTGTTCGTGGATATGACGAAGATCGTGGATGCACTGGAACGGGCGGAGATGGCGGATAAGGCGAAGAGTAATTTTCTGGCAAACATGAGCCACGAGATCCGTACGCCCATGAATGCCATAAACGGTATGGCGGAATTTATCCTGCGGGACAGCAAGGAGGAGGATGCCAGGCGTTATGCGGCGTTTATCAAATCCGCATCGAAGACGTTGCTCTCCATTATCAATGATATTCTGGATTTTTCCAAGATCGAATCCGGGAAGCTGGAGCTGGTGGAGGATTCCTTTTTGATGGCTTCTCTGTTGAACGATGTGGTGACGATGACGGAGATCCGGCTGCAGGACAAGCCGGTGGAACTCAAGGTGGACATTGAGGAGGAGATTCCCAATGCCCTTTACGGGGATGAGGTCCGCTTTAAGCAGGTGCTCATCAATCTGTTGGGAAATGCCGTGAAGTTCACCAAGGTAGGGCATATTAAGCTAAAGATGCGCTACGAAAAAACAGACAGCAAGCACTGCCGGATCAAGACAAAGATCATAGACACCGGAATCGGCATCAAACCGGAGGATATGCAGAATATCTTCTCCAGCTTTACCCAGGTGGACACCAAGAAGAACCGTGCCGTGGAAGGTACAGGTCTGGGACTTGCGATCAGCAGAAGTCTGATTGAAAAGATGGGCGGATCGATCCAGGTGGAGAGTGTGTACGGCAAGGGAACGACGTTTTCCTTTGATATCATATGCCGAGTGGAGAGCTGGCGGGCCATGGGAGACCTGGAGGAGAAGATACAGGATTCCATGGCGGATGCTTACCGGGTGACTTTCTCGGCAAAGGGCGCCAGAGTGCTCGTGGTAGATGACAATGAAATGAATCTGGAGGTGGCGGCGGGAATCCTGACGCCGTATGAGATTGAAGTGGTGCGCGCGGGAAGCGGCATGGAAGCGATGGTAAATTTCCCGAGACGCAAGTACGATATTGTGTTTATGGATCATATGATGCCCGGCATGGACGGGGTGGAGACTATGAACCGGTTGCGGAAAATGTCAGGCGGTCAGCAGGCGGTGATCATTGCGCTTACGGCCAATGCGTTGAGCGGTGCGGCGGCGGAGTACAAGGCGCTGGGATTTCAGGATTTTCTTGCAAAGCCCATCGAACCCCGGGATATGGATGAACTTTTACGTAAGTATCTCCCTAAGGAACTGATCCGGCCGCTTGCGCTGGGGGAGCAGCCTGCCACGGAGGAAGATTCTGCGAAGGCGTCGCTTTCCATGGAGGCCGTTGACACGGAGCTGGGATTACGATATTGTATGGGCAATCACTCATTTTACCGCAAGATGCTGCATGCGTTTGTCAACGGCGCGAAATACACGCAGCTGGATACGTTGTTTCGGGAGAAGAACTGGGCGAACTATCAGGTTGCGGTGCATGCCGTCAAGGGAACGGCACTGACCATCGGAGCGGTCACGCTTTCCGGGCATGCCAAGGAGTTGGAATATGCCATCAAGGATGGCCGATACGGGTATGTGGAGGAACAGCACGCGGCATTTATTCTGGAATACCGGGAGATCGTGAAGGCGATCCGGGCGAATCTGGACGAAGGGGACGGAGCGTAAGAAACGTTTGTCGCAAAAAAAATCCGGGGCGAGGCCCTGTTTTGACAAAAGGTGAGTCAACCGCTGATTATACTATATCTCACAATTATCCGGACGGGCCGGCGGGAAAGTATACCGGCAATATGTTCGGGGGAAATAAAGTGAGGAGTATCCATGTTGACAGCGGTAAAAGAAGCACAACGATTTTTATCCGGCAGGGTATTGCAGCCGGACAGACGGGATTCCATGCGGGTCCCGGAGCTCTGCAGACAGAAGCTCCTGCATTATGCGGAGAGTTTTGAAGAATTGGCCAGATACCTGGAAGCGGATGACGGTCCGCAGAATGCGGCACGGGCACAGGAGCTGGCGGAACACGAAAGCAGAACGGAGGAACAACAGGAAACAGGAACGGATGGACAGGAAAACGGGACGGACAGGCAGGATATGCTGGAGCAGCGCCGGACCCTGGAAAACCGCATGATGATCGGGCACAATCTCTATGAAATGTCGCAGATCATGACACAGCTTGCGGATGAACTGCTGCAGTGCCGCCCCATGGAAGAACGCTACCAGAAGATGATCCGTCATGCGCTGCGGGCGGAGAGCATTTATGCGGATCATTTTTGTTATCTGACGGACAGGGATGACAGCCGCACGATCTGTATGACGATCTACACGGACAGAGAGGATATCTGTCCGGCCTCCGCTGCGGCGGACATGCTTTCCGTGCTGCTCAGACGGCGGTTGAAACTGTCTGCAGCCAGTCCGGTGCGGATTGAAGCGGAGCCGCATTGCTTTGTATTTGTGGAGGAGCCCAGGTATGTGATGCTGACGGGTTTTTGTAAGGTAAAAAAAGAGGATGAGCAATTGTCCGGTGACCACTATTCCATATTGGAGTCGGAAAAGGGGAGAATGACACTCCTACTGTCCGACGGGACAGGCTCTGGCGAGGAGGCCAGCAGGGACAGTGAGAAAGCATTGGATCTGATGGAAAAATTTCTGGAGGCCGGGTATGATCCCTACGCAGCCGCAGATATGGTCAATGTGGCGTTTTATGTGGAGGAGAGGGACATTTCCCATCCGACGCTGGATCTGTGTGAGCTGGATCTGTATGACGGAGTCTGCCGTTTCCTCAAGGTGGGAGGGGCGGTTTCCTATATCAGACACGGGCGGACCGTGGAGTCTGTCCGGCAGAGTTCGCTGCCTTTGGGTATTTTTCGAAATCTGGAGAGAGCGCATACGGAGTGTACTTTAGGCGACGGCGATCAGGTGATTCTGATGACGGACGGCGTACTGGCAGCGTTTCCCCAGGAGAATGCGGAGGAGATCCTGGAGGAGACCATTGCGGATATGCAGGAGATCGGACCGGGTGAGATTGCGGAAAAGATCATAGAGACAGCGCTGCACGCCTGCGGCGGTCATGTGAAGGACGATATGACCGTGCTGGTGGCGGGGGTCTGGGAGAATACTTAAGGATGACAAAATTGTTGGACAAAGTTTTTGACTATATAAAGGAACAGGGGATGCTGCAGCCGGGAGATCGCGTGGTGGCAGGTGTTTCCGGCGGGGCAGACTCGGTTTGTCTGCTCCTTGTTTTAGCGGAATGGAAGCGGAGATATCCGATGGAACTGACGGTGGTCCATGTGCATCACGGGATCCGGCCGGAGGCGGCGGACGACGCGCGGTTTGTGGAATCTCTCTGCGGCAGGTACAATATTCCGTATGTCCTGGAAAAGGCGGATGTGCCTGCACTGGCGGCGGAGTGGGGCTGCGGAGAGGAAGAGGCGGGGCGGAGATTTCGCTACGAAGCGTTTGAGAGGGCGGCAGTTCAGTACGGCGCTGACCGGATCGCGGTGGCGCACAATCTGAACGATCTGAGCGAAACCATGCTGTTTCATCTGTTCCGGGGAAGCGGAATCAAAGGATTGGCCGGCATTCCGGCGGTGCGGGGGAAAGTGATCCGTCCGCTGCTGTGTGTGGAGCGAAGCGAGATCGAAGCTTATCTGAAGGAATTGGGACAGGATTTTTGCCGGGATCACACAAATGAGGAGGACGCCTATACCCGCAATCGGATCCGGCATCATATTCTGCCCTATGTGGAGGAGCATATTGTGTCCGGCTGCGTGCGGCATATGGGTCGCACGGCGGAGCTTCTGGCGGAGACGGAGGATTATCTGGCGGAGCAGACGGCTCAGGCCATGGCGGCGTGTGCGGAGGAGATTTGCGCGCCGGCGGATGCAATGCCCGGTGTACTGGAGGGAGCTGTTTCCAGGCAGGCGTATATTGTGGATTGCGATGTGTTTTTGCTGCTGCATCCGGCGATCCGGAAACGCCTTTTGTATGAGCTGATAAAAGCATTGTCGCCGGGGGCGAAAGATATCACAAGTGTGCATGTGGATGCGCTGCTGGAGCTTTTGGCGCGGGAAGGGAACAGAGAGATCCATCTGCCCTTCGGAATCCGGGCTGTGCGGGAGTATGGAAAAGTAAGGGTGATGTCGGGGGCATGGCAGCAGGAGGGATCCGTGCATCCCGATCAGCGGGTGGAATTTCAAATTTTATCCAGGCAGGATGTGCTGTCCGGGGAAGAAAAAAATCTGATTTTTCCTCAAAATGAGTATACGAAATGGTTTGATTATGATAAAATGAAAAAATATCCGATCATGCGTACCAGAGCGGAGGGAGATTTTCTGACCATCCGGGATGGGGCGGGAGCGCTTTGCCACAAGAAGCTCAAAGATTATCTGGTGGATGCAAAGATTCCGGCGAGGGAGCGGGACCGCATTCCGGTACTTGCGGAGGATTCCCACGTGCTGTGGCTGGTCGGTTATCGGATCAGTGAGTATTATAAAGTGACAGAACAGACAGAGCGTATTTTACAGGTACAGATAGAAATATTGTAAAAGCAGTGATACGGAGGAAAAAGATGGCGGAACATATTAGAGTACTGATTTCGGAAGAAGATGTGGATGCCCGGATCCGGGAGATCGGAGAGCAGATCAGTAGAGATTACGCCGGCAAGGAGGTACATCTGGTGTGTGTACTCAAGGGCGGAAGCTTCTTTTTGTGCGAGCTGGCAAAGCGTATTACGGTGCCGGTGTCGCTGGATTTCATGTCTGTGTCCAGCTACGGCAGCGAGACCATGTCCAGCGGCGTGGTGAAGATCGTCAAGGATCTGGACGAGCCGATCCAGGGCAAGCATGTGCTCGTGGTGGAGGATATTGTGGACAGCGGCAGGACGCTGAGTTATCTGAAGGAAATGATGCTGGACAGAAAGCCGGAGTCCCTGCGGATCTGTACGCTGTTGGACAAGCCGGACAGACGTGTGGTGGATGTGGATGTGGATTACACGGGATTCCATATCCCCGACGAATTTGTGGTGGGTTACGGTCTGGACTATGCCCAGAAATATCGCAATCTGCCCTATATCGGCGTTGTGGAGTTTGACGACTGACAGTTCAGCCGTGGGCATCAGCACACAAAAAAGGCTGCTTGCAGACTTTTTTGTGTGCTGATACCCACGGACTGAGCGCCGATTCATGAGCAAAATGCGGCTGCGCAGCAGACGCAGGAAGCGCGAAGCGCGGGTTTTGCGAATGGCGCGGCTGAACTGTCAAGGAACACTGCCTTGCGGCTGCTTGCAGCCGTGGGGTAATATATCTAGAGAAAACAGAGGTGACATAAGTGAAGACAAGCACGAGGCATTTAAATTCCTACCTGATCTGGATTGTGATCTTGGTGATCATGATCATCGGACTCAGCATGTTCCGGAACGGGGCGGAAAATTACACGAAAAACGGGTTTTTGAAGGACTTGGAGGGCGGAAACATTGTTTCCATCGTGATCCAGCCGAATAAAGAGACGCCTACCGGTTATCTGGAGGTGCAGCTGAAAAACGGCATGGAGAAACGGCTCTATGTGACGGATATCATCGAGATGGAAAAGGAAGTGCGGGAGTACGGATATGATCCGCTGACGGAGGATGTGCAGCGGGAGAGTTGGGTGCTGACAAGCCTTCTGCCGATGGTGATCGTACTGGCGGTGGGAATCTTTCTGTTTATGATGATGAACGCCCAGAACTCCGGCGGTGGCGGCGGCAGCAAGATGATGAATTTCGGCAAGAGTCGTGCCAAGATGACCGTTGGAGAGAAAAATGCGACCTTTGAGCAGGTGGCGGGCATGGACGAGGAGAAGCAGGAGCTGGCGGAGATTGTCGATTTCCTGAAAGCGCCCACCAAATATACGAAAGTCGGTGCCAGGATTCCCAAGGGCGTGCTTTTGGAGGGACCGCCCGGTACCGGTAAGACGTTGTTAGCGAAGGCTGTGGCCGGGGAGGCCGGAGTGCCGTTTTTCTCCATCTCCGGATCGGATTTTGTGGAAATGTTTGTCGGCGTGGGTGCTTCCCGTGTGAGAGATCTGTTTGAGGAAGCCAAGAAAAATGCGCCGTGTATCGTGTTTATCGATGAGATCGATGCTGTGGCCCGTATCCGCGGAACCGGTATGGGTGGCGGCCATGACGAGAGAGAGCAGACGCTGAATCAGCTGTTGGTGGAAATGGACGGTTTCGGTGTGAACGAGGGCATTATCGTGCTGGCAGCCACTAACCGTGTGGATATCCTGGATCCCGCGATCCTGCGTCCCGGACGGTTTGACCGAAAGGTTGCCGTTTCCGTGCCGGATGTGAAGGGCAGGGAGGAGATTTTAAAAGTACACGCCAAGAACAAGCCGTTGTCGGAGGACGTGGATCTGAAACAGATTGCCCAGACCACCGCAGGCTTTACGGGTGCGGATCTGGAGAATCTGCTGAACGAGTCGGCGATCCGGGCGGCCAAGGAGAGCAGAGGATTTCTGACCCAGAAAGATATCCAGGAATCTTTTGTAAAAGTTGGCATCGGCACGGAGAAAAAGAGCCGCGTGATCTCGGACAAAGAAAAGAAGATTACGGCGTACCACGAGGCGGGACATGCAATCCTGTTCCACGTGCTGCCCGATGTGGGTCCGGTCTACACCGTATCCATTGTGCCCACCAGTTCCGGCGCGGCGGGCTATACCATGCCTTTGCCGGAGCGGGATGAAATGTTTCTGACCAAGGGTCGAATGCTGCAGGATATCATGGTTTCCCTGGGTGGGCGGATAGCGGAGGAACTTATCTTCGGCGACATTACCACCGGCGCCTCCAGCGATATCAAGAAGGCGACCAAGGAAGCCCGCAGGATGGTGACGAAGTTCGGTATGTCCGAGAATATCGGCGTGATCTGTTATGACGACGACAGCAATGAGGTGCTCATCGGACGGGATCTGGCGCATGCGAAAAATCACAGTGAGGCGGTTTCTGCGGAGATCGACAGAGAGGTGAAGGCCATCATCGATGACTGCTACGCGAAGGCAAAGGAAATCATCGAGGAACACATGGAGGTGCTTCACAGCTGCGCGAAGCTTCTTCTGGAGAAAGAAAAGATCACCAGAGACGAGTTTGAAGCGCTGTTCAATCGCCCCTCCTATACGCAGACCGAGATTAGCGGTTCGATTCTGTGAAAAATGCACAAAAACTTTTAATGGCTTTTGTGAATTTTGTGAATTTTGAGGGTTGGCAAAACCTATAGGGGATGCTATTATAATATGCGTAACCCCCCAATACATTATAGTTTTTTGCTATACCCCATAAGTAAGAAATACCTTCTCTAAAAAAGACAACTTCCCGGTTGTCTTTTTTACTTTGTATAAAGTATTGACAAAACGTAAAAATCGTAATATGATATCAACATAGAAATTCAGGTGCATATCTGGCGTATCGCCTTTTAATTCACTTTGAAGAAAAAAGAATAATGGATGTGTGAGGAAGGCGTACACGGCAGATTTTTGTCTATACGGAAAGAGTAAATGATAAGCCGAAAGCCTTCT
>JAFUZJ010000035.1 GCA_017476665.1 Lachnospiraceae bacterium | reverse complement strand
GAGGAAAATCATAAATGGCAGAACAAGCTAAGAAACCGATTAAAATTACGGAAACAGTGCTGCGTGATGCGCATCAGTCCCTGATCGCGACCAGAATGCCCACCGAGTTCATGCTTCCGATCGTTGATAAGATGGATAAGGTTGGATACCACTCCGTAGAGTGCTGGGGCGGTGCAACCTTTGATGCATCCTTAAGATTCCTGAAGGAAGATCCTTGGGAGAGACTGAGAAAGCTGCGTGACGGCTTTAAGAATACCAAGCTGCAGATGTTGTTCCGTGGACAGAATATTTTGGGATACAGACCTTATGCAGATGATGTGGTAGATAGTTTTGTAGAGAAGTCTATTGCAAACGGTATTGATATCATTCGTATTTTTGACTGTCTGAACGACCTGCGCAACCTGCAGGAGGCGGTCAATGCGACCAATAAGATCAAGGCCCGTGAGGGTCGTGGTCATGCGCAGATTGCATTGTCTTATACATTGGGTGACGCGTACACCACAGAGTATTGGGTAAAGATTGCAAAGCAGATTGAAGAGATGGGTGCTGATTCCATCTGTATCAAAGATATGGCAGGTCTGCTTCTGCCTTACAAGGCAACCGAACTGATCGGTGCCATGAAGGAAGCGACCAAGCTGCCGATCCAGCTGCACACCCACTATACCTCTGGTGTGGCTTCCATGACTTATTTGAAAGCAGTAGAGGCAGGCGTGGATGTGATCGATACCGCAATGTCTCCTTTCGCAATGGGTACATCACAGCCTGCTACCGAGGTTATGGTAGAGACCTTTAAGGGAACCCAGTATGACACCGGATTTGATCAGGAACTGTTGGCGCAGATTGCGGATTATTTTGCACCGTACAGAGAAGAGTGCTTGAAGAGCGGTCTGATGAGCACCAAGGTGCTTGGCGTAAATATCAAGACACTGTTGTATCAGGTACCCGGTGGTATGCTTTCCAACATGGTGAGCCAGTTGAAAGAGCAGAACGCAGAAGACAGATACAACGATGTGCTGGAGGAGATCCCCAGAGTGCGTAAAGATCTGGGTGAGCCTCCTCTGGTTACCCCTTCGTCCCAGATTGTCGGCACACAGGCTGTGTTCAACGTATTGATGGGCGAGCGCTACAAGATGGCTACCAAGGAGACCAAGGCGGTTTTGCGCGGCGAGTATGGCCAGACCGTAAAGCCCATGAATCAGGAAGTCATCGACAAGGTTATCCCCGGCGAGAAGAGGATCACCTGCCGTCCCGCTGATCTGCTGGAGAACGAGATGGATAAGCTGGAGAGCGAGATGAAGGAATACAAGCAGCAGGATGAGGATGTATTGTCCTATGCACTGTTCCCTCAGGTTGCAACAGACTTCTTCAAGTATCGTCAGGCACAGCAGGAGAAGGTGGATCTGAGTCAGGCAGATACCAAGAACGGAGCATATCCGGTATAATTCTTTTCTACTTGTGATAAATAAGCTTTTAAAGCCCTTGCAGGTACTAGATGTAGTACTTGACAAGGGCTTTTTTATGACGGTAAAATAACAAGTGTTGTTAATGGAAAGGCAGGTGAGACGGCGTGGCCCGCAAGGAGTCGATTACCATACAGATGATCCTGGATACGGCATTTGAGATGACCAGGGAGGAAGGCTTTATCAATGTGACAGCCAGAAAGGTTGCTGCGAAGGCAGGATGCTCTACGCAGCCTATTTTCCGGGTATATAAGAATATGGAGGAACTTTGGGAGGCTGTGTATGGTCGGGCAATTTCCTATTTTCAGGATTACTACAGCCTGTATCCGAGGACAGGTCAGACGCCGTTCTCCAATCTCGGCATGGCGTATATTGCGTTTGCCAGGGAGGAGAGCCATCTGTTTGAACTTTTATTCCTGAGTCAGAGCACAGGCGACGGCGCTCACGTGAACCGGAAGAGCATGTATGAAGTCTTGAACGGTGAGGATGGAAATGTAGTGCGTGAGGTGACAGCGGCAAAGGAATCCGGATGCACGGATCCGGGCGATCTGTTTACAAAAATCTGGATTTTTATTCACGGGGCAGCATGTATGAGTCTTACGGGGGATTATGATCTCTCGGATCAGGAGACAAAAGCATTGTTAGAAGATTTTTACATAAAGGCACGGTAACAGAAGATGGATTACAATCGGACATATGATGTGCTGGACAGAATCGAGGCACATTATAACAAGATGAGTAAAGGACATAAAAAGATTGCGGATTATATCCGCAATCATTATGATCAGGCGGTGTTTATGACGGCGGCGAAGCTGGGTGAAATGCTGGAGATCAGTGAATCCACGGTGGTGCGTTTTGCCGCCGGAATTGGGTACGAAGGGTATCCGGAGCTGCAGAGGGCGTTGGAGGATTGCGTAAAGGGCAAACTGAGCGATATGCAGCGCATCGACCGGAAATACGGGAAGAGCTCTCAATCTGAGGTGCTATTGTCTGTCATGCAGGCGGATATTGAAAAACTGCAGCATACCATAGAGAACCTGGATGCAGAAGCGTTTGAAGCGGCGGTGGATGCGATTCTGGATGCGGAGACGGTCTATGTGATGGGACTTCGAAGCAATGAGCCGTTGGCGGGATTTTTGCAGTTTTATCTGAATATGATCAGGCGGAATGTGGTTCTTTTGAATACCACAAGCGTCAGTGAGACTTTTGAGCAGATGATCCATATCGGTGAGAAGGATTGCTTTATCGGGATCAGCTTTCCCAGATATTCCATGCGGACTTTGAAGGCGATGGAGTTTGCCAATGACAGAAATGCCAAGGTGATCGCTATTACGGACGGAGTGCATTCGCCGATGAATCTGTATTCTTCCTGTAATCTGCTGGCACGCAGCGACATGGTGTCCATTGTGGACTCGCTGGTGGCCCCCTTAAGCGTGATCAATGCGCTGGTGGTATCCATGTGCCTGAAGCGGCCGCAGGAGGTCAAACGGAATCTGGAAATGCTGGAGGAAACCTGGAACAATTATCAGGTTTACCTGAACGATGAGATCAATTTTATAGATGATGAACCGATGTTAAATTATTCGCTTAGACGGGAAAAACAGGAAAATGAGTGAGATTATTGTGATTGGCGGTGGTGCAGCGGGTATGATGGCGGCGATTGCTGCGTCAGAACGCGGGCACCACGTTGTTTTATTGGAAAAAAATGAAAAGCTGGGCAAAAAGCTTTTCATCACAGGCAAGGGACGCTGCAATGTGACCAATGCAGCGGATATGGAAACGCTGTTTGCCCACGTGTGCACAAATGTAAAGTTCCTGTACAGCGCATTCTATGGCTTTGACAATCGGGCGGTGATGGAACTGGTGGAACAGGCAGGGTGTCCGCTGAAGGTTGAGCGGGGAGAGCGGGTGTTTCCCATATCCGATCATTCCTCAGATGTAATCGCAGCGCTGACCAGAATATTAAAGAAGAATGGTGTGGAGGTTCGGCTGCAGACGGAAGTGAAGGAACTTTTGAGGGAGGAGACACAGGAAACGGACGGAGCAAAATCGTATGTACAGTGGCATATCCGTGGCGTACGGCTAGTGGACGGGCATAGTTTTTCCGCGGATGCGGTGATCGTCTGTACCGGTGGTCTGTCCTATGCAAGCACGGGTTCTACCGGAGACGGACTTAAGTTTGCAGAGGAGACCGGGCATAGAGTGACGGAATGCAGACCGTCACTGGTGCCGATGGAGACGGCACAGGACTGGTGCAGGGAGCTGATGGGTCTTTCGTTAAAGAATGTGGAGCTACGCATGGTCTGCGGCGGGAAAGAATATTATAGAGAGCAGGGCGAAATGCTCTTCACCCATTTCGGGGTGAGTGGACCTCTGGCGCTCACGGCAAGCTGTTATCTGGGGAACACACAGAAAAAAGCAAACAAGGGCAAGGCAAATCAGGCGGGGCAAACGGAGTCGGTTTATTTGTATATTGATCTAAAACCGGCACTCTCGGAGGAACAGCTGGACAAGCGCATACTCAGAGATTTTGACGAACAGAAGAACAAGCAGTTTAAGAACGCATTGGGCGGCCTGTTTCCCGCGAAACTGATCCCTGTCATGGTGAGACTTTCAGGGATAGACGGGGATAAAAAGGTGAATGAGATCACCAAAGAAGAAAGAAAAAGCTTTGTGCAGCTGATCAAAAATCTGCCTCTTACTGTCACGGGAACGAGGCCCTTCGCAGAGGCAATCATCACCCAGGGTGGCGTGTCTGTGAAGGACATCAATCCGTCTACCATGGAGTCAAAGCGGGTGAAGGGACTTTATTTTGCGGGAGAGGTTTTGGATCTGGATGCACATACCGGGGGCTTTAATCTGCAGATTGCCTGGTCTACCGGGCATCTGGCAGGGGAGAGCGTATGAGCCGACGGTTGATATTTTTTTTTGCACATGTTATGATGAAAAAGGTTTTGAAATCACAGTTTGGGAAAGAGGAATAAATATGAGTTATAATATTGCGATAGACGGACCGGCAGGCGCCGGCAAGAGCACCATCGCAAAGGCGGTGGCGAAGAAATTACAGATTATCTATGTGGACACGGGAGCGATGTACCGCGCCATGGCGCTCTATATGATCCGGGAAAAGGTAGATCCGGCGGATGCGGCGGCGATCAGCGCCAAGTGTAAAGATGCGGATATCACGATCGCCTATGAAGGAAATGAGCAGGTGGTCTATCTGAACGGAGAGAATGTGAATCCCTATCTGCGCACCGAGGAGGTGGGCAATATGGCGTCCACTACCAGTGTGCAGCCGGAAGTCCGCAAAAAGCTAGTAGAGCTGCAGCAGACGCTGGCAGCGAAAACAGATTGCATCATGGACGGCAGAGATATCGGAACCTGTGTGCTGCCGAATGCCCAGGTGAAGATCTATCTGACGGCCAGTAGCGCGGTGCGGGCAAAGCGCCGCTACGATGAATTGACGGCTAAGGGAGAGACCTGTGACCTGGCAAAGATCAAGGCAGATATCGAGGACCGGGATTACCGTGACATGCACAGAGAACACTCGCCCTTGAAACAGGCGGCGGATGCTATCCTGGTGGATACTTCGGATATGACCATCGAGGAAGTAATCGAGCATATCATGAGTCTGTGCAGGCGATAAACAGCAAGAAGGACAAGGGCGGATATGGAAGTAAAACTTGCCGAGTGCGCAGGATTCTGTTTTGGAGTCAAGCGCGCCATTGACACGGTTTATGAGCAGCTTGCAAAGCAGGCAGAAACCGGAAAACAAATTTATACCTATGGTCCGATCGTGCACAACGAGGAAGTGGTGCGGGAGCTGGAGCAAAAGGGTGTGCAGGTGATCGATGGAGAAGCAGGATTGGATGTATCTGCGATTGATGGAAAGACACAGAGGACGGTGATCATCCGCGCCCACGGCGTGCCCCGGGCGGTGCAGGAGAAGATGGAGCAGAGCGGTCTGGAGTGCATCGATGCCACCTGCCCTTTTGTGAAACGGATTCACCGCATTGTGGAGAAAGCGGGAAAGGACGGCTATGAGGTGGTGATTGCGGGAAACCCCGGACACCCAGAAGTAGAAGGCATCCGCGGGTGGTGCACCGGACCGGTGAAGGTCATCGAGACAGAGGAGGAGGCGGGAAATTTTACGGCGGAGAACGGTGAAAAAGTCTGTTTAGTCTCCCAAACGACATTTAACTACAATAAATTTCAATCTATAGTTGAAATTTTTCAGAAAAAAGGTTACAATGGTAATGTAGTGAATACTATCTGCAACGCGACGGAGGAACGTCAACGCGCGGCAAGAGATCTGGCGGCAGAAGCAGATGTCATGATCGTGATTGGCGGGAAAAACAGTTCCAATTCCAGGAAACTGTACGAAATCTGCAGCGGAGAGTGTGCACACACCTATTTTATACAGACACTGGATGACTTGCATTTAGAGCTACCTAAGGCTGTTCGACTGGTGGGTATTACAGCGGGGGCATCCACCCCAAATAATCTAATTGAGGAGGTTCAAAATTATGTCAGAATTAACTTTTGAACAAATGCTGGATGAATCTTTTAAGACAATACATACAGGAGAGGTAGTCGAAGGTACAGTCATCGATGTGAAACCGGATATGATTATCCTGAACATCGGTTACAAGGCAGACGGTATTCTTACCAAAGCTGAGTACACCAATGATTCCAGTGTGGATCTGACGAGTGCTGTCAAAGTCGACGACAAGATGGAAGTCAAGGTTCTGAAGGTAAATGATGGCGAGGGACAAGTTCTCCTGACTTATAAGCGTCTGGCTGCCGACAGAGGCAATAAGCGGATCGAGGAGGCGTTCAACAACAAGGAAGTGCTGAAGGCAAATGTAGCACAGGTGCTTGAGGGCGGTTTGGTTGTTGTGGTGGATGAGGTGAGAATTTTCATTCCGGCAAGCCTTGTTTCCGACACCTATGAAAAAGATCTGTCCAAATATGCCGGACAGGAGATAGAATTTGTTGTAACGGAATATAATCCTAAGAGAAGAAGATATATCGGCGATCGCAAGCAGCTGGTGACTGCTCAGAAGGCTGAGCTGCAGAAGCAGCTGTTCGAGCGAATCAAAGAAGGCGACATTGTGGAAGGCACCGTAAAGAATGTGACGGATTTCGGCGCATTCATCGATTTGGGCGGTGTGGATGGATTGCTGCACATCTCTGAAATGAGCTGGGGCAGAATCGAGCATCCCAAGAAGGTATTCAAAGTGGGTGATAAGCTGAATGTTTTGATCAAGGAGATCAACGGCAATAAGATCGCACTGTCTTTGAAGTTTGACGATGCAAATCCTTGGAAGAACGCAGCAAGCAAATATGCGGTTGGAAATATTGTGACCGGCAAGGTTGCAAGAATGACCGATTTCGGCGCGTTTGTAGAGCTTGAGGACGGTGTGGATGCATTGCTTCATGTTTCCCAGATTGCGAAGGAGCATGTTGAGAAACCTTCTGCAGTATTGAATATCGGAGATGAGATCACAGCTAAGGTTGTTGATTTCAGCGAGGAAGAGAAGAAGATTTCCCTAAGCATCAAAGCATTGACTGCTCCGGATCCCACACAAGAGAAGAAGGATGAGGATGCAGATGTAGTATCAGTTGATATTGACGCTGTGATTGCATCGGAGAAGTAATGCCGGATAAATTCGAAATAAGGGTATAGAAATATTTTTTTGGGGGACGAATTACCATGGCATATGATTATGAGTATTTCAAAAAAGAGATCATGGCGATGACCACGATCGATCTGAACAGCTACAAAGAGAAGCAGATGAAGCGTCGTATTGACACACTGATCTTAAAACACGGTATCAAGGGTTATGATCAGTATGTTAAGGAGCTGAAAACAAACACAGAGTATTTTGATGAATTTGTCAATTACATAACCATCAATGTTTCTGAGTTTTATCGCAATCCGGATCAGTGGAAACTGCTGGATAAAGATGTGATTCCGCAATTGGTGAATAAGTTTGGAAAAAGGCTGAAGATCTGGAGCGCAGCCTGTTCCACAGGCGATGAGCCTTATTCCCTTGTGATGGCGCTTTCGAAGCACATGCCGTTAGACCAGATTAAGATTTTGGCGACCGATCTGGATAAGACGGTGATCAATAAAGCAAAAGTTGGTCTCTATAACAGTAAGAGTATTGCTTCCGTGCCGGATGATCTGAAAAAGAAGTATTTTACGCAGGTGGGACCCTCCTACAAGATTGCGGATGAAATCAAGGCGAGAGTGGAGTTCAAGGAGCATAATCTCTTGAAAGATACGTATCCTTCAGATTATAATCTGATCGTATGTCGAAACGTGCTGATTTATTTTACAGAGGAAGCGAAGGATGATGTATTCCGCAAGTTCAACAAGTCTTTGGCAAAAGGCGGTCTGCTGTTTATCGGAAGTACGGAGCAGATCATCAATTACAAGGAGATGGGATACGAAAGACAGTCTTCCTTCTTTTACATCAAGCCGTAGGCTTGATGTTGTTAAGCCGTAGGCTAGATGTTATTGAAACGTAGGTAATATAAAAGAGAATCGATTCAAAATCGGTTCTCTTTTTTTCGGTTTAACCCTTTGTCTTTAGCAGGAAGTTACGATCATCTGGAAGATCTGATTTGCATAATCTGTAAAAGCTTTCCGGTCACGCTTCATCTCGTCGGTCAGTTCAAAGAAAAGCTCTTTGCTATGGTATTCCTTTTTGAAATACGGTTTGAAAGACGCGTCCCACTGTGGAAGGTAGGCAGCATTTTTGCGCGTGTAACAATTGGATGCCGACGCCTGGGTGCGGTGATCCTTATCCACAAATCCGGCGACAGACTTGTGCAGTGCAATATCCTCGTCGGGAAGATAGTAATAATCTTTATAATTGGAATAGAAGTATTTGAGTTCACCGTCATAAATCGGTACTTTGATGGTCGCCTCCGCATTCTCTCCGCGGAAGTAGCATCCGTTTGCGGCTACAGCCACAGGCTTGGGAAATGCCGTGGGAAGTACCACGGTGATCAGGAGTTCCCTGCGCTTTGCGTTGTTCAGATCGCGGTAGGTGTTAGCCTGAACTTTTCGGGCGCGCAGCTTTTCGGCGGTACTCAGAATATCGCTGTAGGCCAACAGCGGCAGAATCTGAAGCATACCGGCTATATCATCTGAATTGTGCAGGAATAATGTCTTTTCCGCGGATTCTGTAGGCGCCTTGACATATTCGTGATAGAGGCTGATCAGGTCGCCGCCGGAGTAGATATCTTCCCGCTCGATGCCCAGGAATTGTTCCAAGGTTTTCTGCTTGCAATTAGGCAGTTTTAAGAAACTTTTGCAGGGAGCGATGCGTCTGTAAAGATCAACGCCGTCAAACGTATCAAAATGATGGCGAAGACCATACTTGTCACATTTTTGCATTAGGAAGGGAAGATCAAAATTATTGCCGTTAAAATGGATCAGACAGTGGTACTCCGAGGCAAAATCAAGGAATGCGGAGAGCAGATCCTGCTCCTGGTCGTAATGCTCTGCCATCCACTGGATGATCTGCCACTTCCCATCCTGATGATAGGCACATCCTATCATATACAGATAGGAGGAATTGGCGGTAAAACCGGTGGTTTCTATATCGAGAAATAAAATATTCTTCAGCACGGATATTTTTTCCAGCGGATAAGATATTGTAAGGTCTTCTAAGGTTATGTGATTGGTTTTCATATGGTTTTCCTTTACAATTCAAGTTTCAGGGCTTTCAGAAATGCTTCGCAGTTCAGACTCGAAAGCACGCGGCTTCGCCGCTTCTGCATGCGTGCCGCATGCTGCATCTGCTTCGCAGATGGCTTTCTCGTTAATGGCGCAAGAAAAACAAATGTCGCCTTTGGCGACGCTTGTTTTTCCTTGACGCCATTATATTATACCATATTTCCGAATGTTGCAGTAGCTTTTTTTATAAAAAGATAGTAAAATTGAATTAGTTGTTGATAGATTTTGTCATGAAAGGATGAGAGTATGGCGAAATTGACGTTTGTGGGAGGAATTCATCCCTATGACGGAAAGGATATTTCCAAGGATAAGCCGATTCGGGATATTCTGCCCAAAGGGGAGATGGTATATCCGTTGTCGCAACATATCGGAGCACCGGCGCAGGCAATCGTGGCGAAGGGAGACAGGGTGCTTGCGGGACAGAAGATCGCAGAGGCGGGGGGCTTTGTTTCGGCGCCTGTTTTTGCGTCTGTGTCTGGTACGGTGAAAACAATCGAATCCCGTCGTGTGGCGTCAGGAGATTTTGTACAGAGTATTATCGTGGAGAATGACGGTGCATATGAGGAAGCGCCGGCAAAGAACGTCAAACCGCTGCAGGACATGACGGCGGATGAAATCCGGGAGGCAATCAAAGAAGCCGGGATTGTCGGTATGGGAGGCGCAGGCTTTCCGACCCATGTGAAGCTTTCTCCCAAGGAGCCGGAGAAGATTGAGTATGTGATTGCAAACTGTGCGGAATGTGAGCCCTATCTGACCAGTGATTACCGCAGAATGCTGGAGGAACCGGAGAAGCTTGTGGGCGGACTTCAGATCATTCTGCGCCTTTTCCCAAATGCGCAGGGAATCCTGGCTGTGGAGGACAACAAGCCGGATTGTATCAGCCTTTTGCGCAAACTGACTGCAGAGGAAAGCCGGATTTCCGTGAAAGCGCTGCAGACCAAATATCCCCAGGGCGGAGAGCGGACATTGATCTATGCGGTCACGGGGCGCAAAGTAAATTCGACGATGCTGCCTGCGGATGTGGGCTGTGTGGTGAACAATGTGGATACCATGGTGGCGGTTTATCGGGCTGTGGCTGAGGGAAAACCGTTGACGGAGCGCATTGTGACGTTGACGGGAAATGCCATGAAAGATCCCTGTAACTACAGGATTCGGATTGGAATGAGCTATGCGGAGCTGCTGGAGGCGGCGGGCGGTTTCCTTACGGAACCGCAGAAAATAGTCTGCGGCGGACCGATGATGGGAATGGCGTTGTTTGATCTGAATATTCCCACGACCAAAACCTCCACCGCGCTATTGGCGTTGACGGAGGATGAGGTTTCCGCCATGGAGCCGGGACCCTGCATCAAGTGCGGACGCTGCGTGGAGGTGTGCCCGGGCAGGGTGATGCCGAATTATCTTGCGACTTTTGCGGAGCATTTTGATGAAGAGAAATTTCTGGAATATGGCGGTATGGAGTGCTGTGAATGCGGATGCTGCAGCTATATCTGTCCTGCCAAGCGCCAATTGACGCAGAATATCAAATCGATGCGGAAGATCTTATTGGCCAAGAAGAAAAAGAAATAGGGGAGAAAGCGATGAGTGAAGAAAAGAAAATGTACAGAGTTTCCTCGAATCCCCATATCCGCTCCGGCTGGACCACATCCGGAATCATGCTGGCGGTGATCGTGGCGCTGCTTCCTGCGGCGGGATACGGTATTTTTCATTTCGGTCCCAGGGCGATCGCGGTGATTGCGGTGTCGGTTGCGGGAGCGGTGATCACAGAAGGAATCTTCGGCCTGTGCTGCAAGAAGACAACCGTTACGGATCTGTCGGCCGTGGTGACAGGATTGCTGCTGGCAATGAATCTGCCGGTTTCGCTGCCGCTTTGGATGGCTGCGTTAGGCAGTGTATTTGCCATTTTGGTGGCAAAGCTTTTGTTTGGCGGACTGGGACAAAACTTTATGAACCCGGCTTTGGCGGGCAGATGCTTCCTACTGATTTCTTTTCCCAAGCAGATGTCGGATTTTTCCACGAAAGGGTTTGAACTGGGAGAACGGACCTGGGATGCGCTGTCCGGTGCGACTCCGCTCGCGACGTTAAAAGCAGGTGAGAGTGTGGATGTGATGGAGATGATCGTCGGCAATACCGGAGGAACCATCGGAGAGACTTCCGTGATCGCATTGGTGATCGGGGCATGCCTGTTGATCCTGCTTGGTATTATTGATCTGCGAATTCCGGGCAGTTACATTGTGTCCTTTTCGATTTTTGTAGTCCTTTTTGGCGGGAGAGGCTTTGACCCGGCGTATCTCTCGGCGCAGCTTGCCGGCGGCGGGTTGATGCTTGGTGCATTTTTTATGGCAACCGACTATGTGACCAGACCCATCACGGTGGGGGGGCAGTATCTGTTTGGCATTTTCCTGGGAATCATGACAGGGATCTTCCGCATATTCGGACCGGGAGCGGAAGGTGTTTCCTATGCAATCATCTTGGGAAATCTTTTGGTTCCCCTGATGGAAAAAGTGACCAGACCGAAACCTTTCGGCTATCGAAAGGAGGGAAACGCACATGGAAAATAATGCGGCAATGCAAAAGACGGCGGCCAGAGGAAACAGCGGCGTAGGGCAGATGTTAAAGGAGGCGGCGATCCTTTTTGTGATCACGCTGGTCAGCGGTATCCTGTTGGGGTATGTCTATGAGTTGACGAAAGAACCGATTCGGGTTCAGCAGGAGAAGGCAGTCAGAGAAGCATGTATGGCGGTGTTCCCGGGAGCGGAACAGACGGGAATCTCTTTCCGGGAGTTGGAATATGTACCTGGAGAGAAACTCTCGGCGCAGCTTGCCGAGAACGGCATTACCATAGGTACGGTATATGAGGCGGTGGGGCAGGACGGCTCTCTCTGCGGCTATGTGGTGGAGTCCGCATCTTCCCAGGGATATGGCGGCAAGATCGTGCTTTATACCGGGGTGGATACAGACGGACGGGTAGGCGGCATATCCATCCTCACAATCTCTGAGACGGCTGGACTGGGCATGGAAGCACCGAATGTGCTGGTGCCGCAGTTTGCGGGCAGGCAGGCGAATAAATTCACTTATACAAAATCAGGCAGTCAGTCCGAGTCGGAGGTGGATGCAATCAGCGGTGCGACGATCACGACCAAGGCAGTCGTGAATGCGGTGAACGGCGGAATTGCGGCGGCAGGAGAACTTTTGCAGGGAGGTGGTCAGAATGAGTGAGTGGAAAGCAGACAGACCTGCAGAGCGTTTGTATAACGGACTGATCAAGGAAAATCCCACGTTTGTACTGATGTTAGGTATGTGTCCGACATTGGCGGTCACGACTTCAGCCATCAACGGACTGGGGATGGGACTTACCACTACGGTCGTCCTCATGATGAGTAATCTTTTGATCTCCATGCTGCGAAAGGCTATACCAAACAGAGTGCGTATTCCGGCATTTATTGTGATCATAGCATCCTTTGTGACGGTGGTTCAGCTGTTGCTGGAGGCGTATCTGCCGGCGTTAAACAGTTCTTTGGGAATGTATATTCCGTTGATCGTGGTGAACTGCATTATTCTGGGAAGAGCGGAGAGCTACGCATATTCCCATGGAATGATCGCATCTTTCTTTGACGGGCTGGGCATGGGACTCGGGTTTTCTGTTGCATTGACCTGCATCGGCGCGGTCAGGGAGATCCTGGGGGCAGGTAAGCTGTTTGGATACGGATTTTTGCCGGATTCTTTTGTGCCGATCAGTATTTTCGGTCTGGCTCCGGGTGCGTTCTTTGTGCTGGCAGGACTTTCCGCGCTCCAGAATGCATTGCGGAATCGGAAAGCAGCGCAGAAAAAATGGAAAGACGGCAGCGGAGAAAACGCTGATGATCTGCCGGAAGGGTGCGGGCAGGATTGCACAGCCTGCGGCATGACCGGATGTTCTTCTCACGGCAGATTCTATGATACGGAGGGCTGATAAATGGGCGGTGCAGATATGAATACGATAAAACAGTTATTTGTCATATTGATTGGCTCCTCGCTGGTAAATAATGTGGTGTTGAGTCAATTTCTGGGATTGTGTCCGTTCCTCGGCGTATCCAAAAAGATCAAGACGGCGGCAGGGATGGGAACGGCGGTTATTTTTGTCATTACACTGGCCAGCGGCGTGGCGGGTGTGATCTACAGATTTGTGCTCCAGAAATTCGGATTAGAGTATCTTCAGACCATCGTGTTTATTCTGGTCATTGCCGCATTGGTGCAGTTTGTAGAGATGTTTCTGCGGAAATGTATGCATACGCTGTATGAGGCGCTGGGAGTGTATCTGCCATTGATCACCACGAACTGTGCGGTACTTGGCGTGGCGCTTACAAATGTTCAGAAGGAATACGGGATCCTCACCGGGATGCTGAACGGATTCGCAACGGCTGTCGGATTTACTGTTTCCATCGTGATCCTGGCGGGTCTGCGGGAAAAAATGGAATATAATGATATTCCCAAACCGTTTCGTGGAATGCCGGCTGTTTTGCTGACAGCAGGGCTGATGGCAATTGCGTTTTGTGGATTCTCTGGACTTTTATAAATCGGGGGAGGATCGGGTATGAATATAACGGGAATTGTTGCTGCGGCCTTAACAGTCAGTCTTGTGGGAATATTTGTGGGACTGTTTCTGGGAATCGCAGGAATTAAATTTAAAGTGGAGACGGATGAGAGGGAAGAAGCGGTGCTTGGTGTGCTTCCCGGGAATAACTGCGGCGGCTGCGGCTATGCGGGCTGTTCGGGACTTGCGGCGGCGATCGTAAAGGGCGAGGCCCCTGTGAACGCCTGTCCTGTAGGCGGGGAGCCGGTGGGCATCCGTGTTGCAGAGATCATGGGAGTGGAAGCCGGAAGCAGCGAACGGATGGTGGCGTTTGTGCACTGTCAGGGAGACTGTGAAAAGGCGGGCACAGACTATGAATATACCGGCGTGGAGGATTGCAGGGTGATGGGGTTTGTGCCGGGCGGCGGACCGAAAGCCTGCAACAGCGGCTGCATGGGTTACGGCAGCTGCGTAAAGGAATGTCCGTTTGAGGCCATTCATGTGGTGAACGGCGTGGCGGTTGTAGACAGACAGGCCTGTAAGGCCTGCGGAAAATGCGTGGCGGTATGTCCCAGGCATCTGATCTCTCTGATCCCATATCGGGCCAAAACGGAAGTGGCCTGTAAATCTACGGACAAAGGTCCGGTTACCATGAAGGCCTGTCAGGCAGGGTGCGTGGGATGCGGGATCTGTGCCAAAATATGTCCATCCCAGGCAGTAGCGGTGACCGATTTCCATGCGGAGATCGACCAGGAGAAATGTACCGGATGCGGTGCCTGTGTGGAGAAATGCCCGAAGAAATCCATCATTACAATATAAGGAGGAACCCGGATGCGTTTGCCGGAAGATTATGAAGATCATACGCAAAATCTGACGCCGACCGTGATCTCTGCGATCGTGGCAGTGACTTTGTTTGTGGGAATTGTGTTGGTGACGGTACTTTTGATGAATAATCAGAAGCAGAATACCGGCGGGCCGAATGCTGCAAAAGAGTCGGAAACGATGGAAAACAGACAGCAGACAGCGTCAAAAGAAACAGGATATCCGGACACGGATCAACTGGTAACGGGACGTACGCTGTCTCCGGAGGATTTGGATTTCTGGGATAAATATCCTGTGGAGACCAAGGAGAGTACACCGCCCGAGGAATCCAAGCCGAAGGAAGTGGAAACTGTGGAGACCAGCGATCCTGCTACGGATGGGAAACACACGCTGGTAAAAAATCGAAACGGGAAAGAGGAGTGGGTGCTGATCAGCCCTTATCTGCCGAAGCATGAGTATGATTTCACAAAGCTGGTCTGTCAGTCGGATCTGATGCAGTATTATGTGGACGGGAAAAGAGTGTCCTATGTCGGTGCGGATATTTCGAAATATCAGGATTACATCGATTTTGTAAGGCTGAAAAAGGCGGGAATTCAGTTCGTCATGATCCGTGTGGGTGCCAGAGGTTACGGCACGGGACAGATTGTGATGGATGATGCTTTTTCGGATAACATCAAGCGAGCCACGGATGCGGGGCTTCAGGTGGGCGTTTATTTCAGTTCCCAGGCGATCACCGTGGAAGAAGCGCAGGAGGAGGCTCAGCTTGTGCTGGAGGCGATCGGGGATTATAAGCTCACTTATCCGATTGCAATCGATATGGGATTTGTGGAGAATGATACGGCCCGCATCGAAGCGTTGAAAAAAGCGGAAAAAACGGAAATCGTCAAGACTTTCCTGGATCTTGTCAAAGAGAACGGTTATATCGGGATGATTTATGGAGACAAGGAATGGCTGGTCAAGGAGCTGGACATGTCGAAACTCACGGGATATGATGTCTGGCTGTCCCAGATACAGGACGTACCGGATTATCCGTATCGTTTTGCCATGTGGCAATATACCAGATCTGCCAATGTGGACGGGATCGCGGGATATGCCAATCTGAATATCAGTTTCATTGATTATGCGGAAAAGTAGTATTGAAGAATGCGGTCGGAGATCTTGATGCCGGTATAGAGATCGGCATAGCGGCTGGGCGACATCCCTTCAATGTAATTCGGCACAAAATTTTTGGGGCATCCTTTTTTTTTCAGGATATCGATCGCTTTGTTGTAAGCGATGGCGGCCTCCTCCTCGGTAGAATATCTGCCGATGAGGACATTTCCCCGAATATGGATGCGGGCAGTAAAAATAAGCTGCCCGTTTTTTGTTGTTTTTTGGACACCGTGGTACAGATTGAGAATCTCCAGGTTCTCCCGGCGGAAATCCGAGGAATCGCCGTTTAAAAAGCGAAAATCCCTGCCTTCCACCGCATAATTTTTAATCCCGTAGCGGGTCACCAGATTGACCTGCATGCCGTAATCGGCAACAAAATAGTGATTGCCGCGACACATGATCTTGTGGGAAGAATAATAAAACAGATCATCCAGATCAAACTTCAGAATTCTGGACGGCGACAGATAGTAATAAAACTGCTTTTGCCCGATATAGATCGGTGTGCCGAAATAGATGCCGTTGTCTCTGAAATTGATGAGACAGACCCATTTGTCAAAAGCGAGCGGCGAGTGGTCCGCATATTCCAGCAGAGTGATCCGGGTGTCCTTCAGCAGACGCAGCCCTTCCAGATAGGCCAGATGGGCATCATGGTCGGTAGGAAAACTTCCAAGACTGATATGTTTCCGTTTGTATGTCAGAGAGGCGCGAAAATAAACGCTTCCGTCCTTTCTGACGGAAGGGCAGACGCCCGGAAGCGGGTGACCGCCGGAATCGGGAACAGGATTTTTTTTCTTTGTATCGGAGATTATATTTTTGCGCATTTTTCCCACCCACATAATTAAAAATGCCTCGTGCTTCCTTAGGTGATTATATCATAACTTCTCAAAGGACAGCAATCATAAAAAAAAGACAAGCCGCATACATATGATTATCGGAGGACAAACATATGTATAAAAAAGCAATCAGCGGTTTGATCTTAATGAGCCTTCTCTTTCTCTTCGGAACAATCTGTGTGGATGGGGCGGCGTTGGAAAAACAGTTGGCGATCAAGACTCTGGATCTGAAGTTGGAAAAAGAGGGAATGAACCATGATACAGAGCAGGAGTCCGCAGGAGGAGCAGTGACGGTTGCCCATGCCATAGGGATCATTGACACAGCTGTCTCTGACCAGCGGGTCATGGAACTGCAGCGCGTGGAGCGTCCCGGAAATGCTATAGTGGGAAACAAGGAAGATTATGAACTCCTGCTGCGCATTGTGGAAGCGGAAGCCGGCAATCAGGATGCAGAGGGGAGGCTGCTGGTGGCAAATGTGGTGTTGAACCGCGTGGCCAGCGAAAAATTTCCGGACAATGTCAGGGATGTGATCCTGCAGGGAGAGAACGGTACTTACCAGTTTTCCCCGGTGGCGAACGGAAGAATCTGGAGGGTGAAGATCAGCGAGGAGACAAAGAGAGCGGTGGAGCGTGCGATGCAGGGCGAGGATATTTCGGAGGGCGCGCTGTATTTTGCCGCAAGGCAATATGCGGATCAAGGCAGTATGAAATGGTTTGACAATCACCTGACCTATCTGTTTGAATGGGGAGATCACGAGTTTTTTAAATAAAGCGGTTGACAGTACCCAGTCAGGAAAAATATAATATTTTGTAGATGCGACGGGAGAAAAGAACGAGTAGCACAGGAGGATGAAATATGACAATTACTGAAAAGATCAGATACGCAGGTGTGGCGGACAGGGATCTGGATCTTTTTGAGAGCCAGTATCCGCTGCCGAACGGCATGCTTTATAATTCCTATGTGATCCTGGATGAAAGGATTGCAATCTTAGATACGGTGGACAAGCGTGCCGTATCGGAGTGGTTGGAGCAGATCAAAGAGATCCTGGGAGACAGGGAACCGGATTATCTGGTGCTGCATCATCTGGAGCCGGATCATTCCGCCGGTATTCTGGAATTGCACAGGCTGTATCCCAAGATGCGGCTAGTCGGGAATGCTTTGACTTTCCGGATGCTGCCTCAGTTTTTTGCGGAGGATCTGTCTGCGTTGTATGAGACGGTGGCAGAGGGCGGGGAGCTTTCTCTGGGGACGCACAAGCTGACTTTTTATATGGCGCCTATGGTGCATTGGCCGGAGGTTATGGTGAGTTATGAGCAGGCGGACAAAGTGCTGTTTGCCGCAGATGCTTTCGGAAAATTCGGCGTGAAGACGGATACGGATGACTGGGCCTGTGAAGCGCGCCGGTATTATTTTAATATCGTGGGGAAATACGGTACCCAGGTGCAGATGCTGTTGAAGAAACTTTCCGGTCTGGAGATCCGGATGATCTGCTCCCTGCACGGGCCGGTGTTAAAGGAAAATCTGGGTTATTTTGTAGGTCTGTATGATACCTGGAGCAAATATGAGCCGGAGGATCGGGGCGTACTCATTGCCTGCGCATCCATTCATGGAAACACCATGAAAGCGGCGGAATTTCTGAAAAGCGAGCTGGCGGCACTGGGTGTGGAGAATGTGGTGCTCACCGATGTGCCCAGAGCAGATGTGGCGGAAGTGGTGGAAGACGCATTTCGTTACGATCGGATGGTGTTGATGTCTTCCTCCTATGATGCCGGGGTATTCCCACCCATGGAGGCGTTTCTGCATCATCTGGCGGCGAAAAAATATTGCAACCGCAAAGTGGCATTGGTACAGAACGGCAGCTGGGCTCCCTCGGCGGCAAAGACCATGCTAAAGATTCTGGAGCCACTGGAGAACCTTAGCTATGTAGGGGAACCCATCACCATTAAAACGACGATGTCCGAGGCCAACAAACTGGAGCTGAAATCGCTGGCGGAAATGCTGCGGTAATTGGGATTGCGCGCGGATTTAAATTGTGATATGATAGGCGTTGATCTGAGAAAAAAGCAGGAAATGACAAGGAGAGAAAAATGGAAGTATTCTATAACAGTACCAGAAGCAGGGAGAATAACGGGAAGCTTTCCGGCGTAACGGCATCCCAGGCAATTTTGAAGGGACTTTCCGATGACGGCGGATTGTTTGTGCCGGATCATATTCCTGCGTTGGACAAGAGTCTGAGAGAGCTTTCCAAGATGGAATATAAGCAGGTAGCCTATGAGGTGATGAAGCTTTATCTGACGGATTTCACGGAGGAGGAGCTGAAGACCTGTATCGAGAGAGCATATGATGAGAAATTTGATACGGATGTGATCGCGCCGTTAGTGGAAGCGGAAGGGGCATATTATCTTGAACTGTTCCATGGGGCAACCATCGCGTTCAAGGATATGGCACTGTCCATTCTGCCGCATCTGATGATCACTTCTGCCAAAAAGAATCAGATTAAAAATGAGATCGTGATCCTTACGGCGACATCCGGAGACACCGGAAAAGCTGCACTGGCAGGATTTGCAGGAGTAGAAGGCACACGAATCATTGTGTTTTACCCGAAGAACGGCGTGAGCCCGATCCAGGAGAAACAGATGGTGACACAGAAGGGGGCCAACACACTGGTGGTTGGCATTCACGGAAACTTTGACGATGCACAGACCGGTGTGAAGAAGATCTTTTCCGATAAGGAGCTGGCAAAAGAGATGGACGCGAAGGGCTTCCAGTTCTCTTCAGCGAATTCCATTAATATCGGGCGGCTGGTACCGCAGATTTGTTATTATGTGTATGCGTATGCAAAGCTGTTGGCAGAGGGGAAGATCGCAGACGGAGATCAGATCAATGTGGTGGTTCCCACCGGAAATTTCGGTAATATTCTGGCTGCATTCTATGCAAAGAATATGGGACTGCCCATCAAAAAACTGATCTGCGCTTCCAATGACAATAAGGTGCTGTATGATTTCTTCCGCACCGGGACCTACGACAGAAACCGTGAGTTTATGCTGACGTCCTCCCCGTCCATGGATATTCTGATCTCCAGCAATCTGGAGCGTCTGATCTATCGCATCGCGGGCAATGACCCAGAGAAAAATGCGGAATTGATGGCGGCGCTGGGCGGTCAGGGCAAATATGAGATCACGGATGAGATGAAGAAAGGGCTGGATGACTTCTACGGCAACTATGCCAGTGAGGCGGAGACTGCAGCGGAGATCAAACGCCTTTATGAGAGCTGCGGCTATGTGATTGATACCCATACGGCGGTGGCGTCGGCGGTTTATCAGAAGTATGGGAAGGAGACCGGTGATACGGCGAAGACGGTGATCGCATCTACCGCAAGTCCGTTTAAGTTTACCAGAAGCGTGATGAATGCCATTGATGCGAAATATGACGCTATGGGGGATTTTGAGCTGGTGGATGAGCTTTCCAGGCTGGCGAACGTGAAGGTGCCGAACGCCATCGAGGAGATTCGCACTGCCCCTGTGTTGCATGACAAGCAGTGTGATGTGGACAAGATGCAGGATACGGTGAAGGAATTCCTGGGAATGTAAGATTTTATAAAATTGCCTCAAACGCAGGAAATATGCCACAAACGGGGTGACAAACCTTGCAGAATATGTTATAATGTAAGAGTAACTGGAAATGGATTTCCATTCATTTTTACAAGGAGGTAAAGCGTATGGCAAACTTTTTCGGCGTGTCTGCCTATCAGCAGGCAGCACAGACCTACAACAGCGGCTCCGGCAAGACGAGTGCCGTTAAGACAAGCTCTGCGAAAGCGGGTTCGTCTGCAACCGGGACGGCAAAGACTTCTTCAAGTGCTGAGAGTTCCGGCAGTTCCAAGGTAGAGACCAAGGCCTGGTCGCCTATCGACACCAAGAGTTCTCTGGTGCCTTCTGCAAAAGAGGGCTATGGAATGACGATCGGTGATGTGGAGTTGTCCGACAAGGCGAAGGACTACTATGACAAGCTGAAGTCCAAGTTCCACAATTCTGAGTTTATTCTGGTCAGCAAGGACATGAAGTCGCAGGTGCAGCAGAATGCAGCAGCTTACGGCAACGCCAATAAGATGGTGGTGCTGATTGATGAGGAAAAGCTGGAGCGCATGGCGACAGACGAGTCCTACCGCAAGAAGTATGAAGGCATCATCGCGATGTCCCAGAGTCAGATGGCAGCGGCGAAGAACAGCCTCGCCAGCAGCGGTGCAAGCGTAAAGAATTTCGGTATGTCCGTGAATTCCGACGGCACCACGAGTATGTTCGCTACGTTGGAGAAATCTTCTGATGCGCAGGCAAAACGTATTGAAAAGAAGCAGGCGGAGAAGAAGGAACTGAAGGCCAAGGAGAAGAAACAGGCGGAGAAGAAAGCGAGGGAAGAACGCCTGGAGAAGGCCAAGGAAAATCGTAAGGCCAAAGAAGCTGACAAGAGCGACAGCGCAAAGGATGCGGACGAGGTGGAGACCACGGACAGCAAGGAGTATGTGGAGATTCGGGCAAACTCGTTGGATGAGCTGGTGGGCAAGGTGCAGCAGTATGCATATGACAATTCCGCAAGAGGCATCATGACAGACACGGAGAGATCGATCGGACAGAATTTTGACTTCAAGTTTTAAACACAAAATAGGATGCAGGTAGTGATAAGAGTATCGGTCGGCGCATTGAACTGGTAAGGTTTCATGCGCCGGCTTTCTTTATGCAGTGAACAGGCGGACCGGCTACAAACTTTCAGAGACTCTATTGCGGCATAACATTTTATGTGGTATCATATGACGCGAAGTGTCAACGAGAGAAATGAGAAAGAGCAAACGAAAAATATGAAACGAGAAAATTTTAAAACAAGATTAGGCTTTCTTCTGGTCAGCGCAGGCTGTGCCATTGGGATTGGGAATGTGTGGAAATTTCCCTATGTGACGGGGCAGAACGGCGGTGGGCTGTTTGTACTGCTATATCTTTTGTTCCTGGTCATTATGGGTGCACCGATCCTGACAATGGAGCTTGCAGTGGGCAGAGCCAGCAGAAAAAGTGTGGTTCTGGGGTATCGGGAATTGGAGCCGAAGGGCAGCAAATGGCATGTTCACGGCTGGTTTTGTATTCTGGGCTGTTATATGCTGATGATGTACTATACCACGGTTTCCGGTTGGATGCTGAACTATATGGTGAAATTTGCCACCGGCGCTTTTCATCATATGGTAGGCGGGGAGTCTGCCCAGGGAGTGGATCAGGTCACAGCCCGCGTGGCGGCGGTGTTTAACAGCATGTTGGCCTCTCCGGCGCAGATGCTTGCATTTATGGCTGTGACGGTAGTGTTGGGAATTCTGGTGTGTAGTCTGGGATTGCAAAAGGGTATCGAGAAGGTCACGAAGGTGATGATGACGGGCCTTTTGGTTTTGATCATTGTGTTGGCAGTACACAGTCTGACGTTGTCCCGTGCGGGGGAAGGTGTAAAATTTTATCTGTTGCCGGATTTTCAGCGGGCCCAAGAGATTGGCCTGGGCAATGTGATCACGGCGGCAATGAATCAAAGCTTTTTCACCCTTTCGTTGGGAGTGGCAGCGATGGAAATCTTCGGCAGTTATATGTCCAAAGATTTTTCGCTGGGAGGAGAGGCGCTGCGTATCTGCGGACTGGACACGTTTGTGGCTCTTTTGTCGGGACTCATTATATTTCCGGCCTGTTTTTCTTACGGTGTGGAGACGGGGGCAGGGCCGTCCCTGATCTTTATCACGCTTCCGCAGGTGTTCCTACATATGGCGGGCGGCCGGATCTGGGGAACATGTTTCTTCCTGTTTATGACCTTTGCCAGCTTTTTCACGGTGATCGCGGTATTTGAGAATCTGATTGCGGCGGCGATGGACAATTTCGGCTGGAGCAGAGGGAAATCATCGCTGATCAACTTTATTCTGATTTTTATCACAAGTATTCCCTGTGCATTGGGTTATAATCTCTGGAGCAATGTAAAGTTGATCGGAGGCAGGGATATTTTGGACAGCGAGGATTTTATTGTCAGTAATCTGTTGCTTCCGTTGGGTTCTCTGATCTTTTTGCTGTTCTGTGTGACAAAATGGGGTTGGGGATTTGACAAATACAGGGAAGAAGCCAATACAGGGACAGGGATGAAGATAGCTGAGGGATTGAAGTACTATTTCCGCTTTGTGCTTCCGGTCTTGATCCTGATCATATTGATCCAGGGATTGCTGTAAGAAAATCAGAAGTGCTTTGGAATGCATCGATGAAGATATAGAAGGAAGGATACATGATCATGAAGAAAAAAGAAAATGTGAATGCCACTGGCATGGATCAGTTTAAAAAGAAGAGTAAGAGCAAGAAAAAGATCAAATGGATCATTCTGGCGATTGTCCTGATCCTGATCGCATTGGGAGTACATGCATGTCGGAACGCGACGAAGAAGGCATTCGAAGTGCTGCAGAACATGGTTTCCACGGACACGGTATCCACCCGTTCCCTCATCAAGAGCGTGGGGGCAACCGGCAAGATCGTGAGCGTTTCCAGGAAGGATGTCACCACCGAATTTAATTCCGTGATGGATGTTACGGATGTATTTGTGGAGGTGGGCGATACAGTCAATATCGGAGATAAACTGGTCGCTTTCGATACCTCGGATCTGGAGGAGGAGCTTGAGGATGCACGGAATGCGCTGAAACGGATGCAGTCATCGAATGGTCTCAGCCTTTCCAACAGCAGGAGAAACATAGAGGACTCGGAGCGCAACAGGGATTATACGCTGGCAGAGGCGGCTGACCTGGTTGCAGAGGCGAAAAAAGCATATGAAGATAAGGTAAAGCAGGAAAAAGAACTGGAAGATGCCAGGGATGATGCAGAGGATGATGCAGACGATGCTGAAGATGTGTATGAGGTGTTAAAGAAGCAGCTGGATGCCACGGTATCCGGGCCGAATGCAGATGCGGCTGCTGCATATGAAGCTTTGAAGATAAAGGTTGAAGCAGCAAAAGTGGCTTATGAGCAGTTAGATCAAGTCTATCAGAGAAGCAAAGAGGCATTGCAGGATTATCGGGACAGCGAAGTGGTGCAGAAAGCGCTGGATGCTTATAATCAGGCGGTGCGTAGTTATGATAATACGGTTGCCAGTCAGGACAGTATGATCGCTTCCGCCAAAAGCGGTTATACCCAGACCCAGTTGGGGAATGATACCACTTCCCAGCGGAGGGCGATCGAGGCGTATGAGAAGCAGCTTGCAGACAGCGTGCTCACCGCTCCCGTGGCGGGAATGGTGACACATGTGAACGTGGAGAAAGGGGAGAGCTACAGTCCTGCAGTCGGCGCTGTTGTGACCATTCAGGATGTGTCTGCCTTTGAGATTGAGGCGGAGATCGGGCAGTACGACATCAGTGATATTGCGGTGGGACAGCATGTACTGATCAAGACGGATGCCACTGGGGATGAGGAATTGGAGGGAACGGTCATCAAAGTGTCCCCTGTGGCATCGCAGGCGGCAGCTACCGGCTCTGGCGTTTCTTATGCGGTGCGCATCTCTGTGGACACGCCGAATGACAGACTGCGTCTGGATATGACAGCAAGTCTGAGCATTATTGTGACGGAACATGAGAACGCGCTGACAGTTCCGTACAACGCGATCCAAAAGGATGAAGCCGGAAATACCTTTGTGGAGATCCCCGGTGAGGACGGCATAAACAATGAGAAAAAATACGTACATGTTGTGATGGAGAGCAATTATTATACAGAGATCCAGAAGGGTGACTTAGAGGAAGGCACCACGGTCATTGTGATCGACAGCACCAATGATTATTTGCAGTTCTTTGAGGAGGCAGGGTTCTGATGAATCAGACGGAAGAGATGCAGAAGAAAATTTTACAGCTGCAGGATATTCACAAGGCATTTTATATCGGGAAGCCCAATGAACTGGAAATCCTTCACGGAATCAGCCTGGACGTTTTCGATGGACAGTTTGTATCTGTGGTGGGTGCTTCCGGCTCCGGTAAGACGACGCTGATGAATCTGATCGGGCTTTTGGACAGACCAACCAGCGGGAAGTATCTGATCGAGGACATTGACGTGGAGGACGCCACGGACGACGAACTTTCTTATATCAGAAATCAGAAGATCGGGTTTGTGTTTCAGACGTATAATCTGGTGGCAAAGACCAATGCGTTGAAAAATGTGGAGCTTCCCATGCTTTATGCAGGAATGCCGGCCAGGGAGCGCAGGGAACGGGCGGAGTATCTGTTGGAACTGGTAGGAATGTCAGACCGTATGAAGCATATGCCGGAGGAGCTTTCCGGCGGTCAGAAGCAACGCGTGGCGATTGCCAGGAGCCTTGCCAATGATCCGACCATTGTGCTGGCGGATGAGCCTACCGGTGCACTGGATTCTAAGACGGGGCGGGTGGTTATGGATCTGTTTCATAAATTAAACAAAGAGCAGGGGAAAACGGTTATCCTGATCACACATTCCACCGAACTGGCAGAGGAGACGGAACGCATCGTGACAATCAGCGACGGGCTGATCACGGGAGAGCGCGGAGGAAGCAATCATGTTATTTCTTGAGAATATCAGAATGGCTGTGACCAGCCTGAAAGCAAATAAAACCAGGGCTTTTTTGACGATGCTGGGAATCATCATCGGAATCTCGTCGGTCATTGCAATCATGACGGTGGGAAATTCCCTGAGCGCGTCGCTGTCGGATTCTATGCAGTCCATGGGGGCGAACAACGTAGAAGTATATATTACGCGCAAGTACCCTGAAAAAGATGAGAAAGAGAACGGTATTGTGTTCGGAACAGTGGATCGTTCCAAAAAAATTACAGAGGACGATCTGATCACTGATGAGATGATTGCGAATCTGTTGAAAGACTTTGAGGATTCCATCGAGGCAATTTCTGCCACGGAAGATGTGGAGTCCTCGGTTATAAAAAGCGGAACGGAATCGGCTTCGGTTTCTGTTATGGGTGTGAGCCAGGGGTATTTTGTGGCAAACAATGTGAAACTGAAAGCGGGCAGCCAGATTTCTGCATCGGATGCATCCGGAGCCAGAAATGTCTGTATGGTATCCGATCAGCTGGTGGATGATCTGTATGACGGGGATTATGAGGCAACGGTGGGAAGACAGATTTCCATGGAAGCATTAAATCAGACGCTAACCTTTACCGTGGTGGGGGTATATGAATATCACAGGACACAGATGGAATCCATGCTTATGGGCAGCAGTTCGTCCGTCACCAATCTGTATATTCCCCTGACGACGGCAAAGCGGCTGACACACAGCAGGAATTATGCTTATTTTGATGTGGTGGGTAAGACCGGCGTGGACCCGGACAGACTGGCTTCCAAGGTGAAGACTTACCTGCAGGGATATTATCGGAGCAATGCTTATTTGACGGTGGATACCTTCAGCATGGCCACCATGGTGGAGAGTATGACGACTATGATGGGGACGATCACATTGGCCATCTCCATCATTGCAGGAATCGCCCTGTTAGTGGGTGGAATCGGTGTCATGAATATTATGCTGGTGTCCATCACGGAGCGTACCAGAGAGATCGGAACCAGAAAAGCGCTGGGGGCGACCAACGGATCGATCCGGATTCAGTTTATTACAGAGGCCATGATCATCTGTCTGATCGGCGGCGCAATCGGGGTCGGTCTGGGAATCGTGATGGGAGCGGTCGCAGCCAAGGCGCTGGGTTACGCGGCCAGTCCTTCCATCGGCAGTATTATCGGATCGCTGGTATTCTCGCTGGCGATTGGTGTGTTTTTCGGTTATTATCCGGCAAACAAGGCAGCGAAGATGAATCCAATCGAAGCACTGCGATATGAATAAGATGTTTTTCCAGGGTCTTTTATGGATGTTTTCTATAGAAGACCTTTTTATTTTCTCATTTCAGTTAACAATTCAGAAACATTTCTCAAACAATTCCCAAACAATCCCCTGTTATGTTTAGCCTAACAATTCAAACAAAAATAGAATTTGACCCAGGCGGCGGAAAGAGAGGAATGGATTATGAAGAATCGTGTATATTTGGTAACAGGTGCAGCGGGATTTTTGGGAGGAACCATTTGCAGACAATTGATCAACAGAGGGGATAGCGTGAGAGCATTTGTGCTCCCCGGCGACAAAGCAATCAAATATGTGCCGAAGGAGGCAGAGATTGTGGAAGGAGATCTTTGTGATCTGGAATCTTTAAAGCGGTTATTCACGGTACCCGAGGAAACAGAAACCATCGTGCTTCACATCGCAAGCATTGTTACTGTAAATCCGGAATACAGCAAAAAGGTCATGGACGTCAATGTGGGAGGAACAGAGAATATCATCAATCTGTGTCTGGAGCATCCCGAGTGCAGGAAGCTGGTGTATTGCAGCAGTACCGGTGCCATTCCGGAGAGCCCCAAGGGAACCAAGATTGTGGAAGTGGATCATTTTGACGGCGATCTGGTGGAAGGCTGCTATAGTATGTCCAAAGCGCTGGCAACCCAGGCGGTCCTGGATGCGGTGAAGAACCGCGGTCTGAATGCCTGTGTGGTACATCCCAGCGGAATCATGGGACCGGAGGATTTTGCAGTGGGCGAGACCACAGGTACTTTGATCAAGATCATCAATGGCGAAATGCCTGCCGGAATTGACGGAACCTTTAATCTCTGCGATGTGAGAGACCTGGCGGCGGGAACCATTGCGGCAGCGGACAAGGGTAAGAGCGGCGAGTGCTATATTCTGGGAAATGATGAGGTTTTATTTAAAGATTTTGCAAAGCTGATCTGTGAGGAGAGCGGCTGTAAGAAGATCGGTTTCTTCCTGCCCATCGGCATGGCTAATATGATGGCAAAGATGATGGAAAAACAGGCAAAGAAAAAGGGGACAAAGCCAATGATGACCACGTTTTCCGTCTATAATCTGGCCAGAAACAATGATTTTGACTCCAGCAAGGCGAAGAAGGAGCTGGGCTACACCACCAGATCCTATCGTGAGACCATTCATGATGAAGTGCAGTGGCTGAAAGCAACGGGCAAGATCGCATAGTGCAAGATAGGCTTTCGCTAACAGCCAAGAAATGATATACTAACAATAAGAGAAAAATGCGCAGCCAATACAGGAGCAGATGAAAAGGAGAAAATCATGGTTCATATTCTGGTGGTGGAAGACGATGAAAAACTGAACAGATTGGTATGTACCTATCTGAACGACAGCGGGTTCAGTGCAAAAGGATGTTTTAACGCAAATGATGCCTACAATGAGATGTACAACAATCTTTATGAGATGATCATTTCCGATATCATGATGCCCGGGGAGGATGGTTTTGCATTTGCACAGAATGTACGGCAGGTGAATAAAACGATACCGATCCTGTTTATGACGGCGAAGGACGATCTGCCATCGAAGCAGAAGGGCTTCCAGATCGGAATCGATGACTATATGGTGAAGCCCATTGATCTGGAAGAATTGGTGTTGCGGGTACGGGCGCTTTTGCGGCGCGCCAATATCCAGACAGAGCGGAAGATCTCTGTGGGAAATCTGCTGCTGGATGCAGACGGAATGAGTGCGGAGATTGCCGGGGAGACGGTGGAACTGACCACCAGAGAGTTTAACATTATATACAAATTACTTTCTTATCCGAATAAAACTTTTTCCAGAGCACAGCTTATGGATGAATTCTGGGGGATCGACAGTGACACCAGCCTGCGGGCTGTTGATGTGTATGTGACAAAACTGCGGGATAAGCTTTCTGCCGGTGACGGATTTGAGATCAAGACGGTCAGAGGGTTGGGGTATAAGGCGGTGCTGAAGGCATGAGATCAGAGTATAAAGAGGAAATGAAAATAAAAACGTCCAGATTTCCCATGTCAACCTTCTGGATCACATTGGGAATTCTGCTCCTGACGGCAGGATTGCAGACAGGACTACTGCTTTTGCTGGAACGGATGGGGGTATCGGAGATCCTGGAGGTACATATCATTCTTTTTTATTGGGCGTTGGCTGCATTTCTGGTCATTAAGGGAGTGCAGTGGCGAACAAAAAAAGCCTATGAAGAACCGCTTTATCGTATTATGGAGGCGACGAAAAAGGTGGCGGCAGGGGATTTTTCCGTCTATATTCCGCCCACTCATACAGCGGACCGACTGGATTATCTGGATGCCACGATCCTCAATATCAATGCGATGGTGGAGGAGCTGGGGAGCATTGAGACGTTAAAGACAGATTTTATTTCCAATGTATCCCATGAGATGAAAACGCCGATTGCCATCATCAAAAATTCTGCCCAGCTGATCGAGAAGGGTAATCTGAGTGAGGAGGAAAGAGATGCCTGCATTCGGGATATTGATGCGGCGGCCGGCAGAATGTCTGATCTGATCACGAATATCCTCAAATTAAACAAGCTGGAGAATCAAAAGATCGCACCTGTGAAAGAAACATATGATGTGTGCAGACAGCTCTGCGACTGTATTTTATTATATGACAATATTTTAGATGAAAAAGAGCTGGAACTGGATACGGATATGGAGGATCGGGCCTATGTACAGGCGGATGAGCAGCTCATGGAATTAGTCTGGAATAATCTGATGTCCAATGCGGTAAAGTTTACGCCGAAGGGCGGCAGGATCACGGTGACGCAGACCACGACGGCGCAGATCGGGGGAAGCGTTGTGCGGGTGACGATCACAGATACCGGATGCGGCATGAGTGAGGAGAATAAAAAACATATTTTTGATCGTTTTTATCAGGGAGATACTTCCCATGCAACCCAGGGGAACGGACTGGGATTGGCGTTGGCGAAACGGGTACTGGAGCTTTTGGACGGAGAGATCACTGTGGAGAGTACAGAGGGAAAAGGAAGTGCATTTACAGTGACGCTGCCGGTCGCGCAACCGGACAGACCATAAGAAACAGGCCATAAGGAACAGAACATAGGAAACAGATTGCAAAAAAGAATGAGAGACAGAGAGATGGACAGAGTGACAAGCAATGATTTTGCTACATATGACTATATGGAAATTTGTGCGGAAGAAAGCAAACTTTCTTTTCTGGTGGACTGCTGTAAATGCTTTGGGTGGCGGCTGGATGAAAATCCGGGGTCGGAACAGAGCTATAGAGGAAGGACCCGTATGAAACGTGACCGGAAGATCATAAATAAGGCGGAGCTTACCAGACTGCAGCGAAATTTTGAGAGCTGCGCGGAAGAGATTGATAAAATGGAAAAGGCAATGGTGAGCCGCGCGCAGATGGCGGCAATTGCACTGGGCGTGATCGGAACCGTGTTTATAGCGCTTTCCGTGTTTGCCGTGACGGCAGATCCACCGCATATCGTGCTGACGGTGCTTTATGCGATACCCGGGTTTGCGGGCTGGATTTCACCTTACTTTGTCTTCCGAAAAGTAGCGGCATCTCAGAGGGAAAAACTGCTGCCACTGATCGAACAAAAGCGGGAGGAAATTGATGTGCTCTGCGAGAAAGGGAACAGATTGACACAGTCATAAGAGTACGGCGAAAAAAGAAAAGAACGGAGGCGTTTGAATATGAGCATGGCTAACAGGACAGATACAAGAGAGAATGACAAGGTGTATGCCGGATTGCCTTACCTTTACCGGTCGCAAGGGCTTCCCAGTGAAGTATATGAAGTCCGTATGAAGAAGGAGGTCGAACAGGAGATATTGGACCCGGCGGTGGCTGATACCTTGGAGCGGTATCCCTATTTCAGCGTCAGATTTCGGGAGGAAAAGGGAGATTTTTATGCGGTGAAGAATGAGGATCCCCTGGAAACTTTTCACACGCAGGAGTTGATCCCGCTGGGCGGAAAGAGGAATCACTATCACATGATGGGAGTTTCTTTCTGGGGAAATCTCCTTAGGATTTCCTTTCACCATGGTCTGACCGACGGGCGGGGCGCCAAGAGTTTTCTGGAAACATTGGTAACGTACTATGCGGAATATGATCAGCGGAAAATGCAGGACGGAAATCTTTCGGCGGCTGCATTGGAGGAGATCAGACAGCGCCATCTGACAAAGGCGGCGGAATTGTCGGATGAGGAATACATTGATCCCTGCGAAAAGAAACATGAAATGGTTGGGACATCCGGTAAAGTGGAAGGGCTTGCCGGAAAGGGATTTAAGCTGCCGGAGTCGGTGCATAAGAGCGGGCACAGGCGCTATGAACTCCGTTTCGGGCAAAAGGAATTTATGACTGTCTGCAAGAAATACGGCGCTTCCCCCATTGTGCTGCTGAGCATGATGATGAGCCGGGGAATTCAGAAATTATATCCTGAGAATGACAGACCGATCATCAGTAATTTTCCCATGGATGCGCGCAAGATCCTGGGCTGTGAGAAGACCTTTAAGAACTGTGTGAAGAGTATGAGCCTGCCCTATGGGGAGAAAGAGCAAAAGATGAGTGCGGAAGAATTGGCAGCGCACTATAAGAATCTCTTGAATCAGCAAAAAGATCATGATTATTGTGCCAAAGAATTTAATAATATTGTGATGCTCCTGAGTGTCATCGGACATGTGCATTCTTTTAAAGCCAGGCAGAAACTGCTGGGGTTCATGGAGAATCTGGCGCTGGACACTTACCTGATCAGTTATGTGGGGCAGTTTGATGTGCCGGAAGCCTATGTGGATGAGATCCATTTGTATTCCAATTGTTCGGACGGATTGGTGTTGAATATGACCTGCCAGAACGGTGATTTTATCATCGATCTGACACAGGATTTCGAGAGCGCGGCTTATGTGGAGGCGCTGCGAAAAGAGTTTGCGGTCGAGGAGATCACGGTGAAGATATCGGATGAGATCCTTTTTGAAACACCTTATGATGAATTGGCTGAAATCATCACACCTGAGGCAGAGGTTACCGAACAGATCAAGGGATGGCTGGAGAATTTTGTGGCTGCGGCGAAGGCTTCCACACAGGCAGCAAAAGAGCGGGAGGCTGCATCATTGGCGTTCTCCGAAGGAGTGCAGGCGAAATATGCGGCACCTGCCGCTGTGGCAATGTACTATGATCCGGTTTCCGGTACCATGAAGACCTTTGATCCAACCAAGAACTCCACGGAGCAGTTGGAGAATCTGGTACGCAGCACGCCCGCAATCTTTGCATCTTGATGCAGAATGTGGTATACTGACAGAAGAATTTTGTAAAAGGAGAAGAAAAGAATGAAGGTATTGGTATTGAACGGGAGTCCCAGGGTGGGCGGAAATACGTCCATTGCGCTGGAGGAGATGCGGAGCGTTTTTGAGGAGGAAGGAGTCGAGGTTGAGATCGTGCAGATCGGCAACAGGGACATTCGGGGGTGTATTGCCTGCGGAACCTGTTTTCAGAAGGGACAGTGTGTGTTTGATGACATTGTAAATGAGCTTGCGCCGAAATTCGAGGCGGCAGATGGACTGGTGGTAGCAACACCGGTCTATTATGCGTCTGCCAACGCGACGCTGATCGCCTGTCTGGACAGACTGTTTTACAGCACGCGCTTTGACAAGACCATGAAGGTGGGCGCCAGCGTGGTCTGTGCCAGGAGAGGCGGCTGTTCCGCTACCTTTGACGAGCTGAACAAGTATTTTACCATTTGCAATATGCCCATTGCTTCCAGCCAGTACTGGAACAGTATCCATGGCAGGGAGAAGGGGCAGGCCGAGCTGGATGAAGAGGGAAAGCAGACCATGCGGGTCCTGGCGAGAAATATGACCTTCCTCATGAAGAGCATTGCATTGGGCAAAGAAAAGTACGGACTGCCCGAGAAAGAGCCTTGGACACCGACGCACTTTATCCGCTAGACGATCTCGCGCGGTATTGCAAGGGAATGCATGAATTACCGGAAAGGACAATGATAACATGAATGCACAGGAAATATTGGAAAAAGTAGACCACACCCAGTTGAAGGCGTTTGCTACATGGGAGGATATCATGAAACTCTGCGATGAGGCGGTACAGTATCATACGGCCAGTGTCTGTGTGCCACCCGCTTACATTAAGAGGATTCACGATACCTACGGTGACAAGGTCAACATCTGTACCGTAGTTGGCTTTCCGCTGGGCTACAGCGTAACGGAGGCAAAGGCTTGTGAGGTGGAGCGGGCGCTTGCGGACGGCTGCAATGAGATCGACATGGTGGTCAACATCTCGGATGTGAAGAACGGACTTTTCGACAAGGTGGAGGAGGAGATCCGAACCTTGAAAAAGATCTGTGGAGATCACATTCTGAAGGTGATCATTGAGACCTGCTATCTGGCGGAAGAGGAGAAGATTGCCATGTGCAAGGCGGTCACCAACGCCGGCGCGGATTTCATCAAGACTTCCACGGGTTTTGGCACAGGCGGCGCTACGAAAGAGGATGTGGAGCTGTTCAGGAAGTATATCGGTCCGAATGTGAAGATCAAGGCCGCCGGGGGAATATCGGATCTGAAGGATCTGGAGATGTTTGTGGAATTGGGCTGCGACAGGATCGGCACCTCCAGAGCGGTAGGGTTATTGAAAGGCGAACGGACGGAAGGATATTGAAAAATTGGATCATAATTGGTATGTTTTTTTGAAAAATAACAGGGTTGTGATCGCTTTCTATTCGGTGATCACTTCTTTTGCCATTGTCATAGGCGGCGCGGTTTATGCGGACAATTCGGTGAATCAACTGTTTGCTTCACCGGTCTCAGTGCTCTTTACAGTGGGAAAGCTGGTGGGAGTCGGTCTGATTTCCGGCTTGTTTTATGCCGGAAGTGCGGTTGTGCTCTGCCGATACAGGGACAGGCAGGATGAAGCCCGCAAACAAGGGATCGCAGACTTTTCGTTTCGTCAGTATGTGCTTCTGCGGTGGGCATTCGGGATATTGATCTTTGCATTGGATCTGGTGGTGCTGCTTGCATATTTTCCGGGGATCTTCTCGTATGATATGATCATTCAGACGGATGAAGCACTTGGATTTTTGCCTATGGACAGATTTCAGCCGCCTTTTCATACATTTTTGTGGAAATTGTGCTTGGGTTGGGGAGGTCTTTTTGGGAGCAGTCTTGAGCAAACGATTGAGAAAGGGATCACCATTTATGGTGTCTTGCAGGGAATGCTCTATGCCTATGTTCTGTCGGGGCTCTGTATGTTGGTGATCCAGATGCATCTGAAAAAGTGGATCAAGATCATACTGCTTCTTTTTCTGATCTGCAATCCTGTGGTATTGATCTTTGCAATCATTCCTGCAAAAGATGCCATGTTTGCGTGCTTCTTTGCACAGATGACAAAGCATTTACTCATGCTCGGACACAATGAAGCAGGAGAACAGAAGCTGCATGTGATGATTTGGCTTGTAGCGGAAATCATATTGTGCTGTTTGCTGCGCAATAATGCTGTTTATGTGATGATACTTTTGATCCTTTTTACAGTTGTTAGATACGGTTTCCAAAAGAAAGAACGATTGGCGGCGTTCGGAGTTGCAGTACTTTTGTTTTTGTGTATCAACGGACCAATCTATACAGCAATGGGAATAGGAAAGGGAGATCTGCGGGAGGCATTATCCCTGCCGTTGCAGCAGATAACGCATGTATACGTTTCGGAGAATCAGAACATGCCGGAAGATCTTGTCAAAGGTATCAATCGATTTCTGCCCGTAGACAGGCTGAATTCCGTCTTTAACCCCAGATTTGCGGATTATGTAAAAGAACTGGCGGATGAGGATGCGATAAAGGATCATTTTGGAGATTTTTTGAAATTGTATGGATCCCTGTTGGTGCGTTATCCGGACAATTATCTGAATGAAATGCTGGCGCTTCATGTTTCGGGGTGGTATCCGTTTGCCCATGGCATGGATGTGTTTAGCAACAGGCAGTATATAGAAACATTTATTTCTGATTACCCGAAGGCACAACCGGTCAGAGAGAGCAAGATTCCCGGTGTGTACGCTATGTTGGAAAAGGTAAGCGATTACAGTGCATTTGAACATGTGCCTGTCGTTCGGGTTTTGTTTTCTACACAGATTCCCATATGGGGAATTTTGCTTGGTATTTTTTTCTTAAGAGTAACGGGTAGAAGTGAAAAGATAGTTGCATTTGTGCCGGCGATTCTTTTGTGGATGACATATCTTGCGGGACCTGTCACGTGTATGCGATATGTTTTTCCGTTGGCCATGATCCAGCCGTTGGTATGGGCGGTGGTTTTGGAAACAGACAGGAGATAAGAGGATATGTGGTTTAAAAAGAAATTTTTGATCCAGGGAATGATTTTGATCGGAGGAGCAGTAGGAGGACTGCTGCTGCTCATACTGGTCCATCTGCTCCCTTTGGCTCCGATGAAAGAGCACGTTTACTGGTCCATGGACATGATCGAGAGGGAGTTTGAGCAGGAAGAAGTGATATTAGGACATCCTGCCACGCTTACGGGAAACTTTACAGATTGTCTGATGTTAGAGCATGCCGTGTATTCCTATGAAGAACATGGTGTTTTAGCGCAGGTGCTTCACATGTTTCGGGGCGAGAGCTACTATGAGGAAGGAAATGAAGAGGGGTGGCAGCCGGGCGAGTCTTTGCGGGATTATCTGGGAGGTGCGTCACAGCCCAGAGAAGTGGAATATGGGAGATATTGGCATGGGTACCTGGTGATCTTAAAGCCGCTGCTGTTATTGACTTCAGTGAATACTTTGCGGTTGATCAACTCGGCATTCCAGCTTTTTTGCGTTGGTGGAATATTGATCTTACTTACCAAAAAGAATGCTGAAAAGCTGGCTGCGGCATTTCTGTTTTCGCTGCCTTTTTTGTACTATGTCAGCAGCTTTGCTTCTCTGTCTTTGAGTATCTGTCTATGCCTGATGCTTTGTGAGATCCTGTTTCAGGTGTGTATGGATGAAAAATTGTGCCGAAGAGGCAGATATGCAGAATTCTTCCTGATCATGGGTATGTTGACGTCCTATTTTGACTTTCTGACTTATCCGTTGATCACCCTTGGTTATCCGCTGTGCGTATATTGCTATTTTCATATGGATGATAAGGTGGAAAAGCAAATAAAGAAAGTTTTGTTCTACAGTGTGGAATGGGGAATCGGATATGCAGGAATGTGGGCGGAGAAGTGGGTGTTGTCGGATCTACTCTCAGACAGTCACGTGATACAGGATGCATGGGAAAACATACGAACAAGGACCGGAAGTGCGGCGGAGTATTCACGGCTGGAAGGGTTCTTTCATGTTGTCGGAAGAAATGTCAAAATGTATGGAAACTGGTGTTATGTGCTGATCGCGGTATGGGTTATTGTTTTTGTGGCTATCTGTGTGAGAAAGGGGAAAATGATCCGAAGGAGGATCACGGCTCAGATCGGATCGTATGCATTGATTGCCTTATACCCGTTTTTCTGGTATTTTCTTATAGAAAATCATTCGGAGCAGCATTGGCTTTTCACATGTAGGATACTTGCAATTTCGGTATTTGCATTGGGAGCAGGAGCTGCCGGATTCAGTAGGAGTAGTCATGGAACAAAAAATGAAGAGAATTGATCGTGTCTATCTGCTTTTGGCATTGGGGATCAGCTTTTGCATGATATTCATGAATGTCAATTATGACATGGAATATCAGTTATCAATGGCATATCGCAGGTTCCTGGGAGATCAGCCGATCACGCAGATGTGGGAACCGCATCAGACATCCGTTTTTTTGAATGTTTTTTTGATCCGTATTTTTATGAAGCTTACAGGGACTACCACAGGGATTGTGGTCTATATGCAGGCAGTAGGATGGCTGATTCGTGTTTTACTGGCTGTCGGGCTGTTTGTCTGTTTTCGACCGGTTGCAGGGAACAGGACTGCTGCGTTTATTATGCTGTTCTATCTGTTGATGTCGCCCAAGGAAGTAATGGGACCGGAATTTGCCAATATGCAGCTGTGGTTTGGGACAATGCTTTTTTTGTGTCTGATGAAATATTTTCAATCCGGTCATAAAAGATGGGTGATCCTCGCGGCGCTCAGTCTGTGTCTGGAGATATTGTCCTATCCATCCTGTATTGTTGTGTATTTTGCTGCGGTCATCCTGTTGTGGAGGTATTCTCGTCCCGGAAAACGGAAGATGGCGATCGGGCTCTTTACCGGGGTGTGTATTGTAATAGGGACCATTGTTGCATGGCATTATTTCGGTGGGATCACACCGGAGGTTATACTGAAATGTCTGAAATCTGCACTGGCAGTAGAACCCACGCATACGGTAAGTGCGTTGGAAAAATCAACAGCGTATCTGAAAAATTTATTAAAAATTGCAGCGGTTCTCATAGGAACGGCCTGTGGCGGGACGGCTGTATACGGACTTGTCAGGAAAATCAGTAAAAAGGCACAACAGGATGATAAAACGCCGTTTTGTTTCAGAGAAGGACTGATCTATGGATGGTATGGTCTGTTGGTCTATCTGGTGGGTAATATCATACGGGCAGATCATAGAGGGGGCTATGTATATCTTTTGCTGTATCTGGTTGTGATGGGATGGCAATGTATCAGGTTCTTGGCGGATGAGGCGGAAAAGTGCATGTTTTATACGGCTTTGCTGATCGGAGGCTGTGAGGTTCTTGCGACACTGATCCTTTCGGACAATCCTTTTCTGCAATCGGTGCCATATGGTTTGTTGGCTATTTGCGGTTTGCTTTTGCCTATTATGCGATATATTGAGCACAGAGGGCAAAGCGGAAGAGGGCAAAGCGGAAGAGGGCAGAAGGCATTCTACACAGGTATCTATTTGTTTTTTGCATTGATCATGGTTCGGTGTGTATATATTCATATTCCTATTTACGGATATTCGCAGATCTGTTCCCTCTCTTCTGATCTGGCATTGATCCGCAGGGGACCGGCTATGGGGATCATTACGGATGAAGAGGGAGCAGCCAGACAGAGAGACAGTTTGATTGAGTGGGAAGAGTATATTGAAGAGGGAAGTAAGATCTGGATTGTCGGAGGAGCTGTGGTGGATACGCTGGGATATCTGTATAAGCCGGCGATTGTGGCAGCGCCGTCGACTATGGCAGATCCTACCTATGGAGACGAATTGTATTATTATTGGGAATTAAATCCGGATAAATATCCGGATGTGGTGGTTGTATCAGCGGGATTTGGCGAGCTTTCTTATGAGGTGCTGAATGACCCATGGCTGATGAATTGGCTCGAAAATGAATTCCGGGCAAGCAGAACAGTAGACGGCAATTATTGGAGATATTATTTCAGATAGGTCATTTGTGATAAGGAGGAGCCGAATAATCCGGCTGAAAGGGAAGAGATGGGAAATCAGATCATACGGGACAGGCTTGTAAAATTAAGAAAAATGATGGGAGAATATCATATTGATCATTATATGATCCCCACATCGGATTTTCATAATTCGGAGTATGTCAGTGATTATTTTAAAACCCGGGAGTATTTCAGCAATTTTACCGGTTCTAACGGTACGCTCCTGGTGTGGCAGGAGGGAGCCGGACTCTGGACGGATGGAAGATACTTCATTCAGGCAGAGAAGGAATTGGAAGGCACCGGGGTGAGCTTGTACCGGATGCAGGAGGAAGGGGTTCCCACCATAGAGGAATTTTTGAAAGAACATATGCCGGAGGAGAGCTGCCTTGGGTTTGACGGCAGAACGATCTCGGCGAAATTGGGAAAAAAGTATGAGAAGGCATTGCAGGAGAAGAAAATCCGATTTGTTTATGAAAAGGATATGGCAGAGACAATCTGGACGGAAAGACCGGCTTTTCCTGCGGGACGTGCTTATGTGATTTCGGATGAGATCGCGGGAAAAAGTGTTTCAGAGAAACTATGCGAAGTGCGTGAAAAGGTTGTCGGGGCGGAAGGCTTTTTGCTGACAAAACTCGACGATATCATGTGGCTTCTGAATCTTAGGGGTTGTGATGTGGAATGTAATCCGGTGGCAATGTCCTATTTCTATATGGATGCGGATAGGAAGGTTTTGTTTATTCATAAGGAAGCCGTGGAAGGTACGGAAACAGTACCCGGTGCAGAGCGATTACAGTTGAAATTGAATTATGACTGCGTTGGTCATTTGAAAAAGTGCGGTGTTGAAATACGGGAATATGATGAGATCACGGCATTCCTGAGCGAATTGCCATTTAAGCAGAAAGTGCTTTTGGATGAACGATATTGCAGTTATACATTGTATAAAACTTTGCAGACACGCCTTGGAGAGACAGGAGTTATCTCAGGACATAATCCAACAGAATGTCTGAAGGCGATCAAAAATCCGGTGGAACTTGCCAATATGGAACAGATTTTTCTGAAGGATAGTGTGGCACTTACAAAATTTATATACTGGCTGAAGACAAATATTGGGAAAAATGATATTACGGAAGTTTCGGCGGCGGACAAACTGGAGGAATTTCGCAGGGAGATTCCGGAATATATTGATCTGTCATTTCCGACAATTTCGGGTTATGAGGCAAATGCGGCGATGATGCATTATGAAGCCACGCCGGAGAGGCATGCTGTGTTGCGCCCGAAGGGGATGCTTTTGGTTGACTCGGGTGGACAATATATGGGCGGGACTACGGATGTGACCCGGACGATCGTCTTGGGACCAATCTCGGATGAACAGAAACGGCATTACACATTGGTACTGCAGGGGATGCTGCAGCTGACGAACGCCAGATGGCTTTACGGCTGTTCGGGCAGAAATCTGGATATTTTGGCAAGAAAACCGCTTTGGGAAATCGGATTGGATTATAAATGCGGTACCGGTCATGGGGTAGGATATATTCTGAATGTGCATGAAGGACCGCAGAGTATGCGCTGGCGTTTTTCGGCGGATGCCGCAGAAGCAGTGCTGGAAGACGGTATGGATATCACCAATGAACCCGGGGTATACATAGAGGGAAGTCATGGTATCCGGATCGAGAATGTTATGGTGGCAAGAAATGATGTGAAAAACGAGTATGGACAGTTTATGCATTTCGATACACTGACATGGGTGCCTGTGGATATGGAGGCGGTCGATCTGAACATTCTCCCCAGGGAGAGTGTGGAACAGCTGGCAGCATATCAGAAAAAAGTGTATGACAAAATTTCTCCATGGTTAAACGAAGAGGAACGGGGCTGGCTGAAGCATGAGACAGAAGTTTAATCAGCTTCAAACATTCCCATTCCATTCGTGATATATTGGTCCAGCCATTCCATTCTTTTTTGCTGGAATTCAGTCAGATCCTGAAGATCTTCTGTCACCTGCTGATCCGGCCATCGGTTTTGCTCACGAAGGAGCGCGCCGGAGGCACGGAGGAAATGTTGGTTGTCTTCAAATAAAGAGGTCAGTTTTTCGGATGTAAGAAAAGACGCCCGGCACGATTGCCAGCGGAGTAAAATAGCTTCTGTTGCCTGCATGGGACTGAAATGCAGTAACTGATCGAAGGTTGGAGACAGATAGATGTGGGTATAATCCCGGTCAAAAACAGTAAAGCGGTTGGCGTTGTAATCATATCTGTTTCCGAATGTATAATCGAGATCCCAGGGGATTTCTCTTGCCCTGTAGGAAAAATCCACAGAGGTGGGGTCATCTTCTACATCGACTGCATAATAAGTATTTTTGAATGAATTGTCACTGGCGCTGGTGACAAGATTAAAAATGGTCCTGTCACAAAGATTTGAAAGATAAATATAGGATTGAGCCCGTTCAAAACTATAGGTTTCCGGATCATAATACCGGAAAACGGAGTAATGATTTAACAGAGGATACCATGCAGAAGAGTAATCCTCAATAAAATCAGGATACATGATACGGATTGATTGGGCAACACGCCAATCATTTTCGGCAGATTCTATGACCGCATCATAGTCCGGCAATAATTCGTCCACGCTTTTATAAAGATAGTCATTTTCATCCAACTCCAATTTTTTGGCGTCTATAGGTTCTACGAGACAGTAGAGTCCTCTATAATCATGGTCGATTATTAATTCTGCATATCGCATGGCAGAACCGGATTCGTTTACTTCTGTATTGGAAGCGGCAAACTCCTCCCAGAGCTGGGCCGCGGTCATTTCACGAAGGTATGTCGGGTCGGTTACGAGAGAATTTAATTTCCAGTCATCATCTTTTCTCATTCCGAGAAGAGGAAGCTTTTGACTTTCTCCGTTATTATCTTTTAGATGAATGGAGTAGGATTTTTTCTCAAAGACAGAGGTTGTGGCACCCTTGGTATGATATTTCACATAAGCAGATGCAATATTATAATCGTTCGCTGAAGTGACGGGATCCCATATATCAATAGAACCATAGTAATTTGTCTGAGATTCAAAAACAAACCGGTCTGGATCGGTAAAGTAATCGATTTCTTCCGGTTCTTCCTCCGAGGTGGTCACAATGTTGATGACCGGCGCGCCTGTCATGATCAGATTCAGAGGGATAAAGTCTTTCTTTCCTACAAGGTATACAGAAAAAATATGGTTTTCCCGAATGGCCTGTGATTTATCAGCGAGAGCGTCATCCTCTAACAAACGGAGAGAATATCCGCGAGGTGCATGAAGCTGTCCTTCCCATCCGTCCACTGCGGCATTCTGGGGGAAATATAGAGTATTGTCTGAGCTGCTGTAAGGAAGGGCAGTTTCCTGGAGTTTTATGCTGAGCCTGTCGTCATAAGCGATCCTATTGCGCCCTTCGGTCATCCGGCTGATGTGGTCGGCATCGATCAGGGTCATTCCCATGACCTGAGAATGGCGCATATCAATACCGACAGCGAGAAACCAGCAGATCAATATCACGTTGAGAATAAACAGGATATATTTTGCCTTTGTGAACATAGTTGCGCGATCCTTTTACTTTGATAAGGTAATTTTAGAAAAATGTCTCGCCGAAGTGGGAGAGCAGGGAAACTGTTTTAAGGCCGTCTATTTCATCCAGATCCTGAAGCAGTACCGTTTCCTCTCCTTTATGTCGGAAAGAGACTTCTATAATTTCGTTTAAACTTCCGTTGGTAAGGCTTCTGGAACGGATCTTGTGATAGCGTGTATAAGCTTCTACGGTATCCAGAAGATTTTCCTCGACAGCAGGATCGGAAAGCGTGACCACCAACAGCAGAGGATTTTTTATATTCGGCAGAAGCTGTAAAAACAAAATGATGACTGTGAGGATAGCAGACAAGGTGACTGCGATTCCCCAAAATCCTGCACCGCATATGATGCCGACGGAGATGCACCAGAACAGGAAGACCAGATCCAGGGGTTCTTTGACGGCGGTCCGGAAGCGGACAATCGAAAGAGCGCCTACCATTCCCAGGGAAACTACAATGCTGTTTTGAATTGTCAAAATAACAGCTGCAGTGATCACTGCAATGGCGACAAGGGAAATATTAAAGCTTTTGGAATAGAAAGACTTTTCCGCCACAAAATGATAGATCACAAAAATATACATGCCAATGAGAGCTGTGATCAATAATGCAACCACGATGTCCTGCATGTCCAAAGTACCGGTATAACCTTCCAGAAAAGATTTTTTAAAGATATCCTGAAAACTCATATGAAATCACTCCTATCCGCAGAATTGTCTGCTGTAATAATATTTTGAGAACGCTGTACGGATACAGCCTGTTTGCGCCATAGCATGATATAGATGATCCGGTAGGATGTCATCATATTTTACCTCAAGAATATGGATCCCGGGAGGCATCACGGGGGAGAGGGGAGGAGTTTCGGACAGAAACTCTGTGACAGACCCGGAAGCAGAAATCGAGCGATCCAGTGTGATCCGCACATTACCGATATCGTGCAGATAAGCGGTCCTGTCATAATCCACTATTATTTTGGGCCGAAAGAGATTTAGCTGATAATCGGCGTAGAAATCCATGAGAAGGTGAAGTCCTTCGGAGGCAGGGGGACGAAATTCCTCAGGGATCGTCTCCGGGTCAAATTCGCCTTGCAACAGTTTTCGGCAAAAAAGTTCGCTTATCGGACAGACTCGTTTATGATTCATGCCGTGTCTTTTACACTTTTGTTCCAATACAATAAAATCCGTATTGCCGTTATACATTCGGATCCGATATTTAAATCTTGGATCTATACCGCTTTCGTTATCAGCGAGGCAGGAATCTTTGGGGTCGTCAAAATACAGGCTTCGAATTGTGTAATGACCGTCCGGTCCGCCGTGCATATCCGGAATGCAGAATGGAGATATACGTGCCTCTACAATGCGGAGCATACCCTCGCTGCCGAGATATTTAATTTCATTTCTAAACTTCATTTTATTTCCTGCCCTAATTTAATAGTCTTTTATGAAATATTTTGGCGCATTCTTCTTTTTTTTGCAATCCTTTTTTCTGTAAAAAATATAAATTTTTCTCGCTAAACTGTTTTGTTATTGATTTTATAGGTTCGGTCATGTATAATAATAAAAGTTTTGGGTGGTCCACAAAAGATACGACCCAAAAAATTTTTAAGGAAAGAGGTTAAAAAAATATGGCAATTGATTTGACCAAGTATGGCATCACCGGAACCACAGAGATCGTTTACAATCCTTCTTATGATCAACTGTTCAAAGATGAGACTGATCCCACCCTGGAAGGCTACGACAAGGGACAGGTTACAGAGCTTGGTGCTGTGAACGTTATGACAGGTATTTACACCGGACGTTCCCCCAAGGATAAGTTCATTGTGGATGATGAGAAGGCTCATGACACCGTTTGGTGGACTTCCGAGGAGTATCCCAATGATAACCACAGAGCAACCAAGGAAGCTTGGGATGCTTGTAAGAAGCTGGCAGTAGAAGAGCTGTCCAACAAGAAGCTGTATGTTGTAGACGGTTTCTGCGGTGCGAACAATGATACACGTCTTGCAGTTCGTTTTATCGTTGAGGTTGCTAGGCAGGCTCATTTCGTAAAGAATATGTTCATCCGTCCTACGGATGAAGAGTTGGCTAACTTCGAGCCGGATTTCGTTGTATACAACGCTTCCAAGGCTAAGGTTACCAATTATAAAGAGCTGGGTCTTAACTCTGAGACAGCAGTTCTGTTCAATGTAACCAGCAAAGAGCAGGTTATCCTGAATACATGGTACGGCGGTGAGATGAAGAAAGGTCTGTTCTCCATGCAGAACTACTTCCTGCCGCTGAACGGCATGGCTTCCATGCACTGTTCCGCAAACACCGATATGGATGGTAAACATACTGCAATCTTCTTTGGTCTGTCCGGAACCGGTAAGACCACACTGTCCACAGATCCCAAGCGTCGCCTGATCGGTGATGACGAGCACGGCTGGGATGACAACGGTGTGTTCAACCTGGAGGGTGGCTGCTATGCGAAGGTTATCAACCTTGACAAGGAGTCTGAGCCCGATATCTACAATGCGATCAAGAGAGATGCTCTGCTTGAGAACGTTACCGTAGATGCAAACGGCAAGATTGATTTCGCTGATAAGTCCGTGACGGAGAATACCCGTGTATCTTATCCGATCGAGTTTATCAACAATATTGCACAGGAAGTAAACAAGGTTTCCGCTGGTCCTGCTGCTGAGAATGTGATCTTCCTTTCCGCAGATGCATTTGGCGTACTGCCTCCTGTATCTATTCTGACTCCGGAGCAGACCCAGTACTACTTCCTGTCCGGTTTCACCGCTAAGCTGGCTGGTACTGAGAGAGGTATCACAGAGCCTACACCTACCTTCTCCGCATGCTTCGGCCAGGCATTCCTGGAGCTGCATCCTACCAAGTACGGTGAGGAGCTGGTAAAGAAGATGCAGAAGTCCGGCGCTAAGGCTTATCTGGTAAATACCGGTTGGAACGGCACCGGCAAGAGAATCTCCATCAAGGATACCCGTGGTATCATCGATGCAATCCTGAACGGCGATGTAAACAAGGCTCCTACAAAGAAGATTCCTTACTTTGACTTTGAGGTTCCTACCGAGCTTCCCGGCGTTGATCCTGCAATTCTGGATCCTCGCGACACTTATGCTGATGCAGCACAGTGGGAGGAGAAGGCAAAGGATCTGGCTGGCAGATTCATCAAGAACTTCAAGAAGTATGAAGGCAATGAGGCCGGTAAGGCACTGGTTGCTGCAGGTCCTCAGCTCTAAATTTACAGTCAACTCTATAAAAAACATTGAATTTCCTGAAAAATACAGTTGTATTTTTCAGGAAATTTCGGTATAATAAAGATAACCTGAAATGCACGATAAACCTTGTTAGTTTTGAACCTACATTTACTTTAAACGGGATTCCTATATTGCCGTATGGCTGTCAGGCCTCCACTTCCGCAAGGAAGGATCGCAGGGGAAGACAAAAGTGCGGTTGCGGTCACCCACCTAGCTTTGCTAGGAGTCAAAAAACAAGGGGCGGCATTTTGGGTGTATAAGCAGACAAAAGAGAGAGCAGTCCATACGGGACTGCTCTTTTCAATGGAATAAAAAAGAATGTTTGTGACGGAGAATGCAGCAATATGAGGAAAGACAGAAAATTAAGCCGCAGTGAGAGAATGCGTTTAAAAATATGGATCTGCCTGCTGGGAACGATCCTGTTGCTGTTCCTTTTGGCAGGAAGGCTTTATACCCATTTTCATAGCGGAAGCGGAGAACAGAGCATGCCGCATGTTCCCCAATTAGAAAAACTGGCGAATGTCTGGCTGATCGAAATCGGAGAAAAGAAGGTTCTGCTCTACAGGGACGGCAGAGAAGAAAGCTATGATCTGGGGTATTTTGAGGATGGCAGCCTGTATCAGCCGGATTGGAGTGACAGAGAGCAGGTTGCGGATGTATTGTTGGCGGATGGGGCGGTAATCGGCATCGCGCCGTATCGGGAGAAGGTGCATGGTGTGATCCTGAGTGCGGATGAAAATTCGGTGGAGGTGGAGGGTTACGGGCATCTGCCCCTTGCATCGGATTATAAGGGATATCGGACCTATGATACCTTATCCATGTGTACTTATCGGGAGCTGGCGTTTGGTTATGATTTTGCGGATCTGGTCCTGAAAAACGGGGAAGTCTGCGGAATCCTCATGGTGCGGGAAGAAACCATGGAGGAGATCCGGGTGCTGATCAAAACGTCGGACTTTGGCGGGAATCTGCATGAGGAATTGCGGGTCAGCTGTGATACGGATTATGAGATTATTTACGGAGAAAAGGGGCAGGACAGAGAGCTTTACCGGGCCGGTGAAGAAATTTTGATCCGGCGGGATGACAGTTATTTTACAGGAGAGAGAATTTGGATCAAGCCGGCTGCACTGACCGGAAAGATCCGGCTTCTAAATGTACATCGGAATCAGGGGATACCGGGATATCGCGGGCAAATGGAACTGGTGAAGGAAACCGACGGTTTTGCGGTGCTCAATACCTTGCTGCTGGAGGACTATCTGTATTCGGTGGTACCCAGTGAAATGCCGGCGTCCTTTGGCATAGAGGCATTAAAGGCGCAGGCAGTCTGTGCGCGGACTTATGCGTACGGACATATGCGGCATGCGGCTTACCCCGCATATGGGGCGCATGTGGATGACAGCACGGCATACCAGGTATATAATAATATTTTGGAGCATGAGAGCACCACCCGTGCGGTGAAAGAAACGCATGGACAATTGTTGTATACGGCGGGCGGAGAATTGGCGGAAACCTATTATTATTCCACTTCCTGCGGTGTGGGCAGCGATGCGGGCGTCTGGAAAACGGATGCGGCGGAGACACTTCCCTATTTACAGGCAGGCGCCATCCGAGAGGGAGGGGATGAGACGATCGGAACGTATCTGCGGGAGGAGGAGCATTTTGAGGATTTCATTCTTCACACAAATAAGGAGGATTTTGAATCGGCGGAGAGTTGGTACAGATGGACCTATACCGTCGAAAAGCCGGATGTGGAGCGGATGTTCGAGACTCTGAAGAAACGTTATCAGGCGAGACCGGAGTTGATCCTGACCAGGGAGAAGGAGACATATATCGCGCAGGAGCCAAGAAAATTCTCTGAGATCAAGAGTATGTATGTGGCGTCCAGAGGGAACGGCGGCGTGGTGGACGAATTGATCCTGGAGACGGATCAGGGAACCTATAAGGTGATCACGGAGCACAATATCCGCTATGTCCTGTGCGACGGCAAGGCAAAGGTGGAGCTGGCGGACGGAAAGAAAGCGGACATGGCAAATCTGTTGCCCAGCGGATTTTTTATTTTGCAAACAAAAACTGGTAAAGAGAGCAAAGATGTGATAGGATATACAATAGTCGGCGGCGGATTCGGGCATGGCGTTGGCATGAGCCAGAATGCGGCAAGGCGCATGGCGGATCGCGGGTATGACTGGGAACAAATCTTGCTGTTTTTTTATAAAGATTGTGTGATACAGGCAGTTTATTGACAGATAGGAAAGAAAAATGTTTTATAAGATTCGGGTTATTTTTAAGAACTTTACTTCAGAGATGAAGAAAAAAAATATCGGTGCCCACGCGGCGTGTACGGCATTTTTCTTTTTCCTGTCGCTGGTGCCGATGCTGATGGTGATCTGTATGATTCTGCCTTATACCCCTATCACGGAGGCGAATCTGGTGAATGCCGTAACGGATTTTACGCCGGAGGCGGTGGACCAGCTGGCCACGGATCTGATCGACGAGGTTTATCAGCAATCCTCCGGGGCGTTGTCTATCGCGGTGTTTGCCATGCTCTGGTCTGCGGCGAGAGGGGTTCTGGCGCTGATCAGGGGACTCAATACGATCAATGATGTGGATGACGGGAAAAATTATTTTGCGGCGCGGGGCGTGGCGACGCTTTATACGTTTATCATGCTGCTGGCAATCGTGCTGTCTCTGTTTGTCATGGTGTTCGGTACGCAGTTAATGAATCTGCTGTTACATAGGGTTCCGAGACTACAGGCGCTGGTATCGCTTTATATGGAATTCCGATTCCTGGTGGTGTGGGCAATCCTGACATGGTTGTTTTCGGTGATCTATGCCTGTGTGCCGGGAAAACGTCTGCGGATCAGAGAGCAGATTCCGGGGGCCAGTTTTACGGCGGTGGCATGGAGCGTGTTTTCCTGGGGCTTCTCTCTGTATGTCAGCCGTTCCGGTGCTTATACGATTTACGGCAGTCTGTCCATTATCATCATTGCCATGATCTGGATGTATCTGGGGATGTATATTGTGATGATCGGAGCGTATCTGAATCATTTCTTTAATCCGGTGAACCAGGTGATCATGGGAACCCGCAGGAACAGCAGAGGGCAGATACAGGAATGATTTTTTTTTCTTGACATTTGAGGCGTAACTAACTAAAATAAAGGACAGTGAAAAGTTGTGATGGTGTACAGTAGCGTTTTAGCTTCCGGCAGAGAGAACGGGTCATCGGCTGCAAGCCTGTTTCGGTTCAGATAAAATTGCGAATTTCCCACCGGAGCTGTTCGGGCGAAAGATTTCGTTGCAGGCTGTTTATCAGTCTTGTGCAGGATAAATTGATTAGTTCGGATCGTGTCGCGCGCGTTAAGCGTATGAGGAGAGCCTGGATGGCGAATGCTATACGGGAAAAAGGGTGGTACCGCGTTGAAATGTTGATAACGTCCCTTGCCGAGTTACTTCGGCAGGGGACTTTTTGATTGTGTAAAGAATCAGCGCATGGCGCGAAGAAAAGGAGCAGAGAAATGAAAGAAAAATTAGACCAGATCAAAGAGCAGGCGCTGGCCCAGATCCTTGCCAGTGACACAGCAGAGAAACTGAATGAGATCCGCGTGAATATCTTGGGCAAGAAGGGTGAGTTGACCAGCGTATTGAAGTCCATGAAGGATGTAGCACCGGAGGACAGACCGAAAGTCGGTCAGATGGTGAATGATGTGAGAAGCGAGATCGAGGCTGTTCTGGAGGAGCACAAGACTAAGATGGAGAACGCCATGCGTGAGGCGCGGATGAAGGCGGAGGTCATTGATGTGACGTTGCCTGCGAAGAAAGCGGAGATCGGGCACAGACATCCCAACACCATTGCCCTGGAGGAGATCGAGCGCATCTTCATCGGCATGGGCTATGAGGTAGTGGAAGGCCCTGAAGTGGAGAAGGACTATTATAACTTCGAGGCGTTAAATATCCCGGCGGATCATCCCGCAAAGGATGAGCAGGATACCTTTTATGTCAACGGGGATATTTTGTTGCGAACCCAGACTTCCGGCGTGCAGGTGCATGAGATGGAGAAGGGTACTTTGCCTATCCGCATGATCGCACCCGGCAGAATGTTCCGCGCGGATGAGGTGGACGCCACCCATTCTCCTTCCTTCCATCAGGTGGAGGGTATGGTGGTGGACAAGAACATCACCTTTGCGGATCTGAAGGGAACACTGGCGGAGTTCGCGAAGGAACTGTTCGGCGCGGACACCAAGGTGAAATTCAGACCCCATCATTTCCCGTTCACAGAGCCCAGCGCCGAAATGGACGTGACCTGTTTCAAGTGTGGCGGCAAGGGTTGCCGGTTCTGTAAGGGCGAGGGCTGGATCGAGATCCTGGGCTGCGGCATGGTACATCCCCATGTGCTGGAGATGAGCGGCATCGATCCCAACGAGTATTCCGGATTTGCGTTCGGCGTGGGATTGGAGAGAATTGCACTGCTCAAGTATGAGATTGATGATATGAGACTGCTGTATGAGAATGATATCAGATTTTTAAAGCAGTTCTAGAGGAAAAGAGCCGTCGTGCATGCGATATATTCCACCGCAGGCACGTTGTCACTCCGTGAAAAACGCAACGGTACATAAGATGCCAAAGTACGGCATCTAAGTACCGGCGTTTTTCAAGGGCCTGCTCAAGGAATATATCGCATGCACGACTCGGTTTCCGCAAGTTGAAATGCTTATTAGTGCTGATTAAAGAAAGGATTTATAGAGAAGAAAGGAAAAGAAATTATGAATACATCATTATCATGGATCAAGGCATATGTGCCGGAGCTGGAGTGTACGGACCAGGAGTACATGGACGCGATGACGCTGACCGGTACAAAGGTGGAAGGCTACGCGAGAAGAGACAAGAATCTGGAAAAAATCGTGGTGGGGCAGATCAAGAGCATCGCGCCGCATCCGGATGCAGATAAGCTGATCATATGTCAGGTGGATGTGGGAACGGAGACGCTCCAGATCGTTACCGGCGCGCATAATGTGAAAGAAGGGGACAAGGTTCCCGTGGTATTGGACGGCGGCAAGGTTGCAGGCGGACATGACGGCGGTCCGCTGCCGGAGGAAGGGATCAAGATCAAGGCGGGCAAGCTGCGCGGTGTGGAGTCCTTCGGTATGATGTGCTCCATCGAAGAGCTGGGCAGCGACCGGAATATGTATCCGGAAGCGCCGGAAGAGGGAATCTATATCTTCAAGCCGGAAGTGGAAGTAGGCGCGGACGCGGTAGCGGTATTGGGGCTGCGTGACACGGTATTTGAGTATGAGATCACCAGTAACCGTGTAGACTGTTATAGTGTGCTGGGTATCGCGAGAGAGGCGGCGGCAACCTTCCGAAAGCCTTTCTGCGCGCCTGAAGTGAAGGTTACCGGCAATTCCGAGGATGTGAATGACTATGTTTCTGTGGAGGTGCAGGACAAGGATCTGTGCACCAGATATCTGGCGAGAGTCAGCAAGAATATCAAGTTCGGACCTACTCCTGAGTGGATGCAGAGAAGGCTGGCATCCAGCGGCAAGCGCCCCATCAACAATCTGGTGGACATCACCAACTATGTGATGGAAGAGTATGGTCAGCCCATGCATGCTTTTGATCTGGATACGGTGGCAGGACATAAGATCATTGTACGCCGGGCAAAGGACGGGGATGAGTTCCAGACTTTGGACGGACAGATGCGGAAATTGGATTCTGAGGTGTTGATGATCTGTGATGCGGACAAGGAGATCGGTATCGCCGGTATCATGGGTGGTGAGAATTCCAAGATCACGGATGAGGTAAAGACCGTGCTCTTTGAGGCGGCAATCTTCAACGGTCCCAATATCAGAAAATCCGCCAAGAGACTGGGACTTCGCACGGATGCCTCCGGTAAGTTTGAGAAAGGACTGGAGCCCCGTAATGCGGAGGAGGCGATCAACCGCGCCTGCCAGTTGATTGAGGAACTGGGCTGCGGCGAGGTCGTAGGCGGCGTGGTAGATGTGAAGG